>RFON01000001.1 GCA_009926625.1 Planctomycetota bacterium
GTGGCGGGGTATCCAGCGGGCTACTGGGGGTATGCAGGGGGCGTGTATGTCGGACCAGGCTTCACCACCATCAACTGCGACTGGAACCGCGGGTACTGCGCTTGGGGTAATGCGGTCTACAACCCCGCGTGGGATCATGTTGGAGTCGCGGGTGTCAACACCTTGCACGACGAGTGGAATCAGACGCAGCGACGGCAGAACGCGGCGACCGCTTCGGCCGCCACGCCAGGCGCGGCGGGATCCGCTTTCCGAGGCGTCGGAGATGTGGGAAGTCCCTACCGTCCGAACTCGGTGGGCGGACCTGGGGGCGCGGGCGGCGTCGGTGGCGTCGGTGGAGCGGGTGGTGTCGGTTCGCCGCGTATGCCGTCGGCAGCTGGCATTCCTGGGTACGGACGCGTTGGCGGCGTCGGTGGACCAGCGGGAGTAGGACAAGTTGGCGGTCCCGGCGGCGCTGGACAAGTGGGCGGCCCTGGCGGCGCGGGGCGAGTGAATGGCCCAGGCGGCTACGGACCATCGTGGGGTGCTGGCGGAGCTGGCGGCGATGCCTCGGCGTTCTCTGGTGATCGCCGATCGACGGCGTCGAGCCAACGCGGCGCATCGAGTAGCCAACGATCGGGCGGCAATGCTGGCGGCGGCGGAGGAGGTCGGCGATGATTCACACAGTCATACGAAGGGAGACCCTCGTGCCAATTCGTTTCATCGTCGCGCTCGCCGCAGCGGTCACGCTCGCTGCGTGCAACACTCCACAGAGCACATCGGCGCCGGCCGACTTTGCGACGCCCGATGCTGCCGTTGCGGCGCTGAAGGGAGTCTTGCAGAATCCTGATCCGCGTGTTGCGGCTGTGTTGTTCGGCCCGAGGTGGAGTGAACTGCGACAGTCGCCCGATGAAGCGCCGCGGATGCGTGCGGCATTCCTGTCGAGGCTTGAACAGGGGTACCGAATCGACCGCGTTGGGAATGGTGCGATCGTTGTCGTCGGTGCGGCGGATGATCCCGATCGATTCGCCTTCGCCGTTCCACTCCGCGAGCGTGACGGGCGGTGGTCTTGGGACACCAGTGCGGGCATCGAGGAGTTTCGACGACGGCGGCTCGGTCGCAATGAACTCGACACGA
Source organism: Planctomycetota bacterium (assembly GCA_009926625.1). Lineage (GTDB taxonomy): Bacteria > Planctomycetota > Phycisphaerae > Phycisphaerales > SM1A02 > F1-60-MAGs104. The sequence goes on from RFON01000001.1 coordinate 1,114, forward strand.
TCGATGCGATGAAGGCGATCGCGGTGGCGCAGCGCGCGTACTCCGACAGCATGTCGCAAGGTGGCGGTGCCAAGGTGTTCGCCACACGCATCAAGAGCAGCGTTGGTCGGAAGGACGGGCTGTACTGGCCGACCACCGCGGTCGAACCGCCTGCCCCGATCGGTGTGGCACTCGCCGACGCCGACTGCACCAGTGGAGATTCGAAGAGCGTGGTGCCGTTCCACGGGTATCGGTTTGCCGTATTGCCCGCGGGATCGGGCGGCGAATCTGGAACGGTGATCGCGTGGCCCGATCAGTACGGAGTCAGCGGAATCATGACATTCATGGTGGGCGCTGACGGCATCGTGTACGAGCGAGATCTTGGCGATGACACGCCACGCGCGCTGACCAAGTGCCGCGAAAGTGGAGCGTTCGCTGGGTGGATGCGCAGCGACATGGCGTCCACGAAGGGGTAGCGCAGCGGGATAGCGCAGCGACTCAGTCCAGATCGCACTCTGGCATCGCTCGCTGCGCCGCCTCCCACGCAATCCGAGCCTTGGCCAAGGCATCTGCGTAGGCCGCTGCCAGTTTGGGGTCCCTGGGAGGCGCTGCAAATGCCTTCCGAGCCGCGGCCCAGGCGCTCTCTGAACGCGCGAGTGCAACCACCAGCGCATCGCGGGCGTTGCTTCCATCGGCTTGGTCCTCGTCGGCGATGTGGTATGCGGCAGAGGATGCTTGCTCCGCCATGAAGGCGGCGTCTGCTGCTGCGGCGCATGCCTCGGCGTTTTCGCTGTGTTCCGTCTTAGCCGTATCCGCCAAATCGACAGCCGCATCCGACGCCGCGTCCGCAGCCTTTGCGTATTCACGGCAGCAATACCGTGACGACTCGGGAAGCGCAGCAGTGTTGGTGGCGCGATTCGCCGAACAGCCAACGAGGGCGGCAGCTACCAGAAGAGTCGCAGAGAGTCGTTTCATGCATCGCTCCAGTGTGTGCGCGGCGCCTCGATATTCAGCTTGGGAACTGAGTTCAGGAACCATTGGAAGTCTAACCCGCGCTCGAAGGCGTCAGAAGGGTCGCAGCAGGTGCAGGAGCTCGGTCAGCACGCCCATGCGGCGTTGGGGGACGGTCGTCGGCGCGAAATCGCCCATCGTCTCGTCGCGGCGCTGCGTGGCGACGGTGCCGAGGCGCTCACGGAACTCCGCACGGCGTGACAGCACGGGGGCAACGCTGGCGCGCGGCAGCCGCAGCACCGAGGCGCCGCCCACTCCCGCGACGACGTCCGCGGTCCGCTCCTGGCGGAGGAGCAGGGCGATCTCGCCGAAGTGTCCGCCAATACCGAGTGGCACGGTGCCTCCGTCGGGGCGGCGCACTTCGCAGCTGCCCGATGCGATCACATACATGGCGTCCGACTGCTCGCCGCGACGGACGATCGCGGTCCCAGCCTCCCACCGCGTCTCCATGGCAGCGCGTGCAATCTCGCGGCGCTCCTCGCCCGAGATCGAACCTTCGTCGAAGAGGGGGCATACGCGCAGCGTCTCGATCGCCGAAGCCAACTGTCCCGCGGCTGCCTCGTCTCGGGCCCGCAGTTCGGACGCGTCCGTCATCCGAAGGGTGCGGATCGGGACTGGAATTTCCAGGCCGGCGTCGCGCAGCGCGTACCAAAGGCGGGTGCGCACGCGGTCGTTGGCTTCATCGCGGTCGCGGTAGCTCTCAATCCAGAATCGGAGGTCGTATGTCACCGACGAGTCCGCAAAGTTTGCGACCCACACGCTCGGGTTCGGCTCCTTGAGAACGAGCGGCTCGGCGTGGAGCACGGCGAGCGCCACATCCTTGACCACCGCCGGCGGCGCGTCGTAGCTGATGCCGACCTGGATCGACTGCCGCAGCCGTCGATGGGGCTGGTCCAGGTTCAGGAAGTCCTTCTGCAGCACGGCGCTGTTGGGCAGCACCAGCAGCTCACCGTCGCGCATGAGGATGCGGGTAGTGACGATCGTGCTGTCCCAGACCGTACCGACTGGACCGCGGTGCCCCATTTGGACGATGTCGCCCTTGCGCAGGACGCGCGATGTCTGGAGCGCGTAGCCCGCGAACACATTTCCGAGCGTCGACTGCAGCCCCAGTCCCAGAATAAACACGGATGCGCCGCCAACGGACAGCACGAGCGTCTTGACGGGCAGCGTCTCGGCGAAGTGCACTTCGTAGATGACGACGACCCCGATGAGGATGGCCCCGAGCAAGATGGCCGTGTGCTGTACGCGCAGCATGGGCTCGCGCCCCGCGGCGACCAGCGCGGTGTCGACCAGCCGACTGAGCAGCGCACCGATCGCGGATGCTGCAGCGATCTCCGCCAGCGTCCGCAGCACGGGAATTTCGACCACTTCGCTGGCGGCGTCGGCCGCGCGCGAGACCGTGATCGGGATCTCGACGTCGATTCCAAGCGAGGCCACCAGCCCCGCCCCCGCGGCGACGAGCAGAGAAATGCCATAGGTAAGCCTCGGGTTCGAGCGATCACGGATCGCCGCAACGCCGACCAGGGCAACATAGGCGAATGCTGGGATCGCGAGGGCGTCGACGAGCATGGACTGCGCGATGATGGGCGGCATGGAGATCGGCATATCTCGAGCGGCGCACGATAGTCGTGACCCGTGGTTGACCGCCTCGTGCCGCAGGTCAACGCGGTCGCCGTCGGCTTCCTTGCGTCTCGGCGATAAGGATCAAAGCGGGCAAAGGGACTCGAACCCTCGACATTCAGCTTGGGAAGCTGACGCTCTACCAACTGAGCTACGCCCGCAACGGTGTCGAAGTGTAGCCGCGAACACCATGCCCGCAACGGGGGCATTGCCTACCTTGTCAACATGTCTGTCGCCAACGGCGATCGAGTGCTCTTGATTGGCGGAATGCACTGCGGCGGATGCGCTCGGACCATCGAGGAACGACTGCGGCGCTTGGACGGTGTTTCGCGGGCTGTGGTTGACTTCGCATCCGGTTCAGCGTTGGTACAAGCGCACGCGGCGGCGGCGCGAGAAGCGGCGAATGTCGTTCGTGCGCTTGGCTACGAAGCCGAGTGGTCGATCGCTGCCGACGACGATCCGCTGCAGCAGTTGCTGCAGGAACAAGCAGCAACCGTTCAGGCACAGTTGCAGCGCGAGCGCCGATGGAAGAATCGCGCGTTCGTCTCGGGTGCGTTGTGGCTTCCGCTGGAAACGCTGCACCTGTTGGCGGGGCATGAATCGTGGAGCGGCTGGAGCATGTTCGTCGGCGCCGCGGTCGCGCTGTGCGTAGCTGGCAGCGGATTCTTCGCCAGTGCATGGCGGGCGCTGTGCGTACGAACATCCAACATGGACACGCTGATCGCGCTGGGGATCGGCAGTTCGTTCACCATGAGCACCGTCGTGTTCCTTCGCCATGCATGGACCGGCGAGGAGATGGTCGCGCCGCTCTACTTCGCTGAGACAACGGCCCTCATTGCGATTGTCAGTCTTGGTCATTGGCTTGAGTCGCGTGGTACTGCGCGCGCGACGGGGTCGCTCGCCGCGTTGCTTGGTGAGTTGCCGCAGCGTGCGCTTCGCATCGATGCAAGGGGCGCGCCGCAGGAAGTGGCTGCATCGAGTGTTCGCAAGGATGAGGTGGTGCTGGTCAGGCCTGGCGCGCGGATTCCCGTGGATGGCGAGGTGATCGAAGGGTCGAGCAGCGTGGATGAGTCGACGCTGACGGGCGAGTCGCTGCCCGTGGTGCGTCGGGCTGGCGATGGCGTGCTTGCGGGTGGAGTGGCGATCGATGGTGCATTGACCGTGCGCGCATCCCGTGCTGGGAGCGAATCCGCGGCAGCGCAGATCGCGCGGATCGTGTGCGATGCACAGCGGACGAAGGCGCCGATCCAGCGGCTGGCTGACCGTGTGTGCGCATGGTTTGTGCCGCTGATGATCGGCGTTGCAATGGTCGCGGGCATCGCATGGACGGTGGCGGTAGGACTGGCAGCGGGAGTCGTGGTCGCCGTGACCGTTCTTGTGATCGCGTGTCCTTGTGCGCTTGGGATCGCAACGCCACTCGCGATCACCGTCGGAGCACGCGCGGCAAGCAAGCGGGGGATCCTGCTTCGGAGCAGTGGTGTGGTGGAACAGGCGTCGCAGGTCACGCGAGTGCTGTTTGACAAGACGGGAACCCTGACAACCGGAGCAGCAACCGTTGATGCCATTGACATGGTCTGCGGCAGCGAGGCAGATGCCGTTCGGATGGCCGCTTCCGTGGAAGCGGCGAGTGAGCATCCAATCGGGCGCGCCATCGTTCAGCTGGCGCGGGAACGCGGCGTGTCGCTCGCACCAGTCGGTTCGTTTCGCGCGATTGCAGGCGATGGCGTGGAAGGTGTCGTGGATGGGCAGCGCGTCTCGGTGCGGCGCGATGGGACTGCAGCGGCTCGGCTTGAGGTGAATGGGGAGACATGGGCGCGATTCACGGTGCACGATCCGATTCGTCCGACTTCTGCGGAGGCGGTGAAACAGCTGCGCATGCTGGGCGTTCATGTCCAGCTGCTCAGTGGCGATCGGCAGGCTGCGGCAGTGCTCGTCGGTGACGCGGTCGGCATCGCCGAAGACGACTGCATGGGTGGGCAGACACCAATGCAGAAAGCTGCGGTCGCTGAACAGCACGGTGGTGCCTGCATGATGGTGGGTGATGGGATCAATGATGCGGCGGCGCTGGCGAGGGCAGGTGTGGGCGTTTCGATGGGCGGTGGAACGGCTCTTGCGTCGGTGTCGGCAAGCGCTGTGATCGTCGGCTCCGATCCGCGTGCTGCCGCAATGCTGATTTCGATTTCCCGCGCGACGATGCGGACCGTTCGGCAGAATCTGTGGTTCGCGTTCAGCTACAACACCCTGGCCGTGCCGCTCGCGGCATTTGGCGTACTTGGGATGCATGGCCCAGTGATCGCTGCGGTGGCGATGGGTCTGAGCGACCTCTCGGTGATCGCGAATACACTGCGGCTTCGGCGGCAACTTGGGGATATCGGTGCGGATGCCGATTCCAAGCCGCATGCAAGCGAGGAGGCATGATGTCGGTACTGACGCGGTTGCTGATGTGTGGCTTCACGATGATTCGCGGGGTCGCAGTGATTCCTACGGCTGCGCTTGCAGTTGGATTCGTGGGTTGTGCGCCGAAGCAGGTGACCATGGACACACTGCCGTGTGCCAATGAGGTGCACGCCGACCCGTCCGCAGCGCGGCTGAAGTTTGCCAAGCAAGCACAAGGCGCGCCCGATGACATCATGCCCCAGTTGTGCATCGCCTATGCAGCGATCGCGCAGCACCGCTACAGCGAGGCGATCGAGGCGACAACGCGTGCCTTGGCGATCGAGAAGGGAAACGCCGTGGCCCTTCGCATGCGGGCATTCGCACGCTACCGACTGGGTGCGTTCAGTGCAGCGATCGAGGATGCAGAGCGCTCGCTTCGATCGGCGACCGACGGCGAGGCGTACGAAATCATCGGCAAATGCCATCTGCGGCAGGGTGATGCGCGTGCGGCGATCGAGGACTTCCGTGTGTGGGCCAACCTCAGTGGACTGGTGGAGGCTCGCTGCTGGATGGGTGCAGCGCAGTGGACCGCAGGCGACCGCGCGGGTGGGCTGAAGACATGGGAGGCTGCCGAACTTGCTGCGCCGAAGGATCCAGAGCCGTTCATCTGGAAGGCGGGGTTCCTCTTCCGCGGCGGCGATCGCGCGGCGGCACTCGATGCAGCGATGCGGGCAGTCGAACTGGAGCCATCTTCTCCGCAGGCGCTCGGGACGCTTGCCCGAGTGCAGGCATGGTCTGGTGATTCCGCCGCGGCTGCCGCCACCACGCAGCGACTTGCCGTGATTGACCCATTCGCTGCGAAGCAGCTCAAGCAGTCGCTGCAGTCGCAGCCGACTACTGAACTGGAGACATCAGGCGGCTGATCCGCGCCGACGCACGGAACAGCCAGGAGCGTGCAGCCCAGTCGGCGAGGTGTGCCTGCCTTGACTGGCGCAGGTCATCGTTGAACATTGCTTCGGCGGTTCGCAGGAGTCCGCCGCCGTCGGCGAGCGCGGTGATCTCGAAGTTGATGCGGAATGAACGGTTGTCGAAGTTCGCGGTGCCGATGCCGACCATGTCATCCGCCAAGAAGACCTTGTGGTGGAGGAAGCCAGGCAGGTAGCGGTACAGGCTGATGCCTGCGCCGAGGATCTCCTCGTAGTACGAGTAAGTCGAACGCTGCACGAGTGCATTGCGGCAATCCTCGGGAATGAGGATGCGCACATCGACCCCGCGAAGTCGCGCCAGTTGCAGGCTCGTGACGATCGCCTCATCCGGCACGAAGTACGGCGTCGCAATCCAGAATCGCCTCCGCGCGTGATGAATGGCTTGGTGAAAGAGGAGCGCGCATGTCTCCAGTTCATCAGCGGGGCCGGTTGGAACGATCAACACATGCTCGCTCCCGCGCGCGGCCGTGTCCCAGCGCAGTTCAGGCACGCGTCCCGCGGCCCAGTTCCAGTCCTCACAGAATGCCAGTTGCGCCGCAATCGCTGCAGGTCCGTCGATCTGCACATGGGTATCGCGCCACTGACCAAAGGCTGGATCGTGCCCTAAGTGTTCGTTCCCGATGTTCGTTCCTCCGACGAGCGCCGTGTGACCATCGACAACAACCACCTTGCGGTGATTACGGAAGTTGAGATGGAACGGATTGAGGATTCGGCGCGGCGAGAACCGCGCGCACTGCACACCGCCTCGTTCAAGCGTCTCGATGTACTGGTGGGCGAGCGCGACGGAGCCAACATCATCGACAAGAAACAGCACCTTGACTCCGCGTGCGGCGGCAGCGAGCATCGCATGCTGCAACCGTTGGCCCACGGCATCGTCGCGGACGATGTAGAACTGGACGCATGCCTGGTGCACAGCCGAGGCGAGCGCTGCCTCAAGCGCTGCGTAGGTCGCATGGGCATCCACAAGGAGCGTCGTCTGGTTGCCTCGCGTCCACGAAGTCGTCGTCAGTCGATCCGCAACGATTTGCAGGGGACTCTTGTGTTCGCGTTCGACGAGCGGCATGTCGATGCGCCAGGGCCGCATGGCATCGTTGGCGAACTGTGAGAGCCGATCGATCCCAACCTGACCGCGCCGCCGAGCACGGACATAGCCATCGAGTCGGCGTGCGCCAAACAGCAAGTAGAGGGGAATCGCCAGCGGAGGCGCGAAGATGAGCGCGAGCGCCCAGGCGAACGCGCCTTGCGGAGTTCGCCCGCGTCCGATGGCATCCACTGCCAGCCAGATTCCAACGACTTCGACAATGACGACAATGGAAGCGATGGTCAGCAGGACATCCATGCCGGTGCTCGAAGGCGGCAGGCTACCTTTCCCCCCATGCAGGTTGCCGAGCGCACGGCGCGGCCAGTCCGATCTTCAAGCTTGGCAATCGTGGTGGCAGCGCTTGGGTACTTCGTCGACATCTTTGATCTCTTGCTGTTTGCGATCGTGCGGGTCGACAGTCTCAAGTCGCTTGGTGTTGCACAGGATCAACTGAAGCCCGTCGGTCTGTGGCTTGACAACTTCCTGCAAGTCACTGGTCTGGTGGTCGGTGGCATTGCATGGGGGATTCTTGCCGACCGAAGGGGACGGCTGTCCGTGCTGTTTGGTTCGATCCTGACCTATTCGCTCGCGAACATCCTCAATGCGTTCATCGCAGATGTGCCGAATGCAGGGGCGGGTGCTGCGCTGCACGCGATCGGGCTTGGGTCTGCCGTGAACCAGTACGGGTTGCTTCGTTTCGTCGCCGGCTTTGGCCTCGCGGGGGAACTTGGCGCAGGCGTCACGCTCGTTGCAGAGCTCGTCAGCGCGAAGCGTCGCGGCGTGGCGACGACGCTGATTGCAACGATCGGTGTGCTTGGTGCCGTCGCTGCATTCGGCGTCACGCGGCTCGTGGACTGGCGTACCGCCTATCTGATCGGCGGCGGCATGGGGCTCGCGCTCCTGACACTTCGAATCGGCGTCGTTGAAAGTGGGATGTTCGAGGCGGTGCGCCGCAAACCAAACCTCGGTCGCGGATCGTTCAGATCGCTGCTGCATCCGCCTGCACGCCTGCTGCGCTACCTGTGCATCATCGTCGCTGCGGTGCCGATTTGGTACTGCATCGGCATTCTCGTCAAGTATTGCGATGCGATTGGGCGCAGCCTCGGTATGCCCGAAAGCGCCCTGCCGACGCCTGGTGCTGCGATCATGTGGGCGTACATCGGGCTCGCACTCGGTGATCTCGCGAGTGGGCTCCTGAGCCAACTCATTGGCTCGCGCCGCGGTGCGCTGTGGATCTTTCACGGACTCACCGCACTCGCCGTTGTGCTGTACTTCACCGTGGCATCTGGCAGTCTGACGGCGTTCTATGCATGCGCCTGCGCGGTCGGATTTGCATCGGGCTACTGGGCCGTGTTCGTCACCGTTGCTGCTGAATCGTTCGGCACAAACCTGCGCGCCACTGCCGCAACCAGTGCGCCGAACTTCGTGCGTTGGTCGGCGGCGGGAAGCGCGTTGTTGTGGACCACTGGTGAACGCCTTCTCGGCGGCGGCGCAGCAGCACCGTGGCAATCAGCTGCGATCGTCGGTGCGATTCTCGTGCCGCTGGCGATGCTGGCTGTGTTCCTGCTGCCCGAGACATTCGGACGCGACCTCGACTTTGAGGAGTCGTGATACGAGCATCGCTTATGCTGCGCCGATGCAGAGCATTCATGGGTTGATGTCTTCGGTGATCGATTATGCGGGTCTTTATCCGCCTGCGCAGCTTGAACCGTCAGTGGTTGTCCGGCATTACACCGAACTGATCGCATCGCCGCGTTCGTGGATGCTTGGGCGCCTCGTCTGGCCAGCGGACAAGTTGGCGCAGCTCTCGGATTTGGCGCAGGGATCTGCGCCGCGCGTCGAGCCACCCTCCACCGACGGTGCATGGGCGGTCACCTGCGTGCTTTCGCCAGCGGGAACGGCGGAGTGCACGAACGATCTTGCGGCGATTGCCGCATTCAACGATCGGCAATCGAGCCCTGGCGAAGCGGCAATGCGCATCGATTCGGTGGAGTTGCGGGCAGGCAGTGTTTCCGCTGTCGAACGATTGGTCTCCGCGCTGCCCGATGATGTGTTCCCGTACTTTGAAGTGGCGCTCGACAGCGATCCGCGCGGGGTGATCGCTGCGCTCGTCGGCGAGGAAGCGGGGGTGAAGTTCCGAACGGGTGGAACGACTCCGCAGGCGCACCCCGCGGCGGGCGATCTTGCGCGAGGAATCCTTTCAGCGGCGGCCGCAGGCGTTCCGTTCAAGGCAACGGCGGGGCTCCACCGAGCACTGTGTCACTTCAATGCTGCGGCAGGCGCGAAGCAGTTCGGTTTCCTCAATGTGTTCCTCGGTGCCGCGATGGCACAGGCGCGTCGGATCGACATCGATGGACTCACGGCGTTCCTGACGGTGGAATCGATGGACGACATCGAGTTCAGCGAGCGCGCCATTGCCTGGCAAGGCATTCGCGTGTCCCATGAGGAGATCATGGATGCGCGGTCGCGGCTTGCGCATTCCTTCGGATCCTGTTCCTTCGATGAGCCGTGGGATGACCTCGTGGCGATGGAGTTGATCCGGGCAGTTCCGAGCGGGGGCGTCGCGTGACGCAGTCGGTTGGTTCCTCCCGCGTGGATTCTTGGGTGGATGGGTCGTCGCGCGCAGATGGGGATTTTCCCCTGCAGAACCTGCCCTTGGGCGTGGTGGCGGCGGAAGGCCGCGGACGCCGCATCGGCATCCGTATCGGCGACTTCGTGGTGGACCTGCGGCAGCTCGCAGAGTCTGGACTGCTCGCGCGTCTCGATCGCAGCATTGTGGATGCATTGGCTGGCGACTCGCTCGCGCCGTTCATGGCGCTCGGCAAGAACGCCTGGCGTGCGGCTCGTGCGGAGTTCACGCGACTGCTGTCGTCGGACTGCGGCGAACTCCGCGACCATCCCAAGCGGGGCAACATCCTGCTTCCCGAATGGGGATTGACCGTTCAACTGCCATGCGAGATCGGTGACTACACGGACTTCTATGCATCGCTGCATCACGCCACGAATGTTGGAAGCATGTTCCGACCGAACCAACCGCTGCTGCCCAACTGGAAGCACCTGCCGATTGGCTATCACGGGCGTTCGAGTTCGATCGTGCCCAGTGGCACCGCGGTGATTCGCCCCTGCGGACAGACGGTCACGACGGATGATGGACCACCATCGTTCGGCCCGACGAAACTGCTCGACTACGAAGTTGAAGTAGGCGCGCTCATCGGGCAGGGAAATGCGCTCGGGACTCCCATTCCCGTGGCAGCGGCACTCGACCATGTGTTTGGCCTCGTGCTTCTCAATGACTGGAGTGCCCGCGATGTCCAGAAGTGGGAGTATCAGCCGCTCGGTCCATTCCTTGCGAAGAACTTTGCATCGACGCTGTCTGGATGGGTTGTGTCCTTGGATGCGCTTGAACCCTTCCGTGTACCGCTGCCGGCACGCGGCGAGGGCGATCCGCAGCCGCTCCCGTACCTGCAGTCGGCCGGCGATGTGCTGTTCGACATCAAACTGGAATTGCTCATCGCCAGTGCGTCGATGCGCGAACGGAAGATCCCAGCAGGTCGCGTCAGCCTTGGCAACTACCAGGACATGTACTGGTCCATTGCACAGATGGTCGCGCATCACACGAGTGGAGGATGCAACCTGCGCACGGGTGATCTGCTTGCGAGCGGAACGGTGTCGGGGCCGGAAGCATCGTCGCGCGGCTGCCTGCTTGAGCGCACATGGCGCGGGACACAGCCGATCACGCTCGCGGATGGCAGTGAGCGCAAGTTCCTGCAGGACGGCGACGAGGTGATCATTCGCGCCTGGTGCGAACGCCCAGGCACCGTTCGAATCGGCTTTGGCGAGTGCCGCGGGATCGTGATGCCGGCGCGCTGCTGAAGCGCGGTGCGTTCAGCGCGGCGCAGGCACCGAGCGGTTCTGGTTCAAGTACCCGAGCAATCGCTTGCGGTCGATGGGAATCTTGACGCCAGGCTTGATCTTGAGCGCGTCGTTCGTGCCCGCGGGCGTTTCGATGGCGAACTGCACGCCTGGTCCACTGTGGTATCGCTTCAGCCGCGATTCATAAGTGGAATTGGACTCACCCTCCTGACGCGGCGACTCCTTCTTCATCGTGTAGACCGACACCACCGTTCCGTCTGCAGACAGATATGCGATGTCGATGTCCACAAGGCAGTCGATCATCCAGAAGAAACGCTCGTTCCCCGAAGGGAACACAAAGACCATGCCCGTGTTCTTGGGGATTTCCGTGCGCTTGGAAAGTCCCTTGGCGATTGCCTGTTCGGTGGATGCGACCTCGAGGTCGAACGGCTCGCCACCGAACTGGATGCGCTCGATCGGCAGTCCGCTCGCCGCCTTTGCCAGCGGCGCGTCGGCGACCTTCCCCTGCGGAACGGACATGGTCGCGGCGAGCGCGACGCCGCCGACAATGGTCACCGCGCTCCCGATGATCAGCTTGACGATGGTGGACTTCTGCATGGTTGCACCGACGCCAGTGTCAGTCCCAGGTGTTGACCTTCTTGCCGTTGGACTTCGCGGCTGCCTCTGCACCATGCTGCTCCCAGCTCATCGGGTAGTTGCTGTCGTCCAGTTCGAGTGCAGCCCGTGTTGGATAGAGCGGGCGGAATGTGTCGCACATCACCGCCAGTTCGTCCGTACGCGTTGCACCAATCGATGCCTCCACGGTGCCGGGATGCGGTCCATGCGGGATGCCTTGCGGATGCAGCGTCAGCGATGATGCCTCGATGCCACGGCGCGCCTTGTAGTTGCCTTCGACGTAGTAGAGCACCTCATCCGAATCGAGATTCGAGTGGTTGTACGGCACGACGATCGCCTGCGGGTGGAAGTCGAGCAGTCGCGGGCAGAACGAGCAGATGACGAAGTTGTGCCCCTCGAAGGTTTGGTGCGTCGGGGGTGGCAGGTGGTGCTTGCCGACGATCGGGCTGAAATCATCGATGTTGAAGATGTACGGGTAGTAGCAGCCGTCCCATCCGACCACATCGAGCGGGTGATAGGAGTAGTTGTAACTGTGCACCAACCCGCGCGACTTGATTCGCACTTCAAACGAGCCGCGCTCGTCATAGGTCAGCGGCAGTTCCGGAATGCGAAGGTCGCGCTCGCAGTAGGGCGCATGCTCAAGGAACTGCGCCGTCTGCTTGGAGAGGTAGCGCGGCGGCGGGAGGATGTGCGAACCGTTGACGGACTCCATCATGAGGTAGCGCGGATCGGGCGATCCATCGCGCACCTTGTCGAAGACCATCTGATAAATGGTGCCCTTGGGAATGACGATGTAATCCTTCGGCTTGAACTGCAGCGTCCCGAAGGCGGTGAACACCGTCCCCGAGCCATGATGGATGAAGATGCACTCGTCCCCAGTGCCGCTCTTGTACCAGTACTCCATTGGCTCGGCGGGAACGCACACCGACATCTCCACATCCTCGTTGCCGAACAGCACCACCCGCCCAGTGATCGGATCACCTTTGGCCGGCATCAGCGCACTGCGGACATGCCGCATTCGCATGACTTCGCGCTCGACATACTCGACACGAGCTGGATAGACGGGCTTCCAGCCCGTGACCTGCGTCGGCGGATGAATGTGGTAGATCGTTGATGTCGGGCCGACGAAGCCCTCCGTGCCGAACACTTCCTCGCTGTAGAGGCCGCCGTCGGGTCTTCGAAACTGGATGTGTCGCTTCGGTGGCAGTTGTCCAAGTCGGGTGTAGAACGCCATGACGACATTGTACGAGCATGCAGCGCGTAGGCTCCGTCACACTTGGATCAGACTGCGGAAACATTCTCCGTTGGCGAACCGTCAGGGAGCAGCAGTGCGCCGTTCGTTCTCGCCGAAAACAAGGAGTGGATGGTGCTGCACAAGCCAGCAGGATGGCACAGCGTGGAAGTGCGGTCGAGCAGCGGCGGGGAAGTGCTGTCACGCTGGATTGCGGTGCAGTTTGCAGCGCAGGCTCGATTGCCCGATGGGGGACTCGTCCACCGGCTCGATCAGTGCACGAGCGGATGCATGATCGCTGCGAGAGATGCGTCGGTGCACGGCATGCTCCGTGAGGCAGTGTCTGGACGCGGATCGATGCACATCAAGAAGGTGTATCTCGCGCTTGTACGACCAGGCATTGCACCGCAGGGGCGATTTGAACTGGTGTTTTCCAGTCGCCACAAGGGTTCAACGAAGGCGACTGTTCGCCGCGACGGCGAGGGCGAACTTGGGGAGTGCTCGTGGCGTGTTGTTCGTGCCGCGGAGAAAACCAGTGACAACGGGATCGATGCTGCGACCACGCCGTTGGCATTCGACCTGATCGAGGTTGAGATTCACGGTCCTGGCCGAAGACACCAGATTCGAGCAGGGATGGCGTTCACTGGGCATCCGCTGGCAGGCGATGCGCTGTACCGCGGGGCGCCCCTCAATCCCAAGTGGTCCGCTGGCTGCTTCACGCTGCACGCTTGGCGGGTGGAAATCGGTGACTTGCTGGTTGAAAGCCCGCGGCCAACTTGGGCAATCGTGTGAAGCGTCAAGCGCCGCCAGTTGGATCGGCGGGGACTGGTTGCTCCGCCGCACTGCAGTCTGAAGTCCACTCGGGCAACTGAAGAGCCTTGCGAACGGACTCGTCGGGGAATGCAACGAAGATCAGCTTGTGCGGACTCGCGGCATCATCACTGCCGCCTTTCGGACCGCCGTTGGAAAACGGCAGCGCGAAGCGGCCGCCTGCGCGAAGGTCGTCGATTGTCAGCTCGCCCGATCCGCGGAAGCGAGACGCAGCGTCGTCGCAGCCAAAGTTGCCGCGGACCGAAAGCATGATCGTGGTATCTCGCGGCAGCGTGAATCGCCGCTCAAAGGGGACAGCGGTGGTCAGGAGCGATGTGCTCTGTGGCACAACCGGACCGAGTCTGAATGACTGGACTTCGTCGCCGATTGCAACGGTGACATCCGTTTGCGGTCGAGACCAGGTGCATGGGATGCTGCTCCACTCGATGCCTTCGACTTGCAGCGTTACCGCCGGCTGCTTCAGGGCTTCGAGCGCTGCTTCCACGGCCGCGCGCATCGGCAGAGTTTCACTGCGAGTTCTCGTGGCGTCGAGGTACCAGGCTGCAATGGGTTCGAAAGTGCCTGCGGGGGCTGAACGCAAGCTTCGAACCTCCTGATACAACGACTTGTTTTCGGCAGCGATCACACGCGGCCACGCCTCAGCCGCCCGCCCCGCAAATCCAGGCGCCACCCGAGCCACCGCGTCGTTGGCAAGGCACGCTCGCAGTTGATCGGCCGCGGTGCGTGCCTCGTCGGCCTCCGCAGGAAGCTTCGACAGCCACTCCTCGAGAAGTGAGGCAAATGCTGCCTTCAGCACATCCACCTCCGCTCTCTGCTCCTCGGTTTCTGGGATCGCGAGGTCCAACTCCGATGCCGCTGTGCTGAAGTCGCCCCCTTCAAGAGCCGTTGCAAAGGCATCGAGGCGCGCGGCGCATGCGACTGCGCGCGCCATGGACGCCTCCTGCTCAGCCTTGGCGGCGATGAGTTCCGCCGTGCGGCTCTTGACTCGCGCTTCGAGGTCCATCAATGCATTTCGAACGGTCTCCAGTTCGGACGATGGCGGCGCTTCGTTGGCGAGAGGCTGCAGCGCCACCAGGAGCCCTTCGAGATCGGTCGTCTCGTTGATTCGCTGCATCCAATCCTGAACCCACGCGAGTGCGGCATCCCTCGAGGCGAGATCCGCGAGCGCTTGGTCGACGGCAGCTTGAGCCGCCGCCTTCAGTTCGATGCACCCTTTGAAACGCGAGTCCGATTGATCAAAGGTGATTGACGCGATTCGATCAGCCAGTGCCTGCGCAGTCGCGCTGTCCGCAGTCTCTCGGTCGAGCGCAGTCGCGCTTTCCTGAACGGCTGTCAGGTCGTTCAGGATCGCATCGCGCCGCTGAAGGACTTCGCGCGCGGCTGCAACCGCGCGCGTGGCAGCTTGCTTGACCTGGGCCATTTCAGGAGGGCGGCGATCAACTGGCTTCGCTGCATCAATCTCTGCCTCGATGGACGCAAGGCGCTCGACGCTGTCCGCCGTCTTCGCTGATTGTGATGCTGCCGCGAATGTCGTGATCGCCTGCGCTTGCATCTGAACCAATTCAGCAAGTGCCGCATCGATCTTGCTCTGGGTTGCCGCGATGGCATCTTGCCCGACACCGCCGTCATTGCTGTGCGGCAAAGCGGGCGTGGCAAGTTCTTCCTTGACAGCCTCGAGCTGCTGGATCGTTCGCCCAGCCGCAGCGAGTTGCTCGTCGAGCGCGCTCATGCGCTCGCGCCACCATGCACGGTTCGCACTTCGGCGCGTGAGTTCGTCGGTCAGTTCGCCAGCTTCCGACTTGAGACGACTGATCTCGTCCGCCGCGATGATGCGCACGACGACACGATCCCACCAAGCTGCGGAATTGATGGCACCGATTCGGGCCGCAAGTGCCTCTGCCTGCTGACGCTCTGGACCGTCTTGAGCGGCTTCCGTCGTCTTCTCCGCGGCATCTCGCGCCGATCGCAGCCCCGAGTCGATTTCATCGAGCTCAGTTCGGTCTTGCATGAATGACCAACCGAGCCACCCAAGCGGCAGGACAACCACCAGCAGCGCCCCAACTCCTGCGAGCAGGAGCTTGCGCTTTCCGCCTGTCGACGGTCCATCCCTCGGAGGTTCATCGCGGACTGGTGTCGTTGTCGCTGGCGCGGAGATCTCGCGGTCGGTCGAATCCGTCGTTGCAGTCGATTCCCCAACCGGGTTCGGAAACTGTGCAGGGGACTCAGGCGGGGCACTGCCTGCGTCGTTCAAATCTGGAAGGTCAATCTCCAAATCCAAGTCGTCGGCCGCAAGCCCTTCGAACGGATCATGTTCCGGTTGAGCGTCGCTGTCGTCGCGTGGGTCGGTGTCAGACATCCCGACAGAGAGTAGTCGCCTTCACCAAAATCACGTGTTGCCGCGGCGCGCTTGCTCAGCTTCGAGCGCCTCGAACAGCGCCTTGAAGTTGCCCTTGCCGAAGGATTGGCTCCCGCGGCGGCAGATAATCTCGAAAAAGAGAGTGGGTCGGTCCTGCAGCGGCTTGGTGAAGAGCTGCAACAGGTAGCCCTCCTCATCGGCGTCCACGAGGATTCCGAGATCCCGCACTCGCTGATGTTCCTCCTTGACCGCCTCATGGCCGTGCTTGGTCAGCATGTTGTTGACGCGCTGCCACACGGACTCGTAGTAGGTTTCGGGGATCGCCAGGAAGTCGACGCCGCGCTTGCGAAGTTCGGCCACGCTGCGGAGTTCATCATCCGTCCGCAGTGCGAGGTGTTGGATGCCGGGGGTCATGTTGTGCCACTCCAGGTACTCCTGGATCTGGCTCTTTCGCTTGCCAGCCGCGGGCTCGTTGATGGGCATCTTGATCAGCTGATTGCCCGATGCCATCACCTTGCTCATGAGCGCGGAGTAGTCGGTCGCAATGTCCTTGTCATCGAAGTGCTTGAACATCGCGAAGCCGAGGACCTCCTCGTACCACTTCACCCAATGATTCATCTTCCCCAGTTCCACATTGCCGACGCAGTGGTCGACGAACTTCAGCCCGCACGGGTTCTGGCGGTTGAACTCATTCAGCGCAAAGCCTTCGACCCGTCGGAATCCTGGCTGAAAGGTGCCGCCTTGCTTCAGCGTTGGAAGGTCGTAAGCGCCGGTTCGACTGACGAAGGAGTGCACGACCCTGCCGTAGGTGCGAATGCCAGCCATGGTGACGGAGCCCGTGTCATCGCGCAAAGTGCGCGGCTCGTACGCGGATTGCCCGCCGTTGCGCACCGCTTGCTCCCATGCGCGTTCTGCGTCGAAGACGGTGAGCGCGATGTCCTTGATGCCGTCCCCATACAACTTGACCTCGTCGGCGGCTGGGTGTGTCGGAACAATCGGTGTCTCGAGCAAGAGACGGATGTTGCCCTGCGTCAGCAGGTACTGTGCACTCTCCCTCGACCCCGTGGTGAGATCCGCGATTTGCTCGACCTGAAAGCCGAAGGCGTTGGCGTAGAAGAACGCAGCCTGCTTGGCATTCGCGACGAAGAAGCGGACATGGTCCACATCGATCAGCGTGAGTGGATCGGTGGTCGCGGAAGCGGCGGTCTGGGATTGAGTGCTGATGGAAGCCATGCCGAAATGCTATCCTCGCCCCTCGCATGAATGCGAATCCTTCGCCATCCAATGTTGGCCGCAAAGTCGGAATCATCGTGGGTATTCTGCTGGTCATCGCCACCGTCTTCGTTGTGGTCATGTGCACCGCCGGCGATGCAAAGCCGCTCGAGTCTCCGCAGAGATTCCCTGCACCCAACAATTGATCTCGACGAATGCCTGATGAGCCCAGTGAGGAGCAAGACGCGTTGACCAATCGTTCGAGCGAAGGAAGCAAGCGCCTCGAAACAGTCGAGCCCGTTGGGAAACGGGTCCTGATTCGCAAGGACGAAGACAAGAAAATCACGCGCGTGGGCATCCACCTCCCAGACAAGATGGAGATCCCGACCCTGACAGGGCGGGTGGTTGCGGTGAGTTCGCAGGTTGAGCGTGACCCCGACTACTGCGTGGAGCGCTATGACCGCGTGCTGTTCCATCCAAAGCACGCGATCCCAGTGGACTTCGAGGGTGACAATCGCCTCTTTGTGGTTCCAATCGAGGATGTCGTGGCGGTCTTCCGCTCGACAGGCTCGATCGGGGAGTGATGGTGGCGATGACGACCGCGCAGCAATCGGACAGCGTGTCGATCATCCCTGCGCCGCGTCCATTCCGTGGTGAGGTGACTCCGCCAGGCTCCAAGAGCGAAACCAACAGGTTCCTCGTGCTTGCTGCGCTTTCGGAGGGGCGCACTCGGCTCGAATCACCACTGCGCGCCGATGACACGAACCGCTTCATCGACGCCCTGCGCGCATCGGGCACGCCAGTCACGGAAGGCTCATCATGGATCGAACTTGAAGGGTCGCGCAGATTGGCGGGCGGCTCAAGCGTCACGCTTGGTGACGGTGGGACGCCGACGCGCTTCATGATCGCCTTGGCGACGCTCGCACGAAAGCCAGTCATCATCGATGGCAGTGCACGAATGCGCGAGCGACCAGTTGCCGAGGGAATCGACATGCTGCGGGCGCTGGGAGCACAGATCGAATATGTCGAAGCCGCGGGACGGCTCCCAGTTCGTGTCGGCGGCGGCAAGCTTCCCCGCGGCGGCGCACTGGAGGTGGGGCGAACCGCATCGAGCCAGTTCGTTTCCGCTGCGCTGCTGCTCGCGCCTCGGCTGGAGCGTGGCGTCGACCTCTTCGTGCGTTCGGATTCGCTGACGAGCCCCTCATATGTGGAGCTGACCATCCACGCGCTCATGAAATGGGGCGTTCCAGTACAGGTTCAGCGGGACGGGGCGGGCAAGCTCACCCGCATCACGGTGCCGCCGACCGATCTGCGCGCCTCGTCCATGTCGGTCGAAGTGGATGCAAGCAGCGCGGCGTACTTCCTCGCGGCCGCTGCGATCGTGCCCGATGCTCGCGTGCTCATCCGCGGGCTGCCGCGGCTGTCGAAGCAGCCCGATGTTGCATGCCTCGCCGCGCTGGTGTCGATGGGTGCCTCGGAGAGTTCGAGTGCCGCGGGCATCGGCGTGGAGGGAACATCCACCTGGCGCGGGATTGACATCGATGCATCGCGGTGGCCAGATGGCGCACTGTGCCTCGCGGCGATCGCCTCCATTGCCAAGGGAACGACGCGCATTCGCGGACTGGAGACGCTGAAGGTCAAGGAGTCCGACCGTGTGCATGTCATGGCCGAGGAACTCGCCCGCACAGGCTGCGGCATCGAGTCAACGGATCATTCGATCACCATTCATCCCGACCGCGCGCGAGCATCGCCAGTCTTGATTGATCCCCGCGGCGATCACCGAGTGGCCATGTCGTTCGCCGTGCTCGGGCTTGCTCGGCCTGGGATCTCCATCGCGAATCCCACCTGCGTCTCCAAGAGCTATCCAGCGTTCTGGCGCGACCTGCATCAGTTGACCGGTTGCGTCTCCTGATAGCCTCCATCGTTGGATGGGCGCGTTCTTTCATTTCGCGCGGCGACTGCTTGACCGACCTGCTCGATTGGCTTGGACGCTGCTGTTCGCCGCCGTGTCAGCGGCTGGGCTTGGTGTCGGGCTGCTCAGCCTCGTCCCCATCCTGAAGCTGATCCTTAGCGAAGGGGGAAAGTCGTTGCAGGCGCTTGCTGCAGACTTCAACGCCTCTGACCCTTGGATGCGCATCCCGACCGAGGTGGTGGAGCGCCTGCCGAGTGATCCATTTTCTGGTGTCGTGCTGATCCTGACCTGCGTTGGCGTTCTCACCATCGTCGGTGCGGCCGCGAACTTCCTGCATCAGTCTGCCAGTTACAGCTTGTGCACCGAGGTGGTGGCGCGCATTCGCCTCGATGTGTTCCGTCATGCGATGCGGATGCCGCTGCGCGAGGTGATGCGATTGGGGCCAGCGGAGTGTTCGAGTCGGGTCATTCGCGACACGGGCGAGCTGGTGGGCGGATTCATGACACTCACCGGCAAGGCAACCGCGCAGGTCACCAAGGCGATCGCTGCGTTCGCTGCAGCCGTCCTGATTGACTGGCGCGTGGTACTCGTCGCCGCGATTGCAGGGCCGATCTTCGGTGTGGTGCTGCGCAAGAGCGGCAAGCGGGTGCGCCGTGGAAACAGGGGAGCGCTGATGCAACAGGCGGCGCTGCTGCGAGTGACGACGGAAGCGCTCAGTGGGCTGCGCATGGTGAAAACCGCGACTGCGGAGTCCGCCATGACGGGTCGTTTCCGCCGCGCGAACGATGGTGTTGTGCGCGAGTCGATGCGGGCGAGGATTGCCCAAAGCCTGGCGGGACCGTTGATCGAAACGCTCACGATCCTCACCGCGCTTGCACTTGCCGCCCTTGCCGTTCGGGAAATCCTGCGGGGCACATTGAGTTTCGACCGTTTCGTGCTCTCGCTCGGCTCGCTCGCGGCGGCAGCCGCATCGATCCGCCCGCTGGTGAGCTTTGCGATCGACATCCAAGGTGCTGGCGCCGCTGCGGAGCGCCTTCGCGAACTGATGGGGCTGTCGCAGGAGCCGCGCCGCGCCGATGGACTCTCGCGGTTGCCGCGGCACCGTGCTCGACTTTCCTTTGAGCAGGTGTCATTCACCTACCCAGGCGCAAACGAGCCGGCCGTCCAAGATGTGACGCTTGACATTGTGTTCGGCGAGCATGTGGCGTTCGTGGGTCCCAATGGCTGCGGAAAGACAACGCTGCTTTCCATGCTGCCGCGTCTGCTCGATCCATCCGCGGGACGGATCCGCATCGACGGCGCTGACATCGCGCAGTGCACCATCGGAAGTGTGCGCCGTCAGATTGGCGTGGTTACGCAGGAGTCGATCCTCATCCAGGGTTCGGTCGCCGAGAACATCTCGCTCGGTTCGCCTGGTGTGAAGCGAGAGGAACTCGTTGACGCTGCGCGACGCGCGCACGCGGAGGCATTCGTGCTGCGACTGGCAGGCGGACTCGATGGCGCCATCAGTGAGCAGGGAGCGAGTTTGTCAGGCGGTCAACGACAGCGCTTGGCGATAGCCCGTGCGCTGCTGCGCGATCCTGCCATCCTGATTCTCGACGAGGCAACGAGCCAGATTGACGCCGAGAGCGAACAGCAGATCGGACAAGCATTGGCTGAGATCAGTCACTCGAGGACAACGCTGACGGTTGCACATCGCCTCTCCACCATGCTGTCCGCAGATCGAATCGTGGTGATGGACAAGGGGCGGGTCGTGGACATCGGAACGCACCCGCAGTTGCTCGACCGCTGCAGCGTCTACCAGCGGCTTGTGCGAAGTCAGATGCAGGGCACCGAAGCTGCTTCCGCCTGATTCTTCGGCTTCGGGGTGGCGCGCACGCGCGCGCTCATGCGCTCATGGCTGCTGCTGCGCTGGCGCTGGCGCTGCGGGCTGCTCGGGAACGGGCATGGCGATCACGACGGGGCCCTTCGATGCGGACCACACGCCATACAGCATTGCCACGGTGCAGATGAGCGCAACGGCAGCAAGCCAGAACTGGAGCGATCGTTCGAGGCGATCTGACTGCGCGACGCGACGCTGGGTTGCCAAAACGAGGTTCTCGACGGCGCGCGACTGGCGCTCACTGGAGCTTGCGAATGTGCTGATGGCACCAGACACCTCCTTCAGGCTGTCCGCGACCCGCAGGCTGACCTCGTGGTTCAGGTCGAGTTGCTGCTGCACGAGCCCAAGCGTTTGCGTTTGGCGATCGGCACCATCGACCAATTCGGTCAGGTTTCGTTCGATGGTCTGATCTCGCTGTCGTGCGCGTACCGATTGGTCCATCAGCGTTTCGAGCACCTGTGCCTGTTGCTTCGCCAGTTGCGGCATCGCCTGCATGGTGCTCGACAGTGTGGCGAGCATCGCTTGCAGTTCCTGCTGCGAGCGCGCGTGCTCAGCGACTTGCGCGCGAAGTTCCGCGGGAAGGTCGTTTGTCTGACCGTTCATCTCGCGTACGACGGGCAGCGTCTGCGCAGGTGCGGGATCGATGACTTCCTGCGTCGGCACGCTGCCAGTGGGGGCAATCCCGAGCGCTTCCTTCAGAGAGGTCCACCAGCCCATCGCTGCGCTAATGTAGCCCCCCGTGAGTGACTTCGCCGCGCGGCATCGATGGTCGACGATCCATGCTGTGCTGCTTGCGTTTGTCTGCACATCATGTGAACGCGGCGAATCGCCAGCGGCGCGACAAGCTGACGCGCCGCGGGCAGCTCGCATCGTGTCGCTGTCGCCAGGCGTGACCGCAACGCTCGTTGAACTTGGCGCGAAGGACCTCCTCGTGGGACGAACGCCATGGTGTTCTGGCGCACCCCACACGCCAGCGGTTGGAACGCTGCTCGACATCGATGCAGAGGCACTTGTTCGGGCGAACCCGACACTGCTGTTCGTTCAGCCGCCCGTGCAGGGACTGCCTGCGGCACTCGTGGACCTTGCGCAGATGAAGGGGTGGACCGTGTTCCCTGTCCAACTTGCCACGTTTGATGACTGCCGACGCGCAGTGCGGGATGTCGCATCGGCATGCGCCCCGTTCTGCGAGGAAGGGCAACGCACCGAGATGCATGTTCATGCGGGGCGACTGTGCGCTGCGTTGGACGAAGCGACCAAGCCGCTGGGCGGCGCCTCGGGCAAGCGGTTGCTCGCCGTGCTGTGCGGTCAGGAGGATGCGGATGTCCTCGCATTCGGAATCGACAGCTACCTGATGGAAGCGCTGCAGTCGATGGGGTTCGATCCTGCGCTCGAGCGCATGGGGTACCAGTCGCTTGGACGGGAAGATCTGCTGCGCATCAAGGCCGACATCGTCATCCTGCTCGGGCGGCGAGGCGACGATGACCGATGCGGCTTTCCGACGGACGACACACAACGCGTACTGCGGGTTGACGAGCCGGCGCTGTTGCAACCTGGCGGAGGAATCGCCGCATCGCTTGGCCGCCTTCGGTCGTTGTTGGCGACTGAGGTCCAAGCGCCATGAATCCACCGCGCCGAAAGGGATGGGGTCCGATCGTGCTTGGTCTGGCGCTGTTCACGGGGGTCGTTGCACGCCTGTTGATTGGGCGTGATCCAACGACGGGAGATTGGGTCGTCGGCTTTCCCGAAGCGGACATTGTTGCGCTTCGTTTCGGCGCGGTGAAGTCCGGTGCGGCTGCCGGAGCGGCGCTCGGCCTCAGCGGGCTGCTCTTGCAGGCGCTTCTTCGCAACCCTCTTGCATCGCCATTCATCTTGGGACTTTCGGCTGGCGCTGGACTTGGCGCAACGCTGGCGGCATGGTCGCCTCTCGCGGTCGCGGGTGCCGCAGCTGCATTCTTCGGTCCTGACGCGCTGCTCCCAGGAACAATCGGCGCAGTCAGCGTGCTGCTGCTCGTGTACTTGCTCGGCCGACGAGGTGGAATGCTTGATCCTCTGACGCTGGTGCTCGCGGGAACTGTGGTTGCGAGCATGTGCGGTGCACTCACGCTGCTCCTGCAATCGATGATGCCGCCAACAAGCCGCGGCGAACTCTGGAGCTGGTTCATGGGACAGGTCCCCGAACTGCCCCGCGCAGTGCCTTGGTGGAACACGGTGGCCATCTTGGCGATCGTGTTGTTCGCGGCGTCGGTGAAGGCGCGGGCGCTCGATGTGGCGAGTGCTGGTGATGATGAAGCCGAGAGCCTCGGTGTTGCGGTCGGACCGTTGCGACTTGGATTGTTCATCGGTGCAGGTGCGCTTGCGGCGACGAGCGTTGCGCTCTGCGGGCCGATCGCGTTCGTGGGATTCATGGCTCCGCACCTCGCGCGCGCCTTGCTCGGCGGACTGCATGCCGCGCTCGTGCCCGCGAGCGCCGTCGCGGGAGCGGCCATCCTGATCTGGAGCGATGCCCTTCGGCAAGGGATCGACTTTGGCAGTGGAAGGCTGCCGATCGGCGTGCTCACGGCGCTTTTCGGCGGGCCCGTGTTCCTCTTGGTGCTGCGCTCGACTCGTGTTCGCCGCGGAGACTGGGCGTGCTGAGCATTCAACAAGCATCGTTTGCCTATGCCAACCGCCGCGTACTCGATGCGGTGACGATGGAGGTTGGAGTGGGTCGAACATGTTTGGTGATCGGGAGAAACGGCAGTGGAAAGAGCTCGTTGCTTCGCCTCGCGGCGGGGCTGCGAGCGCCACTCGAGGGATCGGTGCAGTGGCGTGGCCGTGACATCTGCTCGACCCACCCCGCGCAGCGGGCGCGTTCGGTCGCGTGGGTTGCGCAGCGGTCAACGCTTGCGATCGATGTCACGGTGCGCGATGTCATCGAGTTCGGTGCCGTGCATGGCGCGGCAAGCGTGTCGGCGGAGGCGCTCCTCCAGGAACTTGCGCTTGAGCCGCTTGCGGACAGGCGTTTTCATGAACTGTCTGGCGGCGAGCAGCAACGCTGCGTCGTCGCGCGGGCACTTCGCCAGCATCCAGCGGGTGGGCTCCTGGTGCTCGATGAGCCCCTTGCGAATCTCGATCCTGCTGAGGCGATGCGGGTGGTGGAAGCGCTGCGCCGCCGCTGTCGGCAGGGCAGTGTTGTGGTGGCTGCGATGCACGACCTTTCCGTGGTGGATCAGTGGGCCGACGATGTGGCGCTCTTGGACAGCGGCAGGCTGATCGCGTTCGGTCCCCCAAGAAGCGTGTTGCAGCCTCGGGAACTGCAGTCTGCGTTCGGCTGCGAGTTTCAGGTGGGTACAGCGTCGCTGTCGCTGCGGCTGCCGCGAGGCGAGTAACCTCTGACGGCTCCCATGTCGACTGGCACGATCATCTTCATCGTCGTCCTCGTTGTGCAGGCTGTGATCCGCATCGTGGCCAAGCAGGGTGAGAAGAAGGCCAAGGCTGCCAAGGCAACGGCGGAGGGTTCCCAGGTGAGTCCGCGCGAGTTGACGAGGAACACGGAGGTTTCAGCACCGGCGATCGTGGCCATGCCCGCACGCGAGGTGACGCCGAGTGCATCGCGGCCTACCGCAGTGCCAGTGCCAGCGGAGGCTCCGATGGATGCACGCGCTTACTTCGCGGCGATGAAGCAGCGCATTGATCAGTTTGCAGAGAGCGCCCCCCCTGAGGTGGTTGCGGCGATCCGCGGTCAGTGGAGCCAAGCTGTACGCGAAGCAAAGTTGGATGTTGGGCCGCTCGAGGGCGTTTCGGCTGGCACGAGTGGGGCAGCCGAGAAGGTCGGAGGCCGGGTAGTGGTCGACGTAACGACTACTGTGGATTCTTCTGTGGATTGGGATGACGAAGAAGGAGAGGAAGACCCCGAAGGCGAGGCGACCGGAACCTACTTGCACGATCGCGCCCAGCAGATTCACGATGGCGCTTTGCGCGGTCGGCATCCACGGCAGGGAGTTCGTGCTGTATTGCCTGCCTTGCCTGCCTTGCCTGCGTTGACTGCCTTGACTGTGCCCGCCACGGACGGTCCCTTGGTCAGCCCCCTGCGGAAGGCGCTCGCGAGCAAAGCTGGACTGCGCGACGGAATCCTGATGGCAGAAGTGCTCGGACCGCCTCTCTCTCTACGCCAACCAACCTAGTTTCGGACATCTGATCTGAAATATCAATTCGCTGAACATCGGCGATTGTGAGCCTTTCTGCGCCGATTTAGCAAAGACACTATGCTCACGCGATCATGATGGACATTCGAAAGCTGAAGGAACTTGTCCGGCTCATGGTCGAGAACGACCTCACGGAGCTGGACTTGAGGGACAAGGAAGAGCAAGCGACGATCCGCCGCCAAACCACTTTGAGTGCCCCGCAGTTGATCCACCATGGTTCTTCCGCACAATCGACTCCCCAAGTTCCGGCACTTGCCACGGGGTCGGCGGGTGCCACGGCGGTTGGAAGGCCTAGTCCCGATGGTTCCGAGGGGCAGGGCGACACGGGACTTGAAGCCATCGAAAGCCCAATGGTGGGAACTTTTTATGCGGCGTCCGGACCAGACAAGCCACCGTTGGTAGCCGTTGGAACGGTCGTGGAGCCCAACACAGTGGTTTGCCTCCTCGAGGCCATGAAGATCTTCAATGAGATCAAGGCAGAACGCGCTGGAACCATCGCGAAGGTGCTTGTGAAGAACGGACAAGCTGTTGAGTTCGGTCAGCAACTCTTCCTGATTCGTCCGAGCTGACGACGCCATGTTCAAGCGAGTATTGATTGCCAATCGGGGCGAGATTGCCCTGCGCATCATTCGCGCGTGCCGTGAGCTTGGGATTGAACCAGTGTGTGTGTATTCGTCGGCCGATGCTGGCGGCCCATGGCTCGAGCAGGCCGCTCAGGCAGTTTGCATCGGACCGCCGCCGAGCAAGGACTCGTACCTTCGCATCGAACGCATCATCGCTGCAGCAGAAATCTCGCATGCGGATGCGATCCACCCTGGGTACGGATTCCTCTCGGAGAACGCACACTTCGCGGAAGTGTGCCGCGACAGCGGGTTCGAGTTCATCGGCCCAAGCCCCGAAGCCATGTCTGCGCTTGGCGACAAGGTCAACTGCAAGCGACTTGCACGGAAAGCGGGCACGCCCATTTTCCCCGGCAGCGATGGCGGGATCGAGGACATTGACGAAGCCGTCGAGGTCGCGCGAGACATTGGCTTTCCAGTGATCGTGAAGGCATCTGGTGGTGGTGGTGGACGGGGCATGCGCATCGCCCACGATGAGGCGGGGCTGCGGCAGGGGATCGAGCAGGCTCGGCAAGAGGCGGCGGCTGCCTTCGGAAATCCAATGGTGTTCGTCGAGAAATACCTGGAACTCGCGCGTCACTTCGAGGTGCAGGTCATTGGCGACAAGCACGGGAACGCAGTGCACCTCTATGAGCGGGATTGCTCGAGCCAACGGCGGCACCAGAAGCTGATCGAGGAGGCGCCGGCTCCCGGCGTCGATCCCACCAAGCGCGAGGCGGTCTGCCAGTCCGCCGCAGAGTTGATCCGTCAGGCGAAGTACTCGGGTGCAGCGACCTGCGAGTTCCTCATGGACCGCCACCAGAACTTCTACATGCTCGAAGTGAACACGCGCGTCCAAGTGGAACATCCGATTTCCGAGGCGATCACGGGAGTCGACATCGTGCAGACAGGGATTCGCGTGGCGGCGGGGGAGCACCTCCCCTACAAGCAGTCGGACATCCGCATTCAGGGGCATGCGATGGAGTTCCGCATCAATGCGGAGGATCCCGCGCGCAACTTCATGCCGCAGGCTGGGCTTGTGGAGACTTGGATCGCGCCTGGCGGTCCAGGCATTCGCCTCGACAGCCATGTTCGAGCTGGCTACCGAGTTCCGACGCACTACGACTCGATGGTCGGGAAGTTGATCGTGCATGCGCCCACCCGTGAGCAGTGCATTCGGCGCTCACTTGGCGCACTTGCCGAGTTCAAGGTCGGGCCCATCAAGACCACGATTCCGTTGTACGAGCGACTGCTGCGTGAAGAGCTCTTCGTCAACGCAGCGCACGACATCAAGTATGTGGAACGGCTGCTCGCGGCGACCTGATGCGGCAACTCGGATCGGTTCGCTACACTCTGGCGGACTCGCGGGCGTAGCTCAGCGGTAGAGCGTCGGCCTTCCATGCCGAATGTCGAGGGTTCAAATCCCTTCGCCCGCTTTCTCCCTTGTTGTCGTTCGGCACTCGCCGCGCAGCACGATCGGTTCGATTGACGATCAGTACGCCGGGACAGAAGGATCGATGTCCATGCTCCACAGATGAATGCCGCCGGCGAGGCTTCGGACATCTTCGAATCCCGCTTGGCGCAGCAGTTCCGTGGCCCTCAGGCTGCGAGTGCCGTGGTGGCACATGACCACGATGCGATCGGCCTCGTGCTCTCGGAGTGAGGGCAAGCGTGCAGGCAATTCTGCAATGGGGATGTGGAGTGTGTTTGCGATGCTCGCCAGTGTCCGTTCCGATTCGGTGCGCACATCGATCACGACCAGTGGTGCGCGCTGATCAATGAGCGCCTTGAGTTCGCGCGGCGTCAACTCCCAGTCCCGCTGGAATGGATACCCCTCGGGCAAGCCAGTCGTGGGATTGATCCGATCTTGACTCACCGTACACCTTCGGTCGCGTTGTCACGCGCGGCCTCGCGCTGCGCATCGGTCAGGAATGGATAGTCGGTGTAGCCCTCCGCGCCGCCGCCGTAAAAGGTCTTGTCGTTCGGTGCGTTCAAGTTCGCGCCAAGGCGAATGCGCTCTGGAAGGTCGGGGTTTGCCAAGAACGCACGCCCGAACGCGACGGCATCGACCGAACCTGAACCGATTGCCTCCGCTGCCTCGGCTGGCGTGTAGCCCATGTTCGCGATGAGTGTTCCGTGGAACGCTGCGCGGAGCGGTGTGAGCACATCAGCAGTCTGGATGCCCATGAAATCGGCCCGAAGGACATGGAGGTATGCGATGCCGATTCGACTGGCGGCTTCCGCAAGCAGCGTGAAGGTGCCCACTGGATCGCTGTCGATCATGCTGTTGCCGCTGCCGAGCGGTGAAACCCGAGCCGATGCGGCTCGGTTCCCACGCCGCGCATGCCGCCTCGACCACCTCGCACGCAAAGCGAATTCGGTGGGATGCAGAGCCGCCGTAAGGACCACTTCGCTGATTGGACCCATCGCGCGTGAACTGGTCGATCAGGTAGCCGTTGGCCCCGTGGATTTCCACTCCATCGAAGCCTGCGTCGCGCGCATGCCGCGTGGCAGCAGCGAATCCAGCGATGAGAGCGGGAATCTCGTCATCATCAACTGCCCGCGGAGTGGCGTGTGGTACGGGTCCGTCTGGTCCGCGGAAAGGGTTGGTCGTGATCGCAATCGCACTGGGCGCAATGGGCACCCGACCGGCGTTCAGCAGCGGATGACATGTGCGGCCACCGTGCCAAAGCTGGAGAACGATGCGCCCGTCCGCTGCGTGCACTGCATCCGTGACGCTGCGCCAAGCCGCAACCTGTTCGGCGCTGTAAATGCCTGGTTCGTTGGAGAACGCCGATCCGCCCGCGATCGCCATCGTTGCCTCGGCAATGATCAGTCCTGCGCTCGCGCGCTGTGCGTAGTACTCCGCCATCAGTGGCGTCGGCACATGGTTCGGCGCGCGGCAACGGGTCAATGGGGCCATGATGACGCGATTGGGCGCATCAATGGCTCCGATGCGAAGTGGCTTCAGGAGGTAAGACATGAGTGGATCGCGAGAACGTCGGTGGCGTATGCGCGTCAGCGCGAAGCAGGCTTCTCGACCCACTCCCACATGGCTCGGTCCCAAAGTGGCTGGCCGTCCGCGTTCACGGGCACAAGGTGGAAGCCCGCCGTTGGTTGTCGGTGAGTCGTGCCAGGTGGGTCGCCGGTTGCCATGCGCACAGGCGCGGCAAGGAACAGGACCGTTGGCCAGAAGGGCTGTGCAGCGCCTTCCATGACGAGTTGCCCGCCATCCGATGGTCCATCAAGCGAAGTCGAAGCGCTGGGATATGCGCCATCGACCCGAGCGGGTCCGCGGACGATGATCGGATCTTCCGAATAGGTCGGTTGCACCTGGACCTGTCCGCGTGGAATGGCCACCATCATGAGGTCCCAGTTTCGCCGATCAAGCCCCGTGATCGAAGGGGTGGCATCGGCAAGCGATGTCTGGGTTGATGATTGCAGCGCGGGAAGCGCTCCTTCACCAATCCCGTCGATCCCATTGGATTGGTTCAGGTGCCCCGTGCAACCATGAACGCACAGGACGAGCCCGACAACAAGCAGCGCGCAGAAGCCACCAGTGAAATCACTCTTCATCACAGTCGAACCCTTCGCGTCGCATGGCATCCTTGATGATAGAAGCGTCGAAGCCCTTTCGAATGAGCGACTGGGCAACGGCGACCACCGTCCTGCGCCCGCGCCGTTTGATGGCAGCACGCGCCAGTGAAAGGGCGCGCGCCGCGGAATCGGCGCCGCCAGCGACACGGCGTGCTTCTCGTACCGCAAGCGGCTCGATGATCCCCTCGTGCTCGAGTGCCTCGCTGAGGTGTGCTTCCGATGCGCCAGGTCGTGCAGCCGACAGCCTGTCCGCACGCAGCGCCGCATGGGATTCCTCATCAATCCAGCGGTCCGCAACGAGCGACTTCACTGTGCTTTCGACGATCTCCGCAAGGACTCCGCGCCGAAGCAGCGCACGCCGAATCGATTCTGCGCTTTGGCTGGACCGCGCAAGCATCGACAGCGCGTGCGACCTCGCGTCGCGCTCTGCCTGCACGGCACGAACGCGCTTCTCCAGTTGTGCCGTCCATGCGATGCCTTCGCGAATCCCAAGGGTGGAGAGCAGTTCGCGCCCGACCGTCGCGACGGACCGTGTCGTGCCTTCAAGCATGATGCGCGCGAGGCGCGGGTCCTTGGGATCGCTCTCGATTCGATCAACGGTCGCGCGTTTGCGCGTGGATTTGCGACGGGTCGTCGTCATTCGATCTGCCCGAGGTAGCCGTGGAGTTCACCGATCGCATGCGTATCCCCCTGAGCACGCGCCCGATCAAGACCCAATCGAAGCGTCGCCTGCGCGTCGCTCAACCGACCGCCCATTTCGAGTGCGCGAGCCTTGTGGAAATAGGCGTAGCAGTGGTCTGGATCAGCTGCGATGGTTCGATCGAACCATGCCACGGCGTTGTCCACATCACCAAGCTTCAGGTACTCCTGCGCCATCCCATAGCAGCAGAAGGAATCCCCTGGATCCTGTTCGAGCATCTTCTGCAGCAGTTCGATCCGTCCTTGGGTCATCGGGAGGAATCCTAACAGCGTGCGCTACGCTCTGACCATGTTCGTGCGGAAGTGGATTGGTCGATGTGGTGTCTGTGTGCCGCTGATCCTCGCGGCTTGCGTGAGTGACTACACCCCTGTCGATCGGACGGACCTTCGACCCAAGGATCTCGTGTGCTCGCACTCGGTCGGCGGGTCGCACTGGACGGCTTTGGTCTACCGCGACAGCGTGTTTCAGGGGTTCGGTGCGACGCTGTTGGTGCTTGACCCTCAGAACGCCAGCGTCATTGCGAAGCTCGCCTGTGCGCCGCCTGGAAAATCAGGTGCGTTGGTGGACATGGTTGGACACGGCAGCGACCTGGTCGCCGTGCTTGATCGGACATCCGTGCTCCGCATCGATGTGTCCAATCCGCGCACTCCAATGGTGATTGAATCGATGACCGAGAAGGTGCTCGGCATCAGGCCCGAAAGCGTTTCCAGTGTCGATGGTGCGATTTACATCAGTGGACTTGGTGGCGTTGTTCGCATCGATACGGGGGAGCGTTTTCTCGCGGGCGGCGCCGTGTGCGGCAGGGTTGTTGGAACCGCTGCGGGCCCCGTCACGACGCGCGCAGGCGAGATCGTGCGGCTGAGCGATGGCAGCATCATCGGATCGGCAACATCGCTTGTATCGCTCCCGAGCCGCGGAATCTCCAATCGGCGCTTTGCCTGCGTCGTGCAGGGGAAGGACGCCGCGCGGGTCGGACTGCTCGACGGCGACTTGCATGAACTCGCTGGGGAGATCGTGCCAGGGCAGATCAGTCATCTTCGGTACATCCAAGGCGAATTGTGGGCGATCACCGCATCGCAGATCGGCGTCTGGCGTGTCGATGCGGACGGGTTGTCGGCGCTGCCGGCGATCCGCGTGCGCGGAGCAATTGATGCGGCTCTCGTGGGACCGAACACCTATCTCATCGCCGGCACCTTCGGTCGGTCGCTCTATCGTCGCGATGCCGATGCGCGTGGGCCCGCCGATGAGTTCTTCGCAACGACTCGCGAGCCAGGTCGGCTCGAGCGCGTTCTCTCCGACGGCCGACGCATCGTTGCGGGAAGCCCAGAAGGCAATTGGCTCTACATGACTGGCGGCAGTTGCGAGCCATCGAGCAACCCCATACAGACCATGAATCCACCCTGCACGACGATTGAGGGTGCATTCGGCAAGGCAATGATCGAGGGCGCCGACAACGATGCGTACACGATCGAGGTGGCGCCTCGCGTCATCGTGGAGGACAACGGCAACCGGCAGGTGCTGGCGATGCCGCAGGGCAGCCTCGCACGCACGGTCACCAATGTGGGAGCGGACCTGTGGATCGGTCACGATGACGGCATCGATGTCTGGCGGCGCGTGAACGGTTCCATGGTGCGCGTTGGACGCTGTCGATTGCAGGGGCCCGTGACGAACATCTATCCGCGCCGGACCGATGACGGCGCGAGTTGGGTCAGTGTGTTTGGAGGTATGGGGGTCGTGGTGTGGCAGCCGACCAATCCAAGCCCCGCCTCCGACTCGGATGCCCGTTCTGCCGCATCAGGCGCGGACGACGCGGGCGGCTGAACAGAATCGCCGGCAAATCGGATCATTCGCACAGGACGCCCCGCGAGCCTTGCACACGGCGCGGCCATGCGCGATCAGCAAGTGCGACAGTTGGCACCAGCTGCGGGGGGGGAAGAGCGCCATCAGGTCGCGTTCCACCTTGACTGGATCGGTGTGCCGTGTCAATTGCATCCGCTTCGCGAGCCGCGCAACATGCGTGTCAACCACAACCCCCTCCTGCATGCCGAAGGCGTTCCCGAGAACGACATTCGCCGTCTTTCGAGCGACCCCGCGAAGCGTCAGCAGCGCATCCATGCTGCGTGGCACTTCGCCCGCAAAGTTCTGCTCCAGTGCGCGCGCAGCTTCGACGATTGCTCGTGACTTGTTGCGCCAGAAGTTGATGGTGCGGACGAAGGGCTCAATCGCTTCGGGCGTGGCGGCCGCGAACGCCGCCACCGTCGGAAAGGCCTTGAAAAGTGCGGGTGTGGCCTTGTTCACGGAAGCATCCGTTGCCTGCGCGGAGAGGATGGTGGCGATCAGCAGTTCGTGCGGCGCCGATGCTTCCAGTGCACATCGTGCATCTGGATAGCGGCGGTGCAGTGCCGCGAGCAGCTGCGCGGCGCGCTTCCGCTGGGCGGTGGTCTTTCGTGCTGGCGTGATTCGCTGCGGCATGTGCGACGAAGTCAGACGATAGCCTTTGAGTTGATGCTGAGCGCTCTTCGACTGATGCCGCCCCTGGCGGCAACGCTGGCGCCGTTGGGGATGGAGCCGATCGATGGGTTGGAGGCGCTGCGCTCCATGGGATATCGCGCGGTTCAACTGTCTGCCACACAGCCGGGTATGCGGCCGCGCGAACTTGATGCGAGCGCGCGTCGCGATCTTCTGGTTCGTCTGCGCCGATTGGAGATGCGTTGCGCTGGTTTGGACCTCTGGATTCCAATGGAGCACTTTGCCAGTGCTTCGCATGCTGATCGCGCTGTGGATGCCATGCGTCACGCGATCGGGCTTGCCGCAGACCTCGGGCGCGTCGTTGTCTCGACAGCACTTCCCGCCCAGACCGATTCGAACGCGCCAGTGCTTCGTGATGTGCGTTCCATGATCAGTCAGGCTGCGGCGCACGCAGGGGTTGAGGTGGCCGATCACGGAAGCGACGCTGTGTCGGGGCAGTGGTCCGCTGCAGCAGATGATCCCATCGGTATCGGCATCGACCCTGCGATGCTGCTTTCGCTCGGTCAGGATCCAGTTGCCGAGGCGTCGCGGTGCGGACCGCGACTGCGCGCAGCACGAGTTGTCGACATGCTGCAGTCTGGGATGCGTGCGCCTCCTGGAGAGACGGATGGCGGGCGGCTTCGGCTCGATGAATATGTGCTCGCACTCGCGGGTGCAGGATTTCAGCGCTCTCCCGTGGCGGATGCACGCAATTGGACCCAGCCGCGTGCCGGTCTTGAGCGCGTCCGAGCGCTGTGGCCAGAGGAGTCTGCCCCCTGATGTCGCCAGAACACCGACATGTTGTTGGCCATGGAGTGGATCTCGTGGAGGTCGCCCGAATCAGTCGACTGCTCGCTGACCATGGCGATCACTTCCTCGAACGCGTTTTCACTGCGCACGAACAGGGCGCGGCAGATGCGGTCGGTCCGCGACGGGCAGAACGGCTCGCGGCGCGGTTTGCTGCCAAGGAAGCAACGCTGAAGGCAATCGGCACTGGCCTTCGGAGTCGGATGTGCTGGACCGACATGGAGGTAGTCACGCTTCCATCCGGGGCGCCGAGCCTGCGGATTGCCGGCGAAGTACAGCGTGTCGCCGAGAACTTGGGAATCTCAGGCTGGAGCATCTCGCTTTCGCACGCCGGAGGCTTCGCCATCGCAAGTGTCATCGCGCACTCAGCTTCACCGCAGGGCTGATAGTCTTCGCACCATGTCCAAGACGCCTTCGACACTCTACGAGGCCCGACGCTCAGGCTCGGGTTCCGGTCCGAGTGGTGCCCGTTCGCTTCGCATGCCGATTGGTGTGTTGATCGTGGCGCTCATGCTGCTCACGGGCGGCGGCTATGCACTCTGGTCACTGGGGTATCAGGCGGGGATTCGTTCGAACGAACTTCAGCGCACGGAGGCTTCGCTTGTCGCCGCGCGCACAGTCGACCCGCTTGCGACGCCTCTGGCAGTCTCGCCAGCAGTCACACCCGAGGTGCAAGGTTCTCAGGGTGTTGCACCTGCGTCCGCAGGGCTCGGTCCTGCGCCAGAAGTGGATCCCAGACAGGCAGGATTGAACTATTTCATCCTCGCGGATGGCATTTCCTTCGATCGTGCGTCGGAGATGGTGGCATTTTGTCGGGGCCAAGGGCTTGATGCAATCGCGGTTCCGAGCAATAATGCGCGGTTCCTCGTGTTCGTCCAACCTGGTTTTGGGTGGGACGATCGCGGGGGACCCGCGGTGAAGGCCCTCGAGGCCAGCATCCGGTCGGTCGGCGCAAAGTGGAAGGCGCTCGGTCGAGGCAATGGTGACTTCCGCGATTTCTACCCGAAGCTTTTCAAAGGCCCGACATGAGCATTCATTCCAGTCTGAAGCAGAAGTCCGGAGCACTCAATCAGCACCGCAATGTGTTGACTCGCGCGGAGCGAGTTGCCAAGTTGACGGAGCTTGAGAAGTTCGAAGCTGGCAAGAACACAGCGCTCGGACTCCCCAAGGTGCGTTCAATCAAGGCGGCGGTTGCGAAGAAGCCCAAGAAGGAAGCTGCAGCTGCTGCTGAAGGTGCGGCCGGTGGGAAGCCAGCCGCTGGCGCGAAGGGCGCGGGCGCGGCGCCTGCGAAGCCAGACGCCGGCAAGAAGAAGTGAGATGACGCGTTCCCTGGAGGTGGGGGGGCTGGATGTTGATCGACTGATCACGGATCGGACGAGATCGATTGATGCTTCAGGCATTCGTCGGGCGTTTGAACTGGGAGCGTCGCTGAAGGACCCGATCAATCTGTCGATCGGACAGCCTGACTTCTTCGTCGATGAACGCGTCAAGCAGCGAGCGATTCGCGCCATCGCCGAGAACCGCAATGGGTACTCGGTGACGCAGGGGGTTCCAGAGTTGCGAGCCGCAATCTGGTCGAATCTCGAGTCTGATCTGGGTTGGACGGAAGCTTCGGGCAGCGATCTGATCATTACCCCAGGAACCACTGGCGCCTTGGCGCTCGCGATCTTTGCGACTGTTGGCGATGGGGATGAGGTGATCATGGCGGACCCGCATTTCGTCGCGTATCCCCCGATGGTGAAGGTGGCGGGTGGGCGAACGGTCTTCTGCGATACCTACCCAGACTTTCGAATGACGGCATCGAGAGTCGAGAGCCTTTTGACTCCCCGCACCAAGATGGTGATCGTCAACTCGCCGAGCAATCCATGCGGCGTTGTCCTGACCCAGCGCGAACTCGACGACCTGTCGCAGCTGTGCCGCGATCGAAATGTGCTGTTGGTGGCGGACGAGATCTACGAAGCGTTCACTTTTCCCGACGCGCGCGAGGACGGTCGCTGTCCCTCTGCGGCTCGCTCAAACCCGTCGTTGCTGCTGGTGCGCGGATTCGGGAAGACCTATGGGTGCACGGGGTGGCGCCTCGGCTATGCAGCTGGACCGAAGCCGCTCATCCAGCAGATGGCGAAACTGCAGCAGTACCTTTATGTGTGCGCTCCCACCCCGCTGCAGGTCGCAGCGGTGGAGTGCTTTGATGTCGACCTCGCGCCGCTGATTGCCCAGTATGTCCGTCGCCGCGACATGATCACCGACGCGCTGCGCGGATTGGTCGACTTCGCTGTGCCTCAGGGAGCGTTCTATGCGCTGATCCCTGTGACGGAAAAGGGTGGGTCAACTGGGAGCGCCTTCGCCAACCATGTCCTCGATCACAGGTTGATCGTTGTTCCAGGAAAAGTGTTCAGTTCGCGCGACACGCACTTCCGAATCAGCTTTGCAGCGCCCGATGAAAAACTCGCCGAAGGACTTGAGATCATTCGGCGAGTCTTGAAATCTGGCTCGTACGCCGACGCTTCCTGAGTGTGTCAGGCAGGCAGGCAGGCGTTCATGCAGCTGGCGCGCAGCGGACCAATTCCCTGCGCATGTGCCGTGGCGCTATTGCTTCTTCTTCGACTTTGCAGCTTCTTGCGCGTTGGCCGCGGCGTCATTCGAGGAAGTGACCCCGATCTTCGATGGACCACTGTCGGAAATGCGCGACGCCGACTCTGGCTTCGCGTTGGCTGCTTCTGGATCGGTGGTGTCACCCGAGTCAGGTCCACACGCACACAGCGCGGCGCACGAGGCAAGCAAAGTTGTGGCAAGGAATGTCTTCATGGGAGATCAATCTACGGATACGGGTTCGAGGGGTCAAGAGTTGCAACGAAGCCAATCGCTGGGAAGAGAAGAAAAACCCTGACGACGAAACTCTGGTCGACAGGGCGGAGGGGAGAAAGATGTCTTTGACCGCACGTCGGCAACGTGCCACCGTGCGAGGCTTTGGCAATGGTTTGTCAGGGGGGGCGAACCACTTTCCTCCCACAACTTGCCTATCGGCGATCAAGGGCACTCGCTTGCAAAAATCGCTGGGGTGTGCTTCCCAGTACGGGAAAGAGACTCACCGACGATTCCCCGTGTCGTCAACTGCGCCCTTGGGATCAATCTCGCGGAGGTAGCGCCACGAGAAGAGCCCCGTGGCGTGCCCGTCGCTGAAGGTGATCCGTAGCGCGTAGTTCCCCACCATTTCGGCGGCTTCGGCTCGAAGCGGTCCTTGTCCCGCCGACGATGGCAGCACTGTCAGAGGGTTCGAAGCGAGCGCTTCACGGACTGCGCGTGCATCCGCGCTTGGCGAGAGTCGCCGCAACAATGCAACTGGGTAGAACGATTGCTCGCCATCCGACCACACGATGGTGAGTCCCTCGCTACGCCGAAGCTCGATATGTCGCGGGGGAAGTTCGCTGCTCACTTGCCCTCCGTTCCGTCCCGGTGCTGCAGCACACTTGGATCGACATCCTCAATGATCGATCGGTACTGCCGTTCGAAGAACGCTGCAAATCGGCGACGCAGCAGCGTGCGGGGATCGTCGCGCGATTCCCAGAGCGACCGATCCTTGAAGCCACCCTTCAGCCACCCTGCACGGACAGCACCAATGTCGTCGAGACTCGCGAGTTTCAGCTCGACCCCGTCCGCCGCGGGAGCGGTCGGCATCGCATCAAATGCCTCAAGCCAGCGTTTCAGCTGCGCATCGGAAACATCGGCGGCGCTGACGACGGCGCTCCCAGCGGGATAGCTCGGATGAGCGATGATCCGCTGCCACGCAGCTTGCAACAGCGGTGTGTGACTCATCGCCATAGGCAGGAAGAGCGTGGAAACAAAGTCGCGGTAGTTGGGGTTCGGTGCAGGGATTGATGGTTCATCGAAGGGGTTGATCCTGTCGACGAAGCAGTCGATGCAGCACGAGTAGACCGCCCGGCGCGACGGCAGCCGCCGCAGCGCGTAGCGAACGGGGCGTGGGTGGTCGCATGCTTCGTCACTTTCACTGCCTGGAGCCGCTTGCCAGAGCATCTGTCCATCCGTCGACAGGCAGTACTCCACGAATCGCTGCGCCATCTCAGGGTGCGGCGCACCACGAAGCACGGCGATGGGATCTGGATCGATCACGCTTTCCTTGGCGGGCGCGACGAAGTGAAGCCGAGCGATGGAATCCAAGCCCGTCCGCTCGGCGGCATCCGCGAGCGACTGAACCTGGAAGCGGCCATAGAAATCGATGGCAACTCCTGCAGCGGATTCACCGTTTCCAACCTTTGTCGGCACGACGCTGCTCGATGCAATGATGTGATTGGAGTTCGCGGCAGCTCGTCGGAGCACCTGCCAACCGCGGGTCCATCCGAGCCTCTGCAGGATCGTCTCGAATGCGGTGGCGACCGATCCGCTTTGCGCGGGGTTCGCCAGAATGACGCTGCCGCGCAGTGCGGGCTGCGCCAGATCTTCCCATCGCTGCGGTGGGTGTACACCCAGTTCTTCGCAGCGCACGATGTTGCTGACGATTCCAAAGGTGCTGAATGCAACGCCGAACCAGTGGAGTTTCGGGTCGTAAATCTTCTTGCCGGCGATGTCGTTCGTGCCGTACCACTCCTCAAGCATCTGCGGCGTGATCCACTCGCATGGCGCAAGCACCGTTGCACTGCGCGGTGGATCGCCGTCCACCGTCACGGGCTTCGTCAGCAAATCGAACTCGTAACTCCCGCCGCCAAACAAAATGTCGGCCTGTCCTCCCACGGGGCTGCCCGATCGGAGGGCTGACTCCGTTTGGGCAACGAGCATTCGGCGAATCTCGGTCGTCCCGCCCGGGGTGTTCCAGCGAACCTCCGCTGCTTCACCAAAGTGTTCACGATGCCAGCGCGCAAAGCCAGTTGAAAACTCCTGCCGAATCTGCTGATTGTGTGGGCTTACCACGACCACGATGCGCTGCGCAGGCACTTGGCGCTCGCCACGGTAAAGGACTGCAGGCGCAAGCGCCAGCATCACGACCGCTGCGAGCGAGGCTCCTGTTGCCAAACGGCTCATGCAAAAGCGCTCATGGAAGGGTGGCGGCGGAGGAAACAACCGCTCGCACCTCAGCCGCGAAACACCGTGCAGCGCGTTCGACGGCGGACTTCCAGTGCTCGCCGGGGTTGGCAGTCGGGAAGATCACGCTGCGGCTTGCCGTGACGATCGCACCTCTTCCATCCAAGCGGAAGCAGGGGCGGACATCCTCAGCCGTTCCTCCCTGCGCCCCATACCCAGGCACCAAGAACAACTGCCTCGGCATGATCTCGCGCAGTGCCGCTGCGTCCCTCGCCTTCGTTGCGCCTACCACCGCACCGAGCCTGCTGAATCCGCATGTGCCGATGGACGCATCGCCGGCGTTTGCAACGAGGGAGGCAACCGCCTCGGCCACCGTCCCGCCATCACGGAGCGGGAGTGACTGCAGCGCATCCGAACCTGGGTTCGAGGTTCGCACGAGGGCAAAGACGCCGCCCTTGACGAGGAAGGGCGCAATCCCGTCCATCCCAAGATAGGCGTTGGCAGTGCACCAATCCGCAGAAAAATGCCCAAAGAGCGCGGCTGCGTAGTGCTCCGCGGATATTCCGATGTCACCGCGCTTGGCATCAAGGATCGTCGTGAGTCCCGCCGACTTCGCGGCTGCCATCACCTCTTCGAGTGCCTTGAACCCGTCGGATCCGAACCGCTCGAAACACGCAGCCTGGATCTTCATGCATGGAACGATGCCACGCACGGCGTCGATGATGCCTAGGCTGAAGCGTGAAACAGAAGCCGCGTCGGAACCTTTCCGCACTTCAGTTGGCAGTCTTTCCACCACTGGATCAAGACCAACACAGACGGGTGCTCCCGCTGCATCGATGGCGTCCATCAACTGATCGGCCGGATGTTTCGGCCCGAGAGGCATGATCGAATGGTACCGATCCGCAGTTACGCTTCATGCCGCATGCCCACCGCTGCAATCCTCTCGATCGGAGATGAGTTGGTGCTCGGGCAGATCCCTGAGCGGAACGGTGGGTGGTTGTCCGCCGAACTGCTCAAACTTGGGCTGATGGCGAGCGAACACCGAACCGTTGCCGATGATCGCCAGGCGATTTGTGCCGCGCTCAAGGAGTTGGCATCGCGAGCTGCTTTGGTGGTCGTCACGGGTGGGCTTGGCCCGACCGATGATGACTTGACGCGTGAAGCGCTTGCTGATGCGCTTGGCACGGAACTCGAGGAGGATGCGAGGGCGCTTCAGGACTTGATCGACTTGTACCGACGGCGGGCCCGACCCATGCCCGCGATGAACCGCAAGCAGGCACTCCGCCCCACGCAATCGGAGTGCATCCAGAATCCACATGGCACGGCTCCAGGCATTGCGGCTCGGATCGGTGATGCGGAAGTCTTCTTGCTGCCGGGCCCTCCCAACGAGATGCGCCCGATGTTCCACGATGTCGTCGCGCCTGCAGTCCTCGGCATCACGGCGCGGGCAGGGGGATTGCAGATTGCAACGGCCAGCGTTCACTCGTGTGGACTGCCCGAAAGTGCCGCGGCGGAGTTGATCCGCTCGCTGATGGAGCGAGGGGGGAATCCAGTCGTGGGAACGACGGCGAGCGGTGCGATCGTGACAGCGAGGATTCGCGCGATGGGTTCTGCGGCGACGGACGGATCTCTCGAACGCACGGTGCAGGAAGTGGAGCGTGCATGGGCGCCCTATTCATTCGGCCGTGATGGTCTCACTCTGCCGTCCGCGCTGGGCGAGGCATTGCTGCGGGAACATGCGATGCTGGCGGTGGCGGAGAGTTGTTCCGGCGGCGGCGTCGGCGCCTTCGTCACTTCAGTGCCAGGAGCAAGCCGCTGGTTCGCGGGCGGCTTGATCACCTATTCGAACGAGTTGAAGCGGGAACTCTGTGGCGTGCCGTCGGCGCTGTTGGAGCGCCATGGCGCGGTGAGCGAGGAGGTGGCGCGTGCGCT
Source organism: Planctomycetota bacterium (assembly GCA_009926625.1). GTDB lineage: Bacteria > Planctomycetota > Phycisphaerae > Phycisphaerales > SM1A02 > F1-60-MAGs104. Next base: position 41,440 of record RFON01000001.1, read on the forward strand.
GGCCCAAGGCGCGGCGGAAAGGTGCAGGTGCCGCTTTGGGCTGAGCATCACGGGAATCGCGGGGCCGGATGGAGGGAGCGCCGACAAGCCAGTGGGGCTGGTGTGGGTTGGACTTTGTGATCGCGGCGGTGGTGACCGCGGTCTCGTCACAAAGGCACGGAGTTTCCAGTTGCTGGGTGATCGCGATACGGTGCGAGAGCGCATTGCCCGAGTGAGTCTGCAATGGGTGCGTCTTGCTGCGCTGGGGATGGGCGATGCGCCGCTGCTCTGGGAACGCCCCACGCAGGGCGCACGCGCATGAGCGTGACCGCATACATCGGTGTCGGGTCAAACCTCGGCGACAGGGCTGCAGCCATCGATGCTGCGGTGGCCGCAGTCGGTCGACTTGGCGGCGTGAGGCTGACCGCGGTCAGCGCGCTCTATGAAACCGACCCGGTGGGTCCTCCGCAGCCGCGCTATCTCAACGGTGCGTTCGCCGTGAAAACAGATTTGTCGGCGCCAGAACTGCTGCGCGAACTGCTTGAGGTCGAGCGCAAGCTTGGGCGAGTTCGCATCGATTCGCAGCGCAGCGCGCCCCGCACGATCGATCTTGACCTGCTGCTGCACGGTGAATCCGTTTGGCGCGACGCCGATGTCGAGGTTCCGCATCCACGCATGATGGAACGGGCATTCGTGTTGATACCGCTCGTTCAGATCGCCCCGAAACTCTGCCATCCCGTGACTGGTTCCGTGCTAGCATCTGCCCCCTGTATCGTGGCAGCAACGGGAATCGCCCTGTGGCGACCAGCCCTTCCATCAGTCAGCACGCCAGAGAGGCATTCGCACTCTCAAGACCTCTCGAAAGGATCCCCAACATGACACGACTTCACCGATCGATCGCCGTTGCAGCCCTCTGCCTCGCGTGCCCGTGGGCTGCAGCGCAGGATCCAACTGCAAAGCCTGCGCCAGCTGCCAAGGAGGCGATGGATGGCGATGCGATGCAGGATGCGCCGATGGATGAGGCTGCGCTTGCGCAGATGTTTCCAAAGGCGGCGATGAACGGCGATAGTTTTCCTGAGGCAGCAAAGAGTCCAGAAGCGATCAAGAATGGGAGCGTGCTGCTTGAGAAGATTGCAGCGAAGTATCGCAGCGCGCCCGCGATCAGCGATACGGTCGCATGGACGGTGAAACTGCCTGGCGGCGAGCAGAAGGACTCGATGTCGATTCGCCTTGGGGGTGGGCAGGACATGGAGATCACCGCCGGAACGATGACGATGGTTTCAACGGGCGGACAGGTCTACTTTGCTGATTCGCAAGTGGAAGACAAGTTCGTAAAGGTTGGGCTCGATGGCACAGTGGTGAAAACGCTGCGCACCCAGCTTGACGGGATCGAGTTTCCCTGTCCGCACATGGCGCTCCGAGGAAGTTCGGAAGGCAAGGCCGTGGAGGCGTTCAGCTTCGGCGGGGGCGCATTCACCAAGGTTGCTGGCTACCAAGAGAAGGATGGCATGGCCGAAATCCTGCTCACGGGTGAAGGCGAGAGTGACCTGAAGGTCTCAGCGGACGCGAAGACGCTTCTGGTGAAGTCGATGGCGCTGGTGATGGCTCCTCCTGGAGCTCCTCCAGGCATCCGATTTGCGATCGACTTCCAACTGAATCCGACCCTGTCGGACAAGTTGGAGAAGCCGATTGCCTTTGAACCTGGAAAGCGCAAGGCGGTGGACGGTCTTGGTGACTTGACCCCGACTCGTGCGGAGTCGGTCGGAGTGGGTGCTGATGCGCCGACCTTCAAGTTGATGGACAACAACGGTTCCGAGGTCGACCTTGCATCGCTTCGCGGAAGGGTCGTCGTGGTCGACTTCTGGGCAACTTGGTGCGGGCCCTGTCGGAAGGGACTTCCCACGATCGATGCGTTGGCGAAGTGGGTTGCGGAGTCGAAGACGAACGCAGCTGTCTACGGCATCAATGTGTGGGAGCGCGGCGAGGGTGCCCTTGCAAAGTCGAAGGAGTATTGGAGCAAGAACAACTTCTCGTTCCCCTTCCTCGACGACATCAAGGGTGACGTGATCAAGGCGTACGGGTTCGACGGAATTCCCGCCACCGTCGTGATCGGCACCGATGGCAAGGTGGTCGCGGTGCATCAGGGCTTTGAGCCTGACCTGACGGAGAAGTTGAAGGCTGAAGTCCTGAAGGCGCTTGGCGGAAAGAGCTGACCGCTCGCGCGGCCAGTCCATCCAGTCCGATCATCCAGTACGGTGACGGAAACGAAGAACGATCAGAAGTCCGATCAGAATTCTGATCGTGGCACGCTCTACATCGTTGATGGGCACGCGCAGTTCTTTCGCGCGTACTACGCGATTCGTGGCGGTATGTCGAGTTCGGTCACGAACGAACCGACACACATGGTGTACGGGTTCGTCTCGATGCTCACCAAGCTGCTGCGCGAAAGGCGCCCTGGCTTTGTTGCGCTGGTGATTGATGCTGCGGGTGATGACCGCACATTTCGCTCAGCGATATACCCTGAATACAAGGCGAATCGCCAGCCGGCACCCCTCGACTTCCAAGGGCAGGTGGAACGCTGCCTGCAGTTCGTTCGGCTGCTTGGACTCCCCGTCTTCGCCGTGGAAGCCGTTGAGGCCGATGATGTGATTGCCACGATCGCGCGAAGGGTGCGGCGCGAACATCCCGAACTGCGAGTCCGCATCGTTTCACGCGACAAGGATCTCGCGCAACTTGTGGATGAGCGCACGAGCCTGTTTGATCCGCAGACTGGAACGGATGTTGGCCCCGATGAGCTGTTCGAAACCAAGGGAATTCGCGCGGCGCAAGTTGCGGACATGCTGGCACTGATGGGTGACGCGTCCGACAACATCCCTGGCGTTGCGGGCATTGGCGTCAAGACCGCAGCGCAGCTTGTGACCACATATGGGTCGCTCGATGGCGTGCTGGCAAACCTGGAGAAGTTGACGCCGAAGCGTCGTGAGGCGATTGAAAACGGGCGCGCTTCCCTTGAACTGTCGCGGCAACTCGTGGCGCTCAAGGATGACTGCGATGTTGCCGTGCAACTCGAGGCACTCCGTGTCGATCTTGCACGCGCTGACCGTACCCAGTTGGATGTACTGCTGGGGCAACTAGGCTTTGGTCGGCTCAAGAGCGAGGTGGACTCACTGCTCACGAGCACAGTCGGCGACCTTCCCACGGATAGCGGCACGAGCCCACCACCGAGTGATCGAAGGGGTGTTCCCCCATCCACACCGACGCGCGCAGGTGGTTCGACGCGTCGCCGACCGCCTGCATCCGAACTCGATGACGCTCCGCTCTTTGCATCCCTGGATGACTCTGCGGATGCTGGATTGCCAACGGTCGGCAGCGATCGGGCTGCCTACAGAGCAGGCTATGCATGCGCTTCAACGACAGCTGAGATTGAAGCCGTAGTGCTTGCGGCTCGCGAGGCAACGAAGCGTGGTGCGCGGCTGGCTTTCGATACGGAGACCGATTCACTTCGGACCGTGACGAGTCAATTGTGTGGTGTCAGCCTGTCCTGGCGCGAAGGGCAGGGCGTCTACATCCCGTGCCGTTCGCCTGAGCAGGAAACGCACTGCGATGCGGCCACGGTGGTTCAACTGCTGAAGCCACTCCTCGAGGATGCAAGTGTTCCCAAGGTTGCGCACAATGCCAAGTTCGACCTGCAGGTGTTTCGCAAGGCCAGCATCGAGGTTGCGGGGCTCGTCGGCGACTCCATGGTGGCTTCGTATGTGCTCGATGCATCCCGTTCAAGTCATGGGCTCGATGGACTGGCACAGAGCCAACTCGACTACACCTGCATTGCGTTTCGCGACCTTGTGGGGTCCGGCACCCTGCAGCGAACCTTTGACCAGGTTCCGCTTGCGCATGCCGTGCCCTATGCCGCTGAAGACGCCGACATTGCAGGCCGTCTCGATCGACTGCTGACCGACAGGGTGGATCAGGCGGGGCTTGGCGCGCTCTATAGAACGCTCGAAATGCCGCTGGTGACCGTGCTCGCAGATCTGGAGTGGAACGGCATCTTGGTCGATCGGGCCGAACTGGACCGCCAGTGCGACCGCTTGTCCGCGTTGGCGGATGGGCTTCGCAAGCAGATCGTCGATCTTGCGCCTCACCCGTTCAACCCGGACAGTCCCAAGCAGCTCGCCGCCGTGCTGTTCAACCAGCCCGACGATGCGCTCCCAGGGCTTGGTCTTCGCGCAGGAAAGCGCACGCAAGGGGGGTTGAGCACGGGCATCGAGGTGCTCGAGCGATTGGCGGTTGATCCGACGGTCGTGAGTGAACTGCCATCACAGGTGATCGAATACCGCAAACTGCGGAAGCTCGTGGGTACCTATCTCGAGGCGCTCAAGGGATCGATTGAACCAACCACTGGGCGTATCCACGCGTCGTTCCATCAAACCGGCACGGCAACGGGGCGCTTGTCGTCAAGCGATCCCAACATGCAGAACATCCCGATCCGAACGGATGTCGGGCGTGAGGTGCGCCGTGCGTTCATAGCACCGCGCGGATTCGAGCTGCTGTCGTGCGATTACTCGCAGATCGAACTGCGTGTGCTCGCCCACTTGGCGGAGGATCCAGCGATGATTGCTGCGTTCGAACAGTCGGTCGACATTCATACGGCGGTCGCAGCCGAGGTCCATGGCATCGAACCGCGTCTTGTCACGCCCGAGCAGCGCAGCGGCGCCAAGATGGTGAACTTCGGAATCATCTACGGCATCACCCCGTGGGGGTTGGCGCGGCGCCTTGGTGGTGGCACCTCACCCGCTCGTGCGAAGGAGATCATCGACGGGTATCGCGCCCGCTTCCGCCGCATCGATGGGTTCCTTCGCGAGTGCGTTTCGCATGCGAAGGAGCATGGCTGGGTGGAAACAATGGCGGGCCGCCGCCGCGCTGTTCCGCAGGTGCTGTCACCCAATGCTGCCGAGCGCGCACTTGGCGAGCGCATGGCCATCAACTCGGTGGTGCAGGGGAGTGCCGCCGACATCATGAAGATGGCGATGGTCAAGATTCACGGTGCAATCGCCAAGCATGTGGGGTCACGGATGCTCCTGCAGATTCACGATGAACTGGTGTTTGAGGTGCCAGCCGAATCGCTCGCGGCAACGCAGTCCTGGGTCGTTCAGCAGATGGAATCGGCTGCGAGCCTGAAGGTGCCGCTCACGGTGGAGTCATCGCACGGCATCAATTGGTTTGACGCCTCGTAAAGGCAATCGGTTGACGGCAAAGCGTCTCTCGCTACCATCATTCTTCCGCGGAACGGCGCAACGCCAATCTGCGGATTGGTTTGGGGTGGTAGCTCAATTGGTTAGAGTACCGGCTTGTCACGCCGGTGGTTGCGGGTTCGAGCCCCGTCCGCCTCGTTCGCTTGATATGAGTTGAATTGGCTGTGGATTTGATCCGAACGGCCGAACATCCCGATCAGGATTTCCACTTGATGTTGCAGCCCATGGACGGGCGCTGAGGGCTCGCGAGGGGCTTGCCATTCACAACACACGCGATGGCGGTGCGTACATCCGAGCCGGTGACTGGTTTCCCATTGCCTGGCCTGCTGTCATCGAGTTGTCCGCGATAGACAAGCGCATGCTCGCGTGAGAACAAGAAGAAGTCTGGCGTGCATGCGGCATCGAACGCGCGTGCAACGGCTTGCGTTGCGTCATGGAGGTAGGGAAATGTCCACGCCTGCTCGCGGGCCATCACCTTCATCTCTTCGGGGCCATCCATGGGATGCGTGCGCACATCGTTCGAGCAGATCCCCACGATGCCAATGCTGAGCGCGGCCGCATCACGCCCAAGCCGCGCGAGTTCGTCTTGCACATGCGTGACGAAGGGACAGTGATTGCAGATGAACATCACCAGAAGCGGGCGCCCGTCAAAGTCCGATCGCGACACGGTGCGTTGCGTCACGACATCCACGAGCTGGAAGTCGGGACATGCGGAGCCGAGGGGAACCATCGTTGAAGGGGTGAGTGCCATAGGGGGTATTCGCTTTCTTGAACCCGATCATGGTATGACGATGCGCATGTCCCGAAGGGATGAGCCATTCGAAGAGCGAGACGATGGTCCATCAGCGGAGGACATTGAGCGATTCTCCCGACCCGTGGATGCTCGATGTCAGGAGTGCGGTCAGCGCGTCCACGAAGATGTGGATATCTGTCCGCATTGCAGAGCGTTCATCTTCCCCGACGATGCGCCCGCCGCACGCAGCAAGGTTCGACCACTGCGCACGATCTTCTTGCTGGCCCTCGTCTTCATTGTGTTGGTGCTGTCGGGAGCACTGGCGCTGCTGATGCGGTGAGGGCGGGAGCGATCCCAGCCGAGAATCGCACAGTCACGAAGAGTGTGGGAAGGCCAGCCCCCTTGGTCTCCAGGAGGCTGCTGGCGATCGACTGCACGAGGCGTTCGATGTGATCGCGCGCCATGCGTTCAGCGGCGAGAAGGCTCTCGGGCCGGCGTGCGATCTCGACGGCTCGGTCGCGCAGCGCTGCCTTCGCCTTCGCCACCAGTTCGTGCTTCCCACTGAATGGGTTCAGTCCCTGCAGGCCAGAGCCGATGCAGAGTGTCTCGATGCGGGCATCGTCGATCGCGATGAATTCGCCGTCCACTTCAGGCGTCGGGAGCGCACAGTGGATGGCAATGCTTCGCTGCCCCGTCGATTGATTGAGGGTGAACTCCCATGTGAACCAACTGGCGTCCATGTTCGCGAGAGGCACGAAGTACTGGATGCCCACTTCCCGTGCGATGGCCTGACCGAGCACGGTTCCAAGCGCGCTCGACTCGATCCGCTGGGACAGCACATCGACTCGAAGCGCTCCGACGACAAGCTTTCCGTGCGACTCAAACCGCTGAAAGCCCGCAAGGATTGCGCTCGACACATCAACGCGTGGCTTCAAGATGCCTGAAAACCACTCGGACACACCGCGGATCGCTTCGTTTCCTGCTTGCAGGATCGCCGAGGGAACGCGCGCGACGCGAGCAAGCATTCGCGCGATGCCGACGGTCGCCAGCAGCACCGCACCGCCAGCCACCGTGGTCAGCGCGGCCAGCATGCTCTCGCCTTGGCGAAGCAGCACGGTGATGACCGCAGCCAGCAGTACGCATGCAAATCCGCCTGCGAGCGCGGAGGCACTCCACCATGGTCGACGATCGTTCATCACGATTCCTGCGTGCGGGGGCGCCCCCAAGGCCCCCGCGAGGGGCGCAACCTGACCGCCCCAAACCGCAAAATGCCCCCTAAAGGACTCGAACCTTTGACCCGCTGATTAAGAGTCAGCTGCTCTACCAACTGAGCTAAGAGGGCAGGAAGACGTGAAGTATAGCGATCACCGCGCATCCTGTTCACCGCTTGGCGCAGCACTGCTTGAACTTCTTGCCCGAGCCGCATGGACAGGGTTCGTTGCGACCAACAGCCATCGGTCCTGTGACGACTGGTGCCTTCCGAACAGCTGGTTGGCCACCTGCGGCAACAGCGGCAGCAGTGCGCCCAGGTGTCGGTGCGCCCGCGCGCTCAGCGATCGCGATATCACGCTCCTGAGCCTGCGTCGGCTCGCTTGCGCGGATCGTCTCACCGTCGGATGGCTTGGCTTCCGCCTCTGAAGTCGCACTGGATGCGGCTTCAGCGGGCGGCGTGGCAGCAACTGGAGCCTGCTGATGCGTGACTGCGCCTGGCGGCGGGCGAAGTGGCTGTGGCGCCAACTTGCCCTTGAACGCCAAGTCCGCCACGCGCTCGCGCACGGTGCCAAGCATGTCTTGGAAGAGGCGTGAAGCCTCCTTCTTGAACTCGATGCGCGGATCCCGCTGGCTGAACGAGCGGAACGAGATGGAGTCGCGGATCTGATCCATCGAGTGCAGGTGTTCCTTCCATCCCTGATCGAGAATCTGCAGGAGCATGAAGCGCTCGAATTGCTCCAGTTCCTCGCGAAGGAGCGTCCCGAGCCGTTGACGAAGGAACGCCTCGCCATCGCGTTCGAAATCCGCGCGCTGGAGGTCGCTGATCGCCACCAGCAGGTGCTGCCGCATCCACTGTTCCAGCGCAGCATGAAATGCCGCGGCGTCATTCGCCCGATCGCCCAGTGACTCACGCACTTCCCCGACAATCCGCGCCGCGCGCTGCGCAAGACGCGCCGCATCCCACTGCGCGGCTTCGGCAACAAGCAGCGTGCGCAGTTCAACAGGATTGGCCGATGGCAGTTGTTGAGGGGTCCACTGCAACTCGTACCTTCCCCGAACCCAATTGCAGAACTGGGTGAGAGCAATCTCGGGATACGACTGGAAGTTGATGTTGACGAACTCAATCGCGAAGTCGATGGGGTACTCCAGTTCGCGACGCCGGTACTGCGTTCGAATGACATCACGCAGCAGGCGCGTTGCCTCGGCTGCATCCTTGACGCCAGCGAGTTCATCGAGAGGCAGTTGCGTTCCAACCATCCGCTCTGTCCAAGCGGCGAGTTCGCGTGCGCCGTAGCCAGGCTGCAAATAGGGTTCGAGCGGCGACAGATCAATCGCCTCGAAACGCTTTACGGCAGCCTCCTCAAGCAACTGAACGACCCCTTGCCGACCGTGTTCCGCGATCATGGCATCGGTCAGGGCAACGCCATACGCCTTCTGCGCCCAGTCGATCAGACCTGGGCGGTCCCAGTCGGCTTCATCCGATTCTTCTGGGATGTACTCGCCCATCGTGACCTGGATGTGTGACGATGCTTCTTCAGGCGTATCGGTTCGGATCGCCTTGAGTACATCGTCGCGGTCCTTTCCCTTGAAACGCTCAGGCTCGATGAGCACTCCGAAGGCCTCCCAGACCCACTGCGAAATCGCCTTCGGGGCATGAAGCGGGGAGAGGTGGGTTCGGGCGGCGTCTGCCACCGCCTCATCAAGAAAGCCGAATATGACGGCTCGGATGTCTCGGCCCTCCAGCACAGGCTGGCGACGCCCGTAGAAGTCGCGTCGGTGGAACTCAAGCGGCTCGTCGTAATCGAGGATCGCCTTGCGAATCTGGAAATTGCGTTCTTCGACCTTCCGCTGCGCCTTCTCGACAGCGCGGGAGAGCATCGGCGCTTCGATTGCATCGCCCTCGCGCATGCCCATGCTGCTGAGCACGTTCAGCGTCGTCTTGCCCGCAAACATCTTCATGAGCTCGTCATCGAGTGCGAGATAGAAACGGGAGGAGCCATTGTCGCCCTGTCGGCCCGACCGACCTCGCAACTGGTTGTCGATGCGGCGGCTCTCGTGACGCTCGGTGCCGACGACATGCAGTCCTCCGAGCCGCTCGACGGAGTCTGCGAACGAAAGGCGATGCAGCTTCCAGCACGCGGCATCCAGTTCCTTCTCCAGTGCAGCCACGCCGATGCTGTTCGCCCTTTTCGCGGGCATTCCCAGTTCCTCTGCCCAAAAACGCATGAGGCGAATGCGAAGGTCATCGGGGGACGCCGAGGCCGCTTCAGTCGCCGGCATTTTCAGCAGGCGCTGTGCCAAGTGGCGCCAGACAGCGGCGAGGCACGCTTCCGCGCCGTGGGCGATCTCGGCAGTGCGCGGTGCGATATCGCAGCGCTTCCAGTGATCAAGCAGCGCGGTGGCATCGACGCGCCCGAGCTTGATGTCCGTCCCACGCCCCGCCATGTTGGTGGCGATCATCACCGCGCCAACTTGGCCAGCCTTCATGATGATGTCGGCCTCGCGCTCATGTTGCTTCGCGTTGAGCACTTCGTGCTTGATGCCATGGCGTTCCGTCAGCATGCGACTGAGCATCTCGCTCTTCTCAACGCTCGTCGTGCCCACCAAGACGGGTGCGCCCGTTTCGTGGATCTGCTTGACCTCGTCCACGATTCGTTCCCATTTGTCCTTCTGCGAAATGAACACCAGATCCTGGCGGTCCACACGCACCACGGGCACATTGGTTGGAATCGAAACGACCGACAGTCCATAGATCTCGTGAAACTCCGTTGCCTCCGTGTCGGCCGTTCCCGTCATTCCAGACAGCCGCTTGTACAGCTTGAAGTAGTTCTGGATCGTGATGGTCGCCATCGTCTGCGTTTCCTCCATGATCCGCACGCCCTCCTTCGCCTCCACGGCCTGATGGAGTCCATCGCTCCACTGCCGTCCGACCATCTTGCGCCCCGTGTTCTGGTCGACGATCACGACCCCCATTTGTCCATCGCCATCTGGCGAAACGACATAGTCGCGGTCGCGCGTGTAGACGGCGTGTGCGCGCACCGCCTGCTCGAGCAGATGCGGCATGTCCATGTTCTCGCCGACATAGAACGATCCGATCTTCGCTTCGCGCTGCGCCTCCTCGATGCCCTCGTGCGTCAGCGTGGCACGTTTCTTGTCGAGCTCCAACTCGTAGTACTGGGTGAATCGGTCGCGATCGCGTTCGAGCAGTGGGAGCTGCGTGCGCGCCGCCTCCATACGCTTCTTGATGTCGGGAATCGACGCCTTCTCGCGCGCATTCCGAATGTCACCCTCGCAGCCGGCAATCTGGGCTCGGCACTGCTGGACCTTCTCGTCTGCCGACTGCCACTCGCGCTGGCGAGTCGTGAGGTGAATGGCCAGTCGATTGGCGAGGTCGTATCGCGGTTGTTGGTTGTGCGCGGGCCCCGAGATGATGAGCGGCGTGCGCGCTTCGTCGATCAGGATGGAGTCCACCTCGTCAACGATGGCGAACTGGCGGCTGCGCTGTACTTGGTCTGCCGGCCGCAGCTTCATGTTGTCGCGGAGGTAGTCGAATCCGAACTCGCTGGTGGTTCCGTACACCACATCGCAGCGATATGCCTCGATCTTCTGCGACAGGGGCTGCTGGTGCATCGGATGGATGGCACCGACAGTCAACCCGAGCGCACGGAAAAACGGGAATGTCCAATCACGGTCGCGCTGCACCAGATAGTCGTTGACCGTCACCACATGGACTTGCTTGCGTTCGCATGCAGCCAGATAGCACGCGAGCGGACCGACGATCGTCTTGCCCTCGCCAGTCTTCATTTCGGCAATGCGACCTTCACTCAGCACGATTCCGCCGATGAGCTGCACATCGAAGGGGCGAGCTCGAAAGGGCGGTCGGCTCTCCGGCAGCAACTCTCGAACGGCGGCATAGATCGATGTTGGGATGTCGATGAACTGCCATCCAGCGACCATGTCAGTGCAGCCGAGCAGGTCGCCAGTCGGTTCACGAGGTGCACTCGCTTCCATCACGGCCCGCGTACCCAGGTACTCGGCGCGCGCCGCTTCGGGGAGCGCGCCGTGATCGAATCCCGCCGCCGGATTGAAGATGTTCCGGATGCCCACGGCGCGGTCCATCGCCTCGCGCGCGCAGGCAAAGATCTCAGGCAACAACGCCAACAGCTTCTCCCCTTGGTCGATTCGCCAACGGAAGTCCTCGGTCATGCTGCGAAGCTCGGCATCGGTCATTGCAGCGAAGCGCGGTTCGAGAGCATTGACCTGATCGACGATGCGCAGGTAGCGCCGCACCATGCGCTGGTTCTGGGTGCCGAAGGTCTTGCGGACGATGAAGTCGATGACTGGAATTGGCATGGGTTGCTCGAGTGAAGTGCGGGACCGTCAGGGTCGCGCGGTGGAGGGCGCTTCATCACCGGCTGGCGGCGATTGGCATTTTCCAAGAATCTGCGGAAGGTTGTTGTGAAGGTGACTCAAAGCACTGAGACTTCAAGTCGTGGTTCGACGCGGTCACGGCGGGCGCTTTGCGCCCGATTTCTCAAGCGCCGATCGGCGGCGGGTTGGCCGCAAAGTGCAGCAGGGAAATGCGCGTCGTGCTTCGCTCGGTCGTTTGTCTGTGGAACCGACTCAGTGTCGGGGTGCTGCAGCCAACTCGGTCCTTCGATGGACCGCGAAGGCCGAGGCTGATGTGTCGTGCTGCGGTGCTCTTGAGTGCATCCGAATGCACCGCTCGAGGATTCAGCATGCTGTGGGTCACGGACGCAGCCATCGGGCAGCTGATGGCGGCAGCCATCACAAGGATCGTGATGAGCGCTGGATGAAGGACCGTGACCACAGGAAGGGCATTGTGGCAGCGATTCCTTCGCGAGGCAAGCGCAGCGGAAGTAGCCTGCCCCTCGGGGTGGTAGCTCAGCGGTCCAGAGCCCCCGACTCATAATCGGAGTGACCCGGGTTCGAATCCCGGCCGCCCCAATCCTTTGAGGCCAGGTCGGTGCTGGTGCATGTGTTGAATTGGTTCATGGATGTATGGCGTCGCGTGTGCGTACGCTCCGCGCCGTGAGCGGACGCATTGCAGACATCTTTGCCCGTCTCGCGCGCGACGGACGAACGGCTCTCATGCCCTTCGTGACCGCTGGACATCCATCGACTGATGTGACTGCGGCAGCAATCGTCGGGATGCACGGCGCGGGAGCATCCATCGTGGAAGTTGGCGTTCCATTCAGTGATCCCATTGCCGATGGACCCGTGATCGCGGCGAGCATGCACCGTGCGCTCCAAGCGGGTGTGACGCCTCGGGCTGCACTCGAGATGGTGGCGGATGCGCGTGCCCGAACCGAGGGTGGCATCGTTGCCATGGTGAGCTGGTCGATCGTGTCCCGCATCGGCGCGAGCACATTCCTCGCGGAAGCGTCAGCCCACGGGCTCGACGGACTGATCTTGCCAGACATCGACATTGCCGATGCGGGAAGGGTCGCGGATCTCTGCGACAGATCGAACCTTGCGCTCGGACTACTCGTTGCCCCTGGAAGCGGTGACGCCCGCGTCCTTGAAATCGTTCGTCACTGTCGGCAGTTTGTCTATCTGTTGGCTCGCGCAGGACTGACAGGGGAGCGCGATGCGGCGCCTGAAGTTCAAGCTTCCGTCGCTCGGCTTCGAACACTCACCGCGCTACCGATTGCGGCTGGGTTCGGCATCTCGAACGCCGCCCATGTTGCTGCCGTGACCGCGAGCGCCGATGGAGCAATCGTGGGGAGCGCTTTGGTTCGCAGGATGGACGCCGCGAAGGATCCTGTTGCTGCAGCGGTGGAATTCACGCGGGAACTGGCGGGCGGACTGGCAGCGCGTCAGGCATGTCGCTGACCAGTGCGAAGGCCAAGCCACGCAAGGGCATTCCAGTCAGTACCGCCTGAGTACTCCAACCACGACGCCTTGAATGGTGCACTCGCGAACGATGATCGGTTCGAAGGCCTCGTTCGCAGGCTGCAGTCGAATCGAGCCATCCTTCTGCTGGTAGTAGGTCTTGAGCGTGGTCTCACCGTCTTGCAGGAGTGCAACGACTCGTTCACCGTTCCGCGCAGTCGATCTGCGTTCCACGATGACATAGTCCCCAGACAGAATGCCTTCATCGCGCATCGATTCACCTTCGACTTGCAGGGCAAACATCTCGCCGCGCCGCGCCGTTGATGGGCCGAAGATCTCCTCGAGCTGGACCTTTTCGTCCTGCGCACATCGTTCGATGGGCATGCCGGCTGCGATTCGCCCGAGCAGCGGGAAAGACAGTCCGGCCACCTCATCGGGCGGCACGACATCCTCCACCTCAGATAAAGAGCGAGCCTTGTTCGCGTTGCGCCGGAGCACGCCCTTCTCGACGAGTGCCTCGACATGCTCGAACACGGTCACTTTGCTGACCTGCAGTTCGTCGGCGATCTCTTGGAGGGTTGGTGAAAACCCGTGTGCCGTTCGGTACTGACGAACAAATTGAAAGATCCGCATCTGTTTCGGTGTGAGATTCATGGTGTGCCCCGAGCCTTTCTGCCGCATGTGCGGCTGCGATGGATTCAACGGTTTCAACAGGCAGCTCACGGAAAGAAGATGTTTGGTGCGCCCTCGCCATCGGGCTTGGGTCGCGGAATGGGTACACATGATCTGACCTGGACGGAACGACTCGTGGAGCACGCCATGGCTCCTGAACGCTGTGGGCTGCCCAGCGGCTGTCGAGACCAAGAAGGCGTTCGATCCAATCGACAGGCTGCCGAACAAGTTTCAGCATCGAAGCGGGCACACGCCCCGCGCACGGCATCCGCAGCGCCATCAGATTTCCATCGCCGTCACTGACGACTTGGGTGACAAAGTCCCCGCCGGGTCCCGTACAGGTCAGGGCGGTGCCCGTGCCATGCCAATCGGCTTCGGGGATGCCCGCAGTCGCACGAGGTCGGCTGGGAAACGAGGGGATCAGTCGGGGCGGGAACATGTTCGGGTTGGATGAGTTGTCAGCGACCATGGTTGGGGTATCGGCGGTAGGGATTTGTTCGCTGCACATTTCGTAAGGTATATGTTCGGTTCTGGGTTGGGTGTCAATGTGGACCCGTTTTTCGCTAGGATTTTTGGATGCAGGCTGATTCGGACGCCGCCCAATGCCCTTCGGGCGCGTTCAAATGCCCCCTCGCGGGTTCTTTCAGCCTCAGCCGAACTGTGTGCTTCCTGAATCACGGGTCCTTTGGGGCGGTTCCACGCCCCGTCCAAGAGGCCCAGCGCCGTTGGATGGAGGAGATTGAATCGCAGCCGGTCGAGGCGCTTGCGCGGAACATGGCTGCGCGGCTCGTTGCGGTTCGGGAGCGGCTTGGTGCTGTCCTCGGCACGCACCCAGGGCGAATGGGGCTGCTGACGAACGCATCAGCGGGAGTCGGGTCTGTACTGCGCAGCATTCCATGGAAAAGGGGGGATCAAATCGTCGTCTCAAACCATGGGTACAACGCTGTTCGTCAGGCGGTGCAGGCGCAGTGTGAACGCTTTGGCTGCGAGACGGTGGTGGTGGACATCCCGCTTCCACTCAGTGGGACTGACGATGTCCGCTCTCGATTCCGCGGCGCGATCAACCGCCACACACGCTTGGTGATCGTCGATCATGTCACGAGTCCAACGGCGCTGCAGTTTCCCGTGAACGAGATCGCAGCGGATTGTCGCGATGCAGGCGTTCACTGTCTCGTCGATGGTGCGCACGCGCCCGGCATGCTTCGGTTGGAAATCGACTCCATCGACTGCGACTGGTACACGGGGAACTTGCACAAGTGGGTGTGTGCGCCACGCGGCTGCGCGTTTCTTGTTGCTGCGGAACGCGTCCTGTCCATCACGCATCCAGAGACCACGAGTCACCAGCATGGCCTTGGGCTTGCGCTTGAATCGGATTGGCAGGGGACCCGCGACTTTTCTGCATGGCTGGCGATTCCGGCGGCGCTCGACTTCATCGCTTCGGGCGGCCCGAGCGCCACTTCACTTGCGGAGCGGAACATCGCGCTTGCCCGCTGGGCACATGCGATGCTCTGTGATGCATGGCAGGTGGAACCGCTTTCGCCGCGCGATGGGTCAATGCTCGGGTCGATGGCGAGTGTGATGCTGCCCGCAACCATTCAACGGGCGTACGCATCAGCGAGCGGCTTCCAAGCTTATCTCTACCAAACTCATCGCATCGAGGTTCCAGTCATCGACTGGGGCGGCCACTGGTTCGTGCGCGTCAGCGCGCAGGCGTACAACACACCGCAGGACTACTTGTTGCTTGCGGTAGCGGTCGAGTCCGCACGCGGCGGCATTGCTGGCGGTGCGGCGGGCGCGGCATCCGTTGCAGCGCGTGCTTGCTTGAAAGGCACATAGACCTCGTTGAACCATTGCCACCAGCGCTTGATGTCCCAACCCATGTCCGCAGTCGATGCGCCAAAGTCGCGCGTGGTCAGCGTGATCAGCGACTGATGCACATCGGAGCGGTAGTTGTAGACCATCGCATCCTGCACGCGCATCAGGACACCCGTCTGCAAGTTGCCGATGACGGGCGTAAATGCCGCTGCACCATCACCCACGACCGCTTGCACATTGGCGACATAGCTGATCTGTGAACCAATCGCGATCCAGGCGAGGTCGCCATCGTTCTTCTTCTCGTCGGCCGTGGCCTGCGCGAAGATCAGCGCGGGAATCACGGCGAACGCATCAACCTTCCCCGCGAGCAGTCCCGCCTGATTGGCGACCACATGCCGCTTGTCTCGCAGCCCCAAGTCAATCACCGCCACCACCGCATCGCAGGCAGGTCGACGAATCCGCCGCGTCGCCTCATGGCGGATCGCCGTGTTGTTTGCCTTGATCGCAATCTTGGCCAGCATCGCCTCGCCGAGATCTCCCTGCGCGGCAAGGTGATCGAAGAATGCGATTTTCACATCATCGCGCTGTTCCTGCATCGCATCCCACAATGCCTGCCATGATGCGGGGACGGTCCACTGAGAAAACTGCTCGAGGTTGGTGGTCCGAATCAGTCCGCGGCGCGCGCCAAAGCGCGTTCGGATGAAGTCCTTGGCAGCGCGTTCATACGACTGCCCGTCACTGCCATCGTGGGCTTGCAGGATTGCCGGATCGACGGCCATCGGCACGGCGCCGCTCGACGGCAGCGGGCGGAGCAGCGACGGCGGCACCTGCGCGCCAGGCAGCGGCGTGTGGAGCGTCATCAGAATTGCAAGGGCGATGTGGAGCAACACTTCTAGGATAAGCGCATGGGCATCGAAACGACCCACGGTGCTTCGGACGAAGGACTGCATCCGCACGCGCTCTACGGACGACTCGGCGCCGATGCGTTTTGGCGGATCGCACGCGCGTTTTATGGACGGATCGAACGCGATGCGCTGCTGCGCCCGATCTTTCCAGCTGATCTGGAAGAGCCCATTCGGAATCAGGCGGAGTTCCTGATCCAGTATTTCGGCGGGCCGCAGGCTTATAGCGAACGCAAGGGACACCCGCGCCTGCGCATGCGCCACGCGCCGTACGCGATCGGCCTTGCCGAGCGCAACGCGTGGGTCGCCGCCATGGAGGGAGCGCTCGACGACGCCGCAATCCCAGAGCCAGACCGCACGCTCATGCAGCGGTACTTCGCGCACACCGCAACATTCCTGATGAACAGCGACGGGTAGCGAGCCAAGCGAGCCAGCGAGAAATCAGTCGGGCGCAATCGCGCCAACCATCAGATCGCGCCGACCGATGGAGTTCATGACGCGCTCAGCCTCGGCTCGTGTCGCCCAGGAACCGATCCGCACGGCAAAGAGCACTTCGCCCTTGACCGTCGTGATTTGATCAACGCGAGCAGGTGGGGACTTTGCACGCTTGAGGTCGCCCGCGAGCGCAGCAGCGCGATTGCGCGCGGCATCTGCGGACTGATAGCTCCCAGCGCGAATCGTGTACTCCCGCGAAGCAGCGGGTGCCTTCGCTCCCTTGGGCGGCGGCGCAGGCTCCGGCGTGTTCGACCTCACCCAGGGTGGCGCAGGCACAGTCGTCTCGCCGTCGTCGCTTTCCACCACCTTCGGCGTCGACGCATCAGGCGGAACCGCGGTGCCAACAGGTGGGCCAACGGTGGACGCACGGGTGGAAGCAACGGTCAAGCGCGCACGCTTTGCGCATTCGCGAGCGCGGGCTGAGTCTGGTCCACTCAGGCGCGCGGCCGCCTTCTCGAAACACTCCGCCGCGTCGTCCCCTCGCCGCTGCGAGAGTCGAATGTCGCCAAGCAGCACCCAGCCCGAGCCGGATGTCTCCTGCTGCGGTGACTCGCATGCGCGCTTCGCGAGGCGCTCCGCCAAATCCATCTTGCCCAGCGTGAACGCACTCATGCCGGCAACGAGGGCGCCTTGAGTGGCGAGTGTCGGATCGTCGCTGTTCGTCGCAGCCTGCCCATCGGCGAGCGCCAGTTCGTATCGACCCTCCTCATACCGCGACACGGCTGTAGAGAAACTTGTCGCTGGCGGGGTCGATTCGCAGGCTGTATGTGCAAGCGGGGCAAGCAGCGCGACGGCGAAGGTGCACAAAGTGCGCCAGGAAACCGATGATCTATGGCAGGGGGTGCGTCCGTGCACGCGGCTATCGTACGAGCGGGTCGGGAGAGGACAACCATGCATCTGCTCAGCCAAATTCAATGGAACCTGTTTCGCCGACCCTTTCGTCCGGTGATCGTGGATGACCAGCGCACCTGGCGTGCCTACGAACTGCAAGTGGCCGCTTGGCACATCGCACGCCATGTCGAGCGACTGTCTTCAAGTGAGCGAATCGGGATCATGGTTCCCACATCAGGTTTGTTCCCTGCTGCACTGATGGCCGTTTGGGGACTCGATCGGACCGCCGTGCCGCTCAACTATCTCCTCTCGCGACCAGATCTTGAGCATGTCTGCCGCGATGCGAACCTCGATCTTTGCATCACTGTGGGACCCATGCTCGATTTCGTCGGGGGGCTTCCAAGCGGCGTGCAGCCGCTGCGTTTGGAGCAGCTTTCCTATGGCGGGTTGCCGCCGATCCGCCGATCGCGTCCGATGCCTGCAGATCGACTGGCGATGCTGCTCTACACATCCGGCACGAGCGGGAAGCCCAAAGGCGTGATGCTGACTGCGGGCAACTTCGCATCCAACATTGCCCAAATCATCGGCCGCGCGCGCTTCACTCCGCAGGATGTCCTGCTCGGCGTGCTCCCGCAGTTTCACTCGATGGGCGTGACCGTGATGACGCTGTTGCCGCTCACGCTCGGATGCAAGGTGGTCTACTCCGCGCGATTCGTTCCAAAGCGAATCTTCGAACTCGCTCGAAGCCATCGACCTTCCGTCCTTGTCGCGATCCCCTCGATGTACGGCGCACTTCGCACCGTCAAGGATGCGAGCGCTGCAGACCTCGACTCACTCCGCTTCGTGGTCAGCGGCGGTGAACCGCTGCCGCGAGCGGTTGCGGATGGGTTCCACGATCGTTTCGGCAAGCACATCTGCGAAGGTTTCGGGCTCACCGAGACCGCACCCGTCTGCAACTGGTGCTTGCCCGAGGAGTGGCGCGCTCGAAGCGTCGGTCGTGCCCTCGACGGCGTTCAACTGCGAATCATCGCAGCGGATGGATCGGATGCGACGATGCATGGCGAAGGCGAGATTCGAATCAAGGGACCGAATGTGATGCAGGGGTATTGGAACCTTGAGGACGAGACCAAGGCAGTGTTCGACGAGGACGGATACTTCAAGACTGGGGACATCGGGCGCTTGGATGCAGATGGACACCTGTACATCACTGGGCGACTGAAGGAAATGTTGATCATCGGTGGCGAGAATGTGTTCCCGCGGGAGATCGAAGAGGTGCTCGATCGGCATCCATCGGTCAAGGCGAGTGCGTGCATCGGTGCCGCTGATCCCTCGCGCGGCGAGGTGCCGATCGCATTCGTTGAATGCAAGGAAGGTGAGTCGTTCGATGCCGCGGCGCTCCGCGCATGGTGCCGCGAGCACCTCGCACAGTTCAAGGTGCCGCGCGACATCCGTCATCTCGATCCGCTGCCGCGGAACCCAACTGGCAAGATCATCCGCCGCGCGCTCAAAGCGCTGCTGGAGACAACGCCGGACGAACGGCAGCAATCAGGGGCAAGTACCCCAGGTTGAGAGCATTACGGTCAAGTCCGCACCGCTGACGACACCGTCGCCATTGATGTCAGCGGGACCACTCGCGCCCCATGCGGAAAGGAGTGTCGTGAGGTCGGTGCCGGTGACCTGAAAGTCGCCGTTGAGGTCAGCGATGCATGCGAGACACGGTGGGAGCGTGGCGTTGACCGTCAAAGTGCCACCACCCTGCGCTGAACCTACGCCAGCGACCCGAACGAGGTATTCACTCCCGCAGACGGCATCAAAGGTGACAACGGCACTGGCTGGGTTCTGCGAGCAGAGGGAGTTCCCATTGCTGCATGCAATGGCAGACGCCGCACTCGTCGGACAAGTCGCGTCGTACACGACGAGCGCCGAATCAAAGTTGCCTGGACCACAGGTCTGCACGGCGACTTCCCCCTGCAGTCCGCGAAGGCGATACCACACATCGCGCCCAAGAGTCTGCCCGGCGGGGACACAGTCGCTCGGAGCGGCGAGCGACGATGGGGTGGCTGAAACAAGCGCGAAGTCGGTAGCGCCGCTGCTCACTGGAATGGCGCCAGCGCAGGTGTCGTTGGCAGGGACGGCAGGATTGCACACGGCAAGGGCGCGGGTGACGCATGATTGATCCCACGAATCACTGCAGCATTCGGGCTGCAGCGCACACACTGCACTGCAGCAAGACGCGTCCGAGCATCCGCCAGTCAAATGAACGGCATAGCAGTTCCCTGTCGTGCCGCAGCCGCTTCCACATTGATCATTCCATCCAGCGGTCAGCAGGTAGGACTGGACTCCATTGAGGCAGTTGTATGGATAGGTTTCAGGCGCGGGGAATGTCCCGCGAGCAACCACCGCCAGCCAATCGCCGGCAGGCACGCAGCCTTGCACCGTTGCACCTTGACAGTCATTGACCTGTGCGTGGAGGGCCGCAGACTGCAGTCCATCACATGCAGAGCGGATCAGTGCAACGAACAAGGGTGTGGTCCCCGAGTCAGCGGTGCCGCGTTCAGCAAGCAAACTGAGCGACACGCGCGCCTGACCATTGCCATCAGGATCCGGCAGCGTGATGCGGAACGCATCCAGTTCGGGCACGCCAACGGTTGACCCAGCGGGCGCGACGAACTTGATCGTTCCGCAGATCGTCTTGTTCTGCACCAGGCTTTGAAAGCCGGTTCCAGGAGCGCCTTGAGGGCACGGATCATTCCCAAGCCCCACCGTATCGCAGTCCTCGAGTTCCATGATCGAGTTGGATGGACATTGGGGAACGCACACAGGCGGACAGAGTTGATACGCGGCGCTGACGCAGGGCGCATCCCAACTGACCGAGCAACAAGTTGGCAGCAGTTCGCAGATCGTGCTGCAGCACGAGGGGATGTTGCAGCCTGGCGTGCTGTGAGCGGCAAAGCAGTCGCCAAGCCCGCCCGATCCACAGTCAACTGGTGGGGGAGGACTGCATACGGAGGAGGCAATCACGGCACACTGACCATCCCAAGTCGTGGTGCAGCAGAACGAATCGACTTGGCAGACGGAAGCGCAGCAGATCGGATCTTGGCATCCTGGTGGAGCATGCGCGGTGAAGCAGTTTCCGGTCGCGCCGTCTGGACAGGTCTGCGCAAACGCTGCTGTGGCGAACGAGGCCGCCAAGGCACACCCCAGAACACGCGGGGAGACCGATCGAACGGACCGAGCAAAGCGTGCAACACGCTGGACGAACTGATTGCGTATCACGCGGCTCATGGCAAACCTTTCGGCGAAGCATGCACTTTAGCCGCAGTCAATGCAATCTCAAGGCGGGAGATTCGCACGCGCAAACAAAAACCCCCTCGGCCGTAGGCGCCGAGGGGGTGTGATTTCGAATCGCAGATGAACTCAGACGATCTGGATGCCAGAACTCAGGGGCATGCGCCCCATGAGCCGAGCATGATCGTCAGGTCGGTACCACCAGTGGTTCCGTCGCCGTCGAGGTCAGCGCCACCCGTGCCCCACGAACTGAGCAGGGCGGTCAGGTCTGTTCCACCGACGACGCCATCGTTGTCGATGTCAGCTGGGCAGTTGGAACCGCACTGCTGACCATTGGCAACGGACACATTGAGCGTGCCTGTACCGAGCGCGGTTGTGGCGGAGTATCCGCCGACCGCCACGATGTAGTCCACTCCGCAGGCAAGTTCGGCCTCCATGATGGAGGTGAAACCAGCACAGCCAGTCCCGTCGTCATTGCACGCAACCACGGTGCTCAGATCGCACGATGTCTGGATCGACAGCCGTGTGTCATGATTTGCCGTGTTGCATGTCGAGAACGTGTAGAGACCGCTCTGCTCAGGCGAGAAGACAAAGAACACGCAATTGAAGTTGGTGTCCGTGCCGAACTGGCCCATGTCGCAGAGACCCGCGTAGTCGAGGTCGACCGTGGCTCCCGTGCGGGAGAACGCATTGTCGCCAGCAACCAGGGTGAGCGGATCGCCGCAGGTGAGTCCCTGCCCGCCGCCACCACCGCCGCCGCCCTCATTCGTGATGATGAAGGTGCCGCTGCCGAACCCAGCCGCTCCGTACGCACCGATACGAATCTTGTAGGTGGTCCCGGAGGTAGCCGCGAAGCTCACCTCGGAAACCAAACCGCAGGAGTCGTCGTTGCAGGCAACGGGAACGCCAAAGTTGCAGTCCGCATAGATGTCCAGGCGGGTGTCGAATGTCGCGCCTCCGCACAGCGAGACCTTGAAGGTCGATGTTGCAGGGGCCGCGAAATCGAACCAAACATCGTTGTAGAAGGCGCCTCCAAATGCACCGCAGGACGCATCGGTCGGATTTGGTCCGTCCGTCGTTGAGCCCGTGGTGCTGAAATCGTTGGAGCCAAGGACTGCCGCGATTGCGTCGCTGCAGTTGTCGTTCTCAGGACCAACTGGAGCACCCTGAGAAATCTCGAGCACTGAAGCGCCCGTGTCGCCACCCCAACCACCCACACGGATGATGTAGGTGCCAACGCTCAGGAATGTGCTCAACTGCGACGAGAAGTTCGGACAGCCTGGGCCATCGTCATTGCACGCCAGCAGCGAGCCGCCAGCATCGGGACAGCCGTCCCAGACTTCGATTCCCGTGTCCATGGTGCCTGCCGTGCAGGTTTCGAAGGTGTAGCCATCCTCCGCGGTGACCGTGAACGAATAGAACACATCCTTCGTGAACGCCGTGCCTTGGAAACCACATGTTGGCTCGCCAAACTGCGTGCTCGCCGTGGTGTTATCGAAGGCATTGCTGCCGATCGTTGCCACCACTGGAGCGTCGCACGTGTCGCCCGCGGGCGGAGTGAAATCGCACGAAGTGGATGCAACAGTGATTGTGTACTCGTTGCCGAGCGCGAATCCGCATGGGAACTCGGCAAACTGGCTTGGGAGGCACACCACGTAATAGTCGCCAGGCCCGAGGCACGCGGTCAGCGTGCTTGGGCAGTTACCCGTGCTGACGGAGCCCACGATGGTGCAGCCTGGATTCTCGACGATCGCGCAGAACGACGGGAGGTTGCTGAAGAGACTCAGCGTCAACTCCGTACCGCTTGCGACAGAGAATGTGTACCAGTCCGTGTCGCGCAGCGAGGTGCTCGCCCAGAAAGTGCCGGAGACGGAGCCGTTGAGCGAATTCAGTGGCTCGTTCGCGCCGCCACCGTTGCAACCGCCGTTGCTGTCGTCACCGCAGGCTTCTTGCTCGACTTGTGAACCCGCAGGGATGTCGCAGCTGCCGCCGCCGCACGCCTCGCACAAAGTCGCAGCCTGGTTGGCGCAAATCTGATCCCACTCAGTCGCGCAGCAGTACGGGTCTGCGGCGCACACGGTCTCACAGCAGGTCTGGTCGGCGCAGCCAGTCGTACCTGGATTTGCCACGCAGCAGTCGCCGCCTGAGCCGCATCCGCCACCACCGCCGCCACCGGCGCAGGCTGGGCAGAGGGTCGCGGCTGCGTCGGCGCAGAACTGATCCCACTCTGTCGCGCAGCAGTACGGATCAACCGCACACACCGTATCGCAGCAGGTCTGATCAGAACAGCATGTGGTGCCGGGGTTGGCGACGCAGCAGTCTCCGCCGCCGCCGCCGCCACCGCCACCGCCACCCTGGGTCAGGGCCATCGTTCCAGGTCCGCCAACCGTCGTCGCGCTGTACACGCCGACGGCGATGTAGTACGCAGTGCCTTGGGATGCCGAGAATGTCAATTTGCTCGAAAAGTTCGCACAGCCCGCTCCATCGTCGTTGCACGCGATCACTGTGTCCGCGGTGCAGCCCGTCTGGACCGACAGTCGTGTGTCGATTCCTCCAGCCGTATTGCAGGTTGAGAGCGTGAAAACATCAGTTGCGGTTGCAGTCCAAACAAACCAAACCGCGTTGAAGTTGGTATCCGTGCCGAACTGGCCCATGTCGCACAACCCCGCGTAGTCGACGTCCACGGTGGCTCCGGCATTGTTGTAGGCATTGTCGCCGACGATTGCAGCAACGGCTTGCGCGCACGAAGCGCCACCTTGGGCACTTGCGATTGCAGCGGTACATGTCGCCAGCGATCCAGCTACCACCCACAAAGTTCGATTGTTCAACATTGATCTTTCTCCAGTGATTAGGAAGTTCTCAAGAACCCACTTTGAAACGGCCGTTTGGGAATTCGATCGACTGCTTCAGCATCATGCATTCGACACGCCGACGAACAACCCGCAGTAGGGGCACACGCCCCCAAACTGACAATAACCTAACGAGGAAACAGGGCTGGGCAAGTCAGGCAAACGATTTCTGAGCAAATCCGTGAACCGACCTAGCTGCGGGACTGGGTCTCGGCGGAGCCCCCTTAGCCCCCAAAGCCCCGCTTTGTGGTGCGAAGCCGATGCATACTCAGATGCCTACTCAGATGCGTCCTCAATAGTCCGCTCGCGCCTCTCCCGCCTTGAGGCTGCACCGAGCAACTGGGATCTTTCCCACCCGCAAACCACGGATTTCAGAGCCAACCGGCACGATAAAGATGAGGCGAAGGGTGTTCTCGCCAGATGTGGGTTGCGGCGGAAGGGAACCCACATTCGGGATCGGTTTCGAGGGTTCAAAGGTGATTTCCACATCCTGCTGGCGTTCCCAAACGAATCCAACGGGCCGATAGCCCTTCCCCTTGGAATCAACCAGTTCGAGGGGCGAACCATCCGCCGCATCCTTCACCTTGGGATTGCGGTCACCCCAGATGTCCATGCCGTCTGGCCTTCGCGACACATCAACCATCACGATCGTGGTGCCTGGCTGACACAGGAATCCTTTGACCACAAGCGACCGCGAGATCGCGACTGCAGCACCCTTGGGAAAGGTGCTCGTGCCGCCAGAGATGAAGTTGCCGTTATCAGTGGTCTTGTACTGCAGCGACTTCACATCATTGGTGCTGAGTGAGACGGGTCGGAGAGTGTTGATGACCGCGACGAGGTCCTGCGCATCAAACACGAATCCACCGCCCTCCTTGACCGCATCGATCGCGTGGGTCGCCACATCAGTTTGGCTTCCAGTGAGGCGTGCGACGCCGCCAGCTTCATTCACAACAGGCAGCGTGAAACGAAGCCCCTTCAGGAAGAAGTTCATCTCTCGAGGCACTGCACCCGCGGGAGGATCGAACAGCAGCACAAAGGTCCCCGACTGTTGAGCGGGGGGTGTCGTGGCGTAGTTTCCCGGATCCTCGAACGAGTAGGTGCGGGTCGAGCCGTCCTCAAGCGGCTGATTGAACCGACTCGGGTGCATCACCTTCGGGCGGGAGGACATGTCGGCCAATCGGGCTTGCGCCGACGAAAGAATGAACTGCCCCTGATCAAACGCCTTGGTGTCGACGGTGAACTTCACCGCGTAGGCCCCAGCGCCGTTTGGTCCACCAGAAGGATCGAACACCAACTCGAGCCCCGTTACCGAGTCGGGCGGGATGGTCGTTCGCGCATCGCCCTTCTTGTAAGTGTCCTTATGAAGACTGAGAGCCATGGAAGCGAGGTCGGGCTGGCTCGAGGCAAACGACCCCTTTCCCATGGGGGCGAGTCCGCCGCGTGAGACGGTTGCGAAGAACGATTCGGTGAGTTTCGGTGCGTCCACCCACAGTCGATTCTGGGGTGCTGGCTGTCCGCTCTTCTTTGCATCGCGTGCGTAACCGGTGAATTCCAGAAGGTCGGTGGGACCCTGGATGAAGCCGCAGGCAATCACGACGATCCCAACGGTGAGGACGCCCGAAACGATGCCAGCCGCCGCGCCAATTGCCATGCTGGCATACTTCTGCAGCGGGATGTCGAAGGGAACGAGCTTGTCGCTTGCGATGCGAAGCACCAGGAGAAGCACGGCAAAGACCAGTCCGAGCGTCCACCCCCAGGCATAGTTGTCGAATGGGCCGCCACCGAGCAGGAAGTTCACGACAATTGGTTCCCACACTGCGAATGCGAGCGCGCCAGCAACAATCACGCAGAGGCAGTGCAGCACCGCGCTCAATGCTCCTTGGCTGATCCACCAATAGGCGATGAAGCCGATTGCGCCAAGGACAAGCACATTGAGGATCACGACTTCTCTCCCTTCTGGGCAGTGGTTCGCGCGGGTTGGGGCTTCCCTGCCACGGGTGCCGATGGAGCACTCGGCTTTGCAGGTGTGACCCGCGGGGCGAACGCGCGGGCAACCTCATCGAGGCTCGTTTCGCCCGTTCGAACCTTGTAGAGCGCTGCTTCCTGCGCACTGGGAGCGCGGTGCGCTCGGCGCATCTGCTGGTACGCGTTCACGACATCACCCGCGGTGAGCAACTCGACCGCTCGTTCATCGGGGCGGACGACTTCGTAAGCACCGCTGACCCCGACAAAGCCGCTGCCTTGGCATTCTGGGCAAGGGACGACTTGATTCTTCACCTGAACCTGTCCGCCCATCTTGTACAGCGTGAGGACCTTTCCCGCCGGGGCTCCCAGACGCTTGGCTTGATCTGCAGTCGCCTCGAATGGCTGTCGGCACTTCTTGCAAAGGAGGCGAACGCCCCGCCCAGCAATCACTGCTCGAAGTGCCTTTGCTGCCGCGGCATTGTCATTGGCGCCCTTGAGGTAGTGCGCGACTGCAGCGGCGCCGCTCTCGGCTGGGATGAGCGCATAGAAAATCGTGTTCGCGCTGTTTGGGTTCACAAGCACAGGTGCAAGACCTTGCTCGGCAAGGTCCGAGACGAGCAAGACATTCGGCCCGCGCCGAACGACCGACTGCACGGTGGTTGCGTAGTCCGCTCCATCCGTGCCCATGCTCCATTCGTTGTGGGTGACGCCTTCCAACTTGCGTTCCACAAACTTTTCGACGGTCTTGATGTCCATCGTGTAGGGATCGTGGCGCTGCACGAGAGCAAGTCCGAGCGTCGTGAGTCCGTTGCTTGGCGGCACCGCAACAATGACGACGCCTCCCGCAATCTTGTCGGTCGCTTCACGAATGGCTTGCAACTGTGCGGGCAGGAAGCCCATCTCATCGAGCTTCTTCGTCAACTGCCTTTCGCGGTCATGCTCGATGCGCAGGGTCTGTCCGGCCGTAGAACCCCAGCTCGTGATGCGGAACACTTGGACGCTGTCGCCTGCGCGCATGCCGAGTGTGGCGACCTGTCGGCGTCGGCGCTCCTTGGTGTCGAGCCCCGCGGCCTCCTTCAGGTAATCGATGACCTTTTCTGATTCCGCAGACGGGATCGTCGAAACCTTGCTGCGCATCGTGTCGACGACTCGAATCACGGTGTGCCCCTGCGGACCCGGCACGAGTTCAACCCTCGAGGCGCGAGCAGGCAGCGATGGGACGACGATCTGTTCTGCGGCGAGGTGCACGGGAAGCCGCGGGTCTTCTCGCGACGGCGGCTGCAATTGCTTGCCCTTGCCGTCCTGAAAGACGACCGTGACTTCGCCGAGCGCCTTCCGCGCTTTCCGAGCCGCGCTTGCCGCTGCCCACTTGCCCGCGAGCAGATCGAAGTGCTCCGACGGGGGCAGGCGTGCGTCGCGGTACTTCCAGTACCCAAAGAGCGCGCCACAATAGAGCAGCAGCATCAGGGGGAACCCAAGCCAGAACCAAGGAAGCAACAGCACGCACGCGATGCCAAGGACAAGGACCGTGAGGTTGATCCCAGCCCAGACATCCGGCATGAAGCGTCGCCGACGGGCGTCTTGCTCGACCACGCTCGAGATCACGAGCGAAAACGGCACCGCTGCCGCAAACAAGAGCAGCGGCTTGTAGATGGAGATGAGGAAGTGGACAGAGGGTTGCACGGCGAATCTGTCGTTCGATGCTGGGTCGGGACGCTTGAAGCGTCTGTCAGGTGATTCCCTTGAGGCGCATCTGGAGTTCTTCCGGTCGGGGCGTGGATTCGATCGCCACACGCTGATGCACCATCTCGCTCTCGACGAGTTCCACCAGCGCCGATGTGTAGTCGATCATGCCCTCGTCCTTGCCAGCCTTGATGATCTCGAGCAGGTCGCCTTCGCGCGCATCAAGGATGTACTTCTGCACGATGGGGGTATTCAACAAGATCTCCAAGGCAGGCACACGCGCGATCTCGGGCTTCAAGGTCGGCAACAGCTTCTGGTAGATGATCGCGCGAAGGTTGTACGCGAGCAGTTTGCGGATCTGGTCTCGTTCGCTTTCCGGGAAGAGGTCGTAGATGCGCCCAAAGGTCTGCCATGCGCTCGACGCATGGATCGTTCCAAAGACAAGGTGCCCAGTTTCCGCAGCGCGCACGGCCGCCTCGAAGGTTTCGTAGTCGCGCATCTCGCCCACGAGGCAGATATCGGGGTTCTCCCGCACGAGCGCACGCAGGGCATCGTCGAAGTTGGTGCAGTCGATGCCGATCTCGCGCTGGTTGATCGTGGCTTTCACATCCGTGAAGATGTATTCAATCGGATCTTCGATGGTGACGATGTGCACCTTCTTGCGTTCGTTCACGTACTGCAGCATCGCGGCGATCGAAGTGCTCTTGCCCGATCCGGTTACGCCGGAAAAGAGGATGAGCCCTTGCGCAGCCATCGAGATTTCACCGAGGCTCGTTCGCAGCCCAAGTTCCTCGAAGGTCTTGATGCGGCTGGTGATGAGTCGCGCGGCAACGGCTGGTCGACCGCGCGCCATGAAGAGGTTCACGCGGAATCGTCGCCCTTGGTCGAAGTCGAACGCAAAGTCCATCGACCCGTGACGGCGGAAGTGGTCAAGCTGATTCGGATCGAGGATGTCCTTGGCGACCTGGAACATCAGGTCCTCGGTGACGGGCGGGGAGGTCAGGTCCTTCAGCGCGCCGCGGAATCGGATGCGCGGCGGCAGCCCCGCTTTGACGATGAGATCGCTGCCCTCCACCTTGATGATCGCGGCAAGCCAGGAATTCCACGCCTTGCGCCCCTCGCCCGCTTGGGTTCCGCGGGTATCGGTCGGGACAGGGGTGATGAGTTCTTTTCGCGAAACGCTCACAGTTGGATGCTTCCAAGGAGGGGAAGGGAACAGCGTAGCAGGATTGCCGCCTATGGCATCCACTGATTCACCCTTGACGCGCGTCGTCGAGTCGGGGATCATCCCCCAATGGAGCACAAGATCATCCAAGATGGCATCACCTTCGATGATGTCCTCTTGCTGCCGCGATACAGCGGTGTTGTCCCCGATCAAGTCGACACATCCACGCGCCTCACGCGGCGAATCTCGATCCACCTGCCGTTCGTGTCAGCGCCGATGGATACGGTGACCGAGGCGCCGCTTGCGCGCGCACTTGCACAAGAAGGTGGCATCGGCATCATCCACAAGAACATGCCGCCCGAGCGGCAGGCGGCTGAAGTCGCCAAGGTCAAGCGCAGCGAGAACGGGGTCATCGTCGATCCCGTCACGCTGAGTCCGACCGAGTCCATTGGACGGGCACTGGCGCTGATGAGCGAGCAGGGGGTGAGCGGATTTCCCGTCACCGAGGATGGATCACGCCGCGGCAAGCTCGTGGGAATCCTGACGCGACGCGACATGCGCTTCATGGCGACGCGCGCAGATGGGGCGACGGTCGCGCAGACAATGACTTCGCGCAACCTGGTGACTGGCAGTTCGGCGACGACGCTCGAGGACGCGGAGCGGATCATGATCGAGGCGCGCGTCGAGAAGTTGCCGCTGGTCGATGCACAGGGGCGGCTGACGGGGCTCGTGACGATGCGCGACATCGACAACACGCGGCGCTTCCCGCGCGCGTGCCGCGATGAACGCGGGCGGCTGCGCGTCGGTGCATCCATCGGCGTTCGTCAGTTCGATCGAGCGGAGGCGCTGATTGCTGCCGAAGTGGACGTGATCGTGGTGGATACGGCACACGGTCACAGCGCCAATGTGATTGAAACGGTTCGGGAGCTCAAGCGTTGCCGCGGGTCGGTCGAAGTGATCGCGGGCAATGTCGCGACGGCGGATGGTGCGAAGGCATTGATCGATGCAGGTGCCGATGCAATCAAGGTTGGCATCGGTCCTGGGTCCATTTGCACGACGCGAGTTGTCACTGGGGTCGGGGTTCCGCAGGTGACGGCGATCTTCAATGCGGTTTCTGCTGCCGATCCGATTGGCATTCCAGTGATCGCCGACGGCGGCATCCGCCTCTCTGGCGACATCGCCAAGGCCGTCGCTGCGGGAGCGAGCAGCGTGATGATGGGCGGGCTCTTTGCGGGGCTCGATGAGAGCCCCGGCGAACTGGTGCTGCACAGCAACCGACGCTTCAAGGCCTATCGCGGGATGGGCAGCGAAGGAGCCATGTCAGCGGGGAGCGCAGACCGATACAGCCAAGCGAACTCACGGAAGTTCGTGCCTGAGGGTGTCGAGGGGCGGGTGCCGTACCGCGGCTCGCTGGCGGATTTCGTCTACCAGATGGTCGGCGGGCTGCGAAGCGCCATGGGGTACTGCGGCTGCGCAACGCTCGAAGAACTGCGAACACAGGCGAGGTTCGTTCGGGTCACTGCGGCGACCGTCGTGGAGAATCATCCTCACGACATCCAGATCACGAAGGAGTCACCGAACTACTCGCGCGGTGCGATGGGTGAAGGCTGAACCGATCGCGCTGTCGCTGCTGCGCATCCGTGCGCTTGTCAAGTACCGGCGACAGGAATCGAACCTGCACGAGGTGTGAGCCCCAATGGATTTTGAGTCCATCGCGTCTGCCAGTTCCGCCACGCCGGCGTGGGAGGGCTGCGCAGGATAGCAGCCGCGTTGCCGCTGCTGTTCGGTTCATCCAGAGTTGCCGAGCCCCTGTAACCTTTCGTGCTAACCATGGCGCGTCGTTTCATGAGATTCAATCGCGCGAGCGTCGTGTGTTCGGTGACCATGTTGGCAGTCCTGACTGCGCCTTCATTCGCGGTGGATGTGGCTCCGATTTGCACGCCCATGGGTGGCGAGCCGCTGCAAAGCACCAGCATCCTGTCGCCGATCAGCCCGCCTGCGCGGGAGATTCACTCGCTTGCGGCGCTCGTCGTCGGCGTGTGCGCAGCGATCTTCATCGTGGTGGAGGGAGCGCTCCTGTGGGCGATCATCCGTTACCGTCGCCGCGCGGGCGATCGCGGCGAGCCAGTCCAGGTGTTCGGAAGCAACCCCATTGAACTGGCCTGGACGGTCATCCCGCTGGTCATCGTGTTCGTGCTTGCGCTCGCGACCGTCCGCACGATCAAGGATGTGCAGCGCACCGAACCGCCAGCAGGCGCGCTGACCGTCGATGTCATTGGGCACCAGTGGTGGTGGGAGTACCGCATTGCAGATGAGGACGGCGGTCCGCCAGTCGTGACGGCAAACGAACTCGTGGTGCCTGTGGGGCGCCCCGTGTGGCTGCGGCTTGCATCTGCGGATGTGATCCACTCCTGGTGGGTCCCAGCGCTCAACGGAAAGACTGATCTCGTGCCCGGCCGATTCAGCAACACCTGGTTCGAGGCGGAACAGCCAGGAACATTCCTCGGGCAATGTGCGGAGTACTGCGGAACGCAGCACGCCAACATGCTGTTGCGGGTGCGGGCCGTCGATGATGCTCAGTTCGAGTCGTGGCGAACGGCGCAAGCCGCGCCCGCGCGGGACCCAGCATCGTTCGCTGCGGGCCATTCCATTTTCCTGCGTTTGGCGTGCATGAATTGCCATGCAATCGACGGCTCGAGTTCGGGAGCGTTCGGACCCAATCTCACCCACCTCATGAGCCGAGAAACGATCGCGGCTGGCATGGCACCGCTCAACCGCGACACCCTTCGCGCCTGGCTTGTCGATCCGCAGCAGTTGAAGCCAGGCTGCAACATGCCAAGCCTGCAGTTGACCGATCCTGAACTCGATGCGTTGGTGGATTACCTTTCTTCGCTGAACTGAACCGAATCGGACTGAGAGAACGCGAGACACGACATGGCAATCGCCGGACATGCCGAACCACTTCCAAGCTCCCTGACGCTGGGTGCTCGCGTGCACTCGTGGGTGGTGTCCGTCGATCACAAGCGGCTCGGGATGATGTATGTGGGGTTCGGACTGCTGTTCTTCCTCGTCGCAGGGCTCGAAGCAGCGGCGATGCGCGCACAGTTGGCGCGTGCAGGATCGCAACTGATCGACCCAACCACATTCAATCAGCTGTTCACCATGCACGGCACCACCATGGTGTTCCTCGTCGGCATGCCGATCCTCCTCGGCATGGCGAACTACCTCGTGCCGCTGATGATCGGTGCGCGTGACATGGCGTTCCCGCGGCTGAACGCCTTCGGGTTGTGGCTCTTCATCTTCGGAGCGTTGCTGCTGTACTACTCGTACATCGGCGCGCAAGGGCTGTAC
Source organism: Planctomycetota bacterium (assembly GCA_009926625.1). Lineage (GTDB taxonomy): Bacteria > Planctomycetota > Phycisphaerae > Phycisphaerales > SM1A02 > F1-60-MAGs104. The sequence continues at coordinate 73,485 of RFON01000001.1, forward strand.
GGAACGTCCGCGGCGCCCGATGTCGGGTGGTTTGCCTATGCACCACTGACCTCGCGCACCTATTCGCCCGGCAACTCCACGGACTACTGGATTCTCGGCATCATGGTGAGCGGGTTCGGAAGCATCACGACCGCGATCAACCTGATTGCCACGATTCTCGTGATGCGATGCCCAGGAATGACCCTGCTGCGCATGCCGCTCTTCCCATGGATGATGCTGGTGACCAGCGTGCTCGTGCTGATCGCCGTGCCCGTGCTCACGGGCGCTCAGGCGATGCTGCTCCTCGATCGTTCGTTCGGGGCGCACTTCTTCGACACGGAACAGGGTGGATCTGCGGTGCTCTGGCAGCATCTCTTCTGGTTCTTCGGGCACCCCGAGGTGTACATCTTGGTGCTGCCTGCGTTCGGGTTCCTCAATGAGATCGTGCCCGTGTTCAGCCGCAAGGTCGTCTTCGGTTACTCGCTGATGGTGGCCGCGACCGTTGCAATCGGGTTCATCTCGCTCGGGGTGTGGGCGCATCACATGTTCGCGCTCGGACTCTCGCCGGAGATGAACTCATTCTTCGCGGCGTCCACCTTCCTCATTGCCGTGCCGACTGGGATCAAGATCTTCACCTGGCTCGGCACGATGATCGGTGGACGCATCGAGTTCGCGACTCCCATGCTGTTCGCCACCGGGTTCCTTGCGATGTTCACCTTCGGAGGGTTGACGGGCATCATGCTTGCGGTGGTGCCGTTCGATTGGCAGTTGTCCGACAGCTACTTCGTCGTCGCGCACTTTCACTATGTGCTTTTCGGCGGAACGGTCTTCGGCATCTTCGGCGCGATCTTCTATTGGTTCCCCAAGGCAACCGGCCGCATGCTGAGCGAACGGCTCGGGCGCTGGTTCTTCTGGATCCTGTTCCTCGGCTTCAACCTCACCTTCCTGCCGATGCATGTGTCAGGCATCCTCGGAATGCCGCGGCGCATCTACACCTTCCAACCCGACCGCGGATTGGATCTGTGGAACCTGCTGTCAACTGCTGGAGTTGCACTGCAAGCCGCAGCGCTGCTGCTCTTCCTTTGGAATGTGGTGCATTCGCTGCTGCGCGGCAAGCCCGCGGGCAACAACCCGTGGAACGCTTGGACCCTGGAGTGGGCCACGAGCAGTCCGCCGCCCGACTGGAACTTCGACCGCATTCCGACCGTTGGATCCGCGCGTCCGCTGTGGGATGTTGCGAACCCGCATGATCCCGATCCATCACCGGAGGCACACGGATGACGCAACTGGTTGCACCGCTTCCGCAGGTGTGGCGTCCCGACCGTGCAAAGGTCGGCATCGTCTGTCTCATCGTGGTGGAGAGTTGCATCTTCCTGACATTCGTGGTCGCGTACCTGTTTTTCATCGGCAAGAGTTCGAACGGTCCGCAGCCGGCGGATGTGCTTGATCTGCCTCCCGTGATCATCAACTCAGTCGCGCTGCTGTCGAGTTCATGGACCGTCGTCCTCGCCGTCCGTTCACTTGAGCGCGCGAAGCACGGGGCGTTCCTTGGATGGCTGCTCTGCACGGTGCTGCTCGGTGGGTTCTTCGTCGCCGGCACCGCGCGCGAGTGGAGTGCGTTGATGACGGAGGACCGACTCTTCATCTCGACCAACCTGTTTGGGACGACCTTTTACTCGCTCGTTGGACTGCATCTGCTGCACGTGGTCGTCGGGCTCGTGCTGCTGTCAGGCATCCTGCTGCTTGGGATCGGTGGACGCGTGCGACAGTCCCATGTGAACGCGGTCGACATGGTCAGTTGGTACTGGCATTTCGTCGACGCGGTGTGGGTGGTTGTCTTCATGACCGTTTACGTGATCGGACGCTGAGGGACACCATGGTTGATCATGCATCCAAGCGCGGCACGGGCGAGTCAGTGAGTGGTGCCCCCGATCAGTTGCCGTATTCGACGGCGATTCCAGAGCCGACCTCAGGTCCGCTTGTCACCGCTGCCGGCGTGACACTGCTTGCCGCTGCGCTCGTCACCAACTTCTGGGTGTTGGCCTGTGGTGCGGTGATCCTGTTGGTTGGACTGGTGGTGTGGTTCCGAAGTGTGTTCCCATCGGAGCGGCTCGAGGCGATTCCTTCGAGTGCGAATGCCGCGCCCGATGCGGACTACCGCGTGCCGCGGCGGGACAACCGTGAACGAGTCGCGTACCCAGCCGAGGTGCATTCGATGGGTGTTGGTATCCGTGGCGGATTGTTCGGTGGCGTTGCCATGGCCGTGGTGGCGTGTGCATGGGGGGTCGTGACGCACGGCAGTGTGTGGATGCCGATCAACCTGCTCGTGGGCGTGCTGATTCCAGGCGTGGAGGGAAGTGATCTCGAGACGCTGCGGGCGTTCCATGCAGGATGGTTCGGGGTTGCCGTAGTCATCCACCTGCTGCTGTCGATTGCGGTCGGCGCGCTCTACACAACTGCACTTCCCATCGCTGCGAACCGCCCGCTTCTTGCGGGCGCCATCGTGATACCAGTGATCATGAGCGGCGTTGTGTGGGCCACGATTGCAACCGTCAATCCTGCGCTTCAGCAATACATCTCATGGCCCTGGTTCATCGCGAGCCAAGTTGCCTTTGGAGTCGTGTGCGGCGGTTGGACCAGCACACGCGCTCGAGTGCCTGCGATGCGCGGACGCTCGTTGGCGCAGCGGCTCGGTATTGAGCGCGGGGGTGGCGCTGGGGGTGTTGCATGAGCGTGTTGCGTGTCGGCTTCATCGTGTGTGCTGTCGTGATGTGCGGCGCGAGCGTTCTGTCGACGGCCGCGTGCGACCGATTGCCAGGTCGTCCCGCGGTGGAAGCGGTCGCTGCAGAAGGGACAGCCGAGTGGACGACGCAGGTGTTCAACACCAGTTGCCGTGGCTGCCATGCGCAAGGGAAGGAGGGGTCCGCGGTTCCGCTGATGGATTCCGAATACTGGCGCGCGGCAACCGATGCGCAGGTGGTTCGTGCTGTGCTCGAGGGGCAGGGCGTTCTGATGCCAGCGTTCGGTCCAGCGGCGGGCGGACCGTTCACGCCATCGCAGGCGAACGCGCTCGCGAGTGGAATGCGAGCGTTGTGGGGTGGCGGCTTGAAGCCGTCAACGGCGATCTCTGGGACCGTGCAGGCGGGGAGCGCGGACCGAGGAAAGTCGGTGTTCGAAACCGCTTGCGCAAGTTGCCACGGCAGCGCCGGCAGCGGCGGCAGCGCTGGCAGCGTGACCGATCCGATGTACCTGCGGCTCATTTCGGATCAGGGACTGTGGACCGCTGTGGTTGCTGGGCGTGCAGCGCTTGGCAGTCCCGCATGGAACATGCCCATGCCTAATCGACCGAGCGGGCTGGCTTCCGCGGAAGTCGCGGATGTGGTTGCCTATCTTTCTTCACTGCGTCCGCGCAGTGCATCGGAGTTGAAGCCATGAGCGACCCATCCGAAACGCGCGACGGAAATGCTGCCCCGAATGCAAGCGGCGCCAAGCCCTGCGTGAACTGCGGCTGCGCTGGGAAGGGGACGGGGAGCCGTGTGAACGGTGATGCGCGCCGCGGATTCATGTTCCGATTCGGTGCTGCGCTGCTTGGGGTTGGTGGAGCCATTGCTGCCGTGCCGATCCTTGGAACACTGCTTGCGCCGGCGCGGCGACAGGCGAGCGCATGGGTCTCGCTTGGAAGTGCCGATGCGTTTCCGGCTGGGCAAACGCGCTTCGCAACCTTCCTCAACCCGATCCGACAACCGACCGATGGCGACGCAGCAAAGACTGCCTGCTGGGTTCGCTGCATCAGCCCTGGGAAGTTCCAGGTGTTTGCCGTGAACTGTGCGCATCTTGGCTGCCCAGTTCGGTGGTTTGCGCAGTCGCGACTCTTCATGTGCCCGTGTCACGGCGGCGCGTACTACGAGGACGGTTCGCGTGCAGCGGGACCGCCGCCGCGCGGGCTCTTTGAATATCCATGGAAGATCGACGGAGGCAACCTGCTCATCGAAGCGGGGCACCTTCCTGGACTGGAGCAGTCCACATGAACCAGACGAGTCCGTCGCGGCTGATCGGCGCGGCAGTCGATTGGGTCGAGGCGCGCACCGGCGCGATCGCCTTCATCGCACCGCTGCTTACGCATCATGTGCCGCGCAACGCGAAGTGGTGGTATGTCTTCGGCAGCGCCACGCTGATGTTCTTCACGATCCAGATCGTGACGGGCGTGTGCCTCGCGACGCTGTACGCGCCAAGCGCAGCGGAGGCGTGGGAGAGTCTCCGCTACATCGATGAACAGGTGCCGTTTGGATGGATGCTGCGCGCGCTGCACGGCTGGTCGAGCAACGCGATGGTCGTGATGATGGCGATCCACATGTTGCAGGTCTTCCTGCACGCCTCGTACAAGTTCCCGCGCGAGCTGAATTGGGTGACGGGCGTGTTCCTGCTGTTCACCGTGCTTGCGTTGGCGTTCACGGGGCAAGTGATGCGCTGGGATCAGGATGCATATTGGGGACTGGGCATCGGCGCATCGATCGCTGACCGCATTCCAGTCTTTGGCAATCAGGTTCGCGGACTGCTGCTCGGCGGACCGATCATCGGCGGTGAAACGCTGAGCCGTTTTTTTGCGCTGCATGTGTTCGTGCTGCCGGGCGCGGCGATCGGCTTGGTCGGTTTGCATCTTGCGCTCATCATGAAGAACGGCATCAGTGAGATGCCAAAGCCAGGGGAAACAGTCGAACCGGCGACCTACCGCGAGCGCTACGAGAAGCGCATGGAGAAGGACGGCGTTCCCTTCTATCCAGACGCGGCGCAACGCGACATGGTGTTCTGCGGCGCGTGCCTCGTGCTGCTTGTGGTGCTCGCAGCCGTGTATGGACCGTTCGGCCCGGGCGGTCAGCCTGATCCGACGCTGATCGACACGAATCCGCGCCCTGACTATCCGTTCCTGTGGATCTTCGGCGCAGTGAGCCTCCTTCCGCCGGCATCGGAAACGGCCGTCATGTTGGTTGCACCGCTCGTTGGAGTGCTGGTGCTGGTTGCAGTGCCGTTCCTCTCGAACGCCGGCGAACGCGCGCCGAGCAGGCGCCCAGGCATGGTGCTGATCGCGTCGCTTGCCGTGATGGCGATTGCAGCGCTCACATGGGAAGGCAAGACCAGTCCATGGTCGCCCGTGATGGACGGTTGGTCTGCGCTGCCAACGCCTGGACACTTCATCGATGGGAGAACGCCGCTGCAGGTTCAAGGCGCGAATGTGTTTCAATTTGCGCAGTGCCGAAACTGCCACTCGCTCGATGGGCTTGGCGGTGAACGCGGTCCTGCCCTCGATGCCATCGCGACCCGCATGACGCCTGACCAATTGATGCGGCAGATCCAGCAGGGTGATGGAAACATGCCAGCGTTCGGCCGCAATCTCGACAGTGCACAGATGACCGCCCTGGTGTCGTTCCTCACCACGCTCAGACCTGATTTCGAGGCGCCCGCGATGATTCCTGGAGCGCAGTTGCCGCTTCCAGTGCGGTCGATGCCAGGCGAAGTGACGACGCCCGTTGCGGCTGGGACGCGGTGAACGCGCTCGCGGGCGCCGTGCGCTGGAACCTTGATCCATGGCTCGTTGTGCCGATGGGCGTGTTGGCACTGGCCTACATGCGTGGGCTGCGGGGGCTGATCGGGCGTCGCGGCTTTCCAGTCTGGCGGCCATGGTGCTTCGCGGCTGGGTTGGTGGTGCTGTTCGCAGCGCCCGCATCGCCGATCGATTCGCTCGGTCACCTGCTGCTGTCGTTTCACATGCTTCAGCACTGGCTCCTCATGATGGTGGCCGTGCCGCTGCTGCTCCTTGGTTCCGCCGGCATGGTGGTGCTGCGCGGCCTGCCAAGTCGCGTTCGGCGTGACGCGCTTGGACCATTCCTTGCCAGTCCGTCCTGTCGGCGCGTGATGCGAGCGCTCGTTCACCCGTTCACGGGGTGGACCGCACTCCTGATCGCAACAGCGGCATGGCACATGCCGGCGCTCTATCAGGCTTCACTTGAGCGGGAGTGGATTCACAGGATGGAACACGCGTCGTTCATCGCTGCATCGGTGCTGTTCTGGTATCCGCTGATTGCGCCGTGGCCATCGCGTCGTGTGTGGCCAAGCGCCGCGTTCGTCGGTTACCTGTTGGCGGCGGACTTGCAGAACACGGTGTTTGCAGCCATCCTGACTTTCTCGGAGCGAGTGCTCTATCCCGTGTACGAGCCGACGGCGGCGGCGTTCAACTGGTCGGCACTTCGTGATCAGCAGCTTGCGGGAGCGATCATGTGGACCGGCACGCAATTGATCATGCTGCCCACGGCGCTCCTGTTCCTCCGCCGCGCTTTGCAGGGCGATCCAGCGGAGCCGCTGGTGGTGAGGCGGCGTGCTGCGCCGCGTCAACGGGCGTTTGACCTGCTGCGAACACCCGTGATTGGAAGCATCCTTCGAAGCCGCCGCGCGCGCGGCGCGCTGCGCTGGACAGCCTTCGCAGCAGCAATCGCCGTGATGGTGGACGGATGGTTCGGCCCGCAGGATGCACCAGCGAACTTGGCAGGCACGATCCCTTGGACGCATTGGCGTGGCATCGCCGTGCTCGCACTGCTCGTGGGCGGCAATGTGCTGTGCATGACATGTCCGCTCGTGGCGGCGCGCAATGTGCTCCGCCGTGTGTGGGTGCCGCGACTGCGCTGGCCGCGCGCACTCGCAGGGAAGTGGATCGCGGTGGCGCTGGTGGTTGCCTGGCTCGTGGTGTACGAGGCGTTCGACCTCTGGGCTACGCCCGCGGGTACGGCTTGGGTGATGCTGGGGTTCTTCGTCGCTGCGCTGTTGGTGGACGGCCTGTTTCGGGGAGCCGTGTTCTGCAAGTCCATCTGCCCGATCGGGCAGTTCCAGATGGTCCAGTCGGCGATCTCGCCGCTCGGCGTGTCGGTGCGCGATGCTTCGATGTGCCGACGATGTGAAACGCAGGAGTGCATTCGCGGTGCGGAACCGCGCGGAGGCTTGGTGCCGCTGCGCGTGGCGGTGCCGGGCTGCGAACTTGAGCTGTTCCAGCCAGCAAAGCGCGGCAATCTCGACTGCACATTCTGCCTCGACTGCGTTGATGCGTGCCCCCATGGGAATGTCGCGCTGCAGCCCATTCGAGTGCGCGATTCCCTCGCATCACCCGCATGGGGTTCGTCGATTGGGCGAACGGATGGACGCATCGACCTGTCGCTGCTGATGCTCGTCCTTGCCTTTGGAGCGTTCACGAATGCTGCAGCGATGACTGGTCCATGGCTCGATCTCGCGGATTCGATGAGCGCCCGCTTGGGGCTTGGAACGCCGACGCTCATCGAGGCGGCGCTGGCATTCATCGGTGTGTGTGTGTTGCCGATGTGTGCTGCGCTGATCGCATCGGTTGCGAGCGCACGACTGGGCGGCGGCGGTTGGCTTGGGAACTTCTGCCTTGGCGCACATGCGTTGGTCCCGATCGGCGCGACGATGTGGTGTGTGCACTGGACCTTCCATCTCGCGACAAGCGCACAAACTGCACTGCCCGCATTTCAGCGCGCGATGCTCGACCTTGGCGTGAACTGGTTCGGTCAGCCAGAGTGGGCGCAGTCGTGCTGCGTTCCAACGCCCGCATGGCTGCTGCCGATGGAGCTGCTGTTGCTGCAGGCTGGGCTGCTGTGCAGCGGGTGGATCGCATGGCGTCAGCGTGTTGAGCGAAACGAGGCTCGCCCCGTGCGTGCGAGCCTGCCATGGTGGGCGTTGGCGGTGGGATTGTGGGCTTGGGGCACTTGGATTGTCCTTCAGCCGATGCAGATGCGGGGGACGGCGCTGTGATGCGAGTGCATGTGTTGCTGTTGCCGCTGCTGTGCGCCGTCGATGCCGCGCTGATCCATCACGCTGCGGCGGATGGCGGCGCGGTGGTGGACCGCGGTGCGTGGGGTGGTGGGCATTTCGTCCTCTGGGTGAACCCTGCGCCGCCAACCGCAGGGCCTGCGGAGTGGACGCTGCTTCACACGCCTGCTCCGACGACTGCTCCTGCGACTGCTCCCACTTCGATGCGGTTCGCGCTTCGACTTGAAGGTGACGGCGGTGCGTGGCAGGAGGGGAACTTCGACCCTGCAAGTGAGGGCAGTGTGATGCACACATGCAACACCACGCTGCCGTTTGCTGGTGAGTGGACGGTGACCCTGAAGTGCGACCGACCTGACTGGCCAACGCACACAGTTGCGATTCGAGTTCAGCCCGCACCCGCTGCATGGCAATCTGCGCTGCCGTGGATGGTCCTGTGGATTCCCGCTGCATGTCTCGTCGTCCTGCGGGAGTCACTGGCCGCGCGACAGCGCCGCACAACACACTGACCGTTATGCTCGCGCCATGGGTTCTGCTGAGACACACATCCAGTCGAGTCGGCCGCGGCCGAACGACACTTCCGATGATCTACGGCGTTTCTCGACGCTCGACGAGATGGAGGCGGTTGCCAGCACGCGGCTGAGCGAGATGGCGCACGCGTACTTCGTGGGTGGTGCGGGCGATGAGTGCACGCTTGGAAGGAATCGAAGCGCTTGGGCAGAGATCGATGTCTGGCACAAGGTGCTGGTGGATGTGTCGAATCGCTCGACTGCGTGCACGCTGTTCGGCCGCCCATGCAAGATGCCGATCCTGGCCGCACCAACGGCGCTCCACAAGCTTGCGCATGCCGATGGTGAATGCGCGACCGCGCAAGGCTGTGCAGCGGCGGGCGTTCCCATGGTGATCAGTTCGCTTGCGTCAACTTCGATCGAGGCGATTGCAGCTGCCGCGCCGTGTCCGCTGCTGATGCAGGTGTACCTCGGACAGGACCGAGCGCTTGGGCGCGACCTGATCGCGCGCGCGGAGGCAGCAGGCATCGTTGGATTCCAACTGACGGTTGATACGCCCGTGTGGGGACTTCGCCACCGCGAACTTGCGAGTGGGTTTCACATTCCACCTGGAATGGATGTCGTCAACCTGCGCGGCACTGGGGGAGGCGCTGCGGCGTCGGGCGTGGGCATTTCGCAGGTGCTTGGCTGGACCATCTCGCCATCGGTGACGTGGAAGGATCTGGAGTGGGCGTGTGGGCTCACCTCGTTGCCGGTGTTTGCCAAGGGCATCTGCCGCGCTGATGATGCACAGCGTGCGATCGACGCGGGCGCGCGCGGCGTGATTGTCAGCAATCACGGCGGACGGCAGCTTGATGGCGCACCTGCCACGGCGCGTGCGCTGCCGGGCGTGGTCCGTGCGGTCGCTGGTCGCGTCCCTGTGTTCGTGGACGGGGGCGTTCGCCGCGGCATCGATGTGCTGCGGGCACTCGCGCTTGGCGCCACCGCTGTGCAAGTGGGGCGTCCCGTTCTCTGGGGGCTCTCCTGTGGCGGCGCGGCGGGCGTTTCGCGCTGCTTTGAGATCCTGCGCGATGAACTGGACCGAGCGATGGCGCTTGCGGGCTGCCCCGATGTCGCGAGCGTTCGCGGGGACCTTCTGCGGCAAGATTGAATCGCGCGTCTGATGGGGGGGATGCGAGCCAAACGTTCGGCTTCGGCTTGACCGATCCGTCTTCGCCCATACCCTAACAGATACCAAACGGTATCGGTCATGGCTGGCATTCCAGACGAGATTCGGCAGCGTGCAGCACTTCTGGTGCAGTCGTCATCGGCATCGCTTCCTGCGCTGCGATGCACCGCGGGTAAGGACTCGCATGATCGGCGCAGCGACGGCGCATCCGATGAACTCCCCCTGGAACTTGGCGTGGTGCATGAGTGGATGTGGCGCGAGTCGACGCGCCATGCCACATGGACCGTTCCGCATGGCGTGATGATCGCGCTCTGTTGGCGGATGCTTGCATCGGCATCGGATGGGCGCGTGGCGTGGATCGGGCGGCACGCATGGCCCGTCCCGCGTGCATGCGTTCGAAGTGATGGCTCTCGCCAACTGCTCGAGCGTTCACTCTTCGTCGATCCAGGCGCGTCGAGTTCCTGCGATGAACGCATCTGGGCGGTCCAGCAGTCGCTCGGATGCGATGGCATCTGTGCGGTGGTGTTCGATGGCAGCGGATGTGCAATGGTTGCCAGTCGTCGACTGCAGTTGGCGGCTGCCCGCGGTGACGGACGCCCTGCAGTGCTTGCCATGGCGGTTCGTCCATGGCATGAACGCCTCTGCCCAAGCGCAGCTGCGACGCGCTGGGCCGTGGCACCTGCGCCGCCGACGACGCAAGATGCTGCTTTGGATGAACGCGGCGAAGTGCCCGTCTGGCAAGCGGAACTGCTGCGCGCGCGCGGGGCGCTGGCGCATGCGGTCGGACAGTGCACGCACCGAATCGAAGCAACATGGTCTTGGAGCGGCGCATCGGATCGCAGTGATGCTTCGAATGCATGCGTCGACATGCGCCATGATGTGCGCCATGATGTGCGCGGGGATTTGCGCGGGAATCGGCGGCCGCAACCATGATCGCCCAACACGCCATGACTGCTCCGCGGCGGCGCATGCTGGCGGTGGCGTTCCCGCGCTGGACTGCGGAGTGTGCGCGTCGCACTGCGCGGCGGCAGGGCGCTGCGATTTCTCCCGACGCGGCAGTGCTGGTCGTGACCGAGTCGCATGGCGTGCGCACCGTGCACGACTGCTGCAGGCATGCGGCGTCGCTTGGCGTGATGCGCGGCATGTCGCTCCTGCAGGCGCGCGCCATCTGCAGCGGTCCTCGGACGGAACTGCCGCACATGCCCGAACGCGATGCATCGATGCTTCGTGCCTGTGCGGTCTGGTGCCAACGCTATTCGCCCATCACGATGCTCGAGCCGAGTGCAGGGATTCCGGTGGTGCTCATCGACATCACGGGCTGCGAGCGGATTCATCCATCCGAACCGGCGCTGGAACTGCAGGTGCGCCGCGCGATGCACGCGCGTGGGTTCACTGCACGCACGGCGTGCGCACCGAATGCGGCGGCAGCCGTTGCGCTTGCCACCGCGCGCCATGCACCGCATGCCGCGCGGACCATCGATGCATGCCCCGTGCGCTGCTTACGGCTCGATCGCAAGGTCATCGAGCGGATGCATGAGGTCAACATCCGCCGCGTTGGCGATCTGCTGCGCTGCACCCGTGCAAGCATCGCATCGCGCTTCGGCGCGCCGACGCTGCTGCGTCTCGATCAGGCATTCGGGCGCACGGAACAGCACATCGCACCACTCCGCCCACGCCCGCTTCCTGCGGTCGAGCGGATCTTCGATGGTCCGGTCGCGGCACTCGATGCCCTGCAATTCGCGACGCAGGAACTCATCGGCGAACTGTGCGTTCAACTGCATGCACTTGAACGCGGTGCGCGGGAGATCGAGCTAGTGGCCGACTGCGCGGATGCGCCACGATGGACGCGGCGGCTGGTGTTCGGCGCGCCGAGTGCGAATGCGCGTCACATGATGGGCATGCTCGCGCCGTCGCTTGAGCGGATGAAAGCGGGGCTTGGCGTCGAGCGGCTGCGGCTCGCGGCGCTTCGGATGGGACGCATGATGCGGCAGGAAGCGCTCGGCGAATGGATCGACACGCTGTGTGCACGCCTTGGTGACGGCGCCGTCATGCGCTGTGGACTGGTGGAGGATCATCGGCCGGGGCGTGCCTCGCGATGGCTTCCCGTCCTTCGGCATGGCTTCGATCTGCGCGCCACGGCGCAGGCGGTGCGTGTGCGTGTCGTGCAGGCATGGCGACCATCGCTGCTGCTTCCACGCGCTGAAATGGCGAGCGTGGAAGTGGGGAGTGGCGGGTCGGTGCGTTGGCGTGGCGAATGCCGCACGGTGCTTTCGTGGCATGGACCCGAACGCATCGCACCGCCGTGGACCGCGGTCGGTGCAATGGCACCCGCCGAGGGTGGCGATTTCTGGCGTGCGCAGTGCGCCGATGGACTCTGGCTGTGGCTGCGCAGGACGAGCGATGGCTGGATGGTGCTCGGCAGTTGGAGTTGAACGCATGTCTGCAACGCACGCCGAACTGGATGTGATGAGCAACTTCTCGTTCCTCGAAGGGGCAAGTCACCCCGAAGAGTTGGTCGCATCCGCTTCGGAACTCGGGTACGAGTCGATTGCCATCGCCGACCGCTGCACACTTGCCGGTGCGGTCCGCGCGCATGTGGCTGCGCGTGCACACGGCATCGGGCTCTGCATCGGTGCGCGCCTCACGCTCTGGACGGGTGCACCGCCTGTGCACCGCCGCACAGGCGGCGCTGCGGAGGAGCACACGATCGAGATCGCTGCGTTCGCCACAGACCGTGCTTCCTACGCCGGACTCTGCCGCGCCATCACGGCAGGGCGGCGACATGAATGCGGCGATGAGGCTGGCGTTGTTCGGCGCACCGACTGGCATCTGTCGCTGCATGATTTCCTTGAGCATGCAGCGGGGCTTGAACTGATCATCCTTCCACCGCAGGATCTGACGCTGCTTTCGCAATCCACCCTCGAGGTCGTGCGCGGCATCGCGGCGCGCGCGCACGGGCGTGTCTCGCTCGCCGTGCTGCGCGCAGGCGAAGCGGAAGAGCACACGCGGCTTCGCATATGCGTGTCCCTCGCGCAGGCATGCGGCATTCCAGTGGTCGCCACACAGGGCATTCGCTTCCATGTGCCGAGGCGCCGTCCGCTGCATGAAGTACTGACCGCCATCCGCCTCGGGACGACTGTTGCAGGCATCGGGCTTGAATCCCTGCCGAATGCCGAGCGTCACCTGCGTTCTCCGTCGGTTCTGCACGAACGCTGGCGTGACCTTCCACACGCGCTCACGCATGCACGCGCCATTGCGGATCGCTGCCGTGGATTCAGCTTGGCAGAACTGCGCTACGCCTATCCACGCGAGTGCAGCTGCGGCGAACCGTCACAGGTCCGCCTGCAGCGTCTGGCGGAGCAGGGGGCACGCGAGCGCTACCCACAGGGCGTTCCATCTGATGTGCACGAACAACTGTTGCGTGAACTTCAACTGATCGATGAACTGCACTATGCCCCGTACTTCCTCACCGTGCATGACATCGTGCAGGATGCGCGCCGACGCGGCATTCTCTGTCAGGGGCGCGGCGCTGCGGCGAACAGCGTCGTGTGCTACTGCCTGGGCGTCACGGCGGTCGATCCCGCACGCATCCGACTGCTCTTCGAGCGGTTCATCAGTCGTGAGCGGCGCGAGCCACCAGACATCGACATCGACTTCGAGCATGAACGACGCGAAGAGGTGATCCAGGGCATCTATGCGCGCTATGGCAGGGATCGTGCTGCGCTCTGTGCAGCGGTGGTGTGTTACCGAAGGCGGCTTGCACTGCGCGAGACTGCCAAGGCACTTGGATTCTCATCCGATGCGATCACGCGGCTCTGCAACGGACTCTCCCATCGGAGCGACGATGGGGATGTGCGTTCCATCGGCTTCGATCCGGATGCGCCATCCATGCGGCTGCTGCTGGCGCTGAGCGCAGAACTCGAGGGATTCCCACGGCACTTGATGCAGCACCCGGGTGGATTCGTGATCACGGACGACATGTTGTGCGAATCCGTACCGATCCGCAATGCGTCGATGGATGCGCGTTCGATGATCGAGTGGGACAAGGATGACATCGATGCCATCGGCATGATGAAGGTGGATGTGCTTGGGCTGGGGATGCTCACCTGTATCCGAAAGGCACTCGCACTGGCGGGGCAGCCTGTGCGAGCCGTCGACGGGGGAACAACCGTTCGCGAATTGGCACTGCATCAGATCCCGCCCGATGATCCGGCCACGCACGACATGCTGTGCAGTGCCGATACGGTCGGCGTCTTCCAGGTGGAAAGCCGCGCCCAGATGGCGATGCTGCCGCGCCTTCGACCGCGCAACTACTACGACCTCGTGATCGAAGTCGCGCTTGTGCGGCCCGGACCCATTCAAGGGGACATGGTGCATCCATACCTCCGCCGTCGCGCGGGCCTTGAGCACATGGAGTATCCGAATGATGCTGTTCGGAAGATCCTGGAACGAACGCTCGGTGTCCCGCTCTTCCAAGAGCAGGCGATGGCGCTTGCGATCGTTGCGGCGGGGTTCACCCCGGGCGAGGCGGATGAACTGCGACGCTCCATCGCGGCATGGAAACGCAGCGGACCGCTGCTGGAATGCTTCCGTCAGCGACTGGAAGGTGGCATGCTTGCACGCGGCTATTCACGGAACTTTGCGGCACAGGTGTTCACGCAGATCCAGGGCTTCGCCGGCTACGGATTTCCCGAGAGCCATTCCGCAAGCTTCGCGCACTTGGTGTACGCCTCGGCGTGGCTGCGCCGCCATCACATTGCAGCGTTCACGGCGGCGCTCCTGAACAGTCAGCCGATGGGTTTCTATGCACCATCGCAGATCGTGCAGGATGCGCGGCGGCATGGTGTGGAGGTTCGTCCCATCGACATTCTTGCGAGCGACTGGGACTGCACGCTCGAAGGGGGCGTGATGCGATCGACGGTCGGGCTGCCTCCGCAGTCATGGGGTGTTGGCGGTCCCGCGCTGCGTCTTGGACTTCGGATGGTCCGCGGACTCGCAGCCGCAGACGCACAGGCACTCCTCGCCGTGCGCGGCGGGGCAGCAGCACGCAGCAGCGTCGAGGCACTCCAGCGGGCGAGCGGCGTGTCGGCGCAGGCGCTGCAACTGCTTGCGCGTGCCGATGCACTGCAAGGCATGGGACTTCGGCGACAGGCTGCTCTCTGGCAGGTGCAGGAACTTGGTCGCATGCCGCCTTCACTGTTCAGCCTGGCTGCGATCGATGCGCCGCGGATCAAGACCGATGCGCATCGCTGCGGATCGGATCTGGAGTCGTCCGAAGGGCTGTTTGCCGATCCGCCGCGCGATGAACTGCCATGCTTCAGCCAAGCGGCGGAGGTCGCTGCCGACTACAGGCAGAGCGGATTGTCGCTGAAGTCACATCCGTTGGCGTTCATTCGTCCTGCGCTCAAGCGGCGCGGCGTCACGCCCTGCGGTGCGCTGCTCGACAGCGGCGTGCACCCGGATGGAACGCGCATGGCCGTGGCGGGGCTCGTCACCATGCGACAGCGTCCATCGACTGCAAAGGGAATCGTGTTCATCACCATCGAAGATGAGAGTGGATCAGCGAATGTCATCGTGCGCCCCGCCGTGTGGGAGCGCCACCGCGTGATCGGCCGCATGGCGCACGCACTCGTGGTGCAAGGCGCACTGCAGCGTCGCGGCGAGGTCGTTCACATCATTGCATCGGAACTGGAGCCGGCAGTGCTTCGCTGGCGATGACTGCGTCAGCGTCCTGAGGGGGTGTCAACGCTGTGGTCGCCCGCGATTCGCCACGCGTGTCTGCAGCAGGATGTCCGTGGGACCGGCCACGCCGCTCGACACCTTCGTCTTCAGACTGCACAGCGCCGTCACCGTCGCGAGGGTCGCCGAACCAGGGGGGGTCGGACGGAAGATGTTCAGTTCATGCGTGATCGGAATCCTCTGTTCCCAGTCCGCATCCGTCCCAAATCCACTCCATCGCTGCTCGAGAGGCGCACGAACTCCAACGCCGCCACGCACACGATCAGGATCGAACGGGATCCATCCACACTGCGGCAACCACACTTCGCCCCACACCGTCAGCGTCTTGTCCGAAGCACTCTGCATCGGCCCATCATCCTCGTTCGCAAGACCGATCACGACGCGCGCCGGCAGTCCAGCCGAACGCAGCAGCGCGACGCAGATGCAGGTGAGATCGGCAACCGTACCTTGCTGCTCGCTGAGTGCCGTACTCGCACCGCGAACTTCGACTCCGCGCGTGAAAACACCCAGCGGGCTCCCTTGGCGAAAGTTCGGATTTCGCAGCGACTGGCTGCCTGCACGCACGCACGCCTTTGCAACAGCAAGCGGAGGCGCGTCAGCACCACACGCGGCGCGCACCGAATCCCGAAGCGGTCCGAGCATCGCATCGGCTGGGTCGATCCCAGCAGATGCAGCGCGCCAGCGTGCAAGTTCTGCTGGCCATGACTGGGGCCATCCGATCCCCATCGCCGCAGACTCATCGAGTGCGACCGAAAAGCACTCGACCGTCCACTCAAGGTCAAGCATCACCTGCATGCCCGTATCAGGTCCGATGGGCAAGCCCATCGGTGTGCGGTCGACATCTGGAATGGGCACCTCGACCCGCGATTCAGCCCCTGGACGCTGCATGATCGTCAACGGAGTGAGCCTCGGCGCGATCGGCCTTTGGTTGATGTTCATCCGAGCAGCGAACGAACGAACATCCGCGACGGACCAAGTGTCGAGCAAGGTGACGGGAATCTGGATCGCCTCGGACACATTCTCGGGAACCACCAGCGGCGGCAGCGAAACGGTCAACTGCACTCCCCACACCCGAGAGGTGGTGCGGCGCAGCGCCCCGAGCGGCGGACGACCGTCGGGTGCGGAGGCCGGCTCTGTTTGCGCAAGCGGCAGCTCGAGCGGCGCCTCGACGCCTTGCGCCATGCCCGCCATGGTTGCCATGGCAGCCGCTGAAAACGCAAGCAGCCAGATCGATCCGCATCCCCGCGAGCGAGCGATTGCCACTCGACCAGCCATGGGCATCATGAGATGAAGACCGTTCGCGCTCCGGTCACCAACAGGTAGAGCGTGCCGAAGAACTTCGCGAGCACGAGATTGATGATGATGATCGCGATGAAACTCGAGACGAAGCTTGCGGTGGCAGCGCGGCCGACCCCTTGCGCTCCCGCCGAACAATTGAACCCCTTGTAGCAAGAGATGAACCCTATGGCCCCGCCGAAGGCAATCGACTTCAGCAGTCCAGACACTGGATCCCACCACTCGAGCACCAGAGCCGTGAAATACCAATAGTCGGCGCTTGGGACGCCGTACACACCGACCGTCACGAACCACGCCCCCCATGCACCGAGCAAGTCGGAGTAGATCGTCAGGAGGGGGGTCATGATGATGCAGGCGACAACCCGAGGCGCCACAAGGATGCGAAGCGGATCGGCATCCATGGCGCGCATCGCATCCAACTGTTCGGTCACGGCCATCGTTCCAAGCTCTGCCGCCAGAGCGCCACCCACTCGACCAGCAACCATCACGGCAGCCAGCACGGGCCCAATCTGCTTGGTGACAGAGATGTTGATGACGCTTCCAAGCCGCGACTCTTGGCCGAGCGCGGCGAACTGCGCAAACCCCTCGAGCGCCAAGATCATGCCAATGAACGCGCCTGTGATGGCAACGACTGGGATGCTTGCCACGCCAACGGCGTAGAGTTGCGGCCCAAGGAGCGACCACCGAAGGCAGCGGGCGGGAGCCGCCACGAAGCGCGCACTCACATCACCCACAAACCTGACGAATCGACCGAATTCGCTCGTCGAGTCGCGTACGAACCAGCCAAAGCGCGCAATCTCTTGGTACACAGGCTGCACCGTTGTTACGGTAGCAGTTTCTCCAGAACAGACTTGCCGAGAAACAGTTCGCGTGTGTGCCGTGAACCTCCGTGAACCTCAAGGAGGGCAGACGCCCCAAGCCGCGAGCAGGGCCGTCAGGTCTGATCCACCGACGATTCCATCATTGTCAATGTCGCCTGTGCCAGAGTTGGCCCAGTTGGCAAGCATGATGGTGAGGTCCGTGGCATCAACATTGCCCGACGCATTGAGATCGCCAGTGCAGGATGCCTCTTCGCAGTCCTGACCGTCAACGCCCGGCGTCTCATTGCCGGCAGCCTGGTTGTCTTCAACAATGAACAAACCGATGTTCCAACAGCCAGTGTCTTGGCAGCGCCAGATATGACCAGGGACATACGGTCCATCAGGCCCAATCCGATTTGGACCATAGGCATATTCGGTGCCTGACGGAGGAACGACCGACGACTCGATCAGCGCGATCGTGTCCACGACCTCGACCCATGGCGTGAGGTCGAACTGACCATCGTCGTTCGTGTCGAGATCTCCGCCGAGCGTTCCAGTCCAGCCACGAACGAGCATGATGGTGATGTTGTCGCTGTTCTCGATCCAATCGCTCGCAAGGTTCGCGCCGCCCGTGCCTCCGCCATTGCCAACATCGGGATTGACGGCTGGATTGCCAACAAGCAGGGTTCCGTCGGTCGGGATCGCGAAGCCCGCGAGCGAACGAACGCGCTCGACCACTCCGCTTCCGAGCGTCGACGCTCCGTCGCCGATGATCACGATGGAAAGGCCAGTGAGCCCCGCGCCTGGAGTGCCCGAAAGTTCAATGAACTCCAGGGTGTCGGTGCCTGTCATGTCGATGCGGATTTCGTTCAGGCGAACGTCGCCGGACTCGCAAGAACTGGTCGAGGTCGAGCATGTCGTCGCGGCTTGAGTGACGCAATCGGCGTCCCAACCAGTCGAGCAGCATGTTGGATCGACCAAGCAAACGGCGGTGCAGCAGTTGACATCCTCACAGTAGGGATTCGCATGCGGAACCGTGCAAAGCCCGGTGCCTGCTTCACCGCACTCAAACACTGCCCCCGCGCTGCAAGCGCGGTTGGGACCACCGGGGGTGTCGCCACCCGCCGCGAAATCGAACGCGCCGACTCGCCACTCGCCACTTGGTTCGCAGCGGTACGCGTGACCCGCACTGTAGGTGCCCGTGAGGGTGACATCGGCTGGGATGAGGTCCGTCGCATAGCTGCAGTCAGTGTCGTAATAGCCCATCACCACGATGCTGCAAACGACCTCGGTCCAAGGCGCTGCATCCAAGGTGCAGTTCCCGTCAACATCGAGGTCCGCGCCGAGTGCCCCAGTCCAACCCCGCACCACCAGATGGGTGCGGCGGGTTGAGTTGTCCTCGAACTTCAGACCGTCGGCCTCGGTGACGAAATCCACCTCGGAGATCGTGGTGGTTGGCTCGGCGATCACCAGATATCCGTCGCTTGGAATCACTGCTCCGTCGAGAGCCAATGCCATTTCCACGACGCCCTGGTAATCGGCTGGAAGTGTCGCAGTTGCCGCCTGATCACCGAGCACCACATAGGTGAGCCCCACCAATGAGCTGCCAGGTGTTCCCGTGAACTCGATGTATTCGTTGTTGTCGTCACCAGGCATCTTGGTGCGAAGTTCGCTGAACACCAAGGTGCCGCCACCACCGCCGCCGCCACAGGTGGGATTGGACTCGCCGGCCGTGTCTGCCGGGTCCGCTGGATCGCTCACGCCAACATTCCAATTGTTGTTGTTGGAGCATCGCCAGATGTGCGCAGGCGTCGCCGATCCTGCGGGTCCGACGCGGGTCGCCGAGTAAACAAAGTCGCTTGTGACGCCATCTGGTGCAGAGGTCGACACCAGCGCAACGGAGTCGAGCAGCCCGCTCCACGGCGTCACATCGATTGTTCCGTCGAAGTTCGTATCGATGGTTTGCCCGTCAACGCCCGTGAACGCAGACACCAGAAGGAAGGTGACATTGTCGGGGTTCTCGAGGTTCATCACTGCCACTTGGTCGGGAGTGCCGAACTGGTAGGTGGACTCCGCCACAACGAACACGCCCGATGCGCCGATCGTTCCCTGCAGAGCAACCACTGCTTCAATCTTGCCGTTCTGCGCTGGTGGCGCTGCGAAGTCGTCGTCACCGACCACCACAACGAAGAGCCCCGCGAGCGATGTGCCGGCTGCCCCACGAACTTCGATGTATTCGCTCAGGTCGAGCCCTGGCTGGTCAACGCGAATCTCACTGAAGGAAACCTGAGCAAGGGCATCCGAGCCCAGCACACAGGAAGCGGCAACTGCACAGGACACGATCGACCGATTCATTCGGGGGGTCATAAAAAGTCTTTCTCCGTACCGCAGGGGGGGGATTCGAGGACAACAAAAACTGGCGCGAACGAGCGGGTAACCAACCGACCTCCGTGACCCACGGGTCATGGAGACCACAACTACAGACCCCAATCTAGTCCCAAACAGAGGACAATGCCATTTAAATTGCGCAAATTTGAGGAGCCGAGGCACCCAACACCAAAGGCAGGAGGGTTCCTCGATTCGTACGAACCTCCTCCGAACCTGCCGCCGGAACTACCCCACGAACCTATTTAGTCGGTTCATCATCGACTGTTTTGGGTGCAACTGCGGGGGTTGCTGCTGCGGGAGCGGAAGTCGATGGCTCCACGGCCATTGAGGTTGGGACGAAGTACGGCATCAGATAAACGTCGACGCGTCGATTCTGCGCAGCACCGCTCGGACCATTGGCAACGAGCGGCCGATACTCGCCGTAACCAGCAATCAGGAACCTGTTCGCCGAAACACCGTCCTTATTGAGCGCATCGCGAACAGCGATGGCGCGGTGTGCCGACAAGTGCATGTTGGTCGGGTGCTGAGCCGCTGACTTTCGAATCGGGACATTGTCCGTGTGCCCGACGACCACAACCTCGAACGGAGCCGCATCAGAGGAGTTGAGAATCGGCGCAAGGGCCTTCAGTGCCGCGACTGCACTGGGCTTCAGCCCAACCGATCCTGGGTCAAAGGTGAAATCGGCAGCGAAACGAATCATCCCCCGACGCTCGTCGAACTGGAGCAAATCCGGATACATCGCCGCGAGCGCGAGGAGCGACTTGTTCAGTTCATCTGGAAGTGGACCACCGCTCATGTTGCCGACCTTCTTCAGCAACTCCTCATAGTCGGCGAGCAACTTGTCAACATCAACATTCTGCCCCTTGCGCAGCGCGTCGAGCGATGCAAGATCACCCGAGGCTTGCGCCAACTGCGATCGAAGTCGCGACTCGTTGGCGCGGCAGGTGTCAAGATCGCCTTGCGTTCGAAGCAACTGCTGCTGCTGCGAGCGATAGGCAAGTTCCAGATCGTTGTACTTTTCCTGCGGCACACATCCCGGCAGCACGGCAAGCGCCAGTGCCGAAACAGCAAGTGCGGTCAGGGATGAAGAGCGAGTGAGCCAAGTCGACGCGTCCATTGCGTTCATAGGGGTAACCTCCGTGTTGAACAGGAGTATAGGGGAATGTCGCGTGCGATGGGGCGTTCGATGCGCGCAAGAGCCAATCTGAACGAAATTTGGAAGGTTGTCGGCAGAATCCCGATAGAATGTGGTATGGCAAGTTCCCCGAGTCTTGAGCCCGATGCGGCGGCAATCAAGGCAGCCGCTGGCCCGTACCCCATCGACGCCCTGCGCTTCGTGCAGGCGGGCTTCGGGCATGCAGCCAAGTCGGATGCCGAGTTGAAGGGACGCGCGGAATCCGTTTTGCTGACCGAACTTGACCGCCCAGAGCGGCACATGAGCGGGCAGCACCTCTGCTTCCGCCTCGCTGAGTTCGCCATCGAGCAGTATGGACTCATGGCCCCGCTGGTCCTGAGACGCTGGAACATCGAGCGAACGGACGACTTCGGGCGAATCGTGTACGCGCTGATCGACCTTGGATACTTGCGCAAGTCGCCCGATGACTCGATCGACGACTTCCGCGCCGTCTATGACTTCGCTGAGGTCTTTGGGGACGACCGCCTTCGCCAGTTTGTTGGCGGGACCGCCAACTGATGCTGCCATCTGACGGCAGCGATGAGCGCCCAACTTCGGGGCAGCCCAAGCCGATCCCGAATCTCGCTCGCCTCCACATTTGGCAGGTCCAAGCCTTCCGAGACTTGCTCGTGATCGCCGTGGTGGTTGGGGTGGTGTGGGCGGGCTATGCCCTCCGATTCGTCACGGTGCCATTGCTGCTGGCATTCCTGTTGGCCTACCTCGTCGAACCGCTCGTGCGGTGGATGTGCCGCGTGCTACGGATGTCGAGGAGTGTTGCAGTCACATCGCTGCTGGCCACATGTGGCGTTGCCATCGCGGCTGGACTGCTGTTGGTCGTTCCGACTGTAGTGAGGCAAGCGGAAGATGTGGTGGACAAACTCAAGGGGGGGCAGTTCGACGCTTGGATCGACAAGGCTGAAGCGGTCCTGCCGGCGGAGTACCGCGCCGAGGTCAAGCGGGTCCGCGCTTGGATTTCACTTGAGAAGAGTCCACTGCCGAGCCAAGGGAATGTGAATGCGCCAGATCAGCCCTCTGCAGAGGGTGCAAATGCCCCAGCGGGCGCGCCGTCGCCTGGCTCGGTTGCCACTCCACCGAGTGCAACAACGAGTGCCGCTGCAACGCCCCCGCCCACGGACGCCAGTGCGGGAGAGATCACCGCGACTTTCTCGAAGGCCCTCCTGAGCCCAACAACCTACGACACGCTCGACAAGCTGGTCGGCCTGTCGGGACTGTTGTTCGCGGCGGTGCTCATCCCGTTCTACTTCTGGTTCTTCAGCGTGTCGTTCCCGTCCGCTGTTGAATTCCTTGGGAGCCTGGTGCCGAATGCCCAGCGCGAGCGTGTGTTTGAACTTGCTTCGGAGATGGATGCGGCGGTCGCAGGTTTCGTTCGCGGGCGAATCCTGATCGCGCTTGGGATGGGCGTGATGTTCGCCATCGGTTGGTGGATCAATGGTGTTCCGTATGCGCTGACGCTTGGAATGCTCGCAGGGGTGCTGTCGATTGCGCCGTATCTCGGAATCGTGGTGCTCGTGCCGGCGATCGGACTGCTCGCTGCGCAGCAACTACAGATTGCCGATGAGTCGCAGCGGCTCGCCTGGTACTGGATCTTTGGCGGACCGCCGCTGGTGTATGTGATTGTTCAGTCGATCGAGGGCTATGTCCTGACGCCGATCTTTTCTGGGAAGGCAACCAACCTCGGCCCGGTGTCCATCTTCGTGGCGGTCCTCGCAGGGGCAAGCGTGGCCGGGCTCTACGGGATGTTGCTGGCGATTCCCACCGCAGCCTGTGCCAAGATTCTCGTTCGCGAAACCGTGATGCCGTCGCTGCGGCGTTGGACCGAAGGCAAGTCGTCGGACTTCCTCCCGCTTGACCGAGAGTGATTCGCCCGAGGGAGTCAGCGCTTCGGTCGCTGCTTGAACTTTGGTTTGGAGGGACCGCCGATGCTCCGTGGCATGGAGCCACCAGGCATCCCCATCCCCCCAGCGCCCGCCATCTCGCGCATCGCTCCAAGGCGGCCGAGCATGCCTCCGCCGCTCATCTGCTTCATGACCTTCTGCATCATCTCGAACTGGCGCGTCAGTTTCGTGACATCGTGCGCTTGCGTGCCGCTGCCTGCAGCAATGCGTCGCGCGCGACTGCGGTCGATGCTTGCTGGCTGCGTCCGCTCTGCGCGGGTCATCGAAAGGATCATCCCCTCCATCCGATTGAACTGACCTTCGTCAATATCCACATCCTTGAGCATGGACCCGACGCCTGGCAGGAGTCCCATGACTTGCTTCAGTGGTCCCATGCGGCGGATGGACCGCATCATCGAGAGGAAGTCGTCCATGGACAACTGCCCCTTCGCCATCTTCTCGGCGGCGGCAGCTGCTTCGCGCTCATCGACCTGCTCCTGCGCCCGCTCCACCAACGCAACGACATCGCCCATGCCGAGGATTCGCCCCGCCATGCGCTGCGGATCAAAGGTGTCGAGTCCATCCCATCGCTCGCTGACGCCGACGAACTTGATGGGTGCGCCAGTCACCTTGCGAACCGTGAGTGCGGCACCGCCGCGCGTATCGGAGTCGAGTTTCGTCAGGATCACGCCATCGACCTGCAGCCGTTGGTGGAACGCCTTCGCGCTGTTCACCGCGTCCTGCCCAGTCATCGCGTCCACCACGAGCAGGCGCTCGTGTGCCTCGACTGCGCGGTCGACGGATTCGAGTTCACGCATCAGCCGGTCATCGACATGCAAGCGGCCAGCGGTATCCACGAGGACGACATCGAAGCGTTCGCTCCTTCCACGCTTGATCGCCCGCTGGGCCACCGCGATGGGGTTGCCTGGGGCCTTGCCAAGTTCATCCCCGCAGGCATCAGGCTCTCCATGGAACGCGATGCGGGTTCCAGGCACGGCCGCTGCGGCACCGTCGATCACGATGCGCAACTGCTCGACCGCTGCGGGGCGCTGGAGGTCACACGCGGCGACCAGCACGCTCCGCCCGCGCTTGGCGATCCATGCAGCAAGCTTGCCGCATGTCGTCGTCTTGCCTGCACCCTGCAGTCCACACAGCAGGATGACGGTTGGTCCGGGCTCGACGAATGTGAGTTCCGAGGCCTTCTCGCCCATCAATGCAACCAGTTTTCGGTGCACGATGCCGACCATTTGCTCGTCCGGCTTGAGACTCGAGAGCACCTGGGTGCCGAGCGCATCCGCGAGGACTTCCGCACAGAATGATCGCGCGACATCCTGGTGGACATCGGCCTCGAGCAGCGCCGTCTCGACGGACTGCATCGCGTCCCTGACATTCGATTCGGAAATCTTGCCGCGCCCCGCGAGCGTTCGCAGCGCACTCGACAGTCGATCAGTCAGTGAGTCAAACATCTCGGTTTGATCCTAGCGCGCCATCAACGACGGGCGAACGCCTCGCTTGTTGCGCAGCCAGCTGTGCAACGCCTGTGGATCCCACGCATTCACGCACGATGTTCGCATCAATCCTCCTCGGCGCGCGGTTGCCACGCCGTACCGAAGATTTCCTGCATCCTCGGCACCGTGGATGTCGCAGTCAATCGCAACAAGTGCGCCGGCGCCAACGGCGATCTTCACATGCGTATCGCGAAGGTCCAGTCGGCTCCAATGGCAGTTCACCTCGAGCGCAGTGCCGTGCTCCGCGGCGGCGGCGGAGAGTTCGTGCATGTCAGGGGAGAGCCCCTCGCGCCCAAGAAGGATGCGACCCGTCGGATGACCGATGATGTGGACGAGCGGGTGTTCGATCGCCCGCAGCAGGCGTTTCGTCGCTGCGGCTGGTTCCTGCCGAAGCGCGGCATGAGGGCTCGCGACAACGAGATCAAGAAGCGCGAGTGTCTCATCGTCATAGTCGAGACGACCATCCGCGAGGATGTCCACTTCGCTCCCCGCGAGGAGGCGAAGCGTTGGAAAGTCATCCTGCGCCGCGCGAATGGCGTCAATGTGCCGCCGCAATCGCTCCACGCTGAGTCCATTGGCCTGCGCACTCGCCTTGCTGTGATCGGTGATCGCGAGCGTGTGAAAGCCGCGCGAGACAGCAAGCGAAGCAAGTTCGTGGATGCTGAGCGATCCGTCGCTGGCGGTCGTGTGCGCATGCAACTCGCTGCGCACATGCGAGACATCAACGAGGTCGGGGGGAGGCTGATCGAAGTCGCCGCCGTGCAGTTCGCGGAGTTCGGGTGGCCAGCAGTGAAGCCCAAGCGCTGCATAGATGGATTCCTCGTTGCTTGCAGCGACCAGTGAACCGACTGGTCCATCCGCAGCCTTCGGCGCTTCGTGCAGTCCGTACTCGTTCAACCGCATGCCTGCCGCGATGGCCCGTTCCCGAAGGAACACATTGTGGTCCTTGCTGCCAGTGAAGTAGAGCAGGGCGGCGCCGAACACCGCGTCGTCAACGATCCGCAAGTCCACCTGCATGCCGCCCGTCAACAGCGCGGAGCAGCGGGTGTCCCCATGTGCGAGCACGCGCTCGATGAACGGAAGCTCGAGGAACGCTTGGCGGACGGCTTCGTGGTTGTCGCAGCTCACCAGCAGATCGAGATCGCCGACCGTTTCACGCCCGCGCCGCGCACTGCCGGCGAATGCGGCCTGTCGGACACCCGCTGTCGTGCGGAGCACCGTGAGCATCGACTCGGCAATTGGCACAGCCTGTCCAAGTCGAAAGCGCAGTGGCTGCGATCCGGCCACCTCGTGCGCTGCAACGGCTGTGCGAAGATTCTCGATGGTCTTCGCTCCCATGCGTTCCACAGTGGCAAGTGCGCCCGAGTCGATGGCGCTCTTCAGCGACTGCAGATCGGTGACATTGGCCTTGTTCCAGAGCAGGTGCACTGTCTTCGGTCCCACGCCCTGCAGCGTGAGCAGTTCGAGCAGCCCCGCGGGAACCTCGCTGCGGAGGCGCTCGAGTTCATCGATGCGTTGGGTGGTTGCCAGTTCGACGATCTTCGCCGCAATGCTCTCCCCGAATCCCTCCACCTTTCGAAGCGCCGCTGGATCGCTCTGGGCAAGCGCACCAAGGTCCTGCACCTCCGATTCCGCAACGCGTGCCGCCTTTCGGTAGGCGTTCACCTTGAAGGCATTGGCACCCGTGATGTCCAACAGGTCGGCGATGGCGGTCAGGGTGGCTGCGATCTCGGCATTCGTTGGCACCGTGCCACCTCCGATGAGCTTGGGGGAAAACGCGACCAGCAGGACTCGAACCTGCAACCCCGAGCTTCGTAGGCTCGTGCTCTATCCAATTGAGCTATGGTCGCTCCGAAGCGGTCGATGATAGCGAAGCCGCGGCCGAGGCCTTGGCTTGATCGGCAGAGGAAGCCCCAGCGGGGAGCTTGGTGGTCACGGTGGTGATGTCGCGCGAAGTGACTTCAGCTGACTCGACAAGCGCATTGACGAAACCAGGCAGGAGGACCGTCCCAACTCCAGCGACAACCGCAGCGACCCATGGCCAGCGGCTCGGCACCAGCGTGACCTCCTCGCTGCGCGCCGAGGGCGGGGCAACCAGCGGCACCGTGGCCAATCGCAAGTAATAGAGCGCGCTGATGGCGCTGTTGATCACGGCGATGACCACGAGGGCGAACTGGTCCGCTTCGAATGCAGCGACAAACAGGTAGACCTTCCCGAAGAAACCGAGGAAGGGGGGCAATCCCACCAGCGATGCCGCAGAAACTGCCAGCATCCACGCCATGACGGGCTGTTTCTGGCGAAGCCCAGCCAGGTCGTTCATCTCGTTCACCTCTTCGCCTCGGCGCTCCAGCGCGGCGAGCGCTGCGAAAGACGCGGTCGTCATGACGCCATAGGTGAGCAAGTAAAAACTGATCGCCTCGATGCCCACGCCGCCTGAGAGGAGACCGATGACGAGGTATCCAGAGTGCGCGATCGAGCTGTAGGCGAGCATGCGCTTGACGGAACTCTGCAGCAGCGCCGCCACATTGCCCAGCGTCATGGTGAGCACTGCAACCATCCACAGCACGGCGGTCAGTGGCGTTGGCAACCCCGCGTAGGGCACGCGAACGCCATCACCGTCGACGAGGGAATGACCGGTCCACCCAACGCAAGCGAGCAGAACGGCGAGGACCACGAAGCCCGCAACCTTCGGCACGAAAGCCAGGAAGGCGGTGACATGCGTTGGTGCGCCCTCGTACACATCGGGTGCATAGAAGTGCATCGGCACAGCGGTGATCTTGAAGCAGAAGCCAAGCACCGCCAGGATGAGTCCCGCGAGGGCCATGGCATCGATGCCGCTGCCGGCCGCTTGGGCCGCGAGAGCAGTTTGGATGCCCTGCAATTCCAGCGAGCCCGTCGACCCATAGATCAATGCAAATCCATACAGGAACACCGCCGTGCTGAGCGCACCAAGGAAGAAGTACTTGATGGCCGCTTCGCCGCTGCGCCGCGATGAACCGCCAACGGCAACCATGATGTAGGTGGGCAGCGACACCAGTTCGACAGCGAGGAAGATCCAGATGAGGTCTGTCGCACTGCAGAGCAGCATCGCACCGATCAGGCTGAAGAGGAAGAACGCATGGAACTCTCCCGCAACGACTCGCTGCGGATCAAAGATGGTTCGGCCGCGCGCAACGGCTGCCTCGTAGCCGCGGTCGACCGATCCAGCCGAAACCAAGACGAGCAGGATGCCGACACCCGCAAGCAATGGCTTGATGAAGGCGCCAAGCATCGGCAGCACCAGTTGGGCCTCGACTGCGCGGGGCTCCGTCCAGGTGAGTGGCATCATCACCAGTGCGGCGATCAGTGCAAGGCACGTGAAGATGGGAAGGAACGCTCGCACGGCATGGCGCCGCGACAGCCCGAGCACTGCCGCAACAACTGCGGCGGCAAACAACAGGATTTCTGGCGCAAGCAGCGTCAATCGTGGTCCGATGGAGTCCATTACGGCACCCCTCCAGCCGTTGAGGCGCTCACGACGCCAGGGGAAACGGCATCCTCCGACACCGCCAATGCCTCGCGCTCCTTGAGTCGTCGGACTTCATCGGGATAGTTCGCGAGCATCCGCGTTGCGCAAGGCTCGATCGCCTTGAGCATCGGCTGCGGCTGGACGCCCAGCCAGATGCATGCGATCGCAAGCGGGGTCAGTACCAGGATCTCCCGCGCACTCAGATCGCGCGGCAGGCTGCTGTGCGCAGTCGAGTGGTCGTGTGCAGCATCGTGGTGCGGTTCTCGCAGCGGTCCCCACACGATCTTGCCAAGCAGGATCAGCAAGTACATCGCGGCCATGATCAATCCGAGACCCGCAATCACCGCGAAGCGCGGACCGAGGAGCCCTGGATACCCGCTCTGCCCATCGTGCTCCGCAATGAAGGTGCCGCCGAGGCACAGGAACTCGCCGATGAATCCGTTGAGCCCAGGCAGGCCGATGCTGGCGAAGGTGAACAGCACCATGAAGCTGGCCCACACTGGCATCTTCTTGGCGAGTCCTCCAAGCACATCGGTGTCCTTCGTGTGGTAGCGCTCGTAGAACATGCCGATGCAGAGGAACAGCGCACCTGTCGAGAGTCCGTGGTTCACCATGTAGAACACGGCGCCTTCTGCACCGACAGGATTGAGCGCAAACAACCCAAGCATGCAAAGACCGAGGTGGGCGACGGATGAGTACGCAATTAGTTTCTTCGCATCCGTCTGAACCCAACAGATGAGCGACGCATAGATGATCGCGATGATCGAGAGGACTGCCACAACCACCATGAGTTCGGCTCCGCCGGCAGGTGCCATCGGCAGCGCAAAGCGGTAGTTGCCGTAGGTGCCGAGTTTCAGCATCGCCGACGCGAGAATGACGGATCCAGCCGTGGGTGCCTGATCGTGTGCGAGCGGCAGCCATGTGTGCAAGGGGAACAGCGGCACCTTCACGGCGAACCCGATCATCAGCGATGCAAAGAGCCAGTACTGCGCGCTTGCCGGCAGTCGCACGGCGGTGGCCGTCAAGGCATCGATGTCGAATGACCAAGCTCCGCTGGAGACGCGCTGTTCCCACGCGACATAGATGATCGCGGCGAGCATGAACATCGATCCAAGGAAGGTGTAGACGAACATCTTCACCGCAGCGATGCGACGCTCGGTGCCGCCGTACACCCCGATCAGGATGGTCATCGGCACAAGCGTGAACTCATAGCCCACATAGAACAGGATCGCATCGCGCGCTGCGAAGGCCAGGATGATCGATGCGCCGAGCAGGAGGAACCAACCGTAGTACTCCCTGACGCGCTCGGTCACTGCGGTGAACGAGCCGATGATGCAGAGTGGCATCAGGAATGCGGTGAGCAGCGCAAGCAGAAGTGAAACGGTGTCGAACCCGACCGAGAGGCGGATGCCCGCAGCGGCAAGCCAGGCGGATCCGGGTTCGAGAGGGTGATGCTGACCGTTGTTCCATGCGGGGAACTCGAATGCGAACAGCGCGAGTGCAGCCAACGATCCGAGCGTCGCAAGCAGGGAAATCCACTTCGAGAGTCGGGGCGATGCGATCGCCACGAGGGCTGCACCGACCACTGGCATCAAGATGCTTGTCCAGATCAGCGACATGTCACTCAAACCCTCTCAGCCAGACCCATGCCATCCAAGCGAGCACCAGCGCGACGCCCGCCACCATCGAGACCGCGTAACCCTGCAGCGCACCGCCGTACAGCGGCCGGAAAAGCTTGCCAGCTGCGATCGGGATTCGCGCGATGCCATCGACGAGCACGCCGTCAAGGAAATGCTTGTCGCCGAAGTGCAGCACTTGTGACCCGAGCCATAGCGGCAAACGGAAGAGCCCGTGATAGATCTCGTCGAAGAACCACTTGCGTTCCATGCAGACGGGCAGCCAACGGGTGAACACATTGCCCATGAGTGCGCGGCGCAGAGCATCGGCGGAAGCTCGAGACATGAGATGCAGCCACGCGGCAACAAGGATGCCGCCGATCGACGCCGTCGCGCCAACCACGAGCAATCCCGTGTGCGCTTCCATACCAAGCACCGTGTGGTGATCGCCGCTGCCCTCCGCTGCATGCGCGACCACCTGCGCACCCGCCGCAGCGCTCGACCCAGCGATCATCTGCTGCGCCCAGTTGACGCCGTGCGCAAAGGCTTCGTTGTAAGCGGGAAATCCAGCCGCAATCGTGCCGACTGCCAGCAGGAACAGGACAGTCGAGATCGCCCACTTTGGAGCATGCGGGTGGAAGCCGTGGGCTGCCTTGGCCTTGGGTGGGTTGCCATGTCCATGCGCGTTATGCGCGTCATGCGCGTCATGCGCGTCATGCGCAGCGTCACCGTGATGTCCATCTGCTGCGGGCTCGAAATGCACGGGGCCGCAGCAAACGCGGAACCACACACGGAAGGTGTAGTAGGCGGTGAGCGCAGCGGTGAACAGTCCCATCCACCCGAGGAACACGAAGTCCCAGCGCGAACTGGTGAGCGCCTTCAGCAGGATCGCATCCTTCGAGAAGAAGGCAGCGGTGTAGGGGAACGCGGCAAGCCAGAGGCAACCGATGAACATCGTCCAGGACACAAGCCTCCAGCCTGGGATGTGACGGAGCCCGCTGAGCTTGCGCAGATCCAACTGCCCAGCGAAGCCGTGCATGATGGCTCCTGCCGTCAGGAAGAGCAGCGCCTTGAAGAATGCATGCGTGAAGGTGTGGTAGCAGGCACCGAAGGTGGTGCCGACGCCAAGGCCCAAGAACATGTAGCCCAGCTGTGAAATCGTCGAGTAGGCGAAGACGCGCTTGATGTCGTACTGCGCCATGCCGATCGTTGCCGCAAGCAGTGCCGTGCCGCCACCGATCCAAGCGACGGTCGCGAGCGCATCGGGATGAAGCGCAAAGAACGGATACATGCGCGCGATCAGGAAAACTCCGGCGGTCACCATCGTGGCCGCGTGGATGAGCGCCGAGACGGGCGTGGGCCCCTCCATCGCATCAGGCAGCCATGTGAACAGCGGGAACTGCGCGCTCTTTCCGAATGCGCCAAGCATCAACAGGAATGGAATCAGCGAGATGTCCCAGTCGACGACCGTTTGCCCGCCGGCGTTCATGGCTTGGAACAGCTGCGAGTACTGCAGCGTGCCGTAATTCGCCCACAGCATGAAGATGCCAAGCGCAAGGCCGAGATCGCCGATGCGGTTCATGATGAACGCCTTCTTGGCAGCCGCGACCGCCGCGGGGCGTTGGTAATCGAAACCGATCAGCAGGTAGCTCGCGAGTCCAACGCCTTCCCAGCCGAGATACAGCATCACGAGGTTGTCGCCCATCACGAGCGAGCCCATGGCGAACAGGAAGATGCTGATGCCGAAGAAGAAGCGCGCATAGCCAGCGCCCTTTTCCGTTTCCATGTACTCGCTGGCATACAGCGCAATGAGCGTGCCGAGCCCAGTGACGAACAGCATCCAGAAGAGCGTGAGCGAATCGATGTACAGCGCACAGGGTGCCGTGAACTGCTGGAATCGTCCATCGCCCCAGGCGAACGACATCCACTCGAAGATCGGTACCTGGACCGGTCCCGTGTAGGCGTTGTAGGCACGCACGACGATGACGAACGACGCAGCAAGCGCTAGCACCGTGATGAACGCCGGCAACTTTCCAGGAAGGCGCGCTGCGGCGCAGACCGCACAAAGTGCGGCAGACAGCAGGGGAAGCAGCAGCGCCCAACCGATCCAAGCCAACTCGGGTGCGACGACAGCCTGCGGGATGGTGAACTCCGCGCTCATGATTCTCCCAAGTCAGACCAGACTTCAGCGCTCAGCGTCTCGCGGCGTCTGTGAAGGAGGACGACAAGTCCAAGCGCCAAGGCTGCCTCGGCGGCGGCGACGGTCAGGATGAAGATGACGAACACTTGCCCAGAGACATCCATGTGCATGCGCGCGAAGGTGATCATCGCGAGGGCTGCTCCTTGGAACATCAGTTCTGTGCAGAGGAACATGATGATCATGTTGCGGCGCACCATGAACCCGACGAGCCCGATGACGAACAGGAGCGCGCTGATCGCAAGCGAGATCGAGATCTGTGCGCCAGATGCCGCTGAAAATGCTTGCCCGATGCCCTCGAGCGCGGCTGATGCGAGCGCACTGGATGGCAGTGCCGTCATCCTCTGCTCCTTGTGGGTGAGGCTTCGCCGCCAGCAAGCCGGTCGAGGCCCGCGAGCGCGCGGCGCTCATCGTCCGCCAATTCCGATTGTCGTCGCGCGAGCACGACTGCTCCGAGCATCGCCATCAGCAGGATCACGCCCGCCAGTTCCAAGCTGACGGGAAAACGCGTCACGAGCGACATGCCGACGCGCGAAGTGTTGTCGGGCAGCAGGCTTGGCGAAAGGATGAGGTCGCTCGGCGCATCGGCATCGTTGCGCTTGACGGAGACAACAGCAGTGAAGTCGCGCTGCGCCTCGATCCACTGTCCATTGGACCGCGGCACGACGCTGGACACCTGCGGATCGATTCGCCGCGCACGTTCCAAGAGAGCGTCGGGCATCCGACCGAGGTCATTCCAACCACGCGCGACCGCCGCGGATTGATCAACAGCCGAATCGGCGGTGCTGCGGGGAGGCGCGAAGATCACCGACCCAAGCACCGCAAGAAGGACGAATCCGCAAGTCACGGCAGCCGCGGGTTCCCGCGCCACTCGGTCGTA
Source organism: Planctomycetota bacterium (assembly GCA_009926625.1). Taxonomy (GTDB): domain Bacteria; phylum Planctomycetota; class Phycisphaerae; order Phycisphaerales; family SM1A02; genus F1-60-MAGs104. The sequence goes on from RFON01000001.1 coordinate 105,969, forward strand.
TTCCACCGCGTCGGCTCCGCCCGTGTCGGAGGGGGACTGCTGCGCGAGCATGAGCACGAACAGGTAGGTGATCAGGATCGCTCCCGCGTACACGATCACCAGTGAAAACGCGACGAATTCGGCACTGAGAAGCACATACAGCGCGGCACCGCTGATCACGACGAGCACGAAGTAGAGCGCGCTGTACACGGGTCGGTGGTGGGTGATGACTCGAACCGCGGCGGCCACGGAGATGAATGCGCAAAGTGCAGTCATCCCCACATTGCCGAGTGCGCTCTCTGGAACGGGAATCGCGCGAACGATGGTGACCAGGATCCAAGCAATGGATGCGAGCCCAAGCACCGTCCCTGCGGTGCGCACCTTTCTCGCGCCTGGCAGCAGCAGCATGAGAAGTGCCACGGCAGCAGCAGCACATGCGGCATAGAAGATCGTCGGGACCATGAGAGTGTGACTGCTCGCTCGAAAGAATGAGGGTATGAACGCACATCCATGTGCGCGGCGACGAAAGATAGGGGCGATCGTCCGAACCTGCAACGAAGCAGGGCACTACCATTCACTGCGGCATGTCCGCGCTGCGCCGAACTTTGCCCAACGCCATCACGCTGGCGAGGCTTGTCCTTGCGCTGGCATTCTTCTGGGTTGCGGGCAGCCTCGACACTGGCGATGCCGCTGACCCGACCCGCGCATGGGTGGCAGTGTGGATGTTTGTTGTCGCTGCCTTGAGCGACATCCTCGATGGCTACTTGGCGCGGCGATGGCAGGTTGTGACGACCTTTGGCCGCATCCTCGATCCTGTGGTGGACAAGGTTCTCGTGATCGGCGGGCTCATCCTCCTGTGCGCAGCGCCACTTGCTCCCGCGAGCCACGTTGTTCCATGGATGGTGATCCTGGTGGTGACCCGCGAACTGCTCGTCACCAGTGTGCGGGCCGTGCTCGAAGCGCAGGGGATCTCTTTTGCCGCCGATCGTTTCGGGAAGTTCAAGATGTTCGTGCAGTGCGTCGCGGTGCCGTTCTGCCTCGGTGCAGCGGCCATTCCGAACCTTCGCCAGAGCAGCGCCTTCATGCAGTCGACCGATGCACTTGTGTGGCTGATGGTGGCGGTGACCGCTGGAAGCGTTCTGCCCTACCTGCTGCGTGCGGCGGTGATCTTGCGGTCGAATGTCGTGGGACGCGCAGCATGACAAGCGGGCAGCGAATGCCGAAGGCTGGGCTTGGCTTCTGGCGGACAGCGGTCGTCACCTCGTTCGGGCTTGGCCTCCTTCGTCCTGCGTCGGGTTCGTGGGGCTCACTCCCGCCGCCCGCGCTGGTGCTTGCGCTGGTGTGGTTGGAGCTGCCTTGGTGGAGCGTGACTGTGATGCTTGCTGCGCTCGCCGCACTCTCGACGATCGGATGCATCGCTTTCGGCGACGCTGCAGAGCAGGCATTCGACGCGAAGGATCCGTCATCGGTCGTGCTCGATGAGACTGCAGGCTGCGCAGTCACATTGTTGGCAGTGCCCTGGTGGATGGTCCTCACGAGCGACGGCAGCGCACTCTCGCGGGCCGCACTGATTGGAGCCGTCGGCTTCTTCTTCTTCCGAGTCTTCGATGTCTGGAAGCCAGGATTCGTCAGCGACTTGCAAGCGCAGCGGGGCGGATGGGGAATCGTGCTCGACGATCTTGCTGCAGGCGCATGGGCGTGGCCGCCCACGATCATTTCATGCGCGGTGGCACTGCGGATGTTCCCGGTTGTCGGCTGATCCCAGGCGCAGCAGCGCGCAGGCGCGAGAGCCCGTGCACGAGTGCGAGTGCCGTCAGAGCGGCCGCACGGTGCGCATGTCGTTGCGCGACTCAAGGACGGTACGGAGGTTGCACAAGTACCAGCGCCAACTCTCACCGTCCTCGGCCATGGCGATCAGCGACTCCGCTTCCGCGGCGATCGGGCCCATCCGCAGAATGACCTCGGCGCCCTCCTCCACCGCCGGCTTCACCGTCCAATCGATTGGAATCGTGTGGTCACCGCTTCGCGCAGGCCACGCCCAGGACACGCTGCCGCCCGCATCGAAAGCGGTGATCCCGATGGTGAGCGTTCGGCGGAACTTCCGATCCCAACCCAACACGATGGAACCGCCGGCCCGAAGATCAATGCGGGCCGCAACAGGAAACCAGCGGGTCAGTCCAGCTTCGGTCGTCAGTGCGGCAAACACCTCCTCGGGATGCGCAGCAATGGTCTCGCGCAGCACCGTCCACACACCCTGTTCGTCCTGTACCACCATCGTTACTCCTTCGTTCTCAACCCTTCATGCAAACGCCGACACGCTCATGCAGTCTCATGACGAATCAAATCTTCATACGACTCGCGCGAACGAATCGTTCGGTGCGAGGTGCCGTTGACCAACACCTCGGCCGGCAGGGGATGACTGTTGTAGCGGCTCGCCATTGCCATTCCATAGGCACCGGCGGTGAATACTGCCAGAAGATCGCCCCGTTGGACGGGCGGCAGCAGGCGGTCCTCGGCGATGAAATCGCCCGTTTCGCAGAGGGGCCCCACCACTTCCGTACGCACAAGCCCTGGAAGCACAAGTTCCCGCGCGCGCCGCTCGGGGACAAGTCCTGCAGCGGGCTCGGTCGGCCAGACAAAGTGGAACGCCCCGTAGTGGGACGGGCGGAGGAGGGCGTTCATGCCCGCATCGCAGATTGCAAAGCGCCGGTCGCCCGATTGCTTGACATACTCCACCCGCGTCAGCAGGATGCCGGCATTCGCCGCGATGGTTCGACCTGGCTCGAGAACGATCCGTAGCCCCGCCTTCACGCGGTCGTGCAGCAAAGGCACGATGGCTGTGGCATAGTCCGCCGCAAGGGGTGATTGGTCGCTCTCGTAATCCGCACCGAATCCGCCTCCAAGGTCAAGTGTGTCGATCTGGAAGCCGCGGCGCGCAAGGTCATCGATCAATGCCAGTGCCTTTCGCACGCTCTCGAGGTACGGCGCGGTGGTGTAGACCGGCGAACCGATGTGCAGGTGGATGCCCGTGAGCGCGATGTGGGGATTGCTCCCAAACGCATCGAAGAACGCGACCGCACGCTCAAGGTCCACGCCGAACTTGCTTTCGCGCTTGCCCGTGGTCGTGTAGCGGTGCGTTTTCGGGTCCACATCTGGATTCACGCGCAGCGCCGCACGGACGCGCACGCCGAGTCCCTGCGCAATCCTCGCGAGGTTCTCGCACTCCATCTCGCTCTCGACGTTGAACAGTCCGATCTTCGCTCGCAGCGCACTCTCGATCTCGCGGTCGCTCTTGCCGACGCCTGCGTACACGATCCGCTCGGGCGGAACACCTGCGCGGCCTGCGCGGAACAGTTCGCCTCCCGATACCACATCCATCCCGGCCCCGAGTGATGCGAGCAGCGACAACACTGCGACATTCGAACAGCACTTCACGGAGTAGCAGATGAGCGGATCCAGGTCTCGGAACGCTGCGTGCAGGCGCGTGTAATGCTCGCGCAGCGTGCACGACGAGTAGATGTAGCACGGTGTGCCAACGGCTTCGGCAATGCTGGGGACCGGCACATCCTCACAGTGCAGCGAACCGTTGATGTAGCGGAAGTGGTCCATGCGAGGGACGAGTCAGGCGAAGCATAGGTGCGCGGGCGCAGGGATCAGGCAGTGGTCTGCGGTTGTTGCGGCGCTGGCTTGGCAGCATCCTTCGGGCGCATCTGGAACGCCCATCCGCCGAGGGCGAGCGCTCCACCGAGGAACACCCATCCGAGCGGATGCGCTGGCGATCGCACTGCGGGGATCCATGCTTCCATCAGCGGCAGACCGCAGCCGAGCAGGAGCATCGCACCAAGAACAGCCGCCGCCGCTGCGTTGGCCGCTTTCGCAAACAGCAGGCCGATCCCAAGACCCACGGCCGCGCCAGCAGCCGTTGCCGCGATGAGAAAGGTGCGCGTCGGTCCAGGCACACCATCGAGTCGTTCCATGAGCAGCACATGGAGTCGTCCGCCCGCTCCTGCGAGCGCAGGAAGCGTTCCATCCAATCGCGACTGTCCGCGTGCATCGCCCACGATCTGCCACACGGCACCGCTGAGGCCACTGCGCGCGGCGCGGATGGACTGCCGTGCTTGCGCTTGGGTGCCGATGGCGTGAACGGAGTCCGCTTGCATCGGCAGTTGGGTGGGTGCGACGCCGCGTTCCACCAGGACGCCAGCGAGCAATGTCAACAGCACGGCACATGCGGCAGCAAAGCCGATCGCCACAGCCAATCGCACGAAGAGCGCGCCGAGTGCAGCGCCAGCGACTGCGCTCAGTCCAGCACCGACGAGCGGGTGCCAGTCTGGCAGCACCGCTGCCTGCACGAAGCCGCCCGCCATCCATCCAAGAAGCGCACCAGTCAGCGCGGCAACGAACGGCAGCAGTGCGCCGCCGCACAGGATGAGCACGCACCCAATGACAGCAAGAGCCAGAAGCACGAGGGATGCCACGACTACAGTATCGGCCCTTGGTGCTGCTTCACTTTGCCATTGCTTCCCGAACTCCGCAGGTCACCTCGTGATGGCAAACCCGCAGCCGTCCCGCGAACGCCTCGCCGGCAGCAACAGCCCGTATCTGCTGCAGCATGCCGCCAATCCGGTCGACTGGTGGGTGTGGGGCGGTGCTGCGTTCGAAGAAGCAAGACGGCGAGATGTCCCCATCCTGCTGTCCATCGGTTATGCGACTTGCCACTGGTGCCATGTCATGGCGCGGGAGAGTTTCGAATCGGAAGGAACGGCCCAGCAGATGAACGCGCATTTCGTGTGCGTGAAGGTGGACCGCGAGCAACACCCAGCCGTTGACGACCTGACGATGCAAGCGTGTCAGTTGTTCACGGCTGCAACCGAAGGACGCGCCAGCGGGGGGTGGCCGCTGACCGCGTTTCTCGAACCGCGGGAGGGGCGGCCATTCTTTGTGGGCACCTACTTTCCGCCGACGCCCGCGTTTGGTCGCGCGAGTTTTTCCCAGGTACTCCGTGCGATCGCCGAAGCATGGGCGACGCGGCGAAGCGATCTGCTTGAGCAGGGTCGCCGCTTGTCCGATGCGGTGGTCGATGCCCTCGCGCGAAGCGACGCGCCGCAGTCCATTCCAGTTGGGGCGCTCGCGCGGGCGCGAGAGGCGCTCTTGCGATCGTTCGATGCGGTTGAAGGCGGCTTCGGCGGCGCACCGAAGTTTCCGCAGCCCTGCTTGATCGGGCTGCTCGCTGGAGATCCAAGCGCATCGGCGCAGAACGCGGTCCACCACACGCTGACGCGCATGGCGCTCGGCGGCATCCACGACCATGTGGCTGGCGGGTTTCATCGGTATGCCGTGGACGACACTTGGACGGTGCCGCACTTCGAGAAGATGCTGTACGACCAAGCGCTCCTCACGCCCCTTTACGCGAGGTTCGCCGTGGCATCGGACGACGCCTGGCTTCGAGGCGTCTGTGAACGCACCCTCGAGTTCGTCGACCGCGAACTCTCGCTGCCAGCTGGCGGTTTCTTCTGTGCACTCGATGCCGATGTCGATCACAGAGAGGGAGCGGGGCATGTCTGGCAACCCTCCGCAGCGCGCGAGTCGCTCGAGTCGAGCGGGTTGAATGAGGCTGACTGCGCCTTCGTCCTTGCTGCGCTTGGACTCGACGACCCACCGAACTTTCGGGACCCGCATCACCCCGAAGACCCGCCGGCATGGGTGATTCGGTGCACACATCCGTCGCTGGCAGTCGACGCGCGCGTGCAACGCGGGCTCGAGGCGCTGCACCGCACGCGACGCGGTTGGGCGCAGCCGATGCGTGACGACAAGGTGCTCCTCTGTTGGAACGCGCTCATGATCAGCGCGCTTGCTGAGTGTGGGGTGACGCTTCAGCGCGCTGCGCACATCGAGCGTGCAGCGTCTGCGCTTCGGTGGACATTCGATCACCTGCGGACTGGCGGTCACTGGCAACGCTGCTGGCGCGAGGGACACGCATCGACGGATGTTGCCCTCGAAGATCTCGCGGCCCTCGTCATGGCATGCGTACGAGTGTCCGATGCAACAAGCGACACCGCATGGCTGCAGCGCGCACGCGAGGTGTACGCGCACGCGCGCGGCATGTTCTTTGCCGAAGCGAACGCTCGCTGGAGCGATGCACGCGAGGGCACTTCGCTCCTGTATGTCCGCCCATCATCGCTCCACGATGGCGCAGTGCCATCAGGTACAAGCCTCATGCTGGATGCGCTGACCGCCCTTGTGCTGCGAGGCGGAAGCGAGCAACTGAGGAACGATCTCGTGCGCAGTGTTCGTGCGATCGCTGTCACATTCGACCGCACACCGCTGGCGATGGCCTATGCGCTGCCATTGATGGACCACTGGTCAACGGTGCTTCCCGAAGTCTTCACTGGCGACAACCGTGCAGTAACCCCAACAGCTGATCGCGCGCGGTCCAGCCTTGGGATCGAAGCCTGGACGAGCGGCGGAAGGCTTTGGATCAGGGTCCCAGCGGGGCTCGAGGTGCGTTCCACGGATCAGCAGGTCGGCGGACTCCGCGTCATCGGCGGGGATGGCAGCGCGATCGCGGTGCGTGCACATCACATCGCGCGAAGTGATGCGGATGGCGGATGGCTGCAGGGAACTGTCGAACTGGTCAGCAGCGAGCTGGTGCAGCAGGCACGCGTGTCGCTACGACTCAGTGCGTGCGGGAACGGCGTGTGCCATGCGGAAGAGTCCATCGAACTTGTCTCCATGGCAGAGGCAGGGAACGGATTGGATCCTGCGACGACCTGATCGGCGGAAGTGACTCACCCATGTTTCAACTCCTCATCATCTCGACTGGCGGCACGATCGAAAAGACATACTGCGAACTTGCAGGCACGATGGCCAACCAAGTGAGCGTGCTTGATGTCATGCTTGCATCACTGCAGCTTCCAGGCGTTCAGGTCGAACGACTGCCGCTCATGAACAAGGACAGCTTGGAGATGACAGCGGAGGATCACCAGCACATCGTGCGTGCCGCGGTCGACGGGGCGCGGCTCCATGACGGCATTGTCATCGTGCATGGGACCGACAGGCTCGCCGTGACGGGCGAAGCGCTGCACGCGCGCTGGGTGGAGCCACCTGCACTACGCGTGCCCGTCGTGTTGACGGGAGCGATGCGCCCCTGGGAACTCCGCACGACGGATGCGCTCCAGAATCTCACCGAAGCGATCATGGCGACCCAACTCCTGCCAGCTGGTGTGTACGCCGTGCTGCATGGGCAAGCGCTCAAGTTCCCCGGCGTCCAGAAGGACATCGACCGCGGGACATTCGTTGCCGGCGGGTGATGTGATTCCGATCAGTTCTGCGACGCAGCGCGCGAAATGCGCTCGGCCGCGTTCTCCGATTCGTCAGCCCGCTCCAGTTCGTCGGCAACAACGGAATCGGCGATCCGCCCACCCGCACCGACCTGTTCGAAGCGAACGGTCACACGCTTGGATACCCCGCGCTGTGGCATCGTCACACCGTGAAGTCGATGGCATGCCTGCATCGTGCGCTTGTGATGGGTGATGACGATGAAGTGGCTCTGATCGAGGAATCCGTTGAGCGCGTGGCAGAACCGCTCCACATTCGCCTCGTCAAGTGCGGCATCGACTTCGTCGAGGATGCAGAAGGGGGCTGGCTTGCTCTTGAAGATGGCCAACAGAAGCGCCACCGTCGTCATCGACTTCTCGCCGCCGGACAGTTGCGTGATGACACGCGGCTCCTTGCCGGGTGGCTTTGCACGAATCTCGATGCCCGATTGCAGCCAATCCACTTGGCCATCCTCGCCAGGCAGCAGGTACATGTCTGCACTGCCGCCACCAAAGAGCCGGCGGAACATTCCCTGTGTTCCACCGAAGTTCTCCCGAACGGTGTTGAATGTTTCCTCGAAGCGCACACGGCTCGTTGCATCGAGTTCAGCGACGAGGCGCTCAAGGTGTCCCTTCGCCGAATCGATGTCGACGAGCTGGTTCGCCATGTCAACGGTGCGTGTCTCCAAATCGTTCAGTTCCGTCATCGAATCGAGGTTGACATTGCCGAGCGAGCGAATCTCCTCGCGAAGCTGCTCTGCTTCCTGCACCGCAACGGAACGATCCGTCAGCACAAACGCACCCGACGCGCGCTCCGCGATGTGCGAATCCCACAGCGTCTCCAGTTCCACCCCAAGCTCCTCGCGAGCCTGACCGAGCAGCGTGTCAAGGCGCATCGCGCACTCGCGCCGCGCCAGTTCCGCCTCACTCCACGCTCGCTCCCTGTTGGCAGCCTGCTCGCGCACCTCACGCAGCGACTCGCCCGCCCGATCGTTCGCCATGACCGCCTCCGAAAGGGTCTGGGCAAGATCCGCGAGCTGAACCGCGACAGCATCATGTCGCTGCTGGGAAGCGGTGACCTGGGCGCGCGTTTCCGTGATCGATTCCTCGAGCGTCTCGATGTGCGCCTCGCGCCGACGCAACTGGTCCTCGGCGGTGACCCGCTGGCGCTGCGTTTCGCCAAGCGCAGTTTCCGTCAGCGACCATTCGCTGCGCGCAACCTGTAACCCGCTCGATGCCGATCCCAGATCAAGCTTGGCAGTCCCGAGCGCCTCCTGCGCCGCGTCGAGGCGCGCCTGCGCAGTTGATGCCTCTGCGCGAGCCTTGGATGCATTGTCGTCCGCGGCAGCCAGTTCCGTCGCTGCCGCGTCGATGCGAGCAGTGATCTGTGCCAACTCGTCCTGGGCTGTGGCAAGGCGCCGCGCAGCCTCCGACTCACTGAATCGCTGCGTGGCACGCTCGCGTTCGAGGCGCGTCATCAACTGCTCCGCCCGATCAGCCTGGAACTCCGCTTCGATGGATGCGCGCCGCGCAATCTGCAGGTCACGGTCGAGCCCGTCCGACCGCTCCTGCGCTGCGCTTCCAAGCGCTGCAACCCTGCTTGCCTCCGCCTGCACTTCAGCCATGCGCGCCGCGAGCACCTGCGCGGACTCTGACAGTTCGGTCAACTCTGCACGGCGAATGACGGAGCCGCCGCCGCCGCTTCGCAGCTTGCCGACGGTCACCGCTCCGAGCGAGTCCACCACATCACCGGCGACCGTGACGCAGCGCGTTCCAGGCCCACCCTCGGTGCAGCGTCGCTGTGCCTCTTCCACATCCTGCACGAGCCACACGCCGCCGAGCAGCGAATCCACGAGTGCTTGAACACCGCCCGAGACGCGCACAACTGACGAGAGGGCTCGCGCCCCCGTCAGCGCTGCGGGCGCAGCAAACGCTGAATGAGTCGCCGCTGGAACAAAGGTCACACGCCCATCGAGTTCGCGCGCATGGGCGAGCAGGGGAAGCGCCGACAGCGCGGGCGCATCCACGACAAGGCATTCGAGCCAGTTTCCGAGCACCGCCTCCACGGCAATCGCATGCGTTCGATCGGTCGACAGGAGATCGCCGAGCGCACCTCGCACGCCAGGGAACCGCTGGGAATCGGCAAGGACGGAGCGTGCCGCACCGCCAAGTCCTTCGCGCGATGCCTCCATCTCCTCGAGCAGCGCACGGCGACTTTCAATGCGAGTGCGTTCTTCACGAAGCGCCGTCAACCGCTCGGCGATGCCCACGCCCTCTTCGCCGTAACTCTCCACCGACCGCAATTCGGCCGTGACCTGCTCCTGCAGTTGGTCGGCGCGTGCCTGCGCCTCCATCTGCCGAGCACGCGCCGCATCGCGCGCGATCACCTGCGCCGCAGCCTCGCGCTCCAGTTCGCCACTGCGCGACTGCAAACGCTCGGATTCTGCGGCCACGCCCTGCACGCGCTCTTGGGCCGCATGGCGACGCGCCTCAAGTCGCGCACTTTCCCGCTCGAGCGTGAGGTGCTGTTCACGCCACTGGAGGTCCGCGCTGCGGGCGGAAGCGGCATCAGCCGCGCATGTCGAGCGCGCCTCTTCCAGCGCACCCATGCGTTCCTCGCACACGCGCACCTGTTCGCCGGCGCGCACAACGCTCTCCTTCAGTTGCTCGAGCGCCGCGGCATGTTGTGCGACCCGCGCATCAAGCGCTCCCATGGCAGCCGCATCCTGCTGCAGCGATGCCCGCGTGTCGCGAATGGCAGACTCCGTGAATTCGATCCGCTGTTGCAACTGCTTGATCGCCGCAGCCGCCTCAAGGCGGTCGCGCTCGAGGCGCTGTTGCTGCACCATGATCGCATCTCGAGCGGCTTCCCGCTCACGCTTCTCGTGCTCCGCCTGCTCAATCGCAGCCGAAAGCCCATCGCGCGCAACGGCGGCAGCATCGACAGCGGACCCGCACTCAGCGAGCCGATTGCGCTGCTCGTGATACTGGTCGAGGATGACGGCCGAGCGAAGTGCCTTGCGCCGCGCGTCCAGTTCCACGAAGCGTTTCGCCTTCTCGGCCTGCCCTCGCACGATGCGAAGTCTGCGCTCCGCCCCAGCCAACTGTTCGCGGATCACAACGAGGTTCCGTTCCGCAGCTTCCAGTTTGCGCGCCGCTTCGTCCTTGCGTGCACGGAACTTTGCCACGCCCGCCGCCTCCTCGAGAATCGCGCGTCGCTCGGCGGGGTTCGCCTCCAGGAGCGCTGCGACCTTGCCTTGTTCAATGATGGAGTACGCATCCGTCCCGATGCCCGTATCCATGAACAGTTCCTTGATGTCGCGCAGCCGCACCTTTCGACCGTTGATCAGGTACTCCGACCGACCATCGCTGTAGAGGCGACGCGTCACCTCGACCTCATCCGCGTCAACAGGCAGGGCACGGTGCGATACTTCATGACGCCGCACGAAGGTCGTCCCAGCTTCCGAGCCCACCGACTCCCCATCATCGAGCGTTCCGTCCGCGTCCCCGCGGCTCCGCTCAATCGGCGCTGCAAGAACAGGATTCTCGAACACCAGCGACACCGTTGCCGAACCCATCGGCTTGCGCACGGCGCTTCCCGCGAAGATCACATCGATCATGGCACCGCCGCGCAGGCTCTTCGCGCTGCGCTCGCCAAGCACCCACTTGATTGCATCGACGACGTTGCTCTTGCCGCAGCCGTTGGGACCGACGACACCGATGATCGGTTCATCGAAGCGGAACTCCGTGTGATCCGCGAAGCTCTTGAATCCGCTGAGAACGAGTTTGGATAGTCTCACGCCGACCTCCTGTCGCAACGCTGCGGGCTCATCGTCCGTGAAGAGCCGCCCCGACCTAGGGCTTCAGCACTACTCACCTCGGCACACTACCCGATTTTGGATCACTCTTGGCGGGTTTTCCGCCACTTGCGGGAATGCCCTGCGTCGGCGTCAGCCCAGGAACCAACGAAGCGGCAGCAGCGGGTTGGTCGGTCGTGACCTCCTCGTCCTCGACGAACTCCGGCCGATCGGTTCGCTCCGCCTCTTGCCCTGCCTTCGCAATCGCAGCGATGATGCGGTCCTGTTCCACCTTGAACGCCGCGGGAATCGCCCCTTCCGAGGACAGCGCATAGATGGCGCCGATGGTCTCGCTGTAGGTCATGCCCGCACCGGGCGCGGGACGATCGACCGACTTGGTGTGGCCGAAGAAGCGGATCAACTCGGGCAGCTTCAGTGACGCCTTGTCCACCCGCGGTTCCACTCCGGGAGCGGGGCGGAAGAAGATTGTCGCGAAGTCATCGCCCGCATCGACCTTGATGAGCAGGTTGCCATCCCATGCACGCAGACTCATCGGCGAGGTCAGCGTCTGATCGCTGCCGAACACGGCGATCGAAGGCTTGCCGGACTGGGACACATACACCATCGGATGCTGGCTTGGCACCACATCAAGACGGAACTTCTCATCGACCATGCTGCTCGAGATGATCGGATCGCCTCGCTTGAGCAGGACCTCGTACGCAGCCAAGCGAATGTCGATGTCGCTGTCCTCGAGCAGCGGCCGCAAGCCAAGGTCGATCGACGGGTTGATGCTCATTCGCTCGAGCAGGCGGATCGCTGGCACGCGGAGTTCCGCGCTTCCAGATGTAGCCATCGCAAGCAGCGGGGGGACCACGAGCGGATCGTCCAATCGTGCCCCAGCTTGCAACGCAGCAAATCGCGGCTGCTCTTCTGGGTAGTCGTACAGCGGACGAATCGACGTGAGGCTCTTGGGACCGAGCGCCTGCCAGCGCATGCTGGCGGCTTGCGCGCCACCAGGGTTGTTCACCACGGCGCGCGCAATCTCCGACGCAGTCGCATCGATGGGTCCGACATTGATCGAGGTATGGCGCAGCATCTCCACGAACTCGTCGCTCCTCGAATGCCAGGACGGCGGAACATCGACCGTGATCAACTCGCCGGTCCTGCCCTGCGCCGTTTCACCGCGCTGGCGCGGTTCCCTCGGGAAGTTCGAGTTGATGGCGCTCGCAATCAGCCTCGCGCGCGAATGGCTCGGCGTTGCCATCACCAACTTCACTGGAAGCGACTTCAGCGTCTTGCCGCCGTTGAGAACCCGTCCGCTCAACTGATTGACCAGCGACTGCGCACGATCGGAATCATCCGCAAACGGATTCACGATGATGGGGCCCTTCGCCTCGGCGACGGCTCGAACCTCACGGCTGCCCACGAGCAGCACCCCAGGGCGCAGTCCAGTCGTCCACAGTGTGCCGCCCTCCAAACTTGTCGTGCTCGTTCCTGGTGATGCGTACACGCGCACATCGAATGCGGTCCCCTTCGGTGCGCCGGCGGGAACCACCCCCTCCACGATCACGATGGCAGTGTTTTCCGAGTTCAGCAGTTGTTCGGGCTGCATGCCGCCAAGCCCCTCGCTCTTGTCGCCGACGCCGTAGCGGAGCATTTCAGTCAGGATGTATTGCCGCACTTCGGCAGGTGCGGTGCGGCTTCCAGTCCCATTCAGTCCCACCACGAAGCCGTAGCCGCGGACAATCACCGGCTGATAGCCAACAACCACCGTTTCACTCGCCACCGTTCCGCGCATGATCGGATCGACATCGAGCGGAATGGGCGGTCGTTCCGCGCGTTTCGGTGCAACGGTCGGATCGGCTCGCTCGATGTTTGAACACGCCCCGACCGCAACGACAAGAAGGGTGGCAACGGAGCGCAGGAGGGGCAACTTGCACATGGCGGATTGATGCTCGTGGCGGGGAAGCCCTTTGACGATACATCAGGGCGGTGGTCTGACTGACGCAACCCCTTCGCAATCGGGCGGCGCGAGCGAAGAATTCTCCAGTGCGAGTTGCACTGCGCGCCGCTGCGTTTACCATTTTTGCATGGGACAGACACAGTCTCGTTGGTCTTGCATCGGTGGAGCAGCGATGGTCTTTACGGCAGTTTCCTGCGCCAATGCTGGCTCGGCGTGCCGCAGTGATCTCGTCGTGGACGGTGCAACGAATGGACTCGATCTGACGGCGCTCCTTGGTGCGTGGTCCACCGATGGCGGTTCGAGCGGCTGCGACATCGACGGCGACGGTGTTGTGGGCGGTTCCGACCTCACGATCCTGCTCGGTGCATGGGGAGACTGCCCAACGAATCCACTGCCATGGGCTGAAGTCCTGCAGTGGAATCCGCCAGCATCCATCGTGACGGATCCTGCCATCCGAAGTGCAGTGCGCTCGCTTGATCTTCCATGGTTGGTGCGTGACTGGTATGCCCAGGTGGAACTTGTCCTCGTGCCTCCAGGTTCCTTCCAAATGGGGCGAAGTCTCGGCGACACGGAGGGCTACTCATCCGAGTTGCCGCGACACTGGGTGATTTTGACTGCGGGCTTCTACATCGGGCGAACCGAAGTCACGCAGGAGCAGTGGTTGCGGGTGATGCCATTCAATCCAAGCCAATCGGCGAATGACCCCGATGCAGCAGGGCGCCCAGTCGAAAATGTCTCGTGGAATCTCTGCGAGCAGTTCTGCCTCGCAACAGGGATGCGTTTCCCCACCGAGGCCGAGTGGGAGTACGCGTGCCGAGCGGGCACCACGAGTTCGCGCTACGGACCGCTTCTCGAGATTGCTTGGTGCTTCGACAATGCATGGCAGGCGACGCGCTCTGTCGGTCTGAAGGCTCCGAATGCCTTCGGTCTTCATGACACCATTGGCAATGTCTACGAATGGGTGCAGGATTGGTACACGCCGTTCACTGCGGATGCAGTCACCGACCCCACGGGGGCGGTTGACGGTGTGGAAAAGGTGATGCGCGGGGGATCGCACGGCTCGGGATCGGAGAAGTGTCGGGCTTCGCGCCGTGGAACAAACGCCCCTGCGAGTGCGAGCCCTGTCCTCGGGTTCCGCATCGCCCGCGCGGCGGTTCCTTGATCGCGTTCGAAGGCTTCCGTGCGATTGTTGTGTGAATTTTTGTGTCCAGCGTTGGCAAGACTGACACCATGGGCTAGGTTTTCGAAATGATCCCAATGTCGACTTATCGTGGCTTCTCGTCTCTCCGATCCGTGGTTGCGGTGTTTGGCTCCGCGGTCGGGCTCGTATGCACCCCTGTGCTCGCAGACTGCCCTGGAGATGTGAACGGCGACAATGCGGTCTCGGGCACCGATCTCAGTGTGGTGCTGTCCGCTTGGGGCAGCGACGGACAGGGGCAGTTCGATGCCGACCTGAACAACGATGGAACCGTCAACGGATCCGATCTCACTTTGGTTCTCGGCAGTTGGGGAACCTGCATCACCGTTCCCGAGTGGGGAACGCTCATCGAGGCGGCACCAGACCCATCCGTGATCTACGACCCAGCGATCCGACAGGCGATCTTGGAAAGCGGATTCGCTTGGCGAGTGCGCGACAATGCGACACAGATGGAAATGTTGCTTGTTCCAGGTGGCAGTTTCATGATGGGATGCCCAACCGCGAGCGGCTGCTATGCGGACGAGTACCCACTTCATTCGGTGACCATCAGCAGCAGCTTCTACATGGGCCGATTTGAAGTCACCCAGGCTCAGTGGATCGCGCAGATGAACTACAACCCGAGCTACTTCCAGGCACCGCAGTTTCCAGGCTCGATGGATCGCCCAGTCGACTGGGTTTCTTGGAACAACATCCAAGGGTTCATGAACGCCACGGGGATGATGTTGCCGACGGAGGCCCAGTGGGAGTATGCGGCGCGAGCGGGAACCACGACCACCTATCACGGCACCGCAGCACAGCCCGAGGGCTCCGATGATCCAGCAATCTTGCCGAGCATTGCTTGGTACAACACCGTTCCAGGCGACGCGTTCTATGGAACTCAGGTTGGCGGCGGCAAACTGGCCAACGGCTTTGGTCTCCACGACATGACGGGAAATGTGTGGGAGTGGGTGCGCGACCGTTACGCGGCCGACTATTACTCGTATAGCCCCGTGATCGATCCTGCTGGACCCTCTACTGGTGGATACCGACCAATCCGAGGTGGTGGCTGCGGCTACGACGCCGATTCATGCCGCATCTCCGCACGCGGCGAGGGCCCCACATCCTTCGCGCACGGCATGATCGGGTTCCGCGCGATCCGCCCGAACGACAGCTGATGTTCGCGCGGCGACACTGGTCTCCGAAGATTTCAATGGGCGCTACAGGATTCGAACCTGTGACCCCTGCCATGTAAGGGCAGTGCTCTAGCCAGCTGAGCTAAGCGCCCGACGCTGCTGAAAGCGTAACCGACACACGTTCGTTGTGGCAGCGCTCACGCCCCTGGCGCGTCCGGCATGATCAGGTCCGCCAAGACGGTTCGAAGTGCCTGCGCCATTTCCGCGGCAACTCCGTAGCGGTCGGCGGGGCGCTTGGCGAGCGCACGCAGACACACGCGCTCAAGCGATTCGGGAATGGTCGGCACGAGCGCACGCGGCGCGGGAGGTTCCGCATGAATCACCTGCTCGAGGACTTCCTTGCGCGACCCACCGACGAAGGGTCGCCGCCCAGTGATGAGCGTGTAGAGCACCGCACCGAGTCCGAAGATGTCCGCACGCCCATCGACCGTCGCGGACTCGCCGCGCGCCTGCTCGGGTGACATGAACGCGGGCGTTCCGGCAAGCGCTGCACCGCCGGCGGCATCCGCGGTCGACAGCACGAGACCGAAGTCCGCGATCAATGCGCGCCCATCCGCATCCATCAACAGGTTGCTCGGCTTGACATCGCGGTGGACGAGCCCCCTCCGGTGCGCCGCGTGCAGCGCATCAGCCACCGATGCCACGATCGCCACGGCCTCGCGAAGCGGCAGTCGCTTCGTCTTCGTCAAGGTCTCGAGGTCAGACCCGCTGATGAACTTGCAAACGACAAAGCAGGGGTGTTCAACCGACGAGCCGACGTCGTACACGGGCACGACCCCTGGATGATCGAGCGCCGCCGCGGCGCGCGCCTCGCGGAGGAAATCCTGGACTTGACGCTCGGTCGACACCATGGTGCGACGCGGCACCTTGACGGCGACATGTCGTTGCAACTGGTCGTCGAACGCGAGGAACACGCTGCCGTAGCTGCCCGACCCGAGCAGCCGTTCCACCCTGTAGCGACCGACCTTCTTCGGCACCTCCACATCGTCGGCCCCCGACCCTGACTGCCCCGAAGAGGATCCACTCCCCGCACTCGGCTGCACTTCGGCACTCGTGGCATCGACCGACGACGAGCCGGGTGGAACCAGCTCGGCGCGCGTCGGTGCGAGGGATCGGGCTGCCGACGGGATCGACTGCGAAAGCGCCACCTTCGAGAGCCACGATCCTGTCGGGAACGCGTAGGGGCGGAACTTTTCGTGCGAGCCGGCATCCTCCTGATGCAACAGCGCGCGCTGCGGACCGAGTTTGCTTGCAGCGGGGGAGTCAATCAGCGTGCTCGAGTCCGTGGCGCTCACTTGGAAGAGCGCCCGCCAGGAGAACTCCCGCAGCGCGTTTCGATCGACCGAGCGCGCCAAGTTTGTTGCGCTGTCGACTGTCACGAGCACATGAACCCCCACGGTTGGACCGTCGCGGAGAATCTCCGCAAGCAGCTTGTCGCCGCTGACGGCCGCGGAACCACTCGAACCAAACCCATAATCGTCTTCGTTTCGACGCAGCGAGCGGAAGCGGTGCAGTCCATGGATGACGAGCAGGATGGTCTCCAGCCTCGACTCACCCGTTGCGGCACGGCGGCGCACTTCCTCGGCAACATGCATCAAGAGCGCGTCCGCCTCGCGGATTCCTCCACTGTCGCCGCGCAGTCCCAGCTCGCGGCGCAGTCCAGCAAGCTTGTCGCATGCCGCGTCATCCACGGGCGTTCCGTCAAGCAGAACGACCCGCGCATCCGATCCACACTGCGCCGCCACCGAGACCAAGGCCGCGGCGGCAACGCCAGCGGATGCGTCTTCGCGCTGTCCAACAACCAACATGTTGCTTCCCGACTGTCGGCGCAGCGGAACCGATGTCGGCTCTTGGATGGCTACGGCATCGCCAAGCCACAGCCGCGGCGCGAGCAGCACTTCGTTGCCTCGCCGATTCGCCGCCTGCAGCAGCAGGGCATTCGCCTCGAGCAAGGCGGGAGCGCTCCCCTCGAAAACGATCATGGGCGGGCGCGGGGCGCAGGGGTGTGACTGCTCGAGCGCGCGCACATCATCGAGGAGGCGGTCACGGTCGGCATCCGCAAGCCACACGACTTGGAAAGGGTTGTTCCCCTCCACGAGACCGCCGGCATCGTTGTAGATGGCTTCGCCGGGGCGGGACAACAAGCGAGCCGCGACATTGTCGTCCGCGAGGATCAACTGTGAATCGGCTTCGTTGCACTGCAAAGCGATTCGTACACCCATCTGCCCCATCGTTGCCCGTGCAATCGAGTACGCACCGCCGAGCGTCTGCGAGCCGAGCACCACATGGATCCCGAATGCGCGTCCTTGCCTGACGAGTCGGTCCAACAGCAGACCCGACTCCTCGGACACCTTGTCGTCTTCCGTGAACAGTTCTTGGAACTCATCGACAATCAGAAGTGTCCGCGGCATCCGCTCGGTCGGACGCAGGCGCCGGAATCCAGCGAGGTCTTGGACGCCGACGGCACGGAACAGGTCACCGCGCGTGCGCAACTCCGTGTCGAGCCCACGAAGCACGGACAGTCCAAACTCCCGGTCACTCTCGACGGCGACCACACGCGCGTGCGGCAGCCCGTGGGCCGCGTAGGTGCGGAACTCGACACCCTTCTTGAAATCGATGAGCCACACATCTGCCTGATCGGGCGAGAAGCGCAGCGCAAGATTGGTGATCAACGCATGCAGCAGGGTTGACTTGCCCGAACCCGTCTTGCCGGCAATCAGCGCGTGCTGGCTTGTCCCCACGCCCAGAACCAGCGATTGCAGGCGCGTTGCGCCAGACCGGCCCAGCGGAACGGTGATCGAGTCGTCGGTTGTCTCGGACCAAAGCCTCCCTGGTGTCGGCGCGATGACCGCGAATGGCACCTCGACGCGCTTCGCGCGCTTGGCCGACGCCGCAATGCGCTTCAGCAGCGCCGTGGCTCGGTCGTTGGAAGGGGGCGATCTCGCCGTGAACGGAAAGGGCTCGAGCGGTGTCCCTACGACGGAAAACCGTTCGGACTTCCACACGAGGTTGAGCGCGCGCGCTCGCAGTTCGCGCATGTCCAAGTCACTTGGAACGGACTGCCGCGTGTCGCGCAGGAGGAGCGTGAACACGCCACACCGTGCGCCACTGGTGATCACGCTGTTGAGACGCCGGATCGCAGCCTCGCTCAGCCCCGCCGGAAAGTCCGCCATCACGAGAAATCGATAGGGCTCCGCGATCTCCCCCGCCTGTCGGTTGTACGCCGCGAGGTCCGCATACTCGTTTCGCAGGAACTTCTGTATGACCGTTTCCATGTGCTCGCAGAGATCGGTCAGTCGCTGCTCCATCTGGCGCTGTTCAGTCCAGATGCGCTCGCCCACCAAGTGCTCCGCTTCATCGCTGAGGTGCATGAACGCTGCGAAGCTCTCGCCAAGCCCCACAGGATCGAAGATGGTGAATCGCGCCTTGCCCGGCGGCAGCATCGTAAGCAGCCGCAGCATGGCCTCCTGCAGCAGCGCAACGCCAGCCTCGCGACCCTCCATCCCCGCCTCGAGAAGCAGCGATGCCTGCGTCGGAATGGAAAGCGTCACGGGGACATGCATGATCCGCGGAGTGCCCGCAGGCCACGCGAGGTCCGGGGAGACAGGCAGGGCTCCCTTGACGCCACTCAGCGGGATGGTGATGTGTCCGAGGCTGACCGCACTTCGGGGTTCCGAAGCGCCATCAAAGCGCTCCCACGATGGATCGCTCCAAGGAAGGAACTGGCGTCGTTCGATTTCGCCGAGCCGTTGGAGGTCTCGAACCACCTGCCCCTGCGCAGTGTGCCAGTCGTTCCGCAGCGCAGTACGACGCGCCTCCACCACGGCGCTGATTTCCCGCGCGCGTGTGGTGTGGCGATCCACCTCACGCCCGAGCGTCATCGCATGCCGCGCATCGACTTGTGCCCGAGCATCTTGGACCGACTTGGCTAAGTTCGACTTGATCTGCGCCAACTGCCCATCGTTCTTGGCGCGCAGCTCAGCCGCGGCTGCCTGCACCCGCTCGAGGCGGTGCGGCAATTGCGCCTGCAGGGCCGCGCGTCGCTCCGCCAGGGCACTTCGCACGCTCGCGACTTCCTGTTGATGGCGCAGTGAAGCAGCCTCGGTCAACCGCTCCCGCGTGTCATCGCTCCATCGCAGGGTCGCAGCAAGCAGCTGCTTCAGGCGCTCGCCTCGGTCCGCCACCGCCTGTGCGGTACCGCGCAGTGAACGACCCGCTGAGAAGAAGATAGCCCCCTGCAAGAGCGCAGAAAGCGCCAGCGCACCGATCACGATGAGTGGTCCAGTCATCTCTGCCCAGCCGACCGTCAGGGAGACAGCGCCGGCGGACAGCAGCACCACAAGGAGCAGGCACGCCGCGTGGGCAATCTTGTTCCGCAGGATCAGGGCGAACGACATGCGTCGGACACTCACGAAGAGTTCGTCCGCGACGGATGCCTCGGCGGCGAACGCCGCCATGGGGTCGGCACCGAGCGCCGGCGAGGATCCATCTGCGTTCTCCGTTGGCATCACCAGCGCGCGCCCAAGGAGGTCGCGAGCTCGCATCAGTGTTTCATGTGCACCGTCAAACATCGATTGGAGTTGCTGCTTTCGCTCCTGATGCTCCTTGAGGAACGAGGGGCGCTGCTCTTCGAAGATCGAGTCGGCAGTCCAGATCTGCTCCTCCATGCGGCTTTGCAACTTGTCCAACTCGGCCTCGAGCTGATCCTCCGCGCGCTCAAGCGTCCGACGCTCTTCTTCATTGATTTTCGCGGCGTTCGCGCTGTGCCGTTGCGTTGCCTGCGCGAGCACGGCCGTCGCCTTGGCGTCGATCGCGGCAAGCATGGCTTCTCGCGTTGCCTCCAATCGCTTGACTTCGGCGGCATGTCGTGCCTGCTCGGGAGGTTCGACGGACTGCACGAACGCCGCCAGCGAGGTTTCTGCCTGCAATCGCGCAGCGGGGGCTGAAGCGATCACGGAAACCACCTCAATGGCGACCTCGGCGAGCGAGCGCTGTTCACTCGAAGCCACCGGCGGGGGCGCGGTCGATTCGGCGGCCTGATCACTCACATGCCACCCCCCTCGCTGCACTCGCTTCGGGCGCGGGAGATCGCCTCACCGAGCTGGTCGAGAGCCAGCATGGCAAGGCGCACCGACTCCTCCGCGCGTTCCACAACCTCATGCTGGACACGGTCGCTTTGCGCATCGTTCCACTGGCTTCGAATGACGCCCCACTGCGCCTGCAGGGTACGCACGGCGTCCTTCAACTTTGCCTTGTGCGATGAGTCGCTCATGAACGCACCTCGTCGTCCGCCTGATCCTCGCTGCCCGATCGTCGCATCGATGCCGTCGGGTCCATCGGCGTCACGCCTTCGCTGGACGAGTCGACGATGGGTGAAGCCTGTGCTGCGAGATAGGCATCGACCGACGCGGCCATTCGATTGAGCGAGGCGACAGCCGATGGCGCAACTTGATCGACGAATGTCCCGAGAGCACCCATGCCCGCTCGGAAGTTCGCCAAGACCCTCTGGAACTCCATCACCCAGTATCGCGTCCGCCGCAGGCGACCCTCCGCATCCGCGAGCGCGGCTTCCGCGCGCGCCACCGCCTTGCGCTCATCCACCGTCGAAGGCGGGCGTCCGTCGGCTGTTGGCTGCATCTGCTTGCGCATGAGTTCGCCTCGCGCCTCGTTGAGCCGAGCCGTTCGAAGGCGCACCTCCCGCTCCCAGCCACATTGTGCCTCCCCCGACAGCCACATCGCAAACCGCTCCGCATCGGCCTGCGACCCCTCAAGCACCGACGCCATGCTGAGCGCGCACTTGGCGATGACGGCCTTCGCGTCCAGGATCGCCTTGGTGTCGCGGATGTTTGCGCCAGCGTCCACTGGTGCATCTCAGCGCTGCTGCAGATACTCGTCGATTCGGTCAGCCTTGCGAAGCAGGAACGGAATGTGTTCCTCGCTCGCCTTGAGCAGCCGCTGCAGGACCTTGATCGTCTGCTCGAACTCCTCGGCAAACTTCTGCTGCTCTTGATCGCGCCATGTTTGCTGCAGCGTGTTCATCCGGGCATGGACCGTGGCGATCCCCCCTTGCATGTCGAGGTTGAACTTGCGCAGTTCTGCAGCAAATCGCCGAAGTTCTGCGGGATCGACGACCGCTCGTGCCATGCGCGAAGTCTACCGCTGCTACCTTGCGCCGCGTGCGCTGCGCCAACCTCATCGGAGGGCGATGGGTCGACCCAGGTGACGGTCCCGTGCTGCATGTCCGCGACGCAGCAACGGGGCAGGTGGTTGCGCAGGTCCCGGCGGCGACCGCCGAGGCTGCAAAGGCCGCCATCGAGGCTGCATCCACTGCGCTTCCACATTGGGCTGCGACAACGACCGCTGATCGCGCCGATTTCCTGCGCCGCTGCGGACAGCGCCTGCGATCCGATCGCCAACGCCTGGCGAACCTCATCACAGCAGAGGGGGGCAAACCACTTGCCGAGTCCCTGGGCGAGGTCGACTACAGCGCCGACTATCTCGATTCGGCCGCCGATGAGGCAGTCCGCCTGACTGCGCACACCCTGCCGCAGCGCCGTGAAGGTCGCGTTCAGGTGGCAGTGCCCGACCCAATCGGCGTCGTGGCTGCGGTGACGCCTTGGAACTTCCCGCTGGCCATGCTCGCGCGCAAGACTGCGCCTGCGCTCGCCGCCGGATGCACGCAGGTGGCGAAGCCCGCGGAGGAGACGCCCCTCAGTGCGCTGGCGTTCGCGGAGATCCTCGTCGAGGAGGGACTCCCGAACGGCGTGGTGAACATCGTCACCGGAGAGCCAGGCCCGATCGTGGCTGCATGGCTCGACGACGGGCGTGTGCGAAAGCTCTCGTTCACTGGATCGACGGAAGTGGGGCGGCTCCTCATGCGTGGCGCAGCGTCGCAGGTGGTTTGCTTGTCGCTCGAACTTGGTGGGCACGCGCCGTTCCTGGTGTTCGCCGATGCAGACATCGGCGCGGCTGTCGAAGCAGCGGTTCTCGGCAAGTTCCGTGTTGCGGGACAAACCTGCATTTGCCCAAACAGGTTCATCGTGCATTCTTCGGTTGTCGAGGAATTCACCGCACGATTGGCTGCGGCGGCCAAGGATCTTCCAGTGGGCAGGGGCACCTTGCCAGGTGTCCGCATCGGGCCGTTGATCAGCGACGAAGCCGTTGACCGCGTGCGAGCGCAGGTGCAGGATGCGATCGACCGCGGAGCTCGTGTGGTGACCGGCGGCGCGACCATCGCCGTTCCAGGCTGCTTGGACAGGTTCTTTGCTCCAACCGTCATTTCGGGGGCAACACCGAGCATGCGATGCTTCGAGGAGGAGACCTTCGGGCCGCTTGCGCCCATCGCCTCGGCTAGCGACGACGACTCGATGGTCCGCATGGCCAACGCCACGCACTACGGGCTTGCCGCGTATGCATTTTCTGCCGATCCACAGCGCCTCGCACGAGCGGCGCGCCAATTGGACTGCGGGATTGTCGGCTGCAACACGGCGGCGGTCAGCGACGCTTACGCGCCTTTTGGTGGCCGAGGCTGGTCTGGATTCGGACGCGAAGGCGGTCGGTGGGGGGTCGACGAGTACATCTCATGGAAATACATCTGCGAAGCCCGCCCAGACTGACCGCCCTCACCGAGACAGCCCCTCTCGTCCCGAGCTCGATCGGCGAGAGTGATCAGTCCATCGAGGGCGGCAGTTCCAGGTTGCCGTCGATGTCCCCCTCACCTTCCATGAAGCTGGTGAGACGCTGGCGGCGGACGGGGTGCTGCAGCTTGCGAAGCGCCTTGCTCTCGACTTGGCGAACGCGCTCGCGCGTCACCTTGAAGATGCGGCCGACCTCCTCGAGGGTGTAGGTGTGTCCGTCACCGATCCCGTACCGCAGCTTGAGAATCTCCCGCTCGCGGTAGGTGAGCGTCTTCAGCACGTCATTGATGCGCGTGCGCAGCATCTCGCTTGCGGCCGAAATGCTCGGCGCCTCCTGCCGCTCATCCTCGATGAAATCACCGAAGTGCGAGTCCTCGCTCTCGCCAACGGGGCGATCGAGCGAGATGGGATGTCGGGAAATCTTCAGCACGCGCTTGACTTCATCGACTGGCATCTTCGCGCGCGCGGCGATCTCGTCATGATTCGGCTCATGTCCGAGCTCCTGCAGCAAGTGCTTTTGGATGTTGCGCAGCTTCGACATCGTCTCGATCATGTGCACAGGCACGCGGATCGTCCGGGCATGGTCGGCGATGGCGCGCGTGATGGCCTGGCGGATCCACCAAGTCGCGTAGGTCGAGAACTTGTACCCACGCTTGTACTCGTACTTGTCGACCGCGCGCATGAGTCCAGTGTTTCCTTCCTGAATGATGTCGAGGAAGGGCAGTCCACGATTGCGATACTTCTTCGCAATCGATACGACGAGGCGGAGGTTACCGCCAGAAAGCGCACGCTTGGCAAGTTCATGCTCGACGAAGATGCGATGGATCGCCTTCACCCGCTTGGCGAGGTCCGCTGGTGATTCCAGCACGAGCCCCTGCAGACCAAGAAGTTCGTCGCGGCGAACCTGCATGTCCTCGGGATCGTGGCTTGACGGATCCGCATCGCCCTGGGCGATGTGACGCGACAGTTCCTCGCACTTGCGGTTCACGGAATTCAACTTGCGCATGAGCGGCTGGATGCGGCCCGTGCGCAGGCAACACTCCTCAATCAGCGTTGCGATGCGCCGACGGTTTGCCCAGAGGCGCTGCGACAGCCCCTCGACGCGGTCGGGGGGCAGGTTGCCCTCTTCGAGTTGCGCCCACAAGGCCGTGTTCTGTTCGAGCTTCTGCCGCACCGTACTCAGGTTGTACGGGATTCGCGCTGCAATGCGGTCCTTCGCATTCGACTCCGCCGTTGAGATGCGCATCGTTCGGTCGAACGGCAGCGATCCGTCATGCACTTGCTGAAGGATGTCGACCGCCTGCTGCGCGCAGTAGTCGCTCTCGAGCACCATGCGACGAAAGATGTAGCGGCTCATCTCGATCTTCTTGGCGAGACGGATTTCTTCCTCGCGGGTCAGCAGCGGGATGGAACCCATTTGCGTCAGGTACATGCGAATCGGATCGTCGATACGCACCGGTGCCGCTTCCTGGACGAAGTCGAGCGAGCCCTGAAGGTCATCTTCGATGCCGTCATCTTCGGCCGCGAACGCATCGGGACCGCCTGGCTGCATCGAGTCCTGCTGGCGAACCTTTGCACGCGCTGCAGCGACCGCAGCGGCAGCTGCGCCAACCAACGGCCGCGGGGCCGATGGGGTTGCGGGCGTTGCATGGGCAGTGTCGGGAGCCTTCCGAACCTTCTTGTCGGTATCGCGGAGGAAGCGGAGGTCCGTCTGCAGTTCAGCTGGGAACGCCTTGAAGCCCTCGCGGCGCATTTCGATCTCATCGATCAGCACAACGCCCTGTTGCATGATCAACACCAGCAGTTCATCAAGCTGGTACGGATCGACGAAATCGTCGGGCAGGCATGTGTTCAGCTCCTCATAGCTGATCCAGCCGCGCTTGCGACCGGCGTGAAGGAGCGAACGAAGGACGGGATGCAGTTCCTGAAGCACGAGGCTCATGAGTCAATTCTCCTGGCAATGGCACTGGGTCTTGGCCCGGCCGCACGGATCAGCGCGATCCGTTCGGCGAGGGCCTCTGGTGTGGAAACAGCAGCAGGCTCCGACAAAGCCTGTCTGCGGCGAGTCAGTTCAAGGGCACGCGCAGCAGCGACCAACCCCGTGCGAGCACTCGGCTCATCGAGGTGACGCTCGTACGCGGTGCGGAACAGCGATGTGACGAATGCCTTCAAGGCGTCGTCGTCGAACTCCGCAAGCACATCCTGCAGATTGAACGCCGATGCCGCTTCGATGCGCTCGTGCAGGACTCGGAAGACTTGCGCGGTGGGGGCATCGGCGAACGAATCGGGGCTCACGAACTCGCCGATGGGGAGCGAATCGCCATCGATGGTTTCGAGACGGGAGGTGGTGAGCACAGGCCAGGCCAACAAGAGCCCGACAAACTCACGCTCGGCCCGCGCGAGCGCCGTCGACGCCGCAGGGATCGTCGCTCCAAGTGTCGCCGTTTCATCGGCAGCAGCACTGCGCCGCGCGGACGCAGTGGAGCGCATCAGTTCCGCCTCGATGTCGCTTGCAGGGACTCCAGCGGCCGAGGCGATCGCATCGATCACCATGCGTCGCCGCAAGCCGTCGAGTGAGGCAAGCCCGAGCGATGCCAACTTTGACACCATTGCCTGAATCGTCCGCTGACGCGCTGACATTCCGCTGCGCTCATCCAGTTCACTTCGGAAACGCCCCACGAGATGTTCGAGCGCGTCCACCGCCTCGGCAACCGCAGCGTCAAATCGATCTCGCCCCCCAGGCTGGCGGAGCAGTTCGTCGGGATCAAGTTGATCGGGCAGCGTGCAAATGCGTACATCGATCGGCGCAGCGAAGAACACCTCAAGCGCACGGTCCGCCGCGCGCTGACCCGCGGCATCACCGTCAAACAACAGCACCACGGTGTCGCAGAGCCGCTGGAGGATCCGCGCATGATCTCGGGTGAGCGCTGTTCCAAGCGTTGCCACGGCGTTTTCGATGCCTGCGCGGTGACACGCGATCACATCGGTGTAGCCCTCGGTGATGATCGCGGTGCGCGAGTCGATGATCGCGCGCTTGGCAAGGTGAATGCCATACAGCGAACGGGACTTGTGGAAGATCGACGATTCCGGACTGTTGAGGTACTTCGGCTGGTCGTCTGGATCGATCGCGCGCGCACCGAATGCGACGCAGCGACCGATCTCATCTTGGATGGGAAACATCACGCGGTTTCGGAAGCCGTCGACGAGTCGACCACCGCGCCGGCGAAGCAGTCCCGCGGACTCAAACGCGGCCCAGATCGCATCCGAATCGATCGCGTCATCGCCGCTTGCACGCTGGTTCGATGCGAGGCGTTCCACATGGGCAACAAGCGCATCCCCCGAAGCAGGTGCAGCACCCAGACCGAATCGTTCAATCATCGCTGGCTCGATGGAACGCGCAGCCAGAGCTTGCGCCGACGGGCCGCCGAGCGTTGGCTCCGAAAGGCAGCGAGTGAAGAAGCGAAGTCCCGCCTCATTCGCGCGGCGCAGCGCCGATGCGCCTTGCCCATCGCCGCCCGCGTTGCCACCTCGCGGACGAAGCTCGATGCCAGCCCGCTGGGCGAGGTATCGCAGCGCCTCGAGAAAGTCCATCTTGTGATACTTCACCATGAAGTCGATGGCATTCCCGCTCGCTTGACACGCGAAGCAGTGGTAGAAGGCGTGTCCCGTTTGTGTGACCTTGTGGGTGACCACAGAGAACGACGGGCGGTGGTCTTCGTGGAATGGACACAGCCCGACATGCTCACGCCCCTTCAACCGCAGCGCCACCGACTCACCCACGAGCGCAACCAAATCGGTTGCGTCGAGGACGCGGTCACGGTCTGATGTGTCGGTGCGAACAAGCGGCATTGGGAATCTCTTGGTTGTTCCTGAAACTCTGTTTCAGCCAAAGCTCAATCAAAAGTCAATCGAAGGCTTCAAATTCGATTCTCGGTCGTTCGTAAACCATTACTTCACAATCCGATACGCAAATGACGGCAGCCCTGTTCTAGTGCCTCGACTGAGTTTGCACTGATGCCCGCCCGTTGCCGACATCTGGTGACAAATCAATCGAAAGCCGACGCGCGCCGAACGAACGGCAACGCAACGCTGTGGCCTGCGAGACCACAAACCCGCACGGAAGGCTCTCTTTCTTCAACAAAGCGTTGGTTTAAGACTGAAGCGTCACCGAAGCGACGGACCATCTCAACCTATGTCACCGGGATCACCGGCCTCGCCGAGAGTTCGAGTCCACGCCTAGAAGCGCCAGCCATGGCAAATCAGTGGCGGCCAAGGACCGAAGTCATCAACGAATAGCCCAACATAATCAAAAATCAACGATTGTCAAGCCGAAGTTCGCCTTGCATTCAGAAAAACGCCCCTCGGTGGTGCGCCTCCCTTGCGGCGCGGAGGAAGCAATGCCAGCCTCAAGCCTTTTCCCTACTTGCTTTTGCGCTCACGCGAACCGCAGCCTAGGCGGTCAAAACGCTCCGCCGATCGGGGACAGAGCGAAGCGCCTGTCCAAGGACCTGGTTTACGCCGATGCCTTCGCGGCGAGTTTTCGCGTGTAGACAAACTTGCGGCGAAGGGGCTTCACGACCAAGCCCGAGCGAATGGCTCGAGTGCTTGCCAGAATGCGCGCTGGTCGACCATCGACGACCGCCTTTACACGCTGCAGGTTTGGCTTGAATGTGCGCTTGGTCACACTCGTGGTCTTGATGCCGACGCCGCCGAGGTACTTCGCCTTGCCGCGGCGGGTCATACGGTTTCCAGAGGTCGTTCGGGCTCCGGTGAAATGGCAGCGTCGTGGCATGTGGTGGTCTCGAAAGGGGAGTCTCGTAGAGTAGTCATCCCCCGCATTCGGTGCAAGCCGTTTCGGCCGCAAACCTTGGAAGACCAAGGTGGGGCACTGGGTCACCTTACCTTGCCTGTGGTCGCGGCGCGGAGAGCTTCGCCGCCTCCAGCACAGCCCGCAGACCCTCGGCATCCGCGTCCGAGAAGGTGCCGACTGCGTGACTGTCGGCATCGAGCACGCCCCAGGCGCTGCCATCCGAACGAAGGCAGGGGACGACAATCTCACTACGGTCCAGTGGATCGCAGGCGATGTAGTTCGGGCCCAGTTCCCGCACATCACGCACTACCAGGGCGTTCCCACCGAGGAGGCACTGACCGCACGCACCATGAAGACCAATTGGACTGCACGCCGGTTTGTCCCGCCGCGCTCCGAGGATCAACTGAGGCGCCCCAGTCGGGTCCACCTCGTAGAAGCCGATCCAGGAAACGCCGCGCGGGTGAAGCGCATCCCACAAGTGATCGACAATCGACTGCATCGTGCCATCACGCGTGCCTGCTGCAAGCGCGATGAGCGAAGCACCGTGCGCAATGGCATCCCACTCGGCGTCAAGAGGCATGCGCGTGACCGTCGGGTCCCTCAAACCCCAATCATGCGCTCTCTCGAACGCGCATCCTCATCGCCTCCGGAACCAATCGACCGGAGCGCACCGCATCTTCATCCACGCGGTACGACACATTCGAGTTGTCGAGATCGGGCAGCTGGTACATGAGGTCGGTCATCAACTCGTCCATGACCGAACGCAATCCGCGCGCGCCGGTTTCGCGCGCCAGTGCCTTGTCGGCGATCGCCTCAAGCGCACCCTGCGTGAACTCCAGCGAAGTTCCCTCGAGGCGGAATAGGTGCTGATACTGCTTGGCGAGCGCGTTGCGCGGTTCCGTGAGGATCTGAATCATCGCGGCTCGGCTGAGCGGCATCAGCGCACAGGTGACGGGCAGGCGACCGATCAGCTCTGGGATCAGCCCAAACTCGAGCAGGTCTTCTGGCTGGATCTGTGCGAGCATGTCGCTGTCGTCCTGGGACTTTGTTCGCTCCGCCTGAGCTTCCGAGGCAAAGCCGATGCGCTTACGACCGATGCGCTTGCGAACGATGTCGTCGATGCCGACGAACGAACCGCCGCAGATGAAAAGGATGTGCTGCGTGTTCAACTGGATGTACTGCTGCTCGGGGTGCTTTCGCCCGCCTTGGGGCGGCACATTCGCGACGGTGCCTTCGAGCATCTTCAACAGTGACTGCTGCACACCTTCACCCGAAACATCTCGCGTGATGGACACATTGCCGTTGGTCTTACCGATCTTGTCGATCTCATCGATGTAGATGATGCCTCGCTGCGCCGACTCCACATCGAAGTCAGCCGCCTGAAGCAGTTTCAAAAGCAGATTCTCGACATCCTCGCCGACATAGCCGGCCTCGGTGAGCGTCGTGGCGTCACCGATGGCGAAAGGCACATTGAGGATGCGCGCAAGCGTGCGTGCCAACAGGGTCTTGCCTGTGCCCGTCGGTCCGACGAGCAGCACATTGCTCTTGTCGAGTTCCACGGGAGCCTCAGCGTTCTCGACCTGCGAGAGGCGCTTGTAGTGGTTGTGCACCGCAACTGCCAAGGACTTCTTCGCGCGGTCCTGATCGATCACATACTGATCGAGGTACTCCTTGATCTGACGCGGCGAGGGGATCTGCGTAATCGCCGGCGCGCCACCTGACACGCGGCGCTTCTCCTGCTTGAAGATGTTCTGGCACAGGTCCGTGCAATTGGCGCAAATGAACACATCGTTTGGTCCTTCCACCATCGGACCGACTTCGCGGCTGGTCTTGCCGCAGAAACTGCAGGTCGTGACCTTTCGGCCGCGGAACCCGCCATCGCCTCCGCTGCCACCTCCGCCTCCACCGCTTGATCCAGACGACCCACTGCCGCCGCCGCCACGCGGACCGCCTTCCTCGCGGAGCGGGGGACGCTTCCCAGGACCAGATGGGGTGGTGTTCATGAGGCTCGGGTTCCTTGTTGAAGTCGGGAGGATCAGGAAGTCCGCCCTCGATCGCCAAGACTACCGCCGTCATCTGTCGGCGAAGATTGCTTGCGCACTTGGGAAATCATTGCATTTCTTGCGGCCTTGAATTCCTGCTCGGTGATCTCGCCGCTGTCTCGAAGCTCTCGCAGGTCGCCGAGCGTGAATCCAGGGGATGTGTCATCCGTGCGCCGCGCCCAGTTGCGCACGAAGTAAATGATGATGCCGCCGAGGATGACCGCCGCGAGGACGGACAGCAAGGTTGGAAAGACATCCTCTGGAATCGCCTGCGGCGCGCTCTGCTGTGCCGAGGATGCCAGCATCGTCAGGACTTCGAAGCGGGAGCGGCGGACGCGGCACCGGTGGCTGGGATGCGCGGGCCGGCACCCTTGGCCGCGTACTCCTTGTTCCACTCCTCAGCGGGAACATCAGTGATGGTTGCCTTGGCGATCACTCGGTCGGCTGACTTGTGCTCTCGGATCTGCAGCGCGATCTCGCCGATGCGTCCGCTCTTCTCCAGTTCGGCGCGCATGGCATCGGGGCGAACGCCCCGACTGCGGGCGATGGCCGCGATGCGCCCGTTCACTTCACCATCGGTCGCCTCCACACCGAGCGTCTCGGCGAGGCGGGCGAGCAGGAAGAACAACTTCAGGCGGCGACGGGTGTCATCCGCGGTGGCGCTACGAATCTCAGCAAGGCGAGCCTCCACGCGCTCGTTGTCGACGCCGCGGTAGAGCATTTCCAGTCGCTGCCGTTCCAACTCGCGTGCCGCCTGCGCAGCGGACAGTCGTTGCGGAAGCTCAAAGTCAACCTTGGCCGCGAGTTGCTCGAAAACCTGATCGCGCAGCGCACTTCGTTGCTCATCATCGCGGCGACGCTCAAGAACACCGCGCAGATTCTCCGCCAGCAAATCCTGCGTTTCAACGCCGATGCGCGCGGCGATCTCCTCGCGCGTGGCCGGGGCGATGCGTTCCGCCCCCGTGATCGTGTATTGGACAACCAGGGGCTTGCCGCGGATCTCCGTGATCTCATGCTGCGGCGGACCATCCATCTCAATGGTCACCGAGTCGCCAACCTTCCTCTGACTGAATGTCTTGTCCAGTCCCTCCACGAGCAGTCCAAGGAACGGCCCCTTGCCCTCATCCTCCTCGGCGGGCACCACGGCAAGAGCGTTCTCCGTCTCGAAGAAGACCTTCTCATCGCCCTTGATGCGAACGACCGCCTTGCCGAGCATTCGGTCGAGCGGTTGGAACGGACCCTCGATGGGAGCGGGCACGCCCAGCCGATAGGAGAGTCGTTCCACTTCTTCGTCGACATGCTTTGGGAGGATGTCGAGGACGGGGCGGCGAAGTGGCATGCCTTCCCATGTCGGCAGGTCGAACTCCGGCATCACTTCGACTTCGACCGCAATGGTGAAGTCGCGCCCGCGTTCAAGCGAAGGCTCGGTTGCGCCCTCTGGCAGTTCAGGGTTGCTGATGGGACGGATCTTCTCGTCCTGCAGTGCCTGTTGGTACGCGGAGGAGATGAGTTGCTGCTTGGCCTCCTGCAGTACTGCATCGCCGAATCGCTTCTCGAGCAGTCCGCGCGGCACATGTCCCTTGCGAAATCCTGGCACGACGGCTTGCTCGGCGAGACCCGAGAACGCCTGCTCGATCTGCTGGTCAACACGAACTCTCGGTACCGTGATCTCGATGCGCTTGAGGGCGGGGCCTGCGACGGAGACTTTGACGGTGTTGGGGGCTTCGGTGGCAGCGGTCATGGACTTCTCGGTGGAATGGGCGGGTGGAAAAACGCCACCCGCGGATGCGGATGAGTGTGAAAACGACAGACGCGTGATCGTACCGAAACTCGGCGCGCGGCCGACTCGCCGTCACGATGTGAACAGCAGTTCTGCGTAGCTCGGGATGGGCCAGAGATCCGCCGACACCACGCGCTCAAGCGCATCGCATGCCTTTCGAACCTCGACCATGGCGGGGATGACCTCGCTGCGGAAGTGCTTCACACGCTTCTCGGCGGCGCTTTCATCGCGGCCGAGCGCCGTCCCGAGGCACTCCGCTGCCTTGCGCAGCGCGGACACCATCCGAACAAGGTCGCCCAGCGATGCCTCGGTGTCGGGACAGTTCACGCCGGCCTGCTGGGTTGCAGCGACCACATCTGCCAACTCCCCTTGCGCGCGAAGTGCGGCGGGGAGAATCTGCGTGTGCACCATCTGCGCCAGCGTGCGCGCTTCGATCTGCACCAGCTTGCAGTACTGCTCCATTTGAATCTCCGCACGCGCATGAAGTTCGCGCGCCGAAAGCACTCCGTAGGTCGAGAAGAGCTTCTGGGCCTTCTTGGTCAGCAGTGCGGGCAACGCCTCCGCAGTCGAGGGGAAGTTCGGCAGCCCGCGCTTCGATGCCTCGGCGTGCCATTCCGCGCTGTATCCATTGCCGTCGAAGCACACGCGGCGGTGTTCCTTGACCAGTTCCTTCAGCAGCGCTCGCACGGCGGTCTCCATCTTCGCTGGAGCGGGCGTCTTGCCCACCTTCTTCTCGAGCGCTGTCGCGATGAAGTCGAGGCTCTCGGCAACGATCGTGTTGAGCACCGTGTTTGGCCAAGCCACGGACTGGGATGAACCGACCGCGCGGAACTCGAACTTGTTGCCCGTGAACGCAAATGGGCTCGTGCGGTTCCTGTCGCTCGAATGGCGCGGGATCTGCGGCAGCGTGCGTGCACCGAGGTCGAGTTCGCCGCCCTTGTTGGATCGCTTTGCCTCGCCGCGCTCGAGTTGGTCGAGGATGTCGGTCAACATCTCGCCGAGGTAGATCGACATGATGGCGGGGGGCGCCTCGTTCGCGCCGAGTCGGTGATCGTTGTGCGCAGAAGCGATCGATGCACGCAGGATGTCCGCGTGCAGGTCGACTGCACGAATGACCGCCGCAAGGAACACCAAGAACTGCATGTTCGAATGGGTTTGATCGCGTGGGTCGAGCAGGTTGGAGCCCGTGTCGGTGGAAAGCGACCAGTTGTTGTGCTTGCCGGAACCATTGATGCCGGCGAAGGGCTTCTCGTGCAGCAGGCACTCGAACCCGTGACGCCGTGCCACGGACCGCAGGACATGCATCACGGTCATCTGATGGTCGACGGCGACATTCGCCTTCTCGAAGGTCGGCGCGAGTTCAAACTGCCGAGGCGCGACTTCGTTGTGACGCGTCTTGACTGGGATGCCAAGCTCGAACAGGCGCTCCTCGCACTCGGTCATGAACGCAAGGACTGGTTCGGGGATCGCGCCAAAGTAATGGTCCTCGAGCTGCTGTCCCTTTGGGGGTTGCGCGCCGATCAGCGTGCGACCGCAGATGAGGAGGTCGAGCCGCTCGCTGAACAGGTCGCGGTCGACGAGGAAGTACTCCTGCTCGCAGCCGAGCGTCGAAATGACATTGGTCGCCTTCGTGTCGCCGAGCAGTTTCACGAGTCGCAGCGCGTGTTTCGACACCGCATCGATCGAGCGCAACAGAGGCGTCTTCTGATCGAGCGCTTCCCCCGTCCAGGAGACGAATGCAGTGGGGATGCACAGCGTCTTGTGCCCATCGGCTCCGCGCAGCAGGAACACGGGGCTCGTGGCATCCCATGCCGTGTAGCCGCGCGCCTCGTAGGTATCACGAATTCCACCTGAGGGAAAACTCGATGCGTCTGGTTCACCTTGGATGAGCGCGTCACCTGAGAACTTCTCGATCGCACCGCCGTCACCCGTGGGGGAGAGGAACGCATCATGCTTCTCCGCGGTCGCTCCCGTCAATGGCTGGAACCAGTGGCAGTAGTGCGTCGCGCCATGTTCGAGAGCCCAGTCCTTGATCGCCGAAGCGACCGTGTTCGCGATCGACCCGTCGAGCGGAAGCCCACTCTGCACGGTGCGCTGGAGGTTCATGAACACTTCAGGCGGAAGTCGCTTCAACATGACATCGCCGCTGAAGGTGAGGGAACCGAAGTAGTCCGACGCGCGGGGGGCGGTGTGCTTATGCATGGGAGCTGCTGTCTGCTTGCTCATGGCGGGTTCCTTGGCGGATTCACTGGCTGGCGTTCCCGACTCGGCAGAGTCGGTTTGCAGCAACACGATGTCGGACCATTCCACCATCATCGGGGATCGACTGGTTTGGCGCAAGTGCCAAACGAGTCTAGTTCCTTCGGGGTTCTGCGGCGTTACTCGAGTCAGCGTCAACCGCTCGCCCGAGCCATCCGCGACGGCGGAAGTACGCCAAACTCCCAAGCGCCACGAGCGCCATCGTTCCAAGGACCAGCGGGTAGCCCCAGCGCCATTCGAGTTCAGGCATGACCCTGAAATTCATGCCATAGACCGACGCGAGGAAGGTCATCGGGATGAAGATGGTGGCGATGACGGTCAAGACCTTCGTGACCTCGCCGATCCGCACATTGACCATGGCAAGGGCGATGTCGGAAATCTCACTGGCCATCATTCGCTCGGAGTCGAGCTGATCGGTCAGACGAATGACATGGTCGAGCGCACTGCGCAGCAGGAGTCGGCGTTCCATGTCGAAGTGCATCTCCATCGCCATCAATGCCGTGACTGCGTCGCGCATCGGGAAGAGTGCCGAGCGCAGGCGGTGGATGTCCCATTTCACCGCGCGCACGAGGTTCAGGTCGACGGGCCGGCGGTCCTCCATGATGCGCTCCTCGATCGCATCAAGGCGATCACCGACCATTGTCACGAGGGGGAAGAAACTGTCGATGACGCTGTCGACGATCGCAAAGCAAAGCGCCGCTGCGGACCCTGCAAGGGTGCCTCCCGTGTCGTGGGCAAGTTGGCGGCGAACATGCTGCAGGCAGTCGCCGCCTGGACGCTCGCCGATGGTCAACACGAACCGCGCGCCGAGGAACAGCGACAACTGCTCGGTCTCGAGGTCGCCGGCCGCTGGATCGGGAGCGGGAAACAGCGCGAAGAGAAGTGGTCCGTAGGGTTCGACCTTCGCGCGCCGAGGCGGATTCTGGACATCTTCCATCGCAAGCGGATGAAGGGCAAAGATCCGCTTCAGCGCGAGGAGCGTGTCGAGGTTTGGCACCGCGTCGTAGTTGATCCAACAGGGTGTGCCGTGCGCGTGGAGCGCCTCGATGCTGGCAATCGTCGGCGCAGCATCGCGGACCCATTGAGTGCCGTTCCAGTGATGACACTCCGCCTGCCCAGACGCGGCGCTTGAAGCCGGGCGCAGCGCGCCGGGTGGCGTTCCGATGGGGTGATTCAGCCTGCTGCGTCGTCGTCGGCGGTGATGCTTGGACATGTGGTCAGGATCCTTCTCGGGTGGTGGTCATGCACATCCAGACGATGGCGGTGACGATTGCGGCGTGTGCGGTCCACGCGAGCGTTCGAATCCAATTGGTTGACACGAGCCGATCATGCGCCGCGGCATCGAAGCCTGCGCCAAGCACGCCATGCGCGGGCACGGAGAACGCCGCCGTCGCGATCCAAGCGACCAGCACACACGCGAGACCGCTCCACAGGAGCGGCGCGGACGCAGCAGGCGGGCGAAACGCGAGCAGGGCGACAGAGGTGCCCAGTTCCGCCAGCATGAGCGGACCGACGAGCGGCGTGATTCGAGACACATGGCTGGCCTGGTATCTCGTGAATGCATCGCTGCCTACCGACGCAAAGAGCGGGTAATGCACCCACTGCACAGTCCAAATGACTCCGGTCATCGCCCAGGTCGACGCGAAGTTCGACAGCAGCAGGAAGAT
Source organism: Planctomycetota bacterium (assembly GCA_009926625.1). Classification (GTDB taxonomy): domain Bacteria; phylum Planctomycetota; class Phycisphaerae; order Phycisphaerales; family SM1A02; genus F1-60-MAGs104. Next base: position 141,589 of record RFON01000001.1, read on the forward strand.
CGGCAGTGGCGATGCAGGTTCAGCCATGGCGTTTGGAGAGGTCAGGCAATGGTGAGGAACTTGACCAGCCCGCTCGCAGGGCACACAAGCGCAACGGAGAAGGGATCGGCGCGTGAGAGTGCGCCAGGATTCACCATGCGAGTGCCGTGGATTTGGATGTCCATGGCTGCGTGTGAGTGTCCGACGAACAGCCATGGAACGCGCTTCTCGATTGCTGCATCGATGGCGCTGCCGATGTGCCCATGCGTGAACGCGACTCGGATGCCATCGAACTCCAATTCACCCGCGGGATGATGGACCTGGATGCCAAGGTCCTCCGCGTAGCCGCAAAGTTCGGCTGGTTCGTCGTTGTTGCCGAAGACGATGTGCGCTCGAAGCCCCGCAAGGGGATCGAGACAGCGCGGAATCTCGATATCCCCGCAGTGGATGATGTGGGCTGCTCCCTCGCCGAGCAGCGCCTCCACAGCGCGCCGCGTTCGTCCTGACTCGCCATGACTGTCGGAGAGCACTCCGATCATCGTCGGTGATCCATCGAGCTCGCGAACCGATTCCATGGCCGTTGCATGGTAGGAATGTGGGCGAGTCATCCCGTTTCCCCGAAGCACCATGAGCGATACAGCATCCATCGTGACGCGATTCGCGCCGAGTCCCTCTGGGAATCTCCATGTCGGCGGCGCACGCACGGCCCTGTTCTGCTGGGCGTTTGCCAAGGGGCGCGGCGGGCGCTTCGTGCTGCGCATCGAGGACACCGACCAGAAGCGCTCGAGCGATGCCGCGAGCATCGGATTCGCGAAGGACCTGCACTGGCTCGGGATCTTCTGGGATGAGGGCCCGTTGTGGCAGGGGACAGGCGGTGGCGAGCACGGTCCGTATTTCCAGAGTGAACGCCTCGACATCTACAACGCCCAACTGCAACGCCTCATCGACGCGGGACACGCGTACTACGCCTTCGAGACCGCTGCGGAACTGGACGCCAAGCGCAAGGCGGCCACTGCTGCAGGTCGCGCGTATCGCTACGACCGTGCGGCACTGCAGCTGGACTCGGCGCAGGTCAGCGCCAACCTCGCAAGTGGGATGCCCGCGGTCATCCGCTTGAAGTGCCCTGGTCGCGATGTCACGATCTGCGACGAAGTCCTCGGTGAAGCCACCATCCCTGCAACGGAGATCGACGACTTCGTGATCCGAAAGGCGGATGGGTTCCCGACCTATCACTTTGCCGTCGTCGTGGATGATGAACTGATGCGGATCACGCATGTGCTTCGCGCCCAAGAGCACTTCACCAACACGGCACGCCACATGTTGCTGCAGGATGCGCTTGGATTCCGACGCCCCGTGTACGCGCACCTGCCGATCATCTGCAATCCAGATGGAAGCAAGATGAGCAAGCGCGACAAGGACAAGGCGCTTCGGAAGGCGGTCGCCGAGCGATCGCTCACTTCGCCGCCTGCTGCAACGGTCGATGCGAGCGTGTGGAACGCCTGGCTCGCCGACAAGAACATCCAACTCGATCTGGACGCTGCGCAGCGACTCGCCGATTCAATCGGTGTCGCACTTCCAGAGATCAATGTGGACGACTTCAAGCGGTCTGGCTACTTGCCTGAGGTGATCGTCAACTTTCTTGCGCTCAATGGATGGAGCCCTGGCAACGACATCGAGAAGTTCGACCTTGAGTTCCTGCGAACCCACTTTGATCCGCGGCGTGTGGTGAAGACGCCGGCAAAGTTCGATCGCGCGAAACTGCTGTCGTTCAACTGCGATGCGATCACGAGCATGCCGGCAGAGGAGTTCGAGCGGCGTGCCGCGGCGCATGGAAGTGCCTATCACCCCGACTTCATGGCGCGGCTTGGACCAAGTGGATTCACGATGCTCGCCCGCGCAAGCCAAGAACGCAGCAAGACGCTCGACGAGATGTTCCGCGGCAACCGATTCCTGTTGGTGGCCGACGATGAACTCTGCTGGGAGATGGGCAAGCAGGTGCAGAAGGCGATGCTGGATGGCTCCCCGTGCGGCGCGGACCACCTCGAGGCGCTTCTGCCGATCCTGGAAGGACATGCATCCTGGTCGGCGGCCGACCTTGAAGCGCTGGTGAAGCCGTTTGCAGATGAGCGCGCGGCGGGGCAACTGGGAAAGGTGGCGCAGCCGCTGCGTGTTGCCGTGGCTGGGGGCACCGTCTCACCACCGATCTTCGACACGCTCGCAATCCTTGGACGCGAAAGTTCGCTCGCGCGTATCAGGCGCTGCGTCACACACTTCAAGAGCCTCCGCGAAGCGAACACTCGCTGAACCAGTTGTCGGACTGCCGCGCGGCGGTAGACTCTGGCCCGTCGGACCATTGGCGCAGTTGGCTAGCGCGCCTCCATGACACGGAGGAGGTCACTGGTTCAAGTCCAGTATGGTCCATTCAAGCGGCGTTCGCGGCAGCCGCCGCGCGGTCAGGGGGCTGCGCAACGTCACTTCGGACGGCGCCGGGGTCGAGTCGCAACCGCACACCCCGCCAGTTTGTAAAGCACCCTCGCGCCCACCGAACCGTTCCACTCGCCGCCATGCTCGTCAGGGGCGACTTCGCACAAGTCGAAGCCGACCACCCGACGCCCGCTGCGAGCCAACATTTCGAGCAGATGGCACACCTCGGGAAACGTCAGCCCGCCAGGAACGGGCGTTCCCGTGTCGGGGCAATGCTCTGGCGTCAGCCCATCGATGTCGAATGAAACATAGACCTCGCGCGGCAGGGCTGCGATCACATCGCGGCACAGCCGAGTCCATGTGGTGCCCGCAAACTGGCGATCGCGCAACCGTTGATCGAAGAATGTGCGCACTCGACCGCGGGATCGGCGAATGAAGTCGACCTCCCGCGTACCCACATCGCGGATTCCGACCTGGACGAGCCTCCGTACTCCTGGCAGTTGCGTCATCACATTGTGGAAGATGCTTGCGTGGCTCCAGGCGAAACCCTCGAAGCGTTCTCGCAGGTCTGCGTGCGCATCGATCTGGAGAACTCCCATGCGGGGATGACGGCGCGACAGTTCGGCAATGAGCCCAAATGGCGTGGAGTGATCACCGCCCAGCACTGCTGGGATCCCACCTCGACTGAGGATGCGCTCCGCTTCACGGGACACAAACGCGTTCACCCGCTCGCTCGCGGCATTCACGACCTTCAGCGCCTTCGTGTGCGCCGCATTGCCTGGTGCCGCGCCTCCAGCACGGATCAGCGGCTCCGCAGCTGCCCGTGCACGACGCGACAACGAAGCGATATCCCGCGGAATCGGAATCATCGAGATGCCCGCCTGCCAGATGGGACCAAACTGGATGTCCTCCAAGTCAACTTGCCTGCTTGCGGCAAGGACATGCGCAGGACCAAGCGCCGTCCCAGCGCGGTAACTCGTGGTCGCATCGAATGGCACGGGAATGACCACCACGCCTGCATCGCGCGGACTGCACTCGAGCCCGAACAGTCCGTCACCCGTTGCGGCGGCATCTGGATCGAATGACGATTTACCCATCACGGGCGCGGAGGATAGGACATGCGCTTCACGAAAGGTCTTCACCCGCCTTACCCGCCCAATTCGAGTGAGATGTACGCGAAGCGGTGAACCCGTTTGCTGCCAAGTGTCGTAGATGTGTTGTGGTAGGGCGACGGTCACCAAAGGAGTCGGCAATGACAATCTCTCGATCTTGGCGCGTGTTGTGCGGCGTTCTTGCATGGATCAGTGTCGGGGGATTCGCAGCAAGTGCCGATGCATCGCCGCCCGTGGTCCTGTTTCGGCAGACAAACGGATGGAGCGGCGGATTCACTGGGGCAATCGAGATCACGAACCCTGCAGGCAACCCTGCAATCGCTGGCTGGACCCTTGGCTTCAACTGGGCAGTGCCGTTCACCAACTGGTGGAACTGCGGCGTTGTGCAAAATGGCAGTGCGTTCACGGTGACGAACGAGAGCTGGAATGGAACGATTGCAGCCGGCGCAACGGTGACGGTCGGGTTCACGGCTGGGAGTCCGTTTGCGCCGACGGTGACCAACTGCACGCTGAACGGAGTGGCGGCAACCGTGCAGTACGCCAGCAGCGGGGGCGGTGGAGGCGGAGGCGGTGGCGGTGGCGCTGCGCTGGTACGGATCGCTGGCATCTCGGATGACGCCCTCAGCACGGCGATCGATCTTGGCGCGAACTCCTTTGACATGTCGCTGACGGCAGGGAGTTCCGCGACGACATGGACGGCGGCGTCCAACAATCCGTCCGTGTGCACGGCGAGTGTGTCGGGAAGCACGCTCACTCTCGTAGGTGGGGGACAAGGGCTCGCAGGAATTCGGCTGAAGGAGACTGGATCGGGGAGCGAGCGCTGGATCGGTGTGGCGGTTCGCGGAGCGGGCGGTGCGTTTCCTGGCATGCCTCGGCATCTCGCGCTCGGCAGCGTGAGCGAAGACACCACGAGCCAACTGGATTACTGGAAGGGATTCGGCAGCGGCTTGGCGAATCGCCGCGTGGACATTCGTTACATCTACATCAACGGTGGACCAGTGACTGGGTGGCGCACATGGACGAATGTGCCGGGAGACCGAGCGCGCAGGTACATCCGCGAGAGCAAGAAACTCGGCTTCATCCCATGCTTCGTGCACTACAACGTGCCCGATGGGGGAGAGAGTTTCACGACCGACAGCGAACATCTCGGCAGTGCCGCGTACATGCAGGGCTACTGGAAGGACCTCGAACTGTTCCTGCGCATTTGCCGCGAGGAAACCAGTGATGGATGGCCCGTGATGATCATCCATGAGCCCGACCTGATCGGGTACATGGCACAGAACAACATTTCGCCGACCGCCGCAAGTTGGCCTGCCACGGGCGGCAATACGGTGCAGGTATCCCAGGCCTATTCGACGCTTGGCTGGGATGGCGAGCCGATCATGGGCGCGGGCGATCCGGCGTTCCCCAACACGCTCCGCGGTTTTGTCGAGGCGGTGAACCATCTCACGCGGCGCGAGGTGCCGCACGCGGAGTTCGGTTGGCAGTTCAATCTGTGGGCCTCACCCCCGGGCGGTTGGACTACCCCGGTCCCTGGCCGCGGAATCATGCACCTGACCGACTCGGGAGGTTTCGCTGCACAGTTGGCGAAGGTGCGGAGTGAAGCGCGCGCCATCGCGCAGTACTACGCCGCGTGCGGTGTGGCGACGCACGGCGCCACGCTCGTCTCGATCGACAAGTACGGGCTCGATGCGGGTGCCGAGAATGGTGCGGCGAGCAACCCCGGCGGCAGCATCTGGTTCTGGAACATGGACCACTGGAACAACTATCTCGCGTTCGTTGCAGAAATGCATGATGTCTCTGGACTGCCGGTGGTGCTGTGGCAACTGCCCGTCGGACATGTGAACGTCACTGCCGAGGTTCCCGTGGGCGGCGGCGCGTTCCCAGTTCTCGACAACACCAGCAGGAAGTACGAAGACAGCGCGCCGAACTTTTTCCTCGGCGATACTTTCGCGCCCGGCTCTCGACAGGCTCATTTCACCGAGAACAAGTGGAGTGATCCCAAACTGTCGTCTTCTGGTTCCGCGGTGACATGGACATCGCACGCCGCCGAGGCGCGCGCGGCGGGCGTGAGTGCGATGTTGTTCGGTCCTGGGGTCGGCGACAGCACCGCGAACATTCCTGCGAGTGGCACCTTTGACACGGTGGGAACCGACGGTGGATGGTTCATGCAGCGAGCGCAGCGATACTTGGAGAACCCCATTCCGCTGTCGCCAACCTGCACCGGCGACCTGAGCGGCGACCGCAGTGTCGATGGCTCCGACCTGACCATGATGCTTGGCGCCTGGGGCGGTGGCACTCCAGATGCCCCGGCGGACCTCGACCGCGACGGACTCGTTGGCGGAAGCGATCTCGCCATGCTGCTCGGTGGATGGGGCACCTGTCCCGACTGAGGGTTTTCCCGCCACCAAAGTTCACACGGCAACCGCGGGACGATTCAGCGCGTGATCTCGTCGCGCAACTCCAGCACGACGCGGGTGTTGGCCCCAGGCGGTTGCTCGGCGGCTTCGACCATGGACACGGCCTGATCGATCTTGGCACGAGCCTCGGTTGAATCACCCATGCGCGCCGTAATCCTTGCGTCGAGCGCAATGGCAACGGCGCGCGCGGCACTGCCCGAGGGAAAGAGCCGCTCGAGCATCTCAACGGCGACTTTGCAATCGCCCGCCGCCTTGTCGTACTCCCGTCGGTCGAAGCGAACCCATGCGCGGCACGCATAGGCGCGCGCAGTGGCTTCGTGATCGCCGCCGTGAAGGTTCTCACGCATCTTGATCGCACGGTCGAGGAGCGGCTCGGCAAGGTCCTCGCGGCTGAGCGACTGCTCCACCAAGGCAAGGCTCACAAGGCCCGCTGCGACCGATGGGTCGTCGCCCTTGTGAATCCGTTCCTTCATGGCAACGGCTTGGCGGAAGAGGCGCTCCGCTTCAACCGATTCGCCGAGGTTCTGCTGCACGCTCGCCAAGTTGTGCATCGCATCTGCAACCGCCCAATGATCGCCCGCATGCAGGTTGCGTTGCATGGCGAGTGCCTCTTCGAGGTTTTTCTTGGCCTCATCCAACTGCCCGAGCGACTGTTGCACGCCACCGATCGACACGAGCGCCGCCGCGATGTCGGGGTGATCGCCCTTGTGAAGCGCGCGGCGAATCTTGAGGCTTTCTTCAAGCACCTTCAGCGCATCGGCATAGTTGCGCTGGCGGTCGTAGATGTCCGCGACCTTCTGCAACTCGCGGGCGGTCTGCCACGCCTTCGGTGCGGTGCGCAGCCAGATCGATGCGGCCTCCTCCGCGTATCGCGCGGCCTCGGGCAGCTTGTTCTGCGCGGCGGCGAGTTGGGCTTGCAGGCCGATGACATCCGCGAGCAGAGGCGAGTCACCTGGACTGATCCGCTTTGCCATCGCGAGCGCCTCGCCAGCGAGTGGCTCTGCCCCAGCGATGTCACCTGTCGCGATTCGGGCGCGGGCTGCGTCTGCGATGGCATCCGCAAGCTCCTCGTGGTCCGCAGTGAATCGCTTGCGGCTCTCCACAAGCGCATCATCAAAGAGCTGCTGCGCCAGCGACTCCTCACCGCTGTTGAGCAGCACTGTCGCGATCGTGGTCTGCGCGAGAGCCATCGCCGCAGGGTCATCTGCAAGAGCGCCTGACTCGAGTTCGTTCACTGCGCCACGCATGACGCCCACGACACTCGTATCGGAGGGACCAACGGTGACTGGCGCAAAGGGATGAAACGCAGTTTCCATGAACTGTCGCACGCGGCGGTAGCGCGCTGCATCGACGAGCATCTGTGCCTTGGCGGCATCGGCCTCGGCGCGCGATGCAATCGCGTCCTTGCGGTCGGTCTCCGCCTGCATCTTGGCAGCCGCCGCTTCCTTGGCTCGTTGCTCCGCCGCATCGAGCGCCTCCGCGAGCGCCTTTCGCTGCGGCTCCGTTTCAGCCTGGATTGCCGCTGCCTTTGCCGCCAAGGCTGCCTCCCGCTTTGCAGCCTCGCCGAGGTCGGCTGCGGACTTCGTCAACTGAGCAGCCAGGTCCGCGACCTTTGCGGAGGCGTCGGCCGCGCTCGCTTCAGCGCGTGCGAGTTGAGCCCTTGCCTCAACCAATTCCGACTCTGCGCGCTTCGCTTGACCACTTTGGACGAGGAAGAGAACCGCCATCCCGATCAGCGCCGTGACACAGACGCCAAGAGCCCACACAAGGACAGCGGGGCGCGCGAAGAACCCGCGGCGGTCTTGGCTTGGATCACTCGGCTGCGGTTCCGGCATCCTGTCATCCTAGAACGGGCAGGCACTGTTGTGCTCTGCCACTTCGCCGCTCGAGCGAAGCGTCGCAGATTCTCAGCGCACCAGTTCGAGCTGACGGCGAACCGCTCGCTGCGCGAGCGGGGGTGCGGTCTTGAGCGCAGCATCCACAAGCGCTCGATCGCGCTTCAGTTCGGTGAGCAGCTTCAGGAGTTGCGCATCGACATTGGAGAGCCAACGCTTGTGGAACTGTTCGAGTTCCTGTCGGTTGAAGCGGCTCATCGGATCATCGAGCCCGCTCTGCGCGACGGCCCACTCCACCAGCCGTGCAGGGGAGCCATCGAAGCGGTACAAGGCCAGGATGTTTGCCAAGCGCCGCTGCGGCGCCGCGAAAGGGTCGAGCGCTTCATCGGGAACGGCGACCATGACATCGTCGACCTTTCGCTTGGAGACATCCGCCAGCCACCCGCCGCCGTTTGCCATGTCCAATTCGTGGACCGTTGGGCGCTCACCAAGCACGGCTGTTGGAGCACCTGAGTCAACAAGTTCAAGGCGCGCAGCACTGGCGAGCAACGCCTTCTCGCCCGTGCCCGGAAAACGCACCCATATGCGCATGTCTGGAGTGCCACCGCGCGACAGCGTTTCGATGCGCGAGATCGTGCCGGTGCCCCACTCGGGACGCGATGGATGGCGAACGCGGTCGCCCTTCTTGAAGACAGTCTGCATCGTGCGAGACTCAGGGCATCCCACAGGAGGTCTGCTGCCCGCGAATCCCACTAGAGTGTAGCGATGTCCGACACTTTCGCGCTCGTGTTCTTTGGAGATTGTGTCGGGCAACCAGGGCGGCGCGCGCTCAAGGCAGCGATGCCAGCGGTCCGTGAGCGATACGCGCCCGCGGTTTGGGTGGTCAACGGCGAGAACCTTCGCGGCGGATCGGGCATCACCCCCGATCAATTCCATGACCTGCATGAGGCGGGATTCAACGCGGTCACGCTTGGGGATCACGCCTTTCGGGAACCGCGAATCGTGCCCTTGCTCGATGACCCCGCCATCCCCATTTGCCGACCTGCAAATCTGTCGCAGAAGGGACCTGGGAAGCGTTGGATTCGCATCCCCGCCGTTGGCGGTCGAACCCGCGATGTGTTCGTCGCGACCGTACTCGGTCGCATCTTCATGAACCTTCCCGCGGATGACCCGTTCGCCTGTGCCGATGCCTTGATCGCATCGCTCCCTGAGCGTGATGCGATCGTCATCATCGAGGCACACATGGAAACAACCGCTGAAAAGGCGGCGCTCGCCCATCATCTCGACGGGCGAGTGACGGCGGTGATTGGATCGCACACCCATGTGCCCACCGCGGATGCTCGCATCCTCCCAAGTGGCACCGCGTTCATCACCGATGTCGGCATGTGTGGACCGTATGCAAGCATCATCGGTCGTGATCCCAAGGGCGTCCTTCGCGCGATGACGACTGGCGTTCACACGCACTACGAGATGGGCGAGGGGGGTGAACGCGCCTGCGGTTGTGTCGTGCTGATCGATTCCGCGACTGGGCGCGCGCGTTCGATTGAACGCCTCGATTATCCGCTTGCGGGAAGTTGACTGCACGCGAGCGGATGGCGTGCTACCGTTTCGCGCCACCGACCAGTCCCATGTGGGGCTGCTCGGCAACGCATCGCACACACCCACCTCGGAGAATTCATCATGTCGCTCACCGTCGGATCCAAGGCGCCTGCTTTCACGCTCCCGTCCCAGCCTGGAACACCTGTTGATGTTGGCGCATTGATCGGCAAGGAGAAGTTGGTGCTGCTGTTCATCCCGCTCGCATTCAGCCCCGTGTGCACGGTTGAAATGTGCCATTTCCGCGATGCCTGGGAGAAGTGGTCGACGCTCGGCTGTCAGGTCTTTGCGGTGAGTGTGGACTCACCCTTCACCGTGGCAAAGTTCCGCGAACTCGAGCGCATTCCCTTCGCTGTCCTCAGCGACTTCAACAAGGACATTGCGCGCCAGTATGGTGCGCTTCACGAGGACTTGATGGGGCTGAAGGGGGTTGCCAAGCGCGCTGCGTTCGTCGTCGATGCCAAGGGAACCGTCCAATACGCGTGGGTCAGCGATGATCCGCGTGTGCAGGTGGACTTCGCCGCAATCGAAGCCGCAGTCAAGGGCTGTTGACACTCAATCACCCCTTTGGGCGATTGCGCGTCATGCCGACCGCATGCGATCCACTTGTGGTCGGCTAGCCTTCCTGCGACATGCTGTTGCTGGTGGACATCGCCTTTGCGCTGTTCGCCCTCATCACCCTGCCAGTCTGGCTGACTGTGCTTTGGTGGAAGGGAAAACTGCGCTCGGACTGGGCTGCGCGCCTGGGGCTTCGGCGACCAGTCGTGTCGCTTGGACCGCGGAGGGCTGGTGTCCCACGCATCCTGCTGCACGCTGTTTCCGTCGGCGAAGTGCAGGCGATTGCACCACTGGCCGAGCGACTGCGCCGCGATGCGGAGGTTGTCGTGAGCGTGACCACCGATACAGGCATCGCGCGCGCGCGGCAGCGGCTCGGCGACATTCCAGTCGTGCGATTCCCATTCGACTTTTCCTGGGCGATGCGTGGGCTGATTCGCGCGGTGCAACCAGATGCAGTGGTGCTCGCAGAGTTGGAGCTGTGGCCCAACTGCACGGCGCTCTGCGTGCGACAGGGCATACGGATTGGGGTCGTGAACGGTCGCCTGAGCCCACGGAGTTTCCGCCGCTACTTTCGCGTCCGCTGGTTGCTGCGCCCCATGTTCCGACGGCTTTCGTTCGTGGCAGCCCAAGACCGTGCCTATGCCGAGCGGTTCGTCGCCATGGGTGTGGCCCCCGAGCGCGTTTCGGTCACCGGCACGATGAAGTGGGACAGCGCCGCGAGTGGGGGGGTACTCGGTGAGGATGCGCTCGCCACTGCGCTCGGCATCGATCGAACGAAACCACTCATCGTCGCTGGATCAACGGCACCGGGGGAGGAGGCGATGTTGCACGCCGCGTGTCCTCTGGGCGTTCAACTGCTGTGCGCCCCGCGCAAACCAGAGTGGTTCGATCAAGCGGCATCGGCCATGCCTGGCTGTGTTCGTCGGAGCGATCGACGCAGCGGTCGACACGATGTACCCCCAAGTGGTCGCTTCCTGCTCGACACGATCGGCGAACTTCGCGCCGCGTACTCGCTCGCCGATGTCGCAGTGATTGGGCGGTCGTTCGGAAGACTCCACGGTTCTGACATGATGGAACCGGCGGCGCTTGGGAAGGCGGTGGTCGTTGGTCCCCGCGTCGGCGACTTCCAATCCACGGCGGATGCGCTGCTTGCGGGCGATGCAATGGTGCAGGTCGATGCGGCCGAGTTGCCTCGCGCACTGGCATCCTTGCTTGCCGATCCCGCACGCCGAAAGCAGTTGGCTGAAAACGCCCGCGCCGTGATCGCGAAGGAGCAGGGCGCTACCGATCGCAACGCGGCGTTGATCCGCGCAGCGCTCCCGCGGCATCCTGCGCACGCGGGGGGGCGACCGTGAGCGATGGTCAATCGATCGAAGAGGCGGTCATTGCACATGCGCTGCGCGTTGCGGGAATGCCAAGTGCTCGCGTGCCAATCGGTGCCGGCGATGACATGGCGCTCGTGAATGTCGGGAATGCCAAGGTGTTGATCGCCGTCGACCAAGTGGTGGAAGGCGTGCATTTCCGCATGGGAACGCCGCTTGACCTCGTGGCACGGAAAGCAGTCGCGCGGAATGTGAGCGACATCGCCGCCATGGGCGCGCTGCCCGCGGCATGCGTGGCATCCGCGGTGCTGCCACTGGACATGTCCGCCGACGACGCGCGAGCACTGGTGGATGCGGTGGCTCACTGGGCGCGGTTGTTCGACTGTCCGCTCGTCGGCGGAGACACCGCCGTTCACCGAACACCAGATGCGCCGCTCACGCTCTCCGTGACCGTGCTGGCTTCCATTCGAGCCGACGGCATCGTTGTGCGCCGCAATGGCGCGTGCGCAGGCGACACGCTGCTGATCGGTGGTCCGGTCGGGGGCTCCTTCGGCGAAGACGGACTCGGGCGTCACCTGCAGATCGAGCCGCGAGTGACGCAGGCACAACAGTTGATCGACGCGCTCGGAGGCAAGGTGCACGCGATGATCGACATCAGCGATGGACTCGGGCGTGATGCCGCGCGCTTGGCGCATGCATCGGGCATTCGAACGGGGCGCGCGCTCCAGGCGCGCCTTTGTGCCACGGATGTACCCCTGCATGGTGGTGTCACGCTGCGGCAGGGGCTCTGCGACGGGGAGGATCATGAACTCTTGGCTGCGGTGGAGGCAGGCGCGCCGATTCCCGCTGGATGGACCGCCATCGGCAGCGTCAGGACCCCGCACGCGGGTGATGCGCGTGGGTGTGTCGTCGACGCGCTGGGCGGTGAAGTGGATGCATCGGAATTCGGATGGACACATGGGTGACCAAGCCAAAGGACCTCAACGCACGGTTGATCTCAGCGGCACCGCAGAGCTCGCCGATGAGTGTGCCACCGAGGCGCTCGGTGCGCGCGTCGGTCGCGCGCTGCGGGCTGGCGATCTTGTGGCGCTTGATGGTCCGCTCGGCAGCGGCAAGACATGCCTCGTTCGCGGGATTGCACACGGCATGGGCATCGACCGAGCGCTCGTAACGAGCCCATCGTTCATCCTGATGCAGCGTTATCGCGGCGCGCCGAATGCCGCACCGACTGCCGAACCGACTGGGCTCGTCCACATCGACGCATGGCGCATGCGAAGCGAACTGGACCTCGCCGACCTCGGTCTCGACGAGATCGTTGCCGCGGGCCGAGATGTGATCGCCCTGGAATGGCCGAGCAAGGTGGAATCGGCGCTGCCCCAGTCGATTGTTCGGATCACTCTCACCCCAACACCCACGGGAGGTCGGGTCGCCCTCATCGAGGATCAGCGCGACCGTGGCTGCGATCTCGGGCCTTGACCCTTGTGTGCTGGCGCCTTGGTCCCATCGGCGTCTGGACTGACCGCGTAGATCTGGAAGCGATGACCGACCGGGCTCCATCCGAGTTCCCTGCAGATTCGATTGCGCAAGGCGATCAGTTCTTCGTTCTGGAACTCGATCAGCCGACCAGACTTCATGCAGACCATGTGATCGCGCGGCTGACGGCCGTAGATCAATTGAAAGTGCGACTGCTTCGAGTTGAACAGGGCTTGCACGATGATCCCGGCGTCCTGGAGCAAATGGATGGTTCGGTACAGCGTTGCCTTCGACACGCGTTGACTGCGCCGACGAAGTTCGAGCAGGAGCTCTTCCGCCTCAAAGACACCATCGCGAGCGATGATGGCGTCGAGAACATCCGCGCGCTCGTTCGTGTACTTCAAGCCGCGGGACTTGAGGTAGCGACGGAACACTGAGCAGAGCGGCGCCATCAATTGCCGAGGCACTGGAGATTGGGGATCCATGGAGCCCATTCGATTCGCTGCTGATCTGGAGTGTTGGACGGGGATTGGATACCCCGAAGGTCCGAGAATGGCTGTTCTGTAAAACGATCTAACGGTTGGCGAACTCCGCGAGCAAGCCATCGATGTCCGTGACTTCCGCGGCGTTTCCGAGCGATTCCGCCGCCGATCGCGCTTGCTGCAGCCAACGCACCGCATCCGCTGCGTTGCCAAGATCTGCGGCCGCTCTGCCGGCGGTCTTGAGTGCCACGAGTCTCATGTTGGCGGGAATCGCCCCTTCCGCGGCGTTCGCATACGGCAGTGCCGTCTCCAGTGCCTCGGCGGGACGGCCAACCTTCATGTACTGCCGAGCCAGCGATACGGCCGGTCCAGCAGCTTGGCGATTTCCAGCGCCGTGCAACTCGTGAAGTCCGGAAACGCACTCTTCCCAAAGATTGATCGCAGCCTCGGCTCGGTTCATCTCGGTTGCGTACATGAACGCGAGGTTGTGCAGCGAGGTCAGCGTCGAAGGATTCCTGTCGCCAAGAGCGCGGCGCTTTCGAGCGATGTTGTCGAGATACACCTGCTCCGCCTCGTCGTGGCGATGCTGCAGTTCAAGGACCATCCCGAGGTTGCCTTGCACGGTCAGCGTCGTCTTCGCATCGAGTCCCGACTTTGCCTCAAACCGCGAAAGCAGATCGCGGTAGATCGCCTCTGCCTCCTCGAGGCGCTTGGTGTCGCGGAGGATGCCCGCGAGGTTGTTTCGGGCAATGAGCGTGTGCGGGTGATCCGCGCCGAGCACTCGCGACATTCCTTCCGTCACCGACCGAAGTGCCTCTTCCGAAGCACTGGTGTCACCGAGCGACTTGAGCACGACCGCGAGGCTGTTCCGCGCCAACAGTGAATCTGGTGAATCCGCACCAAAGACACGCTGTCGGATTGCCACGGACTCTTCCAACATGGTGCGTGCCGCCTCCAACTTGCCCGTCCGCCGCAGCACATCGGAAAGGTTGTCGAGGGTTCGAAGCGTGCTCACATGTTCGATGCCCAGTGCTGTTCGCTTGCGAGAGAGCACATCGGCGTACAAGTCAGCTGCCTCGCTAGGTCGACCCTGCTCGTCGCGGAGCCATGCAAGGTTGTGCATCGACATCAACAGATGCTCGTGACCCTCTGGAAGGCGGCGCCTGCGCACCTCAAGCACCTGCTCAAAGAGCGGCGCAGCCTCGTCGCGCTGCCCGTTCAAGAGCAACGCATTCGCCAACTCGTTCCGCGCAACCATCAAGCGGCCATCTTCTGCCCCGAGGGTCTCACTCAGGAGTTGCTCATGAAGCCGCAGATGATGCAGCGCCAAGTCGTACTTTCCGATGGCTCGGTAGGCGATGCCGGCGACCGAGTGCGCATCAGCCGCCAGTTCCGCGTCATCCGCGAAGGTGCGGTCAATGTCGGCAACGGCCTCCGCAAGGATGGTCTCCATGAGGCGCGTGTCCATCCCCTTGGCCGTATCAGGATCGACGGCAGTCAGCATGGTCGTGTTGAAGTCGTGAAGGCGCGTTGCGCGCGCGAGTTGAAAGCGCGCCTCGGAAAGTCCAATGGCCATCAAGACCACACCCGTGGTGACCGCTGCTGCCACAACGCCTCCAGCGGCGAGGACGAACCGCTTTCGCCGCGCAAACAACCGCAGTCGAGTCAGGGTCGAAGGCGGCGAGGCTTCAACCGGCTCATACGCAAGGAATCGATGCACATCCGCCGAAAGCTCTTGGCAGGTCTGGTAGCGATCATTCGGCAGCGGCTCAAGGCAGCGCATCACGATGGCGTCGAGTTGTCCGTGAACGCGGTCCATCAAGCGGTTCACGCGCAGCTGACGCCGCGCAGCGCGATCTTCCATGTCCGCGGGCGCGGTTGCCGCGGCCATCTGCAGCCGCACGCTCGGGGGCAAGACCCGCGTCTCGAGCAATCGCTGCAGTTCTGCAACCGACTTCGAGCGAAGCGTGTCGATCTCGCGCGCGGGCAGTCCCGTGATCAACTGATAGAGCGCCAACCCAAGTGCATAGATGTCCGCGCGTGTGTCGAGCACGGCGGCGGGATCGCACTGCTCCGGCGCCATCGCATCGAGGGTTCCCGCTGACTCGCGCACGCCATCTCCTTGCCGCGAATCGATCTCCTCGAAGAGCCGCGAGACTCCAAAGTCGATGATTTTCACCAGCGGTTGTCCGTCCACCTCTCGCACCAGGATGTTTGCCGACTTCAGGTCAAGGTGAATGATCCCGCGCGCATGCGCATGCGCGACGGCGAGCGCCACCTGCTGGAAGACGAGCAGCCGCTGATTGAGTGACAACTTTCGTTCGTCGCACCATTGAAGCAGCGGCCGACCATCGACCCACTCCATCAACAAGTACGGGCGAGCATCGGACATCGTGCCGGCTGAAAACACCTGTGCAATGTTGGGATGGTTCAGTTGCGCCAAGAGCCGACCCTCGGCTGCTAGCCGCTCGCGCACTGCCTCGCTCGGCAGCGGGGATCGCAGCACCTTGACGGCCACTTTTCGTACCAAGGACCCCTGCTGCTCGCACAGCCAGACGCAACCGAAACCTCCGCTGGCGATCAGCCGCTCCGGCACCACGCCTGGAATGCACGGCGGGCGCCCATCCACGCCGCCTTCGCCGACATCCCACAGCGCATTGCTATGCACCCCGCTCATTGGCACTCAAATCCTCGATGAATCGATCTGCATCGCGACAGTCGCCCCGCTGCCGAGCCCGAGGCCAAAGGCTGAATGCACCGTCTCGAGGGCGCGCTGCCCTTCCGCATGATCGATGATGCAACTGATCTTGATCTCACTCGTTGTGATGTTCTGAATGCCGATCCCAGCGTCGCCGAGCGAGCGGAACATTCGGCTCGCGACGCCTGCATGGCTCTTCATCCCGACGCCGACCACCGACACCTTCGCCAAGCCGACCTCCACGGACATCTCGCCCTCGCCAAGTTCAGCCAGCGTTCGTGCAACGATCTGCTTGGCATCGCCGAGATCCCCATGCTCCACGGTGAATGCGATCATGGTGGATGGCCCCTGTTCCGTCTGGACGATGTCGTCGACCACGATGTTGGAGTGCGCGAGCGCTGAAAAGAGCCGCCCCTGCAGTCCGACGGCGTTGCGGACCTGTCGGATGCTGACCCGACCAAGTTCGTCCTTCAATGCGCACCCGACGACGGCAAGTTCTTCCATGGATGAATTCTCCCTTGAAATCATGGTTCCTTGATCAGGCTTCTGGCTGTGCCGCACATGGATGGGCACGCCGTAACGCTCGCCGAACAGCACCGCACGCGCGTGCATGACGCCCGCGCCGAGCGCCGCAAGTTCAAGCATCTCCTCGTACGAAATGCGCGGCAACTTCACCGCATGACGGACAAGCCGCGGATCCGCGGTGTACACGCCATCGACATCCGTGAAGATCTCACAGCATCCCCCTTGATCGCGAACGCGCAGCGCAGCCGCGATGGCGACAGCCGTCGTGTCGCTGCCGCCACGACCAAGCGTCGTCACTTCGCCGTCATCACTCGTGCCTTGGAACCCCGCCACCACGGGAATCTCACCGCGCGAGAGCATCCGCTCGAGCCTCCCGCAGTCGATGCGCGTCACCCTCGCACGACCGTGCACACCGTCGGTTCGAATGCCAGCCTGCCCACCCGTGAGTGCGCCTGCTGCACAACCCAGTTCGCGCAGCGCCATCGCCACGAGTGCAACACTTGCCTGCTCACCCGTTGCCATCAGCATGTCAAGCTCGCGCCGATCCGGCACTGGGCTGATGCGCTCGGCGAGTTCGATCAGGTCGTCCGTCGTGCGTCCCATCGCACTTGCGACAACAACGACATCGAAGCCAGCCTTGCGTGCGTCCGCCACCCGCGCCGCCGCCCGCCGAATGCGTTCGGGATCCGCAACGCTGGTGCCTCCGAACTTCTGCACAATTGTCGGCATCCCCAAGGGATGTTAGACGGAACCCGCGGATGCGCCTTCGTCTGCCGCTGCCGCTGCCTCTCGGTCCTTCTGCTGGCGGGTCAGGCGTCGTCGATCGCTCTCCTTCAGGATCCGCTTTCGGATTCGAATCGCCGTCGGAGTGATCTCGACCAGTTCATCGGACTCGAGGTACTCCAGTGCCGACTCCAAGGTCAGCGGCCGCGGCGCCTTCAGGACCACGGTCGCTTCCTTGTTGGACTCGCGCACATTGGACATCGCCTTGGCCTTGACCACGTTGACGTGCAAGTCGTTGTCTCGATTGTGTTCGCCAACGACCATCCCTTCGTAGATCACATCCGCGTTCGACACAAACATGACCCCGCGATCCGCCAGATTCAGGAGGGAATAGGTCGTTGCCGTCCCTGGCTCGACAGCCACCATGACTCCATTGATGCGTTTGCGCGGCGCCATGCGCACAGGGCGATAGTCGCAGAACGAGTGGTGCATCACTGCTTCGCCGCCCGTTGCGTTGAGGATGCGATTGCGGAGTCCGATGAGTCCACGCGCGGGGATGTCCGCTTCGATGTGTGTGCGCGAGCCGCGCATGTCGACCTTGGTCACCTCGGCACCTCGTTGTCCGATCAACTCCATCGCCGGTCCCATCGCGTGCTGCGCGACATCGAGCACGAGGCGCTCATACGGCTCGTGGCGCACCCCGCCGATCTCACGCTCGATCACATTTGGCTTCCCGACGGTCAACTCGAACCCTTCCCGTCGCATCGTCTCGAGCAACACGCCCAGATGCAGCAGACCGCGTCCAG
The DNA here is from genome assembly GCA_009926625.1 of Planctomycetota bacterium. Taxonomy (GTDB): domain Bacteria; phylum Planctomycetota; class Phycisphaerae; order Phycisphaerales; family SM1A02; genus F1-60-MAGs104. The sequence continues at coordinate 159,542 of RFON01000001.1, forward strand.
AGACATGAAACTCCTCTGCACCATCGCCAGGCGCGACCCGAAGCGCCACATTGGACCGCAACTCGCGCTCGAGGCGCTCGGCGATCTGACGACTGGTCACGAACTTGCCTTCGCGGCCGACGAGCGGCCCGTCGTTGATGCGGAAGACCATGTGCAGGGTCGGCTCATCCACATGAACGCGCGGCAGCGGCTTCGGCGAATCCAACTGGCACACGGTGTCGCCGATCTCGATGTCGGTGATGCCTTCGATCAGGCACAGGTCCCCTGCTTCGATCACGCTCGCCGAGGCACGCGCGAGTCCCTCAAAGCGCTTGATCCCTGACACCTGCGCCTTCCGCACAGAGCCATCGGACTTGCACACCGCGACGGGGCCTGGTTGCAGCGTTCCCTCGAAGACCCGCCCGATCCCGAGGCGCCCCACATAATCGTTGGAGTCGAGATTGACGACGAGGAATTGCAACGATTCCTTCGGATCGCCCGTTGGTGGTGGCACATGCTCCGCGATCACCGCAAAGAGATCCTCGACCCCATGCGTCCGATCCTCGCGGTCGCGGCTCGCCCATCCCTCGCGGCCCGACGCCCAGACGATCGGGAAGTCGAGCGCACGATCGTTCGCGCCGAGGTCGACCAGCAGGTCGAAGACCTCGTCCACCACCGCATCGGGACGCGCGTCGGGGCGATCACACTTGTTCACGACCAGGATCGGGCGCAGTCCAACCTCCAGTGCCTTGGAAAGCACGAAGCGAGTCTGCGGCATCGGTCCCTCCATCGCGTCCGCCAACAACAGGCAGCCGTCCGCCATGCGCAGCACGCGCTCCACCTCACCGCCGAAATCCGCGTGCCCCGGCGTGTCGATGATGTTGACGCGGATCGGTTGGTCCTTGCATGGTCCCCGAGTCACCACATGGTCCACCGCACAGTTCTTCGAGAGAATGGTGATGCCGCGCTCGCGTTCAAGCGGGTTCGAATCCATGACGCATTCGGCGTCCTGCTCCACTTCACTCGCGGCGCTTGATGAACGAAGCAGCGCATCCACAAGGGTTGTCTTCCCATGGTCAACATGCGCGATGATGGCGACATTTCGAATGATGGATCGGTCGTATGGCATCAGGGGTTCGGGTAGAGTCTTGCAAGCGTACACACCATGGGCGAAATCCAAGTCAAGACCAACGAGGGGGTGACTGGCAACCCACCTCATTCGGCGTCATCGACCGTTGCTCCCGCGCAAGAGTGGCAGCGGCCGTCATGGATCCGCATCGTGCTCGCACTCGGCGTTGCCATCGCATCGGATGCGTTCTCATTTCTCACGAGCAGCCTGATCATCACATTGCCCGCGGTTTTTGCAGTCGATGCAGTGACCGCGACCCTCCTGTGGCTCGCGCTCGGGCGTCCGCTCTTGATCCTGCCGATTCTCGCTGCCGAAGCGATTCCAGGCGTCGGAACCTTGCCGCTGTGGACGGTCGTCGTCGTGTTGATCTCGATCTTTGGACGGATTCCGGGTCGCGACCCGACCAAGGCTCTCTCGGACGCGACGGCTCGCCTCTCGAATCCCACTGACACCGTTGCACCGCCGCGTCAGGCGAAACCCTGACGCCACTCTGCGAAGTCCTGCGCGCCCGCACGCCGAAGGCAGAAGAGATCAGAGTCCGTACAGCGGTCGGAGCTTGCCTTCGAGGTACTCCAGATAATGCTCGCTGCTGAGCGGCTTCCCTGTCGCGCGCGTGCACAACTCCATCGGGGAATACCGACGGCCATGCGCATGCACATTGGAACGAAGCCACTGCAGGAGCGGCGCGAACTCGCCCGCAGCAAATCCATCCTCGAGCCCTGGCAACGCCCTGCGTGCCGCGTCGAAGAGTTGCGCGCTGTACAAGGTGCCGAGCGTGTAGGTCGGGAAGTAGCCGAACAGACCCATGCTCCAGTGCACATCTTGCAGGCACCCGCGGCGGTCATCGGGCACATCCAGCCCGAGGTACTCGCGGTATCTGCGATTCCACTCGCTCGGGAGGTCCGCTGGGTCGAGTTGACCGCCAATCAACAGGCGTTCGATTTCGAACCGCACCATGACATGGAGGTTGTAGGTCGCCTCGTCAGCCTCCACTCGGATGAACCCCGGTTCGACGATGTTTGCTGCGCCGTACAACTCATCGACCGAAAAGCCCTCCACGGCCTTTCCGAAGTGCGACAGCAGATGTGGGCGACACCATTTCCAGAACGGAAGTCCACGACCAACCTGATTCTCCCACAGCCTGCTCTGGCTTTCGTGAATCGCCAGCGACACCGCGCTGCCGAGCGGCGTTCCGATGGCGCTCTCCGGCAACCCCTGCTCGTACATGCCGTGGCCCGCTTCATGCATCGTCGAACCGAGTGCATCGTTCAGGCATGTCTCGCAGTAGCGCGTCGTCATGCGCACATCGTTGCAGTGGCTGCCTCCGCAGAAGGGGTGTGTGCTTGCATCGAGCCGACCGCGCTGGAAGTCGAAGCCGATTGCCTCGGTCACCATGCGGACGAACGATGCCTGCAGGTCAAGCGACAGTGGCGTTTCGTTGAAGCGATTGGACGGTCCATGCTTCGCTTCCCGCAGTTCCGCGATGAGCTTGACGAGCCGAGGCCGCAGCGGCTCAAACACCGCCGTGACCGCTGTGGCTGTGCACCCAGGCTCGAAGGTGTCTGCCAGCGCATCCCACGCCTCGCCGCCACTGGGGATGCCGAGGCACGCGGCCATGTCTCGCTTCAACTTCACCATGCGCCGCAGCCAAGGCAGGAACTGCGCGAAGTCGCTGGCCTTGCGGGCCTTGGCCCACTCGTGCTGCGCTTCACTCGTGACCTGCGCCAACTCGCTGACAAGGGACTCCGGCAACTTGGTCGCCTTGTCGTAGTCGCGGCGAATCTCCCGAACATTCGCGGACTCCGGCGCCGCACTCTCCATGAAAGTCCGATCCGCCTCGCATGCCGCCAAGAGATCCCCCACCTCGCGAGCCGTAGCCATCTGGTGATGGATGCGTGCGAGCGCCGCCTGCTGCTTGCCTCGAAGAGCCACGCCGCCCGCGGGCATCATGGTCTCCTGATCCCAGCCGAGGATGCTCGAGGTCGCCTCGATCAGGTGCGCTTCACGGCACCTCGCGATGAGCTGCTCGTACGCACCAAGAATCGGCACGCTGCTGCGCGCATCCGCGGGAGTCAGCATCGTCATACAGACGACCTTTACTGCCCTGCTGGCTTCGCCGAATCCGCCGACCCGCCCTGCGGCGGAACTGGAACAGCACTCGAAGCGCCGTTGGCCTTCAACAGGTCATAAATCGCTCGGCCTGCAGCATCCGTTCGCCGCTGAGCCAAATCGAGCGCCGTGCGCCCCGTTGCATCCTTCGCGGAAAGGTCCGCCTTGGCCTCGATCAGCAGCTTCACCTTCTCCGCAGTGCCGGACATCGCTGCGAGCTGCACGGGCGTGTAGCCCTGCTTGTTCACGGTGTTGACATCAGCCTTGCGGTTGATGAGCATTCGCACACTCTCGATCTTGCCGCTGCGAACCGCGCGCATGAGAGCCGTATCGCCTGTCACGCCGTCCTTGACCTCGAGCGCGAGGTTTGGGTTGCGCTCGAGGAGGATCGCCACCGACTCCGGCTTCCCGATGCCGGCCGCCCAGATCAGCGGCGTGAGCCCATTGACATCGGTGATGCTGGCATCCGCTCCACCATCGAGCAACACTCGAACGGAATCAGCCGTTCCAAGTCCGCACGCCCAAATCAGCGCGGTACCGCCGATGGAGTCGCGGTTCGTGACACTCGCTCCCTTGGCAAGCAGAAGCTTCTCCGCATCGATGCTGCCGGTTTCCGCCGCAAGCGTCAACGGGCCCTTGCCAGTTCGGTCCGTGGAGTTGGGATCCGCCTTGGCAGCGATGAGCATCTCGATGATCTCGGTGCGGTTCTCGCGAGCTGCCCAGTGCAGCGCCGTGCGTCCCGTACCAGGATCCGTTTCATTCACATTCACGCCAGGCACCGCCAGCAATTCCTTCACGCGCGCCGTGTTGCCCTGCTGCGCTGCCACGACCAATTCACTCGTCGGCTGCGTGGAGGCTCGCTGCGTTGGCTCGATGGGGTTCGGTCGATCCGTCGCACTGATGGGACGCTTCACCATGACGCCGAGCGAAGCGGCCTTCGGGTGATCAGTCGCAATCGTCAACTTGATGGGACGCCCCTGATCCTGCCACTTCTGCCAATCCACCTGCAGGATGTGCTCCTGCGAAGCAGTATCAGCGATTGCCTGAACCACTGGAGGGTTCACCGCCGTGATCTTGAAAGCCTGCTTGTCGACCGCCGCGAGCACGATCTTGCCAGAGTCAGCCTTGGCACTTTCCGGCTTGTCCGGCCCTTCGATGGCGTCGGGCGTCACCGTGACATAGGCAACCACCTGACCTTCAACGGTCAAGATCACTGGCGCAGCGCCATCGATCTGGAAGGTCACGCGCTTGGACATGGTCACGCCCTGCTTCGGACCAGGCTTCAACGTGATTTCCATCTCCGCAAAGCTGCCTGGCGCAATCGGATCCTTCGGCGCATTCGCGGTGGTGCAACCGCATCCAGGGACCGCACGCGCGATCGTGACCGGCTTGTCGGTGACATTCCGGATCTTGATCATGCCGGTCTTGGGAACATCCGCTTGCATCTCCCCAAGGTTGAGGACCGGCGGATCGAACACAATGGGTGGCGGTCCCGCGGGCAACTGCATGTTGGTTCCATCAACAGGCGGCTTCTGCATCGGAGCACCTGGTGTTGGCGACAATGTCTGTGCCGAGTCGGGCTTGCTTCCAGCCGCGGTATTGCTCGTGCTACCTGCCTGATTGTTCTTCGACATCAGGTTCTGCTTTGAAGTCGAGTCTGGCCGCGCAATCGGATTCCCATCTGGGAGCGCTGGGGGCGCCTCAGGCTGCCCCTGCGGCTGATTCTGCGGCTGATTCTGCGGACTTGGGGACAACGCACCCGCCGCGCCACTACCGAGGGTGATGGCACCCACAAGCATTCCAGTGCAGAGTGTGCGGGAGCGGCTTGCGAACAGGGCTGAGGAGGGCAATCGGGTCATGGGTTCCATCCTAACTTGTTGAGTTCACTGATTCGGGCGGTCCTTGAATCATAGTCGATCCCGATCTTTCGACGCTACAGAACGGCGAAGCGGCAACCATGCGTACCTCGCCCTTACACTCGCGGTCCCCATGACGGACCTCCCTCCTCACCTCGACCGTCCGCACATTCGGCAGTTCCACCCCATCGGCGTGGAGAATGACCAGAAGAAGGTCTTTGTTGCGCTCCGCGACCCCGCCAATCTGCGAGGTGACGGACAGTGCCCGGTCGTCCCACCTGAACTTCTGCCCCTGCTCGGTGCATTCCGCGGCGAGAAGAGTTTGCAGGAGATCGGCGAACTCACCGGCGCACCCCAAGACTTCCTGCTTCAACTGGTGAAGGCGCTCGATGAATCCGGGCTGTTGTGGGGTCCAAACTGCGATCGACTTGAACGGGAAGCAATGGAGCGCGTTGCAACAGAAGGTGGGTTTCGCACCGCTGCCGCGGATGCGGCCGGTGCGACGGCCGATGAGGCGAGGAAGAACATCAGCAGTTGGCTTGCCGATGCCGAGGACCCTGAACTCGACGGCGAACTGCTCGGCATCGTGACGCCTCACATGGATTATGCGCGCAGCAAATCGACTTACGCGGCGGCGTACAAGGCCATCGGCTCGCGCGAGCGGTTCTCCCGCGTGGTCATCCTTGGGACGAACCACTTTGGCAGCGGTGATGGGATCGTGATGAGTCGTTACGGATTCCTGAGCCCCTTCGGCGCGTTCCCTCCCGATACGCAACTGCTCACCGCGCTCGAGTCGCGACTCGGTGATCGGCTGTTCAAGGACGAAGTTGACTTGCTCGGTGAACACTCGATCTGCATTCAACTGCCTTGGATTCACGAGGTGATCGGCCGCGTGCCTGTTGTTGCGGCGCTAGTGCCGAGTCCGCTCGTGCCGATGATTGCCGATGACGGTGCGCGCGTTTCGTTCGACGAATTCGTTCGCGCGCTGCAAGAAGTGCTGAAGGGCGCGGATGGAAAGACCCTGATCGTGGCAAGCGCGGATCTCAGCCATGTCGGCCCGCAGTTCGGCGACCAGACGCCCGTTGGAACGGAGATTCGCAGCCAGGTCGAGGCGTACGACCGCTCGCTGCTCTCGACCTATCTCGAGGGGAACATGGAGGCGTTCCTTGGAAAGGTTGGGCATGACCAGAATCATCAGCGTTGGTGCAGCATCGGCAACATGACCGCAGCGAAGCTCGTCACCGGCGGACTGCCTGAACTGGTCGAGTACAGCCAGTCACCTGCGGAGCTCGACCCGCAGGGGGCGGCACTCGTGACCTGCGCGGCGATGGCGCTCCTGAAGGTCTGATCGGCATGCTCGCGGTTGTGCAGCGCGCTGCCGAGGCGAGCGTGACCGTCCATGGCGAACTGGTTGGCTCCATTGGTCGAGGGCTGGTGGTGCTGCTGGGTGTCGCTCGAGGGGACTCGCAGCGCGATGCGGAGTGGATGTCGCGCAAGTTGGCCGCCCTTCGAATCTTTGGCGATGCCGACGGGCGGATGAATCTCAGCGTGCGGGATGTCGCTGGCGGCGTTCTTGTGATCAGCCAGTTCACCCTGCTGGGCGATGCATCGAAGGGCAATCGACCTGGCTTCGCCAACGCCGAAGATCCAACGCTTGCTCGCGGTCTTTACGAAACGGTCTGCGGGCTCCTCGAGGCAAGCGGACTTCCAGTGGCGCGCGGCCGATTCGGCGAGTCCATGCTCGTGACGCTTGTCAACGAAGGTCCCGTGACCATCCTGCTTGATTCCCACACCGCGACGGGGGCGCACGAGTAGCCAGCGATGCGATGAAGTGCGCAAGCTGAAGTGCGCAAGCCGAAGGGCACAAGCCGAAGGGGCAGAAGAAAAAAGAGCCCGCCGCAGAGTCAACGCGGCAGGGCTCCTCGTGGGGGTTGCTGTTTCCAATCTTTACGCAGCACAACGCCTCGAGTTCGGGGAAGTGTGAAAGTTTCCGCAGCGAGCCTCAGGTCGTTGCGCGTTCGCGCAGGCGATGCGGTCAAGCGCACTCGGAAAGCCGCTGCATCACAGCCTTCAGGTCGGACCAGACTTGCGCACGGGTCTCGAGCGTGTAGTTGCGAAGCAGGTAGGCAGGGTGAAAGGTCGGCATCAGCGCAATGGAGCGGACCGGGCTGCCGACGGGCGCCACCCACTCCGACCATCCGCCTCGCAACTTCACGATCCCGACATCCGTCTTGAGGAGCATCTTGGTCGCGGGTCCCCCGAGCGTCATGATCACGCGTGGCTGGATGATCAACAGTTGCTCGACCAGATAGGGGCTGCAGCGTTCGATCTCCAAAGGAAGCGGCGCACGATTGTTGGGGGGTCGGCTCTTCAGCACATTCGCGATGTAACAGTCCTCGCGCCGAAGCCCGATCGCCTGGATCATTTCGTCGAGCTTTCGCCCCGCCCTTCCGACAAACGGACGACCGAGTTCGTCCTCGGTCTCGCCAGGTGCCTCCCCGACGAACATCAGGCGCGCACTTGGATCGCCCTCACCGAAAACCGTTCGTTGATGAGCCGTTGCTGTGGTGCAGTGCATGCACTCGCGGTCATGGCGGTCGCGAAGTTCGGCAAGTCGTTCCGCCTGAGTTGCGGTCGTCGGGTATGGCGGCTGGATTGGAGCGGTTGGCGCGGTCGATTGCCGGCGCGGGTGCCACTGTCCAAGCGGCACATCAACGACCCCCATCAGGCGATCTGACTCAACGCACGCCCGCCATGCCGCGGCGGTCCGCACATCCCGACCTGCACCCGCGTCCCCCGAACCAGTGCGCGACGGTTCGGTCACCGCAACTCGCGCTGCGCGCCCTTGGCGGCGGGCTCGTTCAACTGGAACATCGACTGCGTTCGCAGCACCAGTCCACAGTCGCTGCGCAAATGCCATCCCTGCACATGGATTTCGGTGCGGAAGCGCTGCAGATCAAGCAGCGACAGATTGGGCTTGCCGGTTGTCGCGTCGTTCCACTGGACCGAAAGTGAACCGTTTTCCTTGGCATGCCCCAACATCTCGCGGTAGGTACCCACATAGAGATGGTCGGCGAGCGTCTCTGTCTGCACCGCGGTCATGAAGGTCAGATTGTCGGACATGGTCTCTTCATGCTCGTGCTCACCCGCGCAGAGCATGTTCTTTGTGAGTCCCCGCTCGGGTAGTGCGCTCGGGTTGTCAGTCACGATCTCGCAGACGCACAACTTGTCCTTCTGGAATCGCACCACTTGGCCGCCTCGGAACACCCAAGCTTCTGCCTCGATGGGGCCGTTCTCAATGCGACGACGCGAGTCGATGGCAAAGAACTCTGGATGCACGGCTTTTCGGTAGAGCAGCAGGGTGTACGCCTGCAAACTTGTGGTTTTCGTGGGGGATTGCATGACGAGTCCGAAGGTACCGATTTTGCGCCGCGATTCAAGGGTTTTCCAAAGACATCTCCGCATGCAATGTGCCTAAGCCTGAGTTCCACAATGATTTGCAAATGCATTTCACCCGTGAAATTCCATCCCGTGATTTCGACGGATCGAAAGTGAGGCGGATCCCCTTTCGGAGATCCGCCCCGCGCGTGTGGTCGTAAGCCGAATTCTGTTCCCTTGCGGGCGGCAATCATTTCTCTCTGGACCAGCGTTGCCGCTGGACTCAAAGCACGCGACCCGTCCTCGAGCCGCGGACAGCGGTTGGCGGAAGATTCCGCCGGAGGACTGCTTGCGCTTGCACGCGGTGGGGTTTGCCGTGCCCTTCCCGTCACCGAGAAGGCGGTGCGCTCTTACCGCACCTTTTCACCCTTACCGAGGCCGAGGCCGCGGCGGTCTGTTTTCTGTGGCACTGTCCCGAGCCTGCGCTGAGGCTGGTGGCCGTTAGCCACCACCGTGTCCTGTCGTGTTCGGACTTTCCTCGCTCGGGGAAATCCCGAGGGCGATTGCCTGACCACCACTGGATGCTAACCGTGGCCCGCGCCGAATGCGAGAGCGAGCAGCCGCCTCTATCGTGATGGTGGGTTCAGACCCGATCATGAGCGACACGCGTTCACAGTCCGCGAGTAATGCAGTCGATCACCGTCAGGGTTCATTGCTTGGAGTGTGGTCTCGGGAATCGCTTCCAGACTGGGTCGTTCGGGGACTACGCAGGCATGCGCATGGATCCGTCCGAATCGGATCGCCCCTTCGCGCCGTGCGCGATGCCCTCGGCGCGGCGAACGCATCGGAGGGAGATCTGCGGAGCTTCTGCGCTGCACACTCGCAGATGCCGATTCTGCATGTCGGTTTCGGAAACGCGGACGAAGAGGCCGCCCTGCGAAACCATGCGAGCGTTCTCCTGACCACCGAGCCGTGGATGCGCCCAACAGGACGCGAGGTGCAGCGCGCCTTGGAGATGCCACTGCCAGGGTTTCCCCACGAGGGATCCTTCGCGCAGGCGAGCGAGTTCATCGCGCAGGGTGCCGCGCCTGAGTTGTTGCATGCGGCATCAGTTGCGCCAAGCGACTGCGGGTCCGTGCTCGCACGACTGCAAGAGGTGTCGATCTTGTTGGTGCAGTGGCTCGGCATCCCAGAGCGCGTGAGCGCCGCAAGCACTGCGGGACGACTGCACCGCGCGCACGAATCGCAACCCGATGCCAGCTCGCGCCTCTTCCGATTGTGGGAGGGATCGATTGCGGTGACATGCGCGTTCACCGACGGCAGGACTGCGTCGATCACCGCATCGAATCGACATTGGCACTGGCGGCGATGCGCACTTGTCAGCGGATCGATCGGCGCCATCTACGTCGATGACCAGCACATGGAGTGGCGCTCTCCGACACACGAGGTGCTCGACACTCCGTCGCCGCACTTGACACCCGCACATGCTGCAGCCGACGACAACACGCCGTCGGCTCTACTGAGCGCTGCGCTGGCTCCCCCGCTGTCGACTGGACTCTCCCCACTGCTGCTGCAGCGCGTTCGCGCAGTGATGGAGGCTTCGTGTTTGAGCGCACTGACCGGCGAGGCGGAATCGCCGCAGGCCATGATGGACGTTCTTGCGCAGGCGTGAGCCCGCAGCAAACGATCAAGCCGCGATTTCAGTGACCCGCACCTGGACACGCTTCTGCGTGTGTCCCTTGTGACGACGGTAGCCCTTGCGGCGCGAGTACTTGTTCAGCGTTGTCTTTTCCGAAGTGTCGCCCACGACTTCTGCCGTCACGGACGCGTTGGGCAGGTACGGAACGCCGATGCGGGCGGCGGAACCATCTTGCGCGCCGACTGCGAGCACCTTGTCGAAAGTCACGGTGGTCGAACCTTCGGGGATCTTGCGCAGGTCGATGTCGATGACATCGTCCTTGTGCACCATGATCTGCGTTCCGCTGTCTTCGATGATCGCGTACATAGGGGCGGAAAGCCTACATCAAACTGCCCGTTCCGCCAAGCGGCGGGGCGGATTTGCCTGCAAGCGGCGGCGCGCGTCCAGCATCGTCGATTCCCGCTTGCAGAAGGCGAATCGGAGCCACCGACGATCCGCATTCGCTGGATCATGAAAGCTGCTCGTCGGAATCGCAGCCACTCCCGCCTCAGCGACAAGGCGGCGTGCGGCCGTGACATCGTCGGGGAAGCCAGCCTCGATCGCATCAGCGAGGATGAAGTAGGAACCCTCGGGCTCAACGCAGCGGAATCCCGCCTCGTTCAGCACCTCGAGCATGAGGCTTCGGCGCGCGGCGTACTCAGCGCGAAGCTGCCCGAGGTAGGTCTCATCGCGACAAACAGCGGTGAGCGCATCGGCAGCTGCTCGCTGCAGCGGTGTCGCCGCGCAGAAAGTAAGGAACTGGTGCGCGCATCGAATGCCTGCCGTGATGGAGGGAGGCGCAATCGCCCAACCGATCTTCCATCCCGTCAGGGAAAACGTCTTGCCGAGGCTGCCAAGGATGACCGTGCGTTCGCGCAAGCCAGGCATCTGGGCGATGGAGCGATGAGGTCGCGCATAGGTGATGGCGTCATAGACCTCGTCCGAGAGGATGATGGCGTCATGCTGCTCGGCAAGGTCGGCAACGATTGCGCACTCGACATCGTCGAACATTCGGCCCGTCGGGTTGTGCGGCGAGTTCAGCAGGATGGCCTTCGTCCTGCTTGAGAACGCCGCCGAAAGCGACGCGCGAGTGATGCGGAAATCGGGCCCTTCGAGGCGGACGCGCCGCGCCACGCCGCCGGCCATCGCCACGCAGGCGGCGTAGGAGTCGTAGGAGGGATCGAGCAGAACAACTTCATCGCCTGGCGACAGCAACCCAAGAAGGCACGCGGCAATCGCTTCGGTGCATCCAGCCGTCACGGTGACTTCGAGGTCAGGGTCCGCATCGAAACCGCAGGTCCGCTTCGCCGCCAGCGCGATGGCGCGGTTGGTCTCTGGCAATCCGAAGGCGCGCGCATACTGACCATGCCCCTCGGCGATCGCCCGCTGCGCCGCCTGCTTGACGAAGTCTGGACCGTCGAAGTCAGGAAAGCCCTGGCCGAGATTGACCGCCTTGTGTTCAACCGCGAGGCGGGTCATGGTGGTAAAGATTGACTCGCCAAAGGGAGCGAGGCGGGCGCTGGGACCGTGCATGCTGTGCGTGGTGGCGGTCATGGAGGCTTCGCAACTTGCGTGGACCCTAGGATGTTATGCGTGGAGCATGCGCCAGCGGCCAACCCCACAGTTCCGTGCGCGGTGCTCCTGCGGGACGATGCAGTTCTTGCGGTGGACAAGTCGGCGGGAACGGTCACGCTTCCTGGGCTTGGGCACGCCGATGACTCGCTCCTGAACGGAGCCTTCGCCGTCGACGGCGACGCGCTCTCCGCGCTTGGGTCAAAGCGAGACTGGGGACTGCTGCACCGACTCGACCGCGAGACTTCGGGTGTGGTGCTCATCGCGCGAACGGCGGTCGCGTACGACTCGCTGCGCGCGCAGTTCGAGGCGCGTTCCGTTGCCAAGACCTATCTCGCCGTCGTGCATGGGCGACTGCCAGGCACGCACGGGACTTGCCAAGAGCCGCTCGAGGAAGTGCGCCGCGGCGACCTGAAGATCAGTGTTCCTCGCCGTGGCGGTCTCGTCGCCGTGACCCATTGGCGCGTTGTGGCAGCGTCAAGCGGCCGCGCGCTGGTTGCATGCGCAATCGAAACGGGGCGACTTCATCAGATCAGGGCGCACCTTGCATGGCTTGGCGCTCCTGTCGAAGGTGACCGCGTGTACCGCGCACTGCTTCCACCGAACACAAGCGCTCCCCGCGCAGGCCCGACTGCTCCCCCGCTGCTGCTGCATGCATGGCGCGTCGGATTCCTCCATCCGCTTCATCGGCGGCGGATTGACATCGAATCCGCCCTGCCCTCGACGATTGTTTTGGCCGCGCTGCGGTGCGCGGGCTCGGGCGATGATGCAATGGGTCGTGCCCGTCTGGACCAGCTGCTGTCCGCGCTTCGCACGGACTGGTGGGAAACGCCTGCCGCGGGCGGCGGGCGCGGAACCGCGCCTCGGAAGGGACGCGCATGAGGAACGAAGTGCTGGTGCTCATTCGCCGTGCGCTGCTCACCATGCTGGTACTCATCGGCTGGATCTGTGTCGGCTTCGTGGTGCTGTGGAACTGGCCGAGTGGATTTCATGCGGTCGTCACCGCCGCGGGGCGCGCTGCGATAGGCCTGCGAGAAGAGCACCTCCAAGTCAACGGGCTCGCTGTGCCGTATCTGACGGGCGGTCCTCGGGAAGATCCGCTGCAGCTTGAACGCACTCCCGTCCTGCTCCTGCACGGTTGGGGAACAAGCAAGGAAGCGATGATGGGGCAGATGCGATGGCTCTCGCCGTCACGGCGCGTGGTGGCGCCAGACCTGCCTGGGTTTGGCGACAATCCCTTTCCACCAGGTGCGAAGCCGCTTGATGCCGAGGGCTACATCCAATGGATTGAGTCGTTCCGCGTGGCCGCGAACCTTGGCATCGTCGATCTGGTCGGCGAGTCGATGGGCGGCGCCCTCGCAGCCGCGTATGCGGCGGCGAATCCGAACTCGGTTCGGCGCCTCGTGCTGGAATCCCCCGCAGGACTCCTGCCGCCGAGGTCGAATGCGTTCATGCAGGAGGTCGCGCGCGGAGGCAATCCGCTCGACATCGCCAGCGACGCTGACTTTGAACGAGTGATGGGGCTGTGCTTTTCGAGTCCACCACCAGTCCCCACGCCGTTTCGGCGCTTCCTCGTGGGGCGTGCGGTAGAGCGGCGAGCGACCCTGATCGCGATGGTCGAGGCAATCCGTCCATTCCTCCTCGATGGCAACGCCAAGCGGGTTGCCAACATCAGCGCACCGACGCTGGTCATCTTCGGCGCGCAGGACAAGATCACCGATCCATCATTGCTTGAGGCCTATGTGCACGGCATCCGCGGCGCGGAGGGGGTGCTCGTTCCTGGCGCGGGACATGTGATCTTCCACGACGCGCCGGCTGCCACGCAGCAAGCGATCATCGGATTCCTTGACCGCTGACGCCCCCGAACGATCGCGTCAGAGGCGATCGATGACCGCCTGGGCGAACTGCTTGGTGTTCAAGGTCCCGCCGAGGTCCCCTGTCTTGCATCCATCGAGGAGCGCGCGGTCGTATGCATCGCGAATGCGCTTCGCCGTGGCGGCAAGCGCAGCGTCTTCATGTTTCTCCGCGATGTGATTGAGCATCATCACAGCACTCATGGTGAGCGCAAGCGGGTTGGCAATTCCCTTGCCTGCAATGTCGGGGGCGCTTCCATGCACGGCCTCGAAGACCGATCCCGCCTCACCGTAGTTGGCACCTGGCACTGCACCGAGTCCGCCCACCAGTCCCGCGCAGAGGTCGCTGATGACATCGCCGTAGAGGTTTTCCATCAGCAGCACATCGAAACGCGTAGGGTCCTGTACCAACTTCATGCATGCCGCATCGATGATGAGTTCCTCGTACTCGAGTTCAGGGAACTTCGCCTCTCGAACCTCGCGTGCGCAGCGGATGAACATGCCGTCCGACAGCTTCATGATGTTCGCCTTGTGGAACACGGACACCTTGCGGCGCTTGCGATGGACCGCATAGCGGAACGCGAAGTCCGCAATCCGCGTGCAGGCATCGCGCGTGGCGACCTTCACGCTCGTGACAACCCCACGCGTGATCTCGTTTTCGATGCCCGCGTAGAGCCCTTCGGTGTTCTCGCGGACCACCACGAGGTCGACCCCGTCGAAACGGGTCTGAACGCCAGGCAGCGAGCGCACGGGGCGAACGGCACCGTACAGGTCGAGCGTCTTTCGAAGCGCCACATTCACGGAGGAGAACCCACCTCCGACCGGCGTGGAGCAAGGTCCCTTGAGTGCGTACTTGTGCTCCTTGATGGCAGCAACGGTTTCCGATGGCAGGAGTTCCTTCGCGCCGCCTTCAAGCGCTGCAATTCCCGCGAGCCGCGGGATCCATTCAATCGGCGCTTGCGCCGCCGCGAGAATCGTCACAACCGCATCGGCCACTTCGGGGCCGATGCCGTCACCTGGAATGAGCACTGCCTTGTAGGTCATGGGAGACAGCGCACGATAGCAGCCGATCGGTCGACGCTGCTGAACGAAAATCCCCTCGCCCTTGTGGGGCGAGGGGTCTTCACGAACATCACCAAACGCTCGGTCTTGCGTCGTCGGCGTTCAGCCCTGCCGCGCCGGAATGACGAGCTTCATGCCCACCTTGAGCGCACTGGGATTTGCCCCGATGACGCTCTTGTTGGCTTCGTAGATGCGCTTCCAGTTCGCTGACGAACCGGTGCCATAGGCCTTGGCAGCAATCGAGGCAAGCGTTTCGCCTGCGGCCACCGTGTGCTGCGAAACGCCGGCCGTCGCGGCGGACGCTGACTTGGCAGAATTTGCTCCAGTGGTGCCACCCGCCAACTTCTCCGCTGGCGATCCAGCCTTCGACGGCAAGTTGAGCTTCTGACCGACGCGAAGCGACTGTGGCGACAAACCAGGATTCACTGCAACGATGTCCTTCCACCTCGTCACATCGCGGAACCACTCACCCGAAATGCTGGAGAGGGTGTCGCCCGACTTGACCGTGTAAGTGGTGTAGTTGGTTGCCTTCGCCTTCGCTGCCTTGGGCGCAGGAGTGGCTGGAGGCGTGTTCGTTGGAGGAACAGTCGTTGGTTGCGTGGGTGGCGTGAGCGTTGTGACCACCGTCGGTGCCGTGGGCGGATTGACCGGCTGCGGCTGAACTGGGGTGATGATGGACTCGCTTGGTGCAGTGGAGGGTGGTAGCGCGGTGAGATCACCGAAGCCGTTCACGCCAGACCCACCTGAAGTACCCGAGGGACCAGTCGTCGCTCCGCTCGGCGTCAGACCAGGCAGCGTGCCCAAAGCCGAACCCGAATCCGTTGTCGAGTTTGATGGCAAGCCTGGACCAGGTCCGAGCGTGAGTGAATCGGTGCCCGCGAGCGGGGACGGTTCGGTCACGCCGTCGATCGGCTGCTGCACAGGCGAAGGTGCGAAGAATGCGAAGTAGACGCCTGCAAGCAGCAGGAGTCCAAAGATGGAACTAATGACGATCTTGGATCCGCGAGTCATGGTGTGGACCTCCATGTCCAGTGAAAGTGGTGATGATGTACGCCCGAGCTGCAACCATGCAGCTCGGGCATTCGGGCAAAGCCAATCGGCATACGCGCCGACCGTGAAGTCTGTTTCGAGCAATCCGCCGTCAGGCGGGCGTGACTCGGGCAAGCCCGTGCGAGGGAGTCCCCCCCGCGGCGGGCACGCTGCGATCCTCTTCCTTCGAGTAGGTCAGCGTTCCTGCGATGACCACCGAGCTGATCGTTCCAGTGATGAGTCCGACGATGAAGGTGAACGCGAACGGCTGGATTGCTGGGCCACCGTAGACATACAACACGCCTGCCGAGATCAACGTGGTTCCACCCGTCAACAGCGTTCGGCTGAAGGTCTGATTGATGGAGTCGTTCACTGTCGACCATGATGCGTACCGCAGTTTGCCCTTGTTTTCTCGGATTCGATCAAGGATCACGATCGTGTCATTGAGCGAGTATCCAATGATCGTCAAAAGGGCAGCGATTACATTGAGATCTATGCGAAATGCTTCAAGGAGGGTCGCCTTGGCGAGATCGGTTCCCGTGAGGCGAAGCGACAGCGCAAGGGCACCGAGGCAGACCAACACATTGAAGACCACGGCGATCACCGTCGCCGCGGAGTAACGGAAGCTGGAGAATCGCAGCCAGATGTAGATCACCATTCCGACGAGGCTGACGATGATTGCCACGATCGCGGATGCAGCGAGGTTGGCGGCAACGACGGGTGAGAAGCTGCTGACCTGTTCAAGGCTCTGCTTGCCTGCGAACGCGGTCTGGATCAGCCGCCATTCGCTCTGCGCAACGACCCGCTCCCAGGTGGCGGCGTCCACCTTCGTGAGGAGGGCTGACGGCTCTACCGCCATGACTGCCATGGACTTCCAACCCTGTTGAGGGTTTGCTGGGTCGGCAAGTTCAAGCCCAACCACCTCAAACCGTCGAGCGCTGAGGGCAGAGAAATCTGGCTGCTTGCGCATTCTGGCAATTCGGGTGGTTGCGTCTTCGAGGGTCACGGGGGGCTGCAGGTCCTTCAAGACCACCGCCACTCCGCCGGCAAAGTCGCCGACCGACCGTTTGTCGGTTGGAACGCCGATGCACGCGCCGAGCGTTTCGCTGCTGATGGCATAGGTCGCCGCAGCGCCAACAGAATCTTCCATGCCGGTGAATCGGACGGGCATGGTGACATCGAGCGCTTGGGCGAACTCCGTGGTCAGTGCCTCCACGAGCGGCTCGGTCGCGGTTTCCTTATCGCCGAGGTCCGCCGGATTTGCCACTCGGACCTGGAAGCCTGTGGACGCACCATCGGGGGTCGACTCGCCCACGGTCAGCACATTCGCGCTTCGAAGCTCCGCGATCACGGGCAGCGATGCCTTGGCGCCGACCTCGCGAACGCGACGCTCGACTTCCTCGCGGTTGAGGAGCAGCCTTCCGCTCGGCGACGCGGGCTCACCCGCCGCAGCCTTGCGCGTGACCATGGTCATCGTCACGCCACCGCGGAACTCCGTCTCAAGCAGTTCGCGCCCTGCCCCCACCACGAGCCACAAGCTGGCGATCGAAACGATCCCGCACGCGGTCCACGAAAACGCGCGAAGCCGCAGCCAGTCAATGTCTGGGCGCAGCAGTTTCATCATGCCCGGCAGGAGCGTCGTCAGCATCGGCATCCGCTTCAACCCGAACCAGTTCACCAGGATCGCCATCATGATCCGCGTGCAGAACAAGGCCGTGAAAAGCGTCGTGAGGACGCCGATCATCATGGTGAGCGCAAAACCCTTGACCTCCGTCGCCGCGAGCTTGTAGAGCACGACGCACACGATCAGGTTGGTGACATTGCCGTCGATGATGGCGTTGAACGCGCGCGCAAAGCCAAGGTCGAGCGCGTTCTTGAGCGACTCCTTGTTGTCGATGAGTTCCTCGCGCGTTCGCTCGAGCACCAGCACATTCGCATCGACGGCCATGCCGACGACGAGCGCGATGCCGGCCAAGCCGGGCAGCGTGAACGACCCATCGATCATCGCCATGATTCCGAAGATCATGCCGAGGTTGAGCACCACGGCGATGTCGGCGACGACTCCCGCGAGGAGGTAATAGATCGCCATCAGCACTGCGGTCGCGATCGCAGCGAGCACAACAGCCGTCAGTCCACGCAACAGGTTGTCGCGACCGAGCGCAGGACCAAGGATGCTGACCGAGATCGGCTCTGGGCGAAGTTTCGCCTCCAGTTCGCCGCCTTGAAGCACGCGGATCAGGTAATCGATCTCTTCTTGCGTGAAGGAGCCGGTGATCTGACCGTTCCCGGGAATCTGCGACTGCAGGGTCGGGGCGGAAAAGAGTTGCCCATCGAGCACGATTCCCATCGGGCGACCGATGTTGGCCCCTGTGAGCTTGCCCATCAGGATTCCGCCGGCTGGATCGAGCTGGAACGCCACACAGGTTCGTCCAAGTTGGTCTTGACTGGGGAAGACCGCCTTCATCGACCACTGCCGACCACCGAGGTGGTCCAGACTCATCGCATCGGTCGTGTAGAGAAGCGCGTACGGCTGGCCGTCGTACTTGGCGCCCACCATGTCGCGAGCGCGCAGATAGGAGGCGGGGTCGGCAAGGAAAGACTCAATCTGCTCCGGCGAGTCGCCCCACTGCTTCGGATCGTTGATGGGGTACCAACGCGCAACGGGCGAATCAGTTCCCGACGGTCCGCGTTCCGCCAACTGCTTGCGGACTTCATCAGGATTGACCCCCTCAGGGCCAGCCGCGCTCACGGCGATGCGGAACTCAAGGACGCCAGCGCCTCGGAGCAGCCGCTTGAGGTCTTCGGGATCGTCGTAGCCGCTGATCTGCGTTGCATAGTCGCCGTATGACTTCGCCAACTCGGCGATATCCGCCGAGAAGTCGGGCAACTGCGCCTGCAGCGCCTGCACCTCGAGGTCGCGCGGGCTCGGGCCGGTCATTGGAGTGCCGTCGTCAGCGAACTTCGCCTTCCCCTTCTCGTCGCGAAGCCTCGGACGATCCGTCGACAGGGTGACCGCGCGCCGCAGCCGCGCCTGATCGATGTTGCCGGCCATGATGACCGCCCGTGCGCTGCGATCACTGACCTCCGCCTGCGCAATGTCTGATTCGAGACGCCCGAGTTCTGCGGCATCTGCCCCGCGGGTGAGCGCGTCCTGATAGGCCGTCCGTGCCTCGCGCGCCTTGTTTGCTGCCGCCTGCAGCTGCTCGAGTGCCTGTCGCCGCGGTCCCGCCGCAGCACCTGACACGGGGGCCGGGGCAAGGTCGGGTGCTCGACCCGCATCGAGCGCCGCCTGCAATTCACTTGGAGAAATCGACATCTGATCGCCGAGCAGTGCCATGCGCTCGCGCACGGCGTCCCCTGCGGCCCGTACCTCGGGCGAGGGCAGCGGCATCACGACTTCGATGCGGTCGAGTCCCTGCGGCTGCAGCGAGATGTCAAGCACGCCTTGTGGGTTCACGCGGCGCTTCAGCGAATCGATCACCTGGGCGAGGATTCGCTGGCGGTCTCCCCCTTCGGGCATGTCCACCGCATACACCATGCTGACGCCGCCACGGAGGTCTTTCCCAAGGCGAACGCCTGTTTCCCACGGGAAGACCTGCCACACGCAGAACGCGATGACGACGACGGCGAAGATGAGGCGCGGCAGGATCCGGAAGTTCACGATGCGGCTCCTTGCGTGCTGCCCGTTCGCACCTGCGCGATCGCACTCTTGGAAACGGTCATTCGCACATTCGAGTTCTCATCGATCTTCAAGATGACCGTGTCGTCCTTGATCTCCACCACGGAGCCAATGATCCCGCCGATTGTTTGCACTTCGTCGTGCCGCTTGATCGACTCCATCAGCGCGGAACGCTTCTTGCGTTCACGGCGCTGCCCGAACATCGTGAACACCACCAGAATGAGCACAAAGGGAATGACGATCCACATGCCGCCGAGCGGATCTGCCGCGGGGCGCGGGGTCCCCTCGGTCGCGCCGGTCGGTTGGCCGACCGCGCCTGGCGCCACCACTGGCGTCTCGCCCGGCAGCGGCGGTGCATCTTGGAGTGCGGTCATGGAAATCGGGAGCAGCATGTCAATCATCGGGAGGTCCTGGCTCGTTCCCTTCGCCATGGTCCAGCGTTGTGCAGGGCCATCGGAGGGGCAGGTCGAGCCACGCATCATCCTCTATCGCGCGCCGAATGTCTAGTAGCAACCTTTGATAGAGACGGATGTTGTGAATCGATGCCAGCGTCGGGCCGAGCATTTCCCCCGCGAGGAAGAGGTGCCGCAAGTAGGCCCGCGAGAATCCCCCGCGGCACGCCTCACAGTCGCAGTCTTCCTCGATGGGGCGCGGATCGTCGGCATGAACGGCGTTTCGAAGCCGAAGGGAACCCCCGCGCGTGAAAACCATCCCATTGCGCCCATTGCGAGTTGGCAACACGCAGTCGAACATGTCGATGCCCGCGGCGACCGCCATCAGGATGTCCGATGGATAGCCGACGCCCATGAGGTATCGAGGCTTGTCGTGCGGCAACTTCGGCGCGACATGCTGCACCACGCGGACGATCGCCGTCGGACCCTCCCCCACCGCGACGCCGCCGATGGCGAAGCCCGGCAAGTCGTGGGCACAGGTTGCATCGAGCGATGCGCTGCGGAGTGCAAGGTCCGTGCCGCCCTGCACGATGCCGAACAGCGCCTGATCATCCCGCGTGTGCGCAGCGATGCATCGTTCGAGCCACCGAAGCGTGCGATCCTTCGCCTGCACGACACGAGCGCGGGTTGACTCGCTCGGTGCGTCATCGGATGCCGATGGACAGTCGTCGAACGCCATCGCGATGTCCGCGCCGAGCGCCTGCTGCACAGCCATGCTCGACTCGGGTCCCAAGTGAACCGAAGCGCCGTCGATGAACGACTGGAAGGCGACGCCGGATTCATCGAGCCGATTGATGCCTGCCATCGAGAATGCCTGGAAGCCCCCTGAGTCGGTCAGGATCGGCCCATCCCAGCGCATGAACGCGTGCACCCCGCCGAGGGCACGGATCCGTTCGGCGCCGGGCCGCAACAAGAGATGGAACGCGTTGTTGAGGATGCACTCGCTGCCGGTTGCGTTCACTTGCGCGGGCGTCAAGCCCTTCATGGCTGCTGCGGTGGCCACGGGCATGAACGCGGGTGTCTCAAACGAGCCATGCGCGGTCGTGATGCATCCACGGCGAGCATGCGGCGCGCCCGAACAGCCAGTTCGGGTGCTGGCATAGCGGATGCTGTGTCGAGTGGTCATCCGCCGTGGCGATGGGTTGCGTCTCGAAGCGTTCGCCGCTCGCTCTCTGTCAACGAGCCGAGTCCGCTTGATCTGATCTTGTCGAGGATTCGATCCACTTCGCCCGACGATGGTGCGCCCGCGCGGCCCGATCCTGCCTGCCCGCGCGAAGTCCGCTCGAGGCCCGCGCGCTGGACACGCCGTGCGGAATGGAATGTGCTCGTGGGGTCGACCGCGCCGAGCAGATCGAAGAAACTGCGAAGGCGGTCTGGATTGTGGATGAGGTACCACCCAGCAACGGCGCCGCCAATGTGCGCTGCCTCGCCGCCGGCGTTTTTCCAGCGCAGCAGCACCGCGGCGCAGGCGAAAAGGACAAGCCCATAGGCCAGTGTCTTCAGCCGCATGGGAATCACGAAGAACAACAACACCCTTGCGTCGGGCATCAGTCGAGCGGAGGCGATGATGATGCCGAAGACACCTGCGCTTGCACCGACGAGCGGCATGTCGGGATCATTGAGCAGCAGTCCAGGTATCACCACACGCGCGCCGGCGGACGCCATGAGGTAGCCAGCGAGATTCAGGATCAGGTACAGCAGCGCACCCGCAACGCCGCACAGCAAGTAGAAGGCGGTGAATCGTTTCGCCCCGAGATACCGTTCCACCACGGGCCCGAAGAAGTACAGCCCGATCATGTTGAAGATCAGGTGGTTGAGGTCGGCGTGACAGAACTGGAATCCGATGAACCTCCAGACCTGCAGCGCGCTGACGCCGACCCCTGGAATGGTCGAGTACAGCGCCGTGGAAGTCGAGAAGTACAGCCAGCGCTGCAAGAACGGCATCGACTGAACGGTGTTCACTGCCACTGGAACGGGGGTTCCGTCGGCGCGCGGCGCGAAGACAGCCTGTTCCGCGATGAGCACCTTGGCCGGATCCGCGTCGATCGGTCCAACACTGCTCGCACGCACGCCGCTGAGGATGTCGCGCTGCACCGGCTCTGGCACGCTTGAGTCCCACTGCGAACCGATCACCACCCACTGCCGCGGCAGGAACGCATCCGCGACAAAGACCCCCACACAGAAGATGATCAACCAGGTCGTGGCACTCCACCCAGATTGCGCCCCCAGCACGCGGCGCGAGGGAGGATCCTCTCGCCAATAGTCGCGGTCAGCGGTACCCATTCCGCTCGAAGGCTACCCACGCTTGCGCCGAGTTGCCGATCGCAGGAAGCGGCGTTCGCGCCACGACAGCGAACGCATGCCGCCCTTGGCGATCTTGGCGAGCAGTGTGTCGAGCCGACGCTCCTCGTCGGCGCGCTCCGCGGCACGGCGCGCGCGCAGCGCATCGCGCTCTTCCGGCCAATCCGTCGCCTCGCGCGGCGCAAGTCCAAGCCGCAGCAACCTGCCGCCGCGCGATCCGACCGACAGCCCGATCCCGCAGGCGAGCAGCGGGAGCAGCGAGTGCGTCCCAAGTGCGATCACACAGCCGAGCAACGCGAGCCCCATGCCGATCCAGAGCGTGCGTTCACGGGCAACCCGTCGAGTCAGTCGCGGCTCGAGCAGACTCTCGAGGATTCGCCCCCCCGGCATCGGATGAAATGGCAGCAGGCTGACGAGCAGGACCATCGAGGCGGTCCACCCCGCGAGCCAGATGAGCGCATCCACCCAGTCGCTCTCGAGCGCATGGAATCCCGCATCGGAGTGCGGATTCGGCAGCCAATCCCATGACAGCGGCTGACCACGCAGCGCGAGCGCGCCAGCGGCGATGCCAACCACGAGCGCGAGCACGACTGGACCAGCTGCAGCGGCGGCAAGCCGATGGACCCATGGGCCGGGCGGGTCGTTCCATCGGATGCCCCCCCATGGCGCGAGCGACAGCGAACATGGCGCTGCGCCGCAGCGCCTCGAGACGAACTCGCGCGCGACATCATGGAGCAGCGCGCACCAACAGGCCATCACGAGCACGATGACCCCTGCGCGCATCTCGCCCGGCACTGGGCCAGTCGCCACCGGCAGCGCCAACCGAATCAGTTGGAGCAGCACGAGGGCAAGCAGCGAGACATGGACTCGGACTGACCACCGACCGACTGGAACGAGCGGCAGATCCCATGTCCACGGGGCATCCGCTAGTCGTGCAACACCCGCGATGTTTCCAGTGGTGTCGACTTCGCGATCCTCCCCGTCGGCATCGGGCGGCCACTTCACGGCTGCATGACTTTCCAGCGAAGGTATGTCGCCAATGTCTTGCCGTCACACACTTCACCCGCAGCGATCATTCGCTCGAATCCGAGTTGGTCGACGAACTGAACCTCGATTCGCTCATCTGCCTCGAGGCGTGTGGGGCACGGCGTGAGGTCCGTTGCAAGGAACGCATGCATCCGTTCATCAGTGAATCCTGGTGATGTGAAGAATGTTCCGAGGGGCGTCATGCATCCCGCACTGTGCCCAGTCTCCTCTTCCAACTCACGCCGTGCCGCGTCGCATGGGTCCTCGCCAGGTTCGAGTTTCCCCGCACAGAATTCGTGCAGCCACTCGTCCACTGCGATGCGCCTGTTGCGGATCGTGACCAAGCTGCCATCGCGCCGCAGGGCCATCACGCAGACCGCCCCAGGGTGGCGAACGATGTAGCGTTCGGCCGCCCCTCCAGCGGGCAGTTGAATCGTCATGCGTTCGACATCGAAGATGTGGCTGTGCAGGACGATGTCGCGGGGTTCGCGTGGCATGACGACGACCTCCGATCATAGGATGCGACGATGACTGGACCGGCGGACATGCGCGTGGTGAACCTTCGAAAGCGCTTCAGCCGGCGCGAGGTTCTTCGCGGCATCAGCATCGACTTTGCGCCGGGTGCGATCACGGTGGTGCTTGGACCGTCTGGATGCGGCAAGAGCGTGATGCTCAAGCATCTTGTGGGGCTCCTGCGACCAGACCGCGGCGAAGTGTGGTTCGGCACGACGCGCATCGACACGCTCGCGGAGCGCGAACTCGGCATGGTGCGGCGGCAGATCGGCTTCCTGTTCCAGCAGAGCGCGCTCTTTGACTCGTTGACGGTGCGCGAAAACATCGCGTTCCCGCTTCGTGAGCATGGCGTGAACGATGACGCACTCATCGACGCGAAGGTGCGTCGCGTGCTCAATCTCGTCGCGCTCGACGAAACGATCGACCAGATGCCGGCCGAGCTGTCTGGCGGTCAGCGAAAGCGCGTGGCGCTTGCGCGCGCCGTCGTCCTTGAGCCACGGGTCGTGCTCTACGACGAACCCACCACGGGCCTCGACCCGATCCGCTCAGAGGTCATCAACCAGTTGATCCTCAAACTGTCGGACAACCTTGGCATCACCAGCATCGTGGTGACGCACGATCTGATGAGCGCGTATCGCATTGCCGATCGAATGGTGCTGCTCCACGAAGGGCACGTGGCACTCGAGGGCACTCCACGCGAGTTCGAGGAAACGACCGACCCGATTGCGCGGCAGTTCCTTCGCGGGGAACTCGGCGCCGATGAACTGGCGCGAATCCGCGGAAGCGGAGATGATGCAACGCTGCCGCGCAACCCTGGGCAGATCTGAACCACCAGCCCAAAGCGACCACCCCTCAACGACCATGAAAGACAGTGCGCGAAACTTCCTGACTGGCATCGTGTCGATCGTCGGACTCTCGGGATTCGGTTTCCTGCTGCTGCTGTTCGGGAACATCAACGCGTCACTCCGCCCCTCCTATCCCATTCGCGTTCAGGCCAATCAGGCGCTCGGGCTCCGCGTGGGAAGCCAAGTGAGCATGGCGGGCGTTCCCATGGGCGAAGTGAAGTCGGTCCGTATCGTGTCCAATCCGCTGCGCCCCGCCGAAGTCATGCTCAGCATCAACGGGGACATCGATGTTCCGCTTGGCGTGAAGGCACAGGTGTCGCAATCATTGATTGCCGGGACTGCGCGCCTCGAACTCTTGCTGCCCGAGGGCGTTGACACGGGCAGCGTGTTCGCAAGAGACGGAAGCGCAACGCTTGACGCAAGCTTCGAGAGCCTCGAACAGAAGGTCAGTCGCCTGCTTGACGAGAAACTTGGCGGACTCGACGCTGCGATGCGTGGCATTCAGTCCGTGGCCGAGGAAGCGCAGAAGTGGCTTGGCGATGAACAGATGCGAGCCGATGCGAAGACCGCTGTCTGGAAGGCACAGCAATTGATCGAAACGGCATCCGTGACGATGCAGTCGATCACCGAGGCGGCTCGCGGCGTTCAAGTCAGTGCGGACGCCCTCGCCGTGCAGCTCAAACCGACGATGGAACAACTGTCTGCGACGCTACGGTCGGTCGAGCGCCTCACGGAGCAGGCTCGCGATGGAAAAGGGACCGTTGGTCAACTCATGAGCAACCCAGACTTGTACAACTCGCTCGTCGACTCCGCCGAGCGTCTCAAGCGGACGCTCGGCGAAGTCGAACTGCTGATGCAGAAGATCCGCGCCGAGGGACTCGGCGTGAAGTTCTGAGTCCTGTCAACAGGTCAAAGTAGTCACCAAGTCAGTCGCCAACCACAACGATCTCGACGCGGCGGCTCTTGGACTTCGTGTCGCGCGGTTGGTCGGGACCAAAGCTCGAGAGCGAGATGCGCGTGCCATCGATCCCCTTCGAGACCAAGTACTCGCGAACCGCGTAGGCGCGTGCAAACCCGAGGTAGTAGTTGTCCTTGTGAGGGGAGAACTTGATCGGGTCAGTGTCGGTGAATCCCGCCACATCGATCGCCTTGGTCGAGTAGTTGTCGTTCAGGATGCGGATGATCTTGTCGAGCGACTTCTTCGCCCCCTGCTTGACGGAGTCCTTTCCCGAATCGAACAGCACATCGCCTTCGATGGAAACATGGATGTCCGTGCCCTGCCCCGTTGCGGTCACACCCTCAATACCGGCAAACGCTCCCGCGTCAGCTGTCGGGGTTCCCTCGGACGGAGCAGTCGCTGTTCGCTGCTCAGCAGCTCGCGCCTGCGCCAGGGCAGCTTGCTTCTCCCGCTCCGCAGTCTCGAGCGCGCTTGAGCGCTCCGCCAACTGCTGCTTCAGTGTTTCATTCTCGCTGAGCAAGACGGCGTTCTGCTTCTGAGCGCCATCGCATCCCGTCATCCCCAGAACCAGCGCCGCAGCGCCACAGACAATCCATGCCTTTTTCATCAGAGAATCCTTTCTCCAGTTCGCGAAACAGAAATTGTTGTCGTCGGACCTTCCGCCGACAGCGACATTCAACAACTTTCGAGTGGTGAAGTAAAGGGGGTCACGCACAGAATGCGGGAAATAGTGCGCGACCAACTTGCACGAACAGCGGGCGACCGATCATCAACAGCATCTGGGCAAGCGCAAGCCACGGTCCATACGGGATCTCGCGGCTCTTGCAGAGGCGGTCACCGCGACCGAACAGTCGGACGATGCCGACCCATGCGAGCGCGGGGAACGGGGCAACGACGAACGCCGTGACTGGATCGACCCACCCCATCACCGCGCCGACAGCCCCCATGAGATGCACATCACCGAGTCCCATCGCTTCCTGACCGCGCCACAGCGTTCCCGCGATGCGAACCGCCCATACAAGCCCCGCGCCCGTGAAGTAGCCAAGCAGCGATGCGGCAGCAGCTTGCATTACAACTGTGGGAGCCCATTCGAGCCCGCGCCCCACGATCCATCCACCGATCAGCCCCAGTGCGATGGGTAGCAGGAACCGCACTTCCACCCACATTTCGCGGCGCGCATGCGGGTAGTCGGCGAACACCTCGCCCTCCCGCACGAACTCGCCGTAGTCGTTGAACGAACGCCGCCAAATGCCAGCCGATGTCAAGCACAGGGTGATGAGCAGCCCAGCGCCGCCCCCAAGGGCCGCAGCGGTGCCCGCCGCGCCAGGCAGGAACAGCGGCCACTTCGTGGGCGAAATGGGGAGCGCGATGGCGGCTTGCAGCGGCCACGCGACGAAACCGACGAGCGTGGGCACGAGCGTGATCGAAAGCGGAATCGAGTAACTGCGAAGGTCAGTGAGCGTTGCCGCCACGAGTGCAGCGAGCAGCACGCCAACGGCGCAGAGCGCAGGGAGCGAAAGGAGGACGCCGTGGGATTGATAGAACGCACCGCAGACGGGAGCCCACCAACCGCGGTCGTCCGCTGCGAACAGCTCGAGGTACAGCAGGGCGAACACGATTCCGACGGCGAACTCAATCATCGGATATCGAATCGGGATGCGACCACCACAAGACCAACAGCGCCCACCGCAGATGATCCAACCGAACACCGGCAGGTTTTCATGTGCCGCGAGCTTTCGCCCGCAGTGCACGCAGCGGCTTGGTGGGCGGATGATGCTGATGCCATCGGGCATGCGATCCCCAATCACCTGCACAAAGCTGCCGATGCAGGCGCCGATTGCCCAGGCGAAGAGCGCACCGACCGCATGCAACCCCCAAGTGGTCAGCCAGTGGTCGATCCCGTATTGCATCACATTGATCTATTGACGAGCGTCCATGGCGTGCGCATTCTCGTGCGAGTTCAGCGCGGGGCGTCGCCCTTCGCGAGGTCGGCGGCGGAGATGCGTTCGACCTCGGTCTTCGCGGCATCGAGCACTTCGCGGCAGCGGCGGACAAGCATCGCTCCGCGTCGGTACTGTTTGAGGCTCTCATCGAGCGCGATCTCACCCGACTCGATTCGATTGATGATTTGTTCCAACTCCGCGATCGCGACCTCATAGGTCAGCGTCGAGACACTGTCGCCTGCCGAGTCTCGGCCTTCAGAGGTTCCACCGCCAGTCGGTGAGGCCTTGTCGGAAACCTGCGCGTTGCCAGTTGCCTTCATCGCCGCCATCGCCGCAGTCTACGCGTGGACTCGTCACCTTGCGGGTTGGGGGAATCGCTACGCGGGGGCGTTCGACCGCTTCGACTCCACCGTGCTTCGAACGCTTCCGTCACTCAGTACTGTTTCAATCAGCGCGCCCGCTTCGATCTCGTGCACCGACCGAACGGTGGTGCCATCCTGCCGAAGGGTGAGCGAGAAACCGCGGCGAAGCACGGCGTTCGGACCGACCGCCTCGAGGGTTCGCGCCGCCGATTCAATCGCACCAGCCGCACGCAGCAGAGACCCTTCGATCGCGTGCGACAACTTCGCGCGCGCCGCATCGACGCGAGGACGGTGCACGGCAATCCGCTGAAGCGGATGGTGCCGATCGAGCCGCGACGAAAGCGATTGTGCGCGTGCCTGCTGCCCACCGATCCGCGCCGCCATCCTTCCGCCGAGCGCCACCGCGAGCGCGTCCACGCGCGTGGCTTGCACCGCGATGACGCCCGCTGGATCGGCAACGGCTCGCGCTCGCGATGCCGCGTGGATGCGCGACGCAGCGCGATCAAGCAAGGCGATTTGGGCGCGAGCGAGCCGCCGCGCAAGTGCCGACACCTGCTCATGCAGCGCGGCTCGGTCTGGAAGCGTCTCGGTGATCGCCCGAGACGGCGTCGGCGCACGGAAGTCCGCGACCAAGTCGGCGATCGAGGTATCGCTTTCGTGACCAATGCCCGTGACGACCGGCGTTCGGCAAGCAAAGATTGCATCGGCGACGACGCGCTCGTTGAACGACCAGAGGTCTTCGCGGCTGCCGCCGCCGCGGGCGAGCACGATCACCTCGATCCCCAGCCGCGGCGCCGCAGCATCCACCGCCGCAATGGCACTCGCGATTGCCGCGGCAGCCCCACTTCCCTGCACGCGGACATCCACCGCAATGATGCGCGTCGCGGGAAAAGTCGTTGCCGCAGCATGCAGGCAGTCATGCTCGGCGGCGCTGTTGGCACTCGTCAGCAACGCGATGCACATCGGCACGGCGGGCAGCGGGACCTTGGCGGACTCATCGAAGTAGCCGAGCGCCCGCAGTGATTCGCACAACTCCCGAAAACGCGCATCGAGATCCCCAGCTCCCACATGCGCGAGTTGACTGACCTGGATCTGCGTCCGCCCCTGCGGCTTGTAGTGCGTCACCGAGCCGCGCACCAACAACGATGCACCGTCGACCGGCTTGACGGCGGAACGATCCGCAGT
The DNA here is from genome assembly GCA_009926625.1 of Planctomycetota bacterium. Taxonomy (GTDB): domain Bacteria; phylum Planctomycetota; class Phycisphaerae; order Phycisphaerales; family SM1A02; genus F1-60-MAGs104. The sequence continues at coordinate 188,451 of RFON01000001.1, forward strand.
GGAGCGGAACAGCATGCAGTCGATCCGCGACTCCGCGTCCTTGATGCTGAAGTACCAGTGCCCGCTGACGCAGCGCGCGTTCGACACCTCTCCGATGACAAGCACCTGACCAAGCCCCTGTTCAAGCGTGCGCTGGATGCGATCGGCAAGCTCGGAGACCGTGAGCGGCTTCGGTTGTTCAGCCGTTCCTTCGGCAGGCTGCGAAAAGAGCTCTGGAACGAGCGCGCGTTGATCGGCACTCCGCCGTGACATGGGACTATCGTAGGGTCGTGCAGGAGCGCTCTCCGCATCCACCCGATCCGCCGCGTGGAACCGCCACGGGCCGACTGACCAGCCAGCTTTCCGACCTCGGGATCCTCGACCCGCCAGCGTTGGAGAGACTCGAGCGCTTGGGGATCCGCACGCTGGGCGATCTCGCGTGGCACCTGCCCATGCGCTACGAAACGGAACTTGCCGAGGAGTCCGTGCACGATGCAATCGATGCCACCGCCTCGCTCGATCCGCAGGCGCAGCGCACCATGATCCGCTCGATCAGGGGAGAGATTGACAAGGTGCGCCGTACCACAGGGCGACATTCGCGCATTGAAGCGAACCTCACAGATGGCAGCAGCACGATCAAGTTGACCTGGTTCCATATGCCTTGGATGGCAACGCGACTGCATCCTGGTGCCGTCGGCGTAGCGCGCGGCAAGGCGCAAGTTCGCAAGGGCAAAGTGGAGATGGTGAACCCCCGCTGGGAACACGCGTCGCAGGAAACCCCCTCGAGCGCCCCCGAAGTCGGGCGGCTCAAGCCGATTTATCCCGCAGGCGAGGAGGTTGCGAGCGCCCACATCGAGTGGCTCGTGCGGCAGTCACTCCCCGCCATCACGGGGAGTGTCGTGGACTCGCTCCCCGATTCGCTTCGTGCCCGCCGCGCCCTTCCCGCGCTCGGCGATGCGCTGCGCATGGTGCATGCGCCAGCAACGCTGGATGAGGCGCGGCTTGGTCGCGAACGCCTCGCGTTCGATGAACTGCTCAGACTCCAGATCGCGATGGCGATTCGCCGCTGGGAAGTGCGGCATGCCACCAAGGCGATCGCACTGCCGTTCAGTTCGGAGGTCCGTGCCAAGATCGCCGCACGCCTTCCGTTCGAGCTTTCTGCGCAGCAGATGAGTGCGTGCGCCGAAATCGATGAGGACCTGCAGCGAACCATTCCGATGAACCGATTGCTGCAGGGTGATGTGGGATCGGGCAAGACTGCCGTGGCGGTGTACGCGATGCTTCGCGCGGTCGCGCTCGGGCATCAGGCTGCATTGCTTGCTCCCACGGAGATTCTTGCGGAGCAGCACAACGCGGTGATCGAATCGATGCTCGCAGGCAGCCGCGTGCGGACGGCGCTGGTGCATGGCAGCATGCGCACCGCGGACCGTGACATGGTCCGCATGGGTATCGAGGCGGGCGCGTTCGACCTCGTGGTGGGAACGCATGCGCTGCTCGGCGGTGACATCCGCTTCAAGAGCCTCGCGGTTGCGGTGATCGACGAACAACATCGTTTCGGCGTGGAGCAACGCGCAGTCCTTCGAGGCAAATCGGGCGCCGAAGGCTCGATGCCGCACCTCCTGGTGATGACCGCGACACCGATTCCGCGAACGCTTGCACTGACGTTCTTCGGAGATCTCGATGTGTCCTCGCTGCGAGGATTGCTGCCTGGCCGCTCGCCTCCTGTGACGCGCGTGATGCCGCCGGGCCGCGCAGGCGAGGTGTACGACTGGGTGCGCTCCCGCCTCCAGTCTGGCGAACAAGCGTTCATTGTGGTGCCTGCCGTCGAAGATGCAGGCCATGGACTGAAGGATGTCGCATCGCACGCCGATCGGTTGGCGCGCGGAAAGTTGGCGGGTCTTCGAATCGGTCAACTGCATGGGCAGATGCGCGGCGCCGATGCGGATCGCGTTCTGCAGGCATTCCGAAGGAAGGAACTCGACGCCTTGGTGGCGACCGTGGTGATCGAAGTTGGCGTCGACATCCCCGATGCATCCATCATGGTGATCGAGCATGCGGAACGCTTTGGACTCGCGCAACTCCATCAACTGCGCGGACGGGTCGGGCGTGGCGGTCGCCGCGGCTACTGCGTGCTCATCGGTGAGCCAACGAGTGATGTGGCACGACAGCGGTTGGATGCGTTGGCGACGTGCACCGACGGTTTTCAGCTGGCAGAGATGGACCTGCGTCTGCGCGGTCCCGGCGAGTTCTTCGGCGCGCGTCAATCGGGGCTTGCGCCGCTGTTGGTTGCCGATCTCGATCGTGACCTGCCGCTGATCGAGGAGACTCGACTGGAGGCCGAGCGAATGTTCGCCGCAGATCCACTCCTTCGCGGCAGTGACATCGCCCGTCTCCGCGAGGATGTCCTCGACCTCTACGGCGAATCACTCGGCATTGGCGACATCGGTTAGGCTTTCGCCGCAGTGTCATCGTCTGACTTCCATGGCGGCGTGTCGATTCGGGGACTGCGCTTTCGTTACGACCGTGGATTTGCCATGGAGGTAGCCCGCCTCGATGTTCCTGCTGGAGAACAGGCGCTGTTTGCTGGCAGTTCCGGCTGCGGGAAGTCCACCCTGCTCCACCTGATCGCAGGCATCGAGACGCCTGAATCGGGGTCCATCCTCATCGGGGGGACTGACATCTGTGCGCTCAGCGGTGGCGCGCGCGACACCTTTCGCGGTCGGCATGTCGGGATGGTGTTCCAGACTTTTCAATTGCTGCACGGATTCACCGCCCTTGAGAATGTGATGCTGTCACTCATGCTGGGGGCTCCGACGCTTGATCGCCCGCGCATCCGCGCCGAGGCAGCGCTCGAGCGACTCGGCATGCTTGAACTGCATGCACCTGTCGAACGGCTCTCGGTCGGTCAACAGCAACGCGTGGCAGTCGCGCGCGCGGTCGTGACGGAGCCATCCGTCGTGCTCGCGGATGAACCGACCGCCAGCCTCGATCCCGCCAATGCTGCCACTGCGGTGGAACTCATCCGCGGCGCTGCACAAGCCGCGGGCGCTGCGTTGATCGTCACGAGCCACGATCCGTCGCTCCGCAGTGCTTTCACGCGCATCGTCGATGTGGCGCAGTTCGGATTGCCCGCGCCTGCGCCACGCGTTGGAGCGGCACGATGAGCAACAGCATGAGTGACATGACGATCGTCCTGCGCAGCCTGCGAACGCGCGCGTTGGCCACGGGCGTCGCCACTGGCCTCGTCGCGATCGCCGTGGCACTCCTGCTCGTGCTGTTGTCGCTCCGCGAGGCCGCATCGCAGGCATTTCGCCGCGGGACCGGGAACATCCATCTGCTCGTCAGCGCAGACGCGAGTCCGCTCGTGGCGGTCCTCAATGGTCTCTTCTACGCCAACGCGCCGGCCAATCCGATCTCGTGGGTGAAGTTCAAGGAGATCGAAGATGGGTTCCCGTGGCAGTGGTGCATCCCCACGCAGCTTGGTGACTCGTACTTCGGCAGCCCGGTCATGGCCACGAGCCCAGACTTCTTCACCGACTTCGAGCCCGTTGCGGGCAGCCCCTTCCAGTTTTCCGATGGGCGTGCGTTCGAAGCGTCATTCGAGGTGGTCGTTGGCGCGGCCGTCGCAGCGGATCGTTCACTCAAGGTCGGACAGAAGATCGTGCTCGCGCATGGGAGTGGCCGCGGCAGTGGCGCAGGTGCCGAGGGCGGTCATGAACACGCCGATCATCCGTATGAGGTAGTCGGCATCTTGCAGCCAACTGGCTCCGCACACGATCGTGCGCTGTTCACCGACCTCGTGAGCACATGGATCATTCACGCGGAGGAGAAGCGCGAGCATCCTGCTGGCGCATCGGCAACTGAACAACCTGCCGCGCCGAAGGGTCCTTCCCAGGCAAGTACGAGCGATGCGGGTCAGGAGTCGGCACACGAACACGACCATGCTCACGACCATGCGCATGTTGCTGAGGCTGATCTCCGCGACGAGGAGAAGTTGATCACAGGAATCCTGCTGCGAATCCCAACACGCCCAGGGAGTGATTCGTCTGCGTCGATCGCAGCGCAGTTCGACCGACTGCGCCGTGATGTGTCGATCACCGTGGCGCAACCTGCGCAGCAGATCGGCAGGCTCATGGCACTGATCGGTGACATCGATTGGCTGTTCGTGGCAATGGCCGTCGTCGTGCTCCTCTCGAGCGCCGCAAGCATCATGCTCGCGATGATCTCGTCGATGGAACTGCGGCGGCGTCAGGTGGCGATCTTGCGCGTCCTCGGCGCGAGCGCCTGGCGCGTCTTCGCGCTCGCCATCACCGAAAGCACGCTCATCGGCCTAATCGGTGCGGGGATCGGCGCGGCGCTCGCGATCCTTGGCGGTTGGGTGGCCACGACGCTCCTCGCCGAGCGTGTTGGCGTTGTCGTCACTGGTGCTGTCGATCCTCGAGCTGCAATTCTTGTCGCAGCGGGCGCCGTTGTGCTGGCATCGATCGCGGGCATCGTGCCTGCGGTGAAGGCATATCGCACGCCAATTACCAGGCACCTCCGACCGCTTGCCTAGTCCGCTTGCGTAGGCTGTCGCCCGAATGCGTGCGCTCTGGCTCCTGATTGCATTGCTCGTTGCTGGTGCGATCATCATTTGGTGGCGCAGCGCTCCCGAGCCACCCGCTGGCGAAGCGATCATCGACAGCGCCCCTGCCCCGCGCGCGGCAAGCCCAACCGCCGCTCCTCGTGCCGCTGCCGTCGACGCCAGTGCCGCTGCGCCCGCACCCGCGGCGGGGCAAGCCGCTTCCGCCAATGCTCCCGTGCCGCTCGCGCCGCTTTCCGGCGGGCTCGCAATTGGCCTCGACAAGCAGGTCAAGGGCGCAACGGTTCGCCCGGGGCGACTGGTGCAGAAGGACGGCGCAATTCTTGCGGATGGCAAGTACACGATCAAGGGCGACGGCACTGCTGAACGCCCCTACGAACTCTCGTGGGAGCTGCTCATGAGCGCCGCCGACACCTTCATTCCTCGATTGGGCGAGAAGCAGATTCCCCAGCGGATCGCGATGCTTGATGGAGCGCACGTCCGCATCTCGGGCTACATCGCGTTTCCGCTGATCGTCACCGAAGCGAGCGAGTGCTTGGTGATGCTGAATCAGTGGGATGGCTGCTGCATCGGCGTTCCTCCATCGCCCTACGACGCCATTGAAGTGAAACTGGCCGCACCGACGGACAACTCGCGCCGCCACATCGTGCGTGTCGGCACCCTTGAAGGTGTCTTCCGCATCGATCCCTATGTGGTCGAGAAGTGGTTGGTTGGTCTCTATCTCCTCGAGAACGCAACATTGGACACCGAACTGTGATGCACACGATTTGCATGCTCTTCGCATTGGCGTGCGGAGCGTCGGCGCCAAGCACCGCTCGCGCGGATGAAGCTGTGACGAACGCGATCGCCCTTGCTCGCCAACTGGTCACTGCGAATCCGCGCAGCGCGGAAATCATGTCGATTGGCGCGTCACGCGGCGGCGCTTCCATCGAGTGCCTGCGCATCAGTCGAGATCTTGCGCTTGCCGCGGGGCAGCCGGCCGTGTTGGTCGTTGGTGGACTCGACGGCAGCAGGCCTGGCAGCGTGACGATCGCCGTCGAGTGCGCGAAGCGGCTGCTCGCCGATCCCGACAAGTTGGATGGCGTCACCCTGTTCGTCATCCCCTGCGCGAATCCTGACGCGTTTGCCCCGAGCGCCGTGCGGGCGAACGGACTCTCGCTGCGGAACGCCCGTCCCACGGATGAGGATCGCGATGGGCGCACCGATGAAGATGCGCCCTGCGACATCAACGGTGACGGCGTGATCGCGATGATGCGCAGGATCGCGCCGCCCGCTGATGCGCCGCCGACGCACCTTCCCGATCCGATCGATCCGCGGCTCATGCGCACGCCCGACGCTGCACGCAACCTCCGCGCGACCTGCACGCTGCATGTCGAGGGACTCGACAAGGACGGCGATCGTCTCGTTGCAGAGGATTCTTTCGGCGGCGTCGATGTGGACCGCAATTTCCCGCACATGTGGCGGGAGTTCGATCGAACGGCTGGCGAGATGCCGCTGAGTGAACCGGAGTCGCTCGCACTCGCCCGCTTCATCACCGACCGACCAAACATTTACGCCGCCTTGGTGCTCGGGCGCTGGGACAATCTCCTGCGCATCCCCGATCACAAGCCACGCGAACCCTCGGGGCGTTTCCCTGCATTCTTGGAGGAGGCGGATCGTCCGCTCATGGAGGAACTGGCGCGGCGGTGGCAGTCCGCATCGGGGCAGGAACGCAGCGCAGACTGCGATCCCGCGGGATCACTTGCGCTGTGGATGTACGCGCACCGAGGCATCCTCGCCGTTGCCACGCAGGCATGGGGTTGCCCAGATCCACCACCGTTGCCAGAGGGAACGCCTGCGCCTCCGAGCGATGCTCCCAAGCCGCAGGACGAAGATGGCGCGCAGTGGCTCTTGTGGATCGACCGCGCGTCAATCGCTGGCGCATTCATCCCGTGGCAGGCGTTCAACCATCCGCTGCTTGGACCCGTGGAAATCGGCGGCTTTGCGCCGCATGCACGAAGCGAGCCACCCGCAGCGGAACTGCCGCGCCTCGGGAGCGCCGCGGCGGACTTCACCGCGCAACTGATCGCAGGCTGTCCGCGCCCGCGGCTTGCCAATGTGCGTGCGCGCACTCTGGCGCCGGGGCTGACCGACATCGAGGCAGAGATCGTGAACGAATCATGGCTGCCCACCGCGCCTGCCATGGGCAGGAACAGCAGACGAGCGAGTCCAGTTGTGGTGAGCCTGTCAGTGCCCAAGGCACAGGTGCAAAGCGGTCAGCGCGTGAGCGTCATCGATGGGATCGAGGGTGCGGGCGGTCGCAGGCCGATGCACTGGATCGTGCAGACCGCGCCGGGCGAACCGATCCATGTCGATATTCGCTGGCGACCGCAGCGCACGCTGCGAACCACGGTGATCGACGGCGCAGTCACGGCCAACAACGAGGTACTGCCATGATCCGTCGTCTCCCAGCGCGCGTGGCGATCATCGGACTTCTGGCGCTTCCGTGCAGCGGCCAACAGATGATTGAGGGTCCAACTTCGATTGCGTGGAACCGCTACTACGACGCTGCGGAAGTCGATGCGCTCATCGACACGCTCGTGCGTGCGTATCCATCGCTGCTGACGATTGAGACCATCGGTGCCTCCGCGCAAGGGCGCCCGCTTCGGGTCATCACGCTGAACAATGCAGCGACGGGTGCCGCCAACACCAAGCCGGCCATGTGGATCGATGGCAACATCCATGGGAACGAGTTGCAGGCAACTGAGACGGTTCTCTATTCGATCGATGCGCTTTGCCGCGCCCACGGCACGCTGAAGCCGTTGACGGAACTCGTGGATGGATGTGCGTTCTTCTTCCTCCCTTCGATGAACCCCGACGGACGCGCCGCTTGGTTCTCGATGCAGTCGAGCCCGCACGCCTTTCGCACAGGCCTCGTTCCCACGGACAATGACCGTGATGGCGCGATCGACGAGGATGGGCCAGATGACCTCGACGGCGACAAGTCCATCGGACAGATGTGGCGCCGCGACCGCTTCGGAACGCATCGACGGAATGCGCGCGATCCCCGCGTTCTCGAAGTGGTGCCGCGCGATCCGCGACCAGATGGCTCGATCGAGTACGGCGACTGGTCGTTGGCTGGAAGTGAGGGGATCGACAACGATGGCGATGGTCAGGTGAACGAGGACGGTCCAGGCGGGTACGACATGAACCGCAACTGGCCTTGCGATTGGCAGCCCGACCACATTCAGGGCGGTGCTGGCGACATGCCGCTGAGCTACCCAGAAACGCGCGCCGTTGCTGCATGGATCCTCCGCCATCCCAACATTGCCGCCGCGCAGAGCTATCACAATGCCGGCGGCATGATCCTGCGTGGGCCTGGCGCGTCTTACCGCGATGGCGATTACGCCAGTGCAGACCGCGCCGTGTACGACTCGATCGCGGCAGCGGGCGCGGAGATGATGCCGTACTACACCCCGATGGTGATCTACAAGGACCTCTACACGGTGCACGGTGGCTTCGTGAACTGGATGGCTGAGTCGCTTGGGGTCATTGCGTTCACCGATGAGCTCTGGAGCGATCGCCGGATCCTCCAGAATGGGAACGATCCTTCACCCGAGCAGATGATGCGCTGGCGCGATCGCGTGCTCTTCGGCCAAACGACCACCGACTGGACTGAACTGCCGCACCCCGAGTTCGGCACGGTGCTCGTGGGCGGTCCCAACAAGTGGTCGAGCCGCCTCCCGCCACCTTTCATGCTCGAGGAGGAAGCGCACCGCAACTTCGCGTTCACTGCGTTCCATGCGAGCCAGATGCCGCGGGTGGCGTTCCGCAGCATCGAACTGAAACCGCTCGGCAGCGACACCTGGGCGGTCACGCTTGAGATCGCGAACGACCGCCGCATCCCGACGCGCACTGCGCGAGCTGCTGCATGCTCGATCGGCATGCCCGACACGCTCACTTGGACATCGGCGGACTCTGATGGACCGACCGTCGTGGCAGCGGGGCCTGTTCCGAATCGGCTTGAGTCTGCGTTCAATCCGGTCTCCGCTGAACCGAACTGCCTGCGAGTCAACGATGGGATTCCAGGCCTTGGCGCACGAACGTTCCGCTTCCTGGTTCGCGGCAGCGCTGGACAGCGGGCAACAATTCGGTTTGCGGGCGAGAAGTTCAAGGCAATTCAGACGGAGATTGCCATGCCGAAGGCGCCATGAGCGGCGAAGTTCCACCGTGCACCGACATCGTCGTTGTCGGTGCGGGCGCCGCCGGTCTGTTCGCGGCCACATGGGCCGCGCGGACCTGCCCCGATCTGCGCGTCACGGTCGTTGACGGTGCGAAGTCGCTTGGCGCAAAGATCCTGGTGGCGGGAGGCGGACGATGCAATGTGACGCACCATGTCGTCGATGAGCGTGACTATCGCGGCGCGAATCCCGCAGCGATCCGTGCAGTGCTCCGCCGATTCCCAGTGGAAGCGACCATCCGTTTCTTCGCCGAGTGCGGCGTGGAACTGAAGCGGGAAGCGACGGGCAAACTTTTTCCCGTCACCGACAAGGCTCGCACCGTGCTTGACGCGCTGCTCGGCGCCGCCGCGGCGGCAGGCGTTCATGTCCTGCACCCCTGTCGAGTGGAAGCCATTCGTGCCCATGGTGACACCAGTGGCGCATGGCTTGAACTGTCGACGCAGCACGGACCGATGCGCGCGCGCTGCGTCGTTCTCTGTACCGGCGGCATGAGCCTGCCACGCTCTGGCTCGGATGGCGGAGGCTTCCTGCTCGCGCGTGCACTCGGACACACCACCACGCCGTTGATCGAGCCGGCATTGGTGCCGCTGACGCTGCCTGATGGGCATTGGCTTCGCCAACTCAGCGGCGTGTCGTTGCCCGCTTCGATCACGATCGCCTTGGCAACTGGTGCGAAGGCGCAGGTGCACGGCAAGCCGCTGAAGCCAATCGAGGGTGCTGTCCTCTGCACGCATTTCGGGCTCAGCGGGCCTGCGATCCTTGATGCAAGCCGCCACTGGATCCATGCGAACGCGGCGGATGCTGCGGCGCGACTGGTCATTCAGTGGCTGCAAGGGATTTCCGCGGACACGCTCGACCAACGACTGCTCGAAGCGAAGGGTCGAAGCGTGCTTGCGGCCCTGCACGGGCTGCTGCCAGAACGATTCCTGCGCGCAGCATGTGCCGAGGCGCAGGTGGATGCGGCGGCGGGAGTCCAACAGATTTCCCGCGATCGGCGGCAGGGTCTTGCACGGCTCCTCTGCGCCTGCGATGTCATGCCAAACGGAACTCGGGGATTCACCGCTGCTGAAACGACGGCCGGAGGCATCCCACTCGACGAAGTCGACGGCACCACCATGATGAGCCGTTGCACTGACAATCTGTTCATCTGCGGGGAGATGCTTGATGTCGACGGCAGGATCGGCGGCTTCAGTTTCCAGTGGGCGTGGGCGAGCGGGCACATTGCGGGATGCGCAGCAGCAGAAAGAGCGCGCTCGCTCCGTGCGGCAGTCATCGGCGACGACCCCTCACGGCGCATCGGCGAGGCATCGAGGTGAATCGTGCGGCATTTCTCGATCTGGTCCGACGCGATGGTCTGGCGCAGTGGCCCGATCTCGATGCTCGCCACGCGAGCGGCATTGCCGAATCGATGCGCTACCTCAACGGACTTCGCGGGTCGGTGATCGTCGATCACCCGTGCGTTGACGGGCTTTGCATGGACCTCGATGCGTCCGTCGGCGCGAAGATCTTCCATCTGCTTCGCATTGGCGATTACGAAGCGGGCGACTTCGATCTTTACCGCGCGCATCTCTCGCGCGGCGAACGCGTGCTTGAACTCGGCGGCGGCGTCGGTGTTGCCGCGGCATGCTGCGCGCAGATCACCGAGACCGAAGTGACCGTGGTGGAGCCCAACCCTCGCCTGCACGACCTGATCCGTCGGCAAGCAGCCGCCAATGGCGTCCGCGTTCGCGTGGATCCTCGCTGTGCGACCACCTCAACGACCCCGCCGCGCGTTCCGTTCCATCTGAACGCCGAACTGTGGCGGTCTTCACTCCTGCCCGATGTTGGCGAGGTCTACGACGCAATCATGGTCGATGCCGTGAGCGTTCACGCGCTGCTCGACACGCACCAGCCCGATGTGCTCATTGTCGACATCGAAGGATCAGAGCGCGAACTGTTCGAGGATCCGCCGCAACGCATTCCACGAAAACTCTTCGTCGAGATCCATGTGCCACGAATCGGCGAGACCGCCTCCGCCGACTTGGTGGAACGCCTCACAGGCTTGGGATACAGGCTCGTGGACCACCGCGCATGGATGTTCCACTTTCAAGCGGTGCCTCGAAGCACCTGATCACGCGTGCGTGAGGCAGTCGAGTTCGCCCGCGAGCCGCGCGCGCATCGAGGCGATGATCGCGTCAACCGCATCGGGAGCGGCGGGCGCGCGCTCGCGTCGCTCCACGGCGCGGTAGAAATCGGCCACGGCCCATGCGCGGGTCGCCTCGCACGACGCATCCCTCGGAATGAGGTGCGCATGCAGGTGTGGTGCGCCTTCCCCGAACATCACCACATACACGCGCGGAACGCGCCGCGTATCACGCAGCGCACGCATGCAGGCACCGAGGATCCGTGCAAACTCCCGCTCCTCAACTGGATTGAGGTCGGCGACGCTGGCCACATGTCGGCGCGAACAGAGCAAGAACCAGCCGCACAGCGGCGCGGGACCGGGATGATGCCGAAGGATCCAGCGGGGACTCTCCCAGGCGACGAGACACGGACTCGGTTCGTGAGCCGCGCACACCGAACAGCGGTCGTCGATCACTTGATGCCCTTGGGACCGCCCTGTTCCATGTACTTGGCGCGTATTGCCTGCTCGAGATCGACATCGCAGATGTTTGCAAGCGTGCACATCCATGCCAGACAGTCCGCAAACTCCTCGCGCAGGTTTGCCGGATCTCCAGCCCCCTTCTCGAACTGCCCGATTGCGTGCGCGAGTTCGCCAAACTCCTCGGCGAACCATACGAATGTCTTGGAAGGTCCTCGAGCCCGATCCGTGGCGTCGTACCGATCGCGGATCAACCGCTGAAAGTCACCGATTTCCATGCGGGCAGGCTATCCACACGCGTGAGCACGCCGTTCTGGTCCCATGAGTTCAGCAGGCGAATGGGGTCTTTCACAGACCGCACGGACCAAAGTTCGCCATGAGCAGCACCATGTCCTGCCCAGAAACGATCCCGTCACCGTTGAGGTCGGCGAGAGGATCATTGCTTCCCCAAGCGCTCAGCAACTGAGTGAGGTCTGAGGTGCCGACAGAACCACTGCCGTCCAAATCTCCGACACACGCAGACACCTCTATGTCATACACCATGACGAGCCCCTGCGTGGGGAGTGCGTTGGATGCCTTTGGAGCGCCAACGACAATTTCGCCTGCACCCAACGCGATGCAACTGCCGAAGCCAGCTTCGGCCACATTCATCGATACGGAAGGGTCGATGGACTTTTCTGGCGGAAATGGGTGGCACTCCTCAGTCTGCTGCCAAACGCCATCTCTCCCACTCCACTCGAATTCGTAGACCACCCCACGGTTCTGGAGGGGCGCGCCACCCACCGGGTCAAAGCCTGGAGCACCGATGTAGCACCGGCCCGATGTGACTTGAACGGCGGCACCGAACAGGTCGCCCACACGCCCTCCGACTGCTTCCATTCGTCCCGTTGGAATGAACGACGATCCGAGTTCGTTGACCTGGGAAAACACGGTCACGGAGCCGGGGCTCGTCGACCCTCCAGGGGCACCGACCACAAGCAGGTTTCCGTAGAGATCGAGTGAGGTACCGAACTCCTCCGACACTAGCGGATCCGCTGCAGTGCGCAGCACCTGCATCAGTTTCCATGGACCCCACGCGGCTGGGCTCGGCATGATCGGCTCTGGGATGTCACCATTGTTGCGTCGGAACACAAAGACGAGTCCCTGCTTGTCGACGCTGTCGGTTCGACGCTTTGCACCAACGATCAACAGATCGCCATCATGGATGACGCTGCTGCCGAAGAGTCCGTCAGCCGCCGAAAAACTCGACGCACCAGGCAAGATCGGCGAGCCGATGAACGCCGACTTCTCAAACTGCCCCGTCACGCTCGACAAGGCGAAGATCGTCACGGAACCACAATTCGTCGAAGGAGCGTTGTCGAGCGGAGCACCAACAGCCAATTCGGGTGGACGCCCGCTCTCCCGATCGTGCCACATCGACAACGCCGAACCGAACACATCGATCGAGCGCGGATCCTCATGAGTGACCCGACCAAACGAAAGCCATGTATTACCCGAGTAGCGCCAGATCCATGCCGCGCCTGCCTGAAGTTGGTTGCCCCCTGAAACGCCCGGCAAGTTGGTGCCAGGAGCGCCTACCGCAAACCACCCGTTGGCGCCGGACAGCGCCTGCCCATAAAAGTTGTTCGCCTTCGGCTCGGGTTCAGTGGCCGTTCCGAGGTAGTTGTAGACCCCAGACGGAGTTGGCGTGTAGATGTGGACCGCGCCAGCTGCCTGCTGAAGGCCGGCGGGCAGCACAACAAGATTCCAACTCGGTGCGCCGACGGCGATGAAGTCGCTGTCCCACACCACTGCAGTGCCAAACCGATCCGCAGTCGAGCCCCCGAGCGGCGCATTCAGGGCATCCAACTCGGCTACGAACTGGGCCTTCGCCTGCACGGCAGCGAGCGCTCCGACAAGGAGCAGTCCAGCGAGTCTCGCCCTGCCAAGCGACAGCGAATGATCAGCGGACGCAACGCGTGCGCCGAATGAACAAGGAGGATGTGGGCAGTGGACCCTCTGCAATCGAACGCTCCGTCTTGCAAGACTGTACGGTTCCTGTGCGTTGAAGCAACTCGCGCCTCAGAAGAACCGCCCGAGTTGGCAAACAATTTTGGCCATTCGGACACAGCCCAAACTCCCGTTTGCGGATCAAAACCCCCTGCAATCCCCACGGAACGCAGTGCAGGAAAGCGTCCTCGGCGCGATTCGAACGCGCAACCTTTGCCTTCGGAGGGCAACGCTCTATCCAATTGAGCTACGAGGACCTTGAGGCCAATTCTACCGCGCCTGCACATGGGGCATTGCCCTTCGCCTGCTCGCCCTACCCTCCCTCGCCTTGCGCGAACCCAACCCGATTGTCGATCTCCCGCAGCCCGAAGCATCCAGCGCAGCGACTTCGCACCGCCGCACCTTCCGTGCGATGCTGTGGCTCACCATCCTGAACTCGTTCGCCACGGGCATCCTCTGGAACGGACTTGGATTCATCACCGACTCGGTCTACCGATTCACCGAGACGGAGACCTACACGCTGTTCATCGCAACCGGCACCGCCTACACCCTGACCGCCTTTCTCACTGGGAGCGTCCTCCGCCGATTCGCATCACGGCTGAACGCGCGACGCGCGATGCAGTGGATCTTCATCATCCAAGGCGCCTTCGCGCCGCTGGTCTATGTCGGCACTTCAAGCACGGGGCTCCTCGCTGTTGCCATGGTCACCAGCATGACTGGCGCTGCGCTGTGGCCCGTCGTGGAGTCGTACATCGCTGCTGGCAGGTCTGCGGACGAGGTTCGAAAGACGCTTGGCATTTGGTGCATCGCATGGATGGGATCCGTCACCGGCGTGCTCCTGCTGATGGCGCCGCTTCAAGGGGGGAGTGGATGGTTCGACCCGCGGCTGAGCGTTTTCTCGATCCTGCCTCTGAGCGCACTTTCACTCTGGATCATTCGCAGCGTTCCCGATCATCCCGAGCATCATCATGCTGAACCGGAGGCGCACGATCCGCGCGATCGGGCACTCCTTGCCTCGGCGCGTGCTCTGTTGCCCGCCTCGTATCTGCTCGTGGGCGCGCTGAGCCCGCTGATGCCGTACCTGCTCGAGCGCATGAGCGTCAGCGCGCACAGCCAGACTCCACTGACTGCCACATGGCTCGGGCTCCGCACCATGACTGCAGCGGCGCTCAGCATGCTGGCATTCTGGCACGGAAGGTGGGGAACGCTGCTGCTTGGCGCCGTGCTGCTCGCGGGCGGCTTCGCACTTGTCGTGGGCGTTCCATCGCTGTTCGCCATCACCATTGGACTCGCACTCTTTGGTGTGGGGCACGGCATCATTTACTACGCCGCGATCTACTACGCGCTGCGGGTCGGCAACGCAGCGGTGGATGCGGGTGGAGTACATGAGGCGCTCATCGGCTTGGGCTATGTGCTCGGACCGCTCGCAGGCTTGCTCGGCCACTTGCTTGGAGGCGGCGGATGGACGGTTGCATTACTGTGGACCTTGCTTGGGTTGTTCGCGGTTCCTGCGATGCTGCCGTGGTGGCGCGAGCGGCGCGAGCACCGCAAGGCACTACAAGCTCGCTGATGACTTTGCGCCGCTCACCTTCTGGAGTGCTGCGAGTGCACGGTCGCGCGCCGCGGAGTGTTCGACGATCGGGTGCGGGTAGGTTTCACCGAGCACCACGCCACTCGAAGCAAGCACCATCGGAGGCGCTTGCCAAGGCTGATGGATGAACTCGCTCGGGACCTTTGCGAGTTCAGGAACCCATTTGCGAACGAACGCTCCGCTGGGGTCGAACTTCTCCCCTTGCAGGATTGGATTGAAGATGCGGAAGTACGGTGCAGCGTCGGCACCGCAACCAGCGCTCCACTGCCACCCGAGCGTGTTGCTCGCCAAATCCGCATCGCAGAGCGTGTCCCAAAACCAGCGCGCTCCATCCTGCCACGGCTGCAGCATGTGCTTCACCAGGAAACTCGCCACGATCATGCGAACGCGGTTGTGCATCCAACCAGTCGCCCACAGCTGTCGCATGCCCGCATCGACGATCGGGTAGCCAGTGCGTCCGCGCTGCCATGCGCGCAGGTGGTCTTTCGAAGGCTGCCAGGGAAACTTGGCGAACTCCGCGCGAAGCGGTCGTGACTCGGTGGCAGGGAAGTTCGCGAGCACATGTGCGGCAAACTCCCGCCAGAGGATTTCGGCGAGGAACTTCGACGCGCCAGGCGTTTTCCCCGCGCCGCTGCGCGACACATCACACCAGACGCGGCGGGGCGACAACTCACCCCAGTGGATGTGAGGACTGAGACTCGAGCAGCCGTTCATCGCCGGATAATCGCGCGCGTCGCCATAATCGCGAAGGGGCCCTGCCACGAACGCTGCAAGTCGCTCCTGTGCACCACGTTCACCAGGCGTCCACCATTGACGCATCGTGCCGGCCCAGTCGATCCGAGGCAGCAGCTCAAGCGACTCCAGTCCGCAGTCGGCTGCACCCTTGGCAAGCCCATGCAACGAGCGCGGAGCAGGCAGCGGCTCTGCGATCGAGACCTGCATCCGAAGCGCCTTTGCGAACGGGGTGTACACCTTGTACGGAACGCCCGTACCCGTTCGAAGTATGAGCGGATCGTGCAGCAGCGCTCCTGCATGAGCAGCGAACGACACGCCCGCCGCGGCAAGCGCGGTCCGCACGCGCTGCTCCTGCGCCGTGCCAGCTGGCTCGAATCGCATCGAGCAGTGAACGCTGCCGGCGCCGATCTCCTTCGCAAGGTCGACGAGCGCCTCTGCTGCTGCTCCGCGCCGCAGCAGGAGTGGCGCGCCAAGCTTGGCGAGTTGCTGCTGCAGCGCGGCGAGCGAGTGATGAAGCCACCAGCGTGCCGCACCTCCCGCGCTCCACGCGCCGTCCGCCGAGTCATCGAGGATGAACACAGGCTGCACCGCCCGCCCATTCGCAGCGGCGGCATCAAGCGCAGGATGATCGTCGACCCGCAAGTCCTGGCGAAACCAAACGATCGCAGGACGGTCACTCGACATCAACGCATCCTCCCGAGTTCGAATCGGAGCGCTGCTTCCAAGTCTGGGAAGAGAAACGGAAATCCGCTCGCAGTCAGTGCCGTCGGCTTCACCCATGATCCACCGAGCAGCAGGTCCTCGCCCATTTCGCCGAAGAGCAGGCGAACGACGGGCGATGGCAGCGGCGCAATGCACGGGCGCCGCAGAACGCTCGCGAGCGTGCGAGCGAAGTCGATCTGGCGGACGGGCGCGGGTGCGACGGCGTTCACGGGTCCATGCAGCAGCGGCGTTTCGATGCTCCAGTGCAGCGCACGCAGCACATCGTCGATGTGAATCCACGACATGCCCTGTTCGCCGCTTCCCACACGGCCGCCGGCGCCCACCAAGAACGGCAGCAGCAGTTTGCCAAGCACACCGGAGCGCGCTTGCAGCACGATGCCGATGCGGAGGTGAACGGTTCGGACGCCTCGTTCGATCATCGGTTTGGATGCTTGCTCCCATGCCGCCGTGACATCCGAGAGGAATCCCTCGCCTCGCGCAGCCGACTCATCGACGGCTGGTCCCGCGCGGTTGCCATACCAGCCGATGGCCGATGCGCCGATGAACGCCTTGGGTGGATTCGCGAGCGCCGCGAGTTCCGCACACAGCGAACGCGTCCCGTCCACACGGCTTGATCGGATGCGCTCCTTGCGCTGCGCAGTCCAACGGCCCGACGCGATGTTCTCCCCCGCAAGGTGAACGACCGCATCAATCCCCGAGAGAGGACTTGCATCCCACCTGCCGCTGGTGTTCCAGCGCAACTCGTCGCTGCCGCGGGGAGTCCCGCGCACAAGCCGAATGACGCGGTGGCCCGCGGTGGTGAGGAACGCGCAGAGCGCGCTACCGACCGCACCGCTTGCTCCCGTCACCGCCACAACCCGCCGAGGCGCGCCGGCGAACCGCGAGTGCCACGACAAATCGTTGGTCGTGCGCTGATGACGGAACGCGAACATGCGGCGCAGCGGCGATGTCCACAGTCCGCTCGGCGTGATGGTCCCAAGCGAGAGTGGCGGCGCGAAATCCACCGTGTCGCGAAGCGTGCTTCGTTGACCCGACTGAACGATGAAATCGTGCCTGTGCACCCAATGTGCAAAGGGCCCACGAAGCGATCGATCCGTGAACCCAGACGATTTCTCCACCGCCTCGTGACGCGCAGTCCAGCGAAGTCCCAGCGGCTCGCCCAACTGCAACTCCGTGATCGATCCGTTGGCAAGTGGATCGTTCTGGATCACCCGAACGGCTTGCCAAGGGGGCAGGAGTCGTTGGATCGCTCCTGGTGCAAAGTGCCATGCTGCCAGTGAATCGCGCGCGACGGGCAGCGCACACTCCTGTTGGAATCGAATGATCTTCAGTGGAAGCTCCGTGACCGACGTGCGAAAGTCTAGGCAGCGCGCAAGCGGCATCCATGCGCGACATCCGCTCCGCTCCTATCCTCCGCAGCCGTGCAGGACATGCAGGACATGCAGGATCGTCCCGATCCCGAAGCGTGCTTTTCGGCGCGGCTCGACCAAGCGCAGCGCGGCGTCGCGCAACTGGCTTCGCTCAAGAGTGATGTGATCCAATTCGCGCGGCTTGTCCAGCAGACGCTCAAGGACGGCCGGTCCGTCCTGACCTGCGGGAACGGGGGCAGCGCAGCAGAAGCACTTCACTTCGCCGAGGAACTGTCGGGGCGCTACCGATCGAATCGCCCCGCACTTTCAGCGATCAGCTTGAGTGCCGATCCAACCGCGTTGACCTGCATCGCCAACGACTTCGGGTTTGACCGCGTGTTCTGCCGCCAGATTGAAGCGATTGGACGGGCGGGTGATGCGCTCGTGGTTCTCTCCACCTCTGGCAACAGCCCGAACATCCTCCGCGCACTTGAAGTGGCGCGGGCACGCAACCTGCGCACCGCGGGGCTCCTCGGGGGCGATGGAGGCAAGGCGGCAGCCCTCTGCGACATTGCCCTTGTCGTCCGCGGCGTCGACGGTGCTGCTGTGCAGGAGGTGCACCAGATGATCATCCACACCGTCTGCGAAACACTTGAACCCATCTCGGGGTGACCAAGCGCCCATGACGCGCGCTACGAAGAGCCGCTGAACATGCTCCCCGTTGCCTAGGATGACCACATGCGCGGACCTCGCCTCCATTTCCTCGTGTGTCGCCTCATCGTCCCGATGTGGCTCCTCGCGGGTGCGAGTTACAAGCTGTGGGAGCGGAACCCGAAGCTCTTGCCGCCTCCCGTTCTCAACAGCGTCCTCGCGCTTGATCCCCTCATCTGGCTCGACGGTGCCGCATGGATGGATACAGCGCTCCGTCTGATCGTGTGCACCGAGTTCATCCTGGTTGGCGTGATGCTCACCATGCCGCGCCTCGCCCGCCCCGTTGCGATCGCGGTGCTCTCACTCTTCTGCACAATCCTGCTGGCGGTGATTGTTCCTGAGTTTCAGAAGGGCGGGCTCGCGCAAGCTTGGAAGGGATCGTGCGGCTGTTTCGGCGCGAGCGGACCGAATCCCGTCATCATGCTCGGTATCGACGCCGTGCTGCTGTTGTTGGCGCTGTTCGCAGCGCCGCGCCCAGCCACCCATGCCATGCCGCGGACCTTTGGGCTCGGGAGCGCAGGCATCTTGGCAGTGCTGGCCGTCAGCGTCGTGTCGTTCGTTCCCAACCGCGCCGTCATCACGATCGAGGATGCGGGCAGCACAGCGGTCGTGAAGGAAACGCAAGCAACACAAGACACCGCCGAAGTCGTCGCTCCTCCAGTGACGCCTCGGGTTGTATCCGCCGCTTGGCCCTCGCGCCCCGCGACGGCGCAACCCTACTACATCCCCGACTTCGCAACATGGAAGGGAACGCGCCTTGATTCGCAGGAGCTCGCCCTCCTCACATCGCCACCGCCACCCGACAGCATCAACACGGGCAGTTGGATCGTCATGCTCTACCGCGAAGACTGCGATCACTGCCACGAGATCCTGCTCAACCACTTTTCAGGCAACTTGGCGATCCCTGTCCTGGCCATTGCCATCCCAGACACTGATCCCGCTGCCGCGCTCGAGATGCCTTGCAGCAACTGCCAACTTCGCAAGCTCGTCAAGGGGCCGGACTATGTGCTGACAACACCCGTGCTGCTGCGATTGCAGGACGGTGTAATCAAGGATGTCGTGACGGATCATGCAGACACAGATGGCATCAACCGCATCACGACCCGCTGAGCGCTCAAGCAGCGGCGGAACGCTTCGCGCGGCCGCGATCTTGCTGTTTGCGTCCACTGCGGGACTTTGGATCTATGGGGGCGCGACCTGGCTTCCTTCATGGCTTGCCACAGTGGGACAGCGCCTTGGGCTCGATGAGATCCGCTCGACGCAGGTGGCGATTGGGTTCCTGTTGGCGAGCGCTGCCACGATTGCGTTCGCCGGCGTTCGCGCGCGAGCGGCACTCACCGTCACGCGCGCCCTCCTTGCCGTGTTTGCATTTGTTTCAGTCGCAACGATCGCATCCGAGTTCGCGCGTCCCACGGGCGCATCGTTGCTTCCGGCACTGGCATGGCCAGCGGCCGCCGCGGCGAGCGCAATCGTGCTTCACCGAATGACCGATCGCGTCGCCAGCGCAAACCCGATTCGATTTCGCTCGCCAGCCCTGATGCTTGTGGCACTGATTGCTGTGTGGACGGCGAGCCTCATGGTTGCAAGTCGCCTGCCGATCGCTGGATCATCCCGACCAGCGGCGAAGCAGTTGTCGACCGATGACTCCATCGTGCTTGATCCTGTGTCGTGGCAAGGGCGAACGCTTCCAGATACGCCGCTCTCGCGCATCCTGCCGGTGCTGACACCGCTCACCCTCGAGGGCGACTCGGTCATCGTTCTCTACAACCCGTCGTGCGGGCATTGCCGCGAGTTGTTCGAGAAGCACTTCGCGGTGGCAGCAGGAAATCGACGGGTCATCGCGGTCGAAGTGCCCCCGCCGCCTGGCGTGCTCGAAGCAGCAGGCGATGGACTGGGCCCCGTGCCCTGCGATGGATGCGAACGGCTCCAGCTGCCGGCGGGCAAGACCTACCTGCTGAAGCCCCCCACCATTGCCGTGCTTCGTGAGGGGCGAGTCATCTGTGCCACCGACAACGATCACGACACCTGCCTCGCGCAGCTCGCTGCTCCCAAGCCATCGGGTGAGTTACCAAGCACGCCCTGACGCGCATCAGGTCGGCGGGCTCAGGAGAGCGCCCGATCATTCGAGCGGTCGATCCGAATCTCTTTCGAACGCACCTCGATGCGGGCGAACCCATCGAGGAATGTGCGTAGCCGCGTCTCTTCATCGCATGCGGCGCGCGCCACCGCGCGCAGCGTTCGCGGCGTGATGGCGGACTCGCGAAGCAGTGGATGGAACGCCATGATCGCCGCCGCACGCTCAGCGCCAACATCGCGCAGGGCGCTCCGCTGTACGCGCGCAGCAGACCATGGCGGGCGCGACGCAATCTGGGCGAGCGCCCATGCCCCGTCCCGAGCGATGCCGGCCGCATCGATGGCATGCAGCGCAATCCTCGGCCAGCGCTCGCGCAGGCGCGGCGTCACATGGGCTCGCAGCCACCCGCGCGCCGATTGCATGCTGGCGTTCGAGCGATCCTCGCGCCACGGCACCGCGCACAGGTGACAGAGTGACTCCAACTGCGCTCGCGTGCAGCCGAGCAGCGGACGCGCGAAGCGAACGCTCGACCGTGACGACGCGGCGCGCGACCATGGAATGAGCGCCAAACCGCGGTGTGCGGTCCCGCGCCCGAGTCGCATCAGCAGCGTTTCAAGAACATCATCGGCGTGGTGCGCCATGAGTACCGCACCCGCACCCGCCTCGACGGCGCAGGACTCGAGCGCCGCCAGCCGCAGGCGCCGCGCGCTTGCCGAAATCCCGCTTCGGCCCTTCGACGGGAACACATCCACCGTCTGCAGCGGAACGCCAAGCTCCGCGCAGAGCCGCGCGCAGTGCTGCGCATCCGCATCGGCGTCGATCGCGCGGAGGTGATGATGCACATGAACCGCTCCCACAAGCGGCGGTGCGTTCCGCGAGCGGTTCCACGCCCATGCGCACAGAAGCAGCGCAGTCGAGTCAACCCCCCCGCTGAATGCCACAAGCACGCGATCGCTTCCGCCGATGCCGCAGCGCTCGCGGAGCGCAGTGCGCGCCTTCACGCAGACGCGTGTGCGTCGTACCTGACACTGGAGCCTGCGATCCGTGGCAACCACTCGCTCATGCTACGGCGCTGCGCATGCGAATCTGCTGCGACTGCCGAGGTGATGCACGCCTTGACTGCGCCGACGAAGCGGCTGCGGCAGGCTGACCATCGATGGCTGCACGAACCGCCGCGATGACCGCGCCAGGATCGTGCGCAGTCGCCGCTGCACCGATTTCATCGGCAAGTCCATCAGCGCGGGCAAACACGCCGCCGCCGCAGATGATCGGCACGCTCTGATCGCGCTGTACCTCGCGCACATGGTCAATCAGTTGCCGGATGCGCGGCGCATCGGCCGCTGCGGCGGCGAACACAACGACCGCATCGGGCTTGCGTTCAGCAATCTCCTGCATGATTTCATCGTGCGCAACTCCCCCTGCTGCAAAGAACACTTCGTATCCCGATGCCTCGAGCAAGTCGGCGCAAAGCTGCCCTGCCGTGTCCTCCGACTCTTCGGGACCGCACACACAAAGCAGTCGGCGTCCATTGCGCGCAGACTGGCAATACTGCGCCTGCGCCTGATCGACCAGCGTGCGCAGGATGCGCGTGGCATATCGGTAGGCGAGCGCAGTGAGTTGGTCCTGTCGCCACATGCGGAAGATCACCTGCATCGTCGGCCAGTACAGGCGTTGGGCGACTTCGTTGGCTGAAAGCCCAGCGGCGTCGAGTTGACCCTGCAGCTTGCGGACTTCGGCGCGGTCGCCGCTGACGCACAGTTGAAGGAGGCGTTCGATCGTGACTTCGATGTTCAGGGTGTGACTCATGGTCCGCTTGGCATCGACTGCCAGACGCGCCGGCAGGGAGCGCAGCGGAAACTCGACGCTTCGCAGCGTTATCCGCGACTGGCATTGCCGCTTATCAGCCGCCAACCGCTCGGTGCCTAGCATGAAGCCGTGGGTTTCGAGCGATCAACAGCCAATGCCGACGAGCGATCCGGCAGCGCGGGCGTGAAGTCCGTGTGGGACGACCAGTCCCTTCAGGGCGACCCGCACCGCCGAGCCGACAAGGCGCAGCGGGTGCAAGCGATGTTCACGGCGATCGCGCATGCTTACGACATCAATAATCGACTGCACTCGCTTGGGCTTGATCAATCCTGGCGTCGTCGAACCGTTCGCCTGGTGGAACCAATCGTTGGCTCACGGGTGCTTGATGTGGCGTGCGGAACAGGAGACCTCGCCGAGGCATTCGCTTGCGCAGGCGCGGCGGAGGTCACCGGACTCGACTTCACCGCCGCCATGCTCGACCATGCGCGCGTCAAGGCAGCGAAGGCGGGCGGGGCAGCCGCACGGATTCGTTACCTGCAGGGTGATGCGCAGAATCTCCCGTTCCCCGATGCGTGCTTCGACATTGTCAGCATCGCATTTGGCATTCGGAATGTCGCCGACCCCGCCAAGGCGCTCGCTGAGTTCCGCCGTGTGCTCGCCCCTGGCGGTCGCCTCGCGATCCTCGAGTTCAGCCGCCCGAAAGCTGGCTTTGTCAGGCTCTTGAGCGACTTCTACACCCAGCGAATCATGCCCTGGACTGCAAGCCTCATCGCACGGGACGGCTCAGGTGCGTATCACTACCTCCCCAAGTCCGTCGAGACATTTCTTGATCCCTCCGCGCTTTCCGTGCAACTCTCTTCCGCTGGATTCGTCCATGTCACGGCCCAACCAATGACGATGAACACCTGCACGGCGCTCATCGCCCGCATCGGTAAGTGAACGGACATCGCTATACTCGGAGCGAACATGATTTTCGATGTGATGACCCGCGCTTGGCACTCGCCGGAGCAACTCGGCTTCGAACTTGCTGAGGGCATTCGGCAGACTGGGCGACGAACGGGCGGCTTGGATGCGTCCGTGGGAGGTCATGCCCGTGCAATGGAGCAGATCGGCTGCGTGCTCGTGCACGGTTTTCGTTCGCACGCACTCTCCGCCACCGTTCCAAACGAATTCATTGCCGAACTCGTTGCGCGCCAGCCCAACCGCGCCGCAGGAGTTGCGGGAATCGACCCCGTTTCGCCCAGTTGGAGCGAGGATCTGGACCGCGCACGGTCGCTTGGACTCGCGGCCGTCAGCATCTCGCCAGCCGCACAGGGCTTTCATCCAACGCACTCGGCGGCGATGCGTTTCTACGAGCGCTGCTCAACCCTTGGTCTGCCGATTTTCGTCAGCCGCCCAGGCATGCGAACGCCAAGCATGATCCTGGAGTACGAGCGACCCACCGCATGGGACGAAGTCGCGCGAACATTCCCCGCACTGAAGGTTGTGCTTTCTGGACTCGGACACCCATGGGTCGATGAGACCATCGCGCTGCTGGGCAAGCATCCTGGCATCTACGCGGAGACAAGCGGCTTGGTGTCGCACTCGTGGCGCCTCTACACCGCACTGCTTCAGGCCTTTGAGGCGGGCGTGATCGAGAAGATCTTCTTCGGCTCGGGATTCCCCTTCGTGCTTCCATCGACCGCGGTCGAATCGATTTACTCGCTGAACTCCTACTCGCTTGGAACGCCGCTGCCATCCATCCCGCGCGCTGCGCTTCGTGCAGTGGTGGAACGCAATCCCATCACCACGCTCGGGATTCGTGCGCCGCTCGCGATCGGTCGCGGCGGCGCTACCGACTTCGATTCGCCCGCGCCCACGGCGCAGGGCAGCCCAACCTGACAGAGCGGCATGGCTCGGGCGGTACGCTCTCATCCGTGAGGAGCTCCCGCTGGCGGTCCCCGATGAAGCTTGTCGCGCTCGCTGCGAGCGTGCTCTTGGGCGGCTGCGGCGTCACCGCGCCAGAGCGGCTCGAATGCACATCGATGGGCGACACGCCACGAACACTGCCCGTGGCGGATGGTCGAACGACTTACACGCTTGAACTTGCCAACACGGAGTTTCTCCACAGCAATCTCCTGCCGACACAGTTCGATGAGTCGCCAATCCCCGACGGCTACATCCTGCACGCGGAACTGATGTGGGTTCCCAAGGCTGGAAAGACCGCCGTCGATCCACAGGCCACGAATGTCTCGCTTCGCTTGGTGGTGATCTCGGGTGGCGAACTCGGGCTCTACGGTGGCGGTGGATTCGCGTGGCCACGGGGGGAACCGGGTGAGCAGCAGTATGGTCTCGACCTCGTTGGGTCAAACCTCACCCTGCTTGCCGCAACGGCGGGGTTCGTGGACCTGTTGAGTCCTTCGCAGATCACTGGACGCTTGACCGCCGAACTGGACCCCGAGGCAACACGGCAAGTTCGGCGCGCAGCCAGCCAAGCGGTCACGAATGCGCTCAAGCGCGTCCAGTGGGTTGGGCCGAACGCGACTGGCGCAAGTCAAGTCGCGCTGTTCCCTTCGCGAGCGATCGACCTCACGCGCGAACGCGCTTCGCGCTAGACCTGCGTGATCCGCCGAGCGATCTCAAGCATTGCATGCGTGCACGGCGACGCTGGCGTTGGCATCTCATCCAAGCCAATCAAGCGGAGGTCCGAATACTCCCAGTTCGGCGGCGCATCGGGCTGCCCTGCCAATTCGATGCTGTGCACGATCTCCCAGTTCCCGGCGACGGCATCGAACAGGAGCGCTCGCTGCTGTGCTGGCGACGCCGCAGCAACGGCACACTCTTCCATCAGTTCCCGAACGATGCCGACGGATGGGTCTTCGCCCGGTTCCGCCGATCCTCCAGGCGCGAACTCCCATGCACCTGGATAGGTCGCGCAGTTCATCGCGCGCTTGCCGACAAGACAGCGCCCACCAGCATGGGCGATCGCCTTCACGCCAAGTCCTCGAAAGCCGCTTGAAAGTCCAGCGGAACGAACAGCCCCCATCCGATAGGTCGTTGGTACAACATGGATCGTGGCCCCACCGTGTCCATCCCGCTGCACCGCGGTGACATGCCAACACGGACCGTCCACCAGCCGCGGATTGCGCTGGCACATCAACCGCCACACGCGGATCTCGTCCATGTCGCACTGGGGAACCCACCGACTTTCAACTGAAGACACTCGCGCCGGTCTGCGAAGCCAGATGATTCGCTGCGTGTTGGAGTCCATTCGAGTAGTTCGCCTAGGCGTCCCGACGCTTCTTGAAATCCCAATGCCAACCGCCAAACAACGCTCCCGCCCTGAACAATGCACAGGATAAGAGTCAGGTCGGAGCCACCACAACATTGTGGGCTTCGCGCGTGGCTTCACCCAAGGAGTTGTGTTTCCGCATGCTTCTGGCCGCCAAGCTGGGTCGATCATGCCACGAAAAGTGCCGAATTGACCGCAGTCTGCGGCGATTTCAATCCGATAGTGATTCCCATGAACCGCGCATTCAACTCTGGCTCTGTGGACAGCCTCGTGGAATCAATCGTTGCGTTCAACCCAAGCGCTGATCGCGACTGGCTCGTGAGCTTTGACGCCTACGACCTTGCCCGCTACCTGCAGCACCTCGAATGTGCCCTCGAGCCGCGAGAGAGCGCCTCGCCATGGGAGCGCATCGGTGACACACCAGCCATCGTGAGTCGCACCGCCGCCTGATGGCGAAACGCCTGCCCCTCAGGCAGGGCTCTTGCCAAGCAGACTGCTCATCCTTCGCTTGAGGAGGCGAAGCGCGAGCAACCCGCGCACCCTTGCGAGCAACTCGACCTTGTTTGCGGGTTTGGAAACGAAGTCGTCGCATCCCGACTCAACCGCGCGTTCCATATCCCCGAGTTCATGCAAGGCGGTCACCATGATGACGACCGTGTCGCGCGTGGCTGGATTCTGCTTGATCCGCTTGCAGACATCAAAGCCTGAGACTCGTGGCATCATGACGTCGAGGAGGACAAGGTCTGGTCGCTCCGCCTCGATTCGCGCCATTGCCTCGGCCCCATCCTGCGCAAGCACAATCCTGCACGGCAGGGACTCCATGTACGCCTGAATCAGCTCAAGATTCTGTGGATTGTCGTCCACGATCATGACCTTGCCCTCGGACAGATCCACCTCGTGTGGGGAGGACACGTCGGTTGGCGGTTGACTTGCTGCCATGGGAGCAATAGTACGCGTTCCTAGCCCAGAACCGATGCGTCCGCAGAAACACGGTCGTCGATCGCTCGCACCACGATCTCAATCGGGTGGAGTGCCGTCCTTCCACACCCATCGTGAATCTGGTGGCGGCAACTGGTCCCCGGGGCCGCGACGATTGCTTCGGGTGCCTGCGCCAACTTGGGCAGCAGGTCCGCTTGCGCGATCTGCTGCGAAAGCGGATAGCTCGCCGAGCGAAAACCAAAGCTGCCAGCCATGCCGCAGCACCCTGTTTGCAACACGCTTGCGCGGTCACCGAACACGCGCCGCAGCAGGCCGATGGATGTTGGACCCCACAACGCCTTTTGATGGCAATGCGCGTGCAGCACGACTTGCTCGCTTGGTTCGACAAAGTGCGGCTTGCGTGGGTGGCGATCCCACGCAAGGTCAATCCATTCTTCGGCCATCCATGTCCGCGCAGCGAGCCAGCGCAGGTCTTGCTCGGGCACGCTCATTTTCAGGTCAAGCCAGTCGTCCTTCACCGCGGAGACGCATGAGGGCTCGAGCCCCAGCAGCGCAACCGCCTCTTCGCGCCGCATCGCCTGCACGAGCGACCGCGCGGTCTCGGCACTGGTCCGTGCCGCGTCCGCCAGCATCCCGCAAGAAATCGCCGCACGCCCACAGCAACCTGCGTGGGGCAACACCACGCGGTAGCCGAGCGCTTCAAGGAGTTCCACCGCGGCGCGCCCCACCTGCGGCTCCGACCACTGCGAGAAGCAGTCGGGCATCAGGAGGACCGCGGGTCGCTGCTCCAGGGTGATCGGTCCTCGGCTGCGCGTTCGTTTGTTCGCGCGGCGTTCCAACCACCCACGCAACGACGGTCCCACGGGCGGCAGGGAACGCTCTGGTGCGAAACCCAGCATGGCTGCAACCGCAACGCGCGTCGGAGTCAGGCCCCGCAGCACCTCCGACAGCGGCCATAGCGCGCTTGCCAGTCGGTTCACCTCGCGGACGCTGCCGAGCACCTTGGTGCGCCAGGGAACGCGACCTCGCCGCCAGAATCCCTGCGCTGCATACTCCGCCTTCAACTTCGACAGATCCACATTGCTCGGGCACTCCGTCTTGCACGCCTTGCACGAGAGACAGAGGCCAAGCGTCTCCTGCACGAACGGATCCTGCCAGCGCTGCGCCGCGGTCCCCTCCCCGAGTTGGCCCGTGATGGCCAATCGCAGGGCATTCGCCCGCCCGCGCGTCGTGTGCTTCTCATCCTTCAGGACGCGGTACGAGGGGCACATCGTCCCACCTGGCGTGAGTCGACGGCAGAGTCCCGCGCCGTTGCACTGCTCGAGTGCGTGGTCGAACCCACCCTCGTTCTCGTATCGAAAGAATGTCTGCGTGTCCGCTGGCGCGTGAACGAAGTGTCGATCATCTGGGCGCACGCGAAGCCGCGAGGTAATCAGCGCTGGATCATCGACCGCAACAAGATTGCCTGGATTCATCAAGCCCTTGGGATCGAAGATCGCCTTGATGCGCCGAATGCCCTCCATCAGTTCAGCGCCGAGAACTCGCGTGAGGAGCGGGCTGCGCACTCGCCCATCCCCATGTTCGCCGCTGAGCGCTCCGTGATGGCGGACCACGAGGTCGGCGACTTCGCTCGCGATCGACTGCATCATGCGGAGCCCCTGCTCGTCATGCGCGCACACGAGCGGGCGGATGTGCAGGCAACCTACCGACGCATGCGCGTAGTACGCGGCCGTGCTTCCATGTCGCTCAACGATCGCGCGGAACTCTCGGACGAACGCCGCCAGCCTCGACGGATCGACCGCCGTGTCTTCCACGAATGTGAGCGGTTTGCGATCGCCGGGAACGGCGTGCAACAGCGGCTCGCCAGCCTTCCGAAGGCGCCACGCCGCTTCCATTTGCGATGCGCCGAAGTGGCGGGCGATCGGTGCGGACGGGATGCGGCGAGCAAGGTCATCCATGCGTGCCGCGATCTCCGCCTCCGATTGCCCGAACCACTGCACATACATCACCGCACCGAGCCGACCGGAGCCTGGAGTCGGCATCACGGAAACATCGCGGCTGTAGAGCGCATTTCGCTTCGCCATTTCAATCACCATGTCATCGACCAATTCGACTGCGCTTGGCTTCGTTGCAAGCATCTCGGCGAGCGGCGCAAGCGCATCCTCCACGCTCTCGAAGCCGAGGATGGCGAGCCCGCGAACCTTCGGTCTCTCGACCAGCGAAACCTCCGCGCGAAGGGCCGTCCCGAGCGTGCCCTCGGACCCGCAGAACAGGTGGGCGAGATTGACCTTTTCCAGCCGCTTCGGGTCCGATGCCTCGATCTGCGTCAGCATCAAGTCAAGGTTCAACCCATCGGTATGCCGCAGGATCGTCGGGAATCGCCTGCGAACCTCCGACGCAAGCGGGCGGACCACATCTGCCACCCGTCGGGTGAGCGCGGCGACATCCGCGTCGTGCACCGATGCGCCCTCTTCAAGCCGCAGGACGCGACCATCGGCGAGCACGACATCAAGCGCGATGACATGCTCGACGGTGCGCCCAAAGAGGATCGAGTTGGCGCCGGCGGAGTTGTTGCCGATCATCCCGCCGATGGTTGCATGGCTGGAGGTTGCAACATCGGGACCGAACATCAGTCCGAACGGAAGCAATGCCTGATTGAGTTGGTCGAGCACGACACCGGGCTCGACCACTGCACGCCGATGCACCGCATCGATCCGCTCGATGGACCTGCACGCTGCGCTGAAGTCGATCACCACCGCCTCGTTGACGGTCTGTCCCGCGAGAGCCGTTCCACCGCCGCGGGGGAGGATGGCAATCCCATGCTGCGCACAGGTGCGAACGGCTTCGATGCCGTCGGCAATCGACGCGGGGATCACGACGCCGATCGGCTCCACCTGGAAGATGCTCGCATCCGTCGCGTAGAGCATGCGGTCGCCGCGACCGAAGCGGATCTCGCCCTGCACACGCGAGACAAGGTCGTCATGAACACGGCGGCGTTCACGCTCGTCCAGCACGGGCAGCGAGATGGGATGTGCTTGGACGGGTGCCACGGGATCGAACGATAGCCCGCTCAGGCGCCTGTCACCGAAGAAGCATGCGCAGCGTGCAGATCGTGCAGGCGCGCGAGATAGGCAGTACCAGGTACCAGACCTCGTCGCTGCATCGTTGCGCGCAGGGTTTCCTCAAAGCGACCGAATCGATGCGGCTGCGTGCGTTCGGGGGTCATCCAAGCAAATCGCTGCACGAATGTGGGCGGTCGCGCGACCGCAATCATCGAACCCGTGCCGATCGTGCTGCCCGTATTGAGGGCAACGAGGATGGCGATCTTGGCGTGATCAGCGATGACACCGCCGTAGAACGCACGCCCCGTGCGCTCGGTCGTGCCCGCTGCGTCGAGTCTGGTGCTGACCTCACCGTAGGTGTTCAGCAGATTCGAGTTGCAGGTCCCTGCGCCGATGTTGACCCATTCGCCGACGAGCGCATCACCAAGGTGTCCATCGTGCGCCTTGTTGCTGAACCCTTGCAGAACCACCGAACCGACCTCGCCTCCAACCTTGCACCATGGACCGATCACGCTGCGCGCCTTCACTTGGGCACGGTCGAGGATCGTTGCATGATCGAGAACAGCCACAGGTCCAGTGACAATCGCACCTGGTCGGATGACCGATCCAGCCGCGAGCAGGACGGGCCCATCCGTCGTGTCGATGACTGCACCCGGCAGCACCTTCGCCGTCGGATCGATGAACAATGCGTGATGCCCAAAGCGGTGCACGCCCGCCGTGCTGCGGTCGCCCCACTCTCCCGAGCGGCTGAGCAGCGCAATATCGGCAGGAAGACTGCGCTCAAGTCGATTGAGGAGGTCCCACGGCGCACTCACGAGGTTGCCGTGCGCGAGTGGCGCGCGCTGTGCCGTTGTCGCACCCCGCTCCCATTGTGCGGGGCGCTCCAGAACGCGTTCTGCCTCGCGCCGCGCGAGGCGGGCGAGGGCAAGCCGCCCATCCGCCGACGAGCGGACAGCGTTCGCGCCGAGCGTGGCCACATCCTCGAGCGAGTCGAGCGTTCCGTTGATCAGGATCACATCGCCGTCGCCAGCGGGCAACTGCGACACGGAAAGCCCCACGGATCCGTGCCGCTCCATGCACACGGGCTGCAGGTGTTCAAGCGGATAGACGGCATCGACGCGCCCAAGCACGATTCGCGCACGCTCGACGCATGTCAACGCGCCCAGTCGCTGCTCAAAGGATGCCCGCAGATCTGAGAGGGGACCGAATCGCGAGAGTCCGTCATCGAAGAGGACGACCTGCGTTGCATGCTCGGTCATGGCGGCACTCTACTCCCGAATGATCCGCGCCTGTCCTCCGCCGCGCTGGCGGCTGATGACCGACGGGAATCCCCACATCGAGCCACTCAACAGCAGCAGCCAGGCAACGGGCACGGCACAGATGCCCGTGGACATCGCGGTCAACAACTGCATCCCGAACTCACCGAGCGCAGCTCCGTCGCCCCACGGCGCTGGCGAATCCGGATACCAGGACCGCAGCGCCCACCACGCCGTCCAGAACAGTCCCGACGACAACGAGAGAAGGCATGCGAGCACTCCAACGGCCAGCGGGTTCTTGCGCACCACCGCGCCGCGGATCGACAACACCGCCTCGGAGCCGAAAAAGACGCCAAGCGTCCATGGTGCGATCAAGTACAGGGGTGCGAACGGACCGACCATCGACGGTTGCGAAAGGTCGACGAGCAGTCCAGCCAAAAGCGCGTACCAACGAACAGTGGCGGGGTCCCCTTGCATCGCCGCAAACGCCACGACGACGCACACAAGGCGCGGCGTGACACCCCCGAGTTCAAGAACACCCATGAAGGACACATCGAGCACCAATGCGGCGAACAGCACCGCGAGGGCAACGGGCCACCTCATGGTGCGCCGCCATTCGAAAGCCGGACCACGACCTCACCGAGGCTTGCGAAATCCACGACGGGGTCAATGATCGCTTCACCACGCAGCGGCTGCGCGTCCTTGCGACGGACTTCGCGCACCACACCGATGCGCATCCCCTGCGCACCTTGCGGCCATGACGGATCGCGAACACGAACCATGTCGCCTCGGGTTACGGCGGAACCAAGGTCGATGTCTGCACGGAGTTGACCACGCCCATCGGGTGCTATCTGCACCGCGATGAACTCCGCTCGCTTGGCGCCCTCTTGGGCTGCGGGCGTGACGTAGGCGTCCACTCTTCCCGACGCGCGGTCGGCGACCGAGACCACCGTGCTGGTGACATTCCCCACATCAGGCGCAATGCGTCCAGCGATCGAATCGCCGCCGGCGAGCACCACATCTCCTGCAGAGATTCCCTGTCTCGCACCGCAGTTGAGCCTCAGCGCAAATCCGCCACCGCTTGGAGTGCGGGTGAGGACCGACGCCGCTGCAAAGCGCGCCCCTCCGTCGCGCGAGCCTTTGGCGGCGACCTCGTAGGCGCGCAGGCGCTTCTCCAGTTCCTGAACCTTGATCTGTTCAGCATGCCAGAGCCCGCGGTAACGATCGCGCTCTTCCACGAGCCCCGCATCGGCAACCGCAACCGCCCTCCCACCAGGACGGAGCCAGAGGCGGACGGAAGTCCCCGCATGGGCAAGCGGCGACAGCGGCACCCACAACACCGCAGAGAGATCCGACGACCATGGGGCCACCCACCTCGCGGGCATCAAGCCAATCAACATCACGAAGGCGACTGCGATGACGATCGGCGGGATGCGGCGCACGCTCGGTGGCCCCTCTCAATCGGGTTGGCAGGACCCGATCAGAGTTCCTCGACGTTGGACTCGAGGATCGACTTGTACTGCTCCAAGTTCTCGAGGTAATCCGCCGTGCCGCGGGCAACGCAGGTCAGTGGATCTTCCGCAATCTTGACGACAAGCCCAGTTCGATTGGCGAACAACTTGTCGATGCCGCGAAGCAGTGCGCCGCCGCCAGCCACCGTGATGCCGTTGTGCGGCAAGTCTGGGTTGCAAAGGTCTGCGGCAAGTTCTGGGTCCGCCTCGCGGAGCGTCTTCACCACCTCGTCGCAGATCTTCTTGAGCGGGTCGGAGAGCGCCTCGCGCACCTCGACCGAGTTGACCTCGATCTGTCGCGGAAGCCCAGTCGCAACATCGCGTCCTCGAACCTTCATCATCAACTCCTGCTCGAGCGGCCAAGCACTGCCGATCCGGATCTTGATCTGCTCGGCGGTCTGCTCACCCACGCGAAGCCCACGCTTTTCCTCGAGGTGAAGGATGATCGCCTCATCAAAGTCGTCGCCGGCAACCCGCAGGCTTGATGCCTTGGCGATGTCCGCGAGGCTCAAGATGGCGATTTCGCTCGTGCCGCCGCCGATATCCACGACCATGCTCGCGACCGCATCGTCGAACGGCAGTTTCGCACCCATCGCTGCCGCCATCGGTTCCTCAAGCAGGAAGACCTTGCGTGCGCCCGCGCGCTCCGCACTGTCGAGCACGGCGCGCTTTTCAACGGCCGTGATGCCGGAAGGAATCGAGATCACCACGCGCGGTCCAAAGATGCGGCTGCGACCCATCACCTTTTGGATGAAGTACTTCAGCATCGCCTCGGTGATCTCGAAGTCCGAGATGACACCATCCTTGAGCGGGCGAATGGCCTGGATCGACCCAGGCGTGCGCCCGAGCATCTCCTTCGCCGCGAAGCCCACCGCGGCCCCATTCATCAGCACTTGATTCGTGCCCTTCCGAACCGCCACCACTGAGGGCTCGTTGAGCACGATGCCCTCGCCGCGGACGCACACCAATGTGTTGCATGTCCCAAGGTCGATCCCCATGTCGACGCTGAACCAACTCATCATCTTGTCAAGTGTCATGTGCGGCCACCTCCTTGGCCATAGGGTTTCTCGCCCTCCGACGCTAGCGCGACGGAATCGTTCCGATCGGATTGCCTTCCTGTGCAGTCCCTTCTACTCCCGCCAGATTGTCGAGCGCGATCAGCGCACAACCTACCAAGAGCGCGACAGCCGCAGCGGCCAACACGCCCGTGTAGATGTTCAACTCTCCGCCCGGCTTCCGCACCGTTGGAGCGGCGGCTCGCTTGGGCTTCTCAGCCTTCGCCTTCGGTTCCGCCTTCTGCTTGGCAGACTTGTCCACTACGGGCTTTGACTTGCGGCCGAAGAGCCCCTTCTTCTCGGTCGTCACAGCGGGCGGCACCGCCTCGCCGAAATCGACCGCCGCTGGCTCATCTGCCGTGCCTGCATCAGCAGCCGACGGCTTGGGGTTCTTCTTGCCTATCCCGAAGAATGCCATTGTCTTGTGTGCTTTCGATGTCCTTGAAAACTTCGTTGGGCGTCACTGCCCCTTGCGAATCGTCACCTTCTGCCCAGCGCGAACCGCGCCGCGACCTGCCGGGTCTTCCATTTCAACCGTGCCGACGGCCTTGTTGACATCCACCGATGTGATCTGCAGCTTCCCAATGAAGCGCGACCCGTCACCAATGGTCATCACCCAGCCCACCTTCACGCCGTCACGACTTCCAGCATCAATCTCCGCGTACACGCCGCCATCGGTTCGCCGAACATTGACGATCTTCGCAGCCACATTGCGGTCCGCCACCTCGACCGATGGCGCGGATGCCGCAGCCTGCTGTTCCTGCTCAGCGGGACCATAGCGGGCAGTGAACGCCTGCACGACTTGATCTGACTTTGCCTTTGAACTCGACAACGACGCCACCTGCTCGCGAAGGTCACCAAGCGCCTCTTGCGCCATGCGCAAGTCGCTCTCGGTCTTTCCAAACTTCTGCTCCACCTCGATCTTCATTCGCTCGCAATCGGTCAGCGTCGTCCGCTGCTTGTCCAACTCCTCGCTGATGGTCTTGATCAATTCCATCTTTGCTCGATCGCCATCGGTCACCACGGCGAGCGACTGCTCGAGGCTGGCAAGGCGAATCTTCGCCTGCGCCAACTCGCCGTCCGTCGTGCGCATCTTCGCCATGCCTTGGGCGAGTTCAGCCTGCAGCCTCCCCTTCTCCGCGTCGAGGTCCTTGATCTGCAGCGCCGAATCGCTCTCTGCCTTCGAGCGCAGCGCCCGCTCAGTCTCCAGTTCATTCCGCGCTGCGGCCACCCGCGTCTCGGCGTCCTTCACTTGCTGTCGTAGCGCGGCCTGATTGCTCGACTGAACTGCAGCGAGCGGAACGATCGCGACGGCGAGAAGCGAAACGAGCACGACGAAGACCTTTGTGAGAATGTGCACGAGGTTGGCCTTGCGAGTAAGTGCCGATGAGCGGCGTTGGCTGAGCGTGTCTACCTTGGGAACAGAGCGGTCCAACGGCAGACCCGCGGCCGAAACAAGTCCCAAGGCATCGGCCTCAGTTCCAGAACGCGGCGAGGCGAACTCCGAACCAGGACGAACCCCCCTTTTTTACTTCCCAATCCCCGTCATGTCAACGGATCAGGGAACCCGAGTGGTCGACTCGGTCGCTCCAATTGGGGGGAGAGCATCCGCGGGCTTTGCAGTTGCCCGAAGGAAGGCGGCCGCAGCGGAGATCGAAACCAGGCTGTCGTTCTCCTGCATGAGGGGTGCAACTGCATCAGCGGCGCGGGTTCCACCGATCCAGCCGAGCGTCGAAGCAGCCTGAGCCCGAATCGAACCGCTTGGATCCTTGATCGCCTTCATGCAGAGCAGGTAGATCGGCTCCACATTCGGCTCGCCAATCCGCACCAGCGCGGTTCCAGTGAGCAGACGGATTTCCATGGGACGTTCCATCGATCCGCGCCCGTTCCAAATGCCGATCAGGCTGCCGCGCGCTCCCCGATCATTGACCTCGCCGACCATCTGACAGGCAAGCGCGATCAACTCCGCCTGCTCGCTCGGCGCAAACAGTGCCGCTCGGATTGGGTCGTACTGTCGGTAGTCGCCCATCTTGCACATCGCCTCCGCGGCTTGCAGTTCGACGATTCGAATACGCACTTCATCGGCGGTCCTGAGCGGGCGACCGATGCACGCCTCGATGAGCGGAATTGCCGTTGGATTTCGCAACTCGCCAAGGACAAAGAACGCGTTCGAACGAGTCTCTGGATCCTCGCTCATCGCCAAGCGCAGCAGCGGACCGAGATCCATGCGCTGCCCGAGCCGAGCGAGTGCGAAGAGTGCCGATGCCTGGACGGATGGATTTGGATCGAGCAGGAGCGGCTGCAGCAGCGTGGTGCAGCGATCGAGCCGCTTCTTCCCGATCATGACAGCCGCGGCAAAGCGAACGCCTGGACTGGGATCGCCGAGCATCTTGCACGCCACCTCCGCAAGTGCCTCGGGGCGCGTCTGCAGTGCCTCGAGCGCATGGGATCTCAGGATCGCCGCGTCGCTTGATGCGGCGCGTGCGATCAAATCGAACGCCATCTGTTCGCGGGCATCGGCGCCGACGAAGGTGAACTTGGCTTGTGGCGGCGATGGTGGTGTCGGCGGCGCTTCAGGTGGTGGTTGCGGCGGTGCTTGTGGTGGTGGTGGCGGTGGCGGCGCTGGTGCCGGCGCTTCTGCGGGCGCTGGAGCAGCCACTTCTGAGGGTGGAGCAGCGGGTGCCGGAGTCGGAGCCGCAGTCGGAGTTGGAGCTGGCGCAACAGGCGCAGCGGAAACCTGCGCGGGCACCGACACCGCGGGCGCCTCGGAGCCAGTGTCCATTGGTTGCGGCGTGGGTTCCAAGGCGCGCTCTGCTTCGTTCTCCACTGGCGCTGTCGACGGCACACTTGCCAAACGCGACGCGCGACCAGAGTCCGGATTGACGGGCGCATCCCCACCAATCCCGACCGCGCCTCGCGACGACCATCCGGTGCCGCTGAACACTGCGCGGGGCTGCGACTCCTCGCTGCAGCCGACGAGCAACAGGGCGCAAGCCCCGACGAAGAGCCGAAAGCCAGTTGGCGCAATCCACCTGCCAGGAACGACCATGATTGCAACCAACAGCGCCATAGCAGGCGAGAGTACATTGCCAAACTCTCCGAAGAACGACTGTCGATCGTCGAGGGGCAATTCCGCAATGAAGCCGCCGGCAGTGCGCGGTGCGACCGCTGCGTTGGGAATCGGAACTCCCCTGCTGTCAAACGCCGCGGAGATTCCCGTGTTGGCAGCGCGGACCATCGGCAATCGGTTCTCGATGCAGCGCCAACGCGCGAGCAGCTCATGCGCTCGCCGCCCAGAATCACAATCACCAAACCACCCATCGTTGGAGAGGTTCACGAGGATTGCGGCTTGCTTGTGCCCCGCATCATCGTGCACGATGCGACGGACCTCACCAGACATCGTGTCCTCGAAACAAATCGGTGTTGCCAACGCAAGCCCGATCTTGGGCGCGACGCCTCGCGCATCGTTGGGGCGCTGCAGCGTGAGTCGGCGCGGGACCAATGCTTCATCGAGGTCGAACTGCATCCCGGCGGCACCGATGGCAAGCAGCCGCTCCTCCAGCCACTTCCAGTTGGAGATGTACGGCATCACTTCGCCGAATGGGGTCAAGTGAATCTTGTCGTAGCGCTGGTATGGCGGGTCCCCTTGCACGAGATACGCGCTGTTGAAGTGCTCGCTCCAGTTCCAGCGATCACCGTTCTCCCGCAGTCCGATGTACACCGGACTGCCAACGACCAGCGGGACATTGATGCGCTGGACGAGGGCTTCCACGAGCTCTGCGAAACGATTCTCTGGCCACCACTGCCCATCGCACAGCGTGCGCAGCGTCGCCGGTTCGAGTCCGAAGCCCGGCAGCATCGTCTCCGGCCAGACCACGAAGTCGATCGCTCCATCGCGCTGCGATGACTCCACCAGATCAATCGTCGCCCGCGCAAAGGATGCGGCAGCGTCCTCTTGCTGCTGCCTGCTCCAGCGGAGCTTGTTGCTCGTTGGAACATTGGTCTGCACCACGGCGACTCGCAGCCGCGACATCGGCTGCGAAGCTCGCTGCATCGCATCCCACTCCGCGAGTCGATGAGATCCGTACGCGATGGCGCACACCCACGCAAGCAGCACGCCGATGCCACCTTGCACGACATGTCGTCGCAGGGTCGGATCGGGCGTTCCCCTGCACAGGCACAGCAGGTCGACAAGCACGCCAACCGTTCCGGCAACCAGCAGAGTCACCAGCGGCACTCCGCCGATGTCTGCAAGCTGCGCCACGACTGGGAAGTCAATGAGCGGCTGTGCGAAGGCATACCAGGGGTAGCCATGGAAGATCACCGTCCCCTGCAGCCACTCGAGGGCGATGAGCACGGCTGGAAGGCGAATGGCTCGCGGCAAGTACCGACCGATCAGGCCGTGGCGCGTTCGCCGGATGACCCAGACGCCAGCCAACGCGTACAGCGCGAGATATCCGCAGAGCACGGGATATCCGGCGACGGTGACGCCGATCATCCATCGGTGGAGCCACAGCCACACAAGAAGTGCGCTGGCGTAGAGGGCCCACCACAAGTGATGCGGAAGGCGGTCGCTGCTGGCCACGAGCGCCCACCCCAGTGGCGCGATGAACGCGAACGGCCAGAGCGAGAACGGCGGGAACGACAGCGCGAGGCAGAGAGGCGTCAGCACGCAGAACAGCAAGGCCATTCCCGTCGATGGCACAAGCGTTCCCGCCCCGATCGATGGTTGGGCATTCACATCAATTGCCCGAGTAGTCAATGATGCGGCTGATCTCACTGCGAAGATTCGCTCGGTGAACGATCCGATCGACGAAGCCGGCATCGAGCAGGAACTCGCTTGTCTGGAACCCTTCAGGCAACTCCTGTCGGATGGTCTGCCGCACCACGCGCGGACCGGCGAAACCGATGAGCGCCTTGGGTTCAGCGAAGATCACATCGCCGAGCATCGCAAAGCTCGCCGTGACGCCGCCAGTGGTCGGATCCGTCAGCACCGAGATGAAGAGACCGCCGGCACTGTCGAGACGCGCGAGCGCTGCGCTCGTCTTTGCCATCTGCATGAGCGAGAACCCGGACTCCTGCATGCGCGCGCCACCCGAGCAACTCACCACGATCAGCGGCAGTCGCTCGGCAAGGGCTGTCTCGACGGCACATGTCACCTTCTCCCCAACGACCGACCCCATCGACCCCGCAAGGAAATTGAAATCGAGCACGGCCAGCGCCACACGCCTGCCTTTGATGAACCCCTGCCCCACTTGCGCCCCATCGGGCGATCCGGTGGCCCGCTGCGCCTGCTCGAGCCGCTCGGGGTAGGGCTTGAGATCGACGAACTTCAAGGGATCCGACGGCGCAAGGTCCGCCTGCATTGGCTCGAACGTCCCCGGATCGAGCAACTGTTCAACCCGCTGCTTGCCCCCAATGCGCAAGTGGTGGTCGCACTTCGGGCAAACCATCAGGTTCTGCTCAACGGCCTTGCGAAACAGTGTTTCGCTGCACGATGGGCACTGCATCCAAAGGCCATCGGGCACTGCTCGCTTCGTGGCCGAAGCCGCGGCCACATCCCATGTCGGCTGAGCCATGCGAGTCATGCTAACGCCACCGACTTCCACGAACGCCGCGAATCGCATCGATGGCTGCGCGTCGGTTCGGCGCGCCGAACACATGCGCGCCTGCCACGAGCGCATCACACCCCGCGTCGCGACACGCCGCTGCGGTGTCGGGTGAAATGCCTCCGTCCATCTCGACGCGGCGCAAAGGTCCGCAGCGCTTTCGGATGGCGCGCACCTTCGGAAGCGATGATCGCATGAACGCTTGGCCACCGAAACCTGGTTCGACGCTCATGACGAGAAAGAGGTCTGCCTCCGGGAACACCGCGGCGAGAGCACTCCACGGCGTTTTCGGTTTGATGGCGATGCCCGCGGTCAGTCCCGCCTCCTTGATCCGCCGCAGCAGTGCGACGGGCTTGCGTTCGACTTCCAGGTGGAAGGTGATGTTGTTCGCCCCCGCATGCACGAAAGGATCGATGAAGTCCGCGGGATTGCCGATCATGAGGTGGACATCGATCCACGCACGCGGCGCGGCGCGGCGCACCGCAGCGCACATCGCGGGGCCCATCGACAGGTTCGGGACAAAGTGTCCATCCATGATGTCGACATGGATGTAGTCCGCTCCTTCGCGAACGACATCGCGGACCTCCGCACCAAGTCGTGTGAAATCAGCCGAGAGGATCGAGGGGCCCACCAGCGGTGCATTCAACGGACCGCGAAAGGGGCACATGGGTGCGCCCGTCCGACTGGCTGCCCTTGCAGCAGGCGTCGCGCTCGCCATCAGGGCTTCGCTGGAACGGTCTCCACCGGCCCTGCAGGCGCTTGCGCCGCAAGCGGCACCGTCACCTTGACTCCCTTCTTCAGCGCCAACTCGTACGCATCAAGCGTTGCCTTGAACGCTGCCTTCCGCGAGGGGCTCGCGATGCGGTACGCCTTCTTCTGCGACTCGACAGCCTTGGCGAAGTCGCCTCGGGCATAGTCCACGCCCGCAAGGGTGGAAAGAGCGATCGGATCACTCTTCCCAGCGACCTTCAGCATGGCCTCCGCTGCCTGCAGCGCGAGGTCGAAGTCGTAACTCTTGTTCGTGGGATCGGACGAAAGTGCCACGGCGAGGTCCCGCAGCGCCGACGCATCGCCGAGCACGACGAGTCCCTTCAGGAGCTCTGCCGCAAAGGCCTTGGCTCCAGCTTCATTGCCCTCATCATTCAGCATCACGCGATACTTCTCGATAGCAATTGGTGCAAAGATCCCTGGGTCGAGCGCAACCACTTCGTCGAATCGCTTGTAACCATCCTTGTAGTTCTTGCTCTCGATCGCGCGGCGTCCCGCGTCGATCAACGGCTGCGCCTTCTTCATCAGCACTGGGTCGTACCGACCAGTCAGCGACAAACGCACCGCCGTCTCGAACTCGGGAGCCATGGGATGCCCGATGTAAACCACCTTGCCACCTGACTGCCCACCTTGAACGGTCGTCACGAACGCACACGGGATGCCCTTCTGCCCTGCAGCGACCATGAACGCATCGCTCACCTTCTTGTCGGCATCGATCGCGACTGGATACGACATCTCCGACCCGCGCTTCTTGACGAACGGCTCCACTTTTGATCGCTTCTCATCGCTGACGCCGACCACCACGAGCCCCTGATCCTGAAAGGTCTGGTAGAGCTCGTTGATGTGCGGTATCGAGCGGAGGCACGGACCGCACCAAGTCGCCCAGAACTCCACGACGAGGACCTTGGTGCCCGATGCAGACAGGTCGTCCATGCTTCCCTGCACGAAATCGAGACCCTCGAGAACGGGGGTCGCATCACCGACCGCGAGTTTCTTCTGATCCTGCGGTGCGGCTGGCGCGAGTCCGAGCGCTGCAGAAAGCGTGAGGGCGAGGATGGCAGTCGTTCGAATCATGGGCGTATCTCCGAGAGAGGTGACGAGGCGATTCTTCCTAACTATAGCTTGGCTCCGCGTGCTGATCGATGGCTTCGAGACACTCGAACGACTTGCCCTCGAGCATTTCGAGTGAAGCGCCGCCACCCGTGGAGATGTGGCTGAATCCAGCGGCATGCCCGTTGGCATCGACCGCTGCGGCAGTATCGCCGCCGCCTGCCACGCTCGTGGCGCCTGCCTTGGTCGCGCGAACCACGGCAGCAGCAACAGTCGCGGTCCCTGCATCGAAGGGCTTCCACTCGAAGGCCCCGAGCGGACCGTTCCACACGATGGTGCGCGCTGCTTCGACGATCTTCGAGTAACGCGCGGCTGTTGCCGGTCCAATGTCGAGCCCCATCTGATCCGCGGCGATCGCGCCAACGGCGATCTGCGTTGCCACGCCCTCTTTCAGTTCCGCACCGCACACATGGTCCGTCGGCAGCTCGATCCGCGTTCGTCCGCCCGCTGCAAGTTGAAGGATTTCCCGCGCCTGCGCAAGCATGTCCTCCTGCACGCGCGAACGCCCGACCTCCACGCCCTGCGCCTTCAGGAAGGTGTACGCCATCGCGCCGCCCACGAGGATCGAGTCAACGCGACCGATGAGATTTCGCAGTGCAGCCAACTTGTCCGACACCTTCGCGCCACCGATGATCGCCACGAACGGATGGTCGGGCGTTTCCAGCACGCCGTGCAGGAATCGGATCTCGCGGTCGAGAAGCAGTCCCGTCACCGCTGGCTTGCCACTGGCACGGAACGCATGCGGAAGCGCATGCATCGAAGCGTCCCGTCGGTGCGATGCGCCAAAAGCATCGTTGCAATACACATCGGCCATCGACGCCAAATGCGCAGCAAGCGAGGCATCGCCCTTCTTCTCGCCGGCCTCGAAGCGGAGGTTTTCCAGCAGGACAACCTCACCCGCCTTCAGCGCGCGAGCCGCAGCCGCTGCCTCCGCATCCGTGCAGCGGCTTCCCACAAGACGCAGTCCGACCAAGCGTGGGGACAACTCGCGCAGACGCGCTGCGATCGGTGCCATCGAGAATGCCGCCTCGTGCCCGTTGCCTTCGGGCCGTCCGAGGTGCGATGCGAGGATCACGCTGCCGCCCCGCTGCAGCACGGACTCGATCGTCGGGATGGTCAGGCGGATGCGGCGGTCATCGCTGATGCGGCCGTCATCTTCCTGCGGGACATTGAAGTCTGCCCGAATGAACACCCGCTTGCCCGCCACCGCCGTTTGGTCGATCCTCGAAAGTGCCATTGGGAAGAGGGTACAACCACTCCGCGTGAGTCCTGCACAAGTCATTCTCATTGTTGGGCCGACGGCGAGCGGCAAGAGCGCCCTGGCGGTGGCCGCCGCGCGCCGAATCGCGGGTGCCGAAATCATCAGTGCTGACTCGATGCAGATCTACCGCGGCATGGACATTGGCACGGCAAAGCCCCCGGCTGCGCTGCGCGCTGGGATTCCGCACCACCTCATCGACATTGCCGATCCGTACTCATCTGGATTCACCGTGGAGGACTGGCTGCAGGCTGCACGCGAACTGCTCACCCGCTTCGCGCAGTCGCGGACCCCAGCCATCATCGTC
Source organism: Planctomycetota bacterium (assembly GCA_009926625.1). GTDB lineage: Bacteria > Planctomycetota > Phycisphaerae > Phycisphaerales > SM1A02 > F1-60-MAGs104. Next base: position 230,937 of record RFON01000001.1, read on the forward strand.
GGAGGCACCAACCTGTATGTGCAGGCACTACTGTCGGGGCTGTTCGATGGTCCTCCCGCGGATCCTGCACTTCGCGCGCAACTCCAACTCCTCGGTACGGATGCGCTTCATGCGCAACTGCAGCAAGTGGACCCAGCGGCAGCGGCACGAATCCATCGGAACGATTCGCGGCGCTTGATTCGCGCGCTGGAAGTCCACGCACTCACGGGTCGACCGCTCTCGGAACACCAGCAGCAGTGGCAGGCCGCGCCACAGGTGCTTCCGGAGGGATGGCGATGCATCGGCTTGCTGCCGGAGAGCGCCGCCAACGCGCGGGCGATCAACGCGCGAGTCGTTCACATGATGGAGCAAGGTCTTCTCGATGAAGTGCGAACGCTGCTTGCTCGCGGCACACTCGGCGCGCAGGCGGCAGAGGCCGTGGGCTACCGCGAACTGGCGCTGCATTTGCGCGGTCAGCGGCGGCTCGATGATGCGATCGAGGACACGAAGCAGAAGACCCGCCGACTCGCGCGTCAGCAGCGAACATGGCTTCGGCGCTTCCGCCAGATTCCCGACTCCGTTTGGACGACGGAACTCCTCGACGATGCGCAGGCCGAAAATCTTTGCTCGCACATTCTCGGACATCAGAGGAGCTGATTCTTGCGACGAAATTGCGGTTCAATCGTGATTTCGTGGCGTGCGATGTGCCACCCTGCCGATTCCCAACCGCTTGACATTCGTTCGCAAAGCTGCATGATGCCGCCCCTCCATGGCCAAGAAATCCACGCCATCGAAAATGAAAGCCGATTCGCCCGCCAAGCCTCGGTTCAGTGCGGGTGACCAGTTGGTCATCGTCGAGAGTCCGGCCAAGGCGAAGACCATCGCCAAGTACCTCGGGGCGGGTTTCAGGGTGGAGGCGTCCATCGGGCATATCCGCGACCTCCCAGCGCGAGCGCCGAAAGGCAGCAAGCAGCCCGTACCAGGCGTCGATCTGAGCAACAATTTCGAGCCCACCTATGAAGTGGATGAAGATCGCCAATCGCAGGTTGCCAGCTTGCGGAAGTTGGCCAAGGGCGCGAGCAGCATCTGGTTCGCAACCGACCTTGACCGCGAGGGCGAGGCGATCGCCTGGCATCTTGCCGAGCTGCTTGATGTGGACCCACGCAAGGCCAAGCGAGTGGAGTTCGACGAGATCACGCGGACCGCGATCTTGAAGGCGTTTCAGGAGCCGCGTGCCATTGACCTTGATCGCGTGAACGCACAGCAGGCTCGGCGAATCCTGGATCGAATCGTCGGCTACATGGTCAGCCCCGTCTTGTGGAAGAAGGTCGCGGGCGGACTCAGTGCTGGACGCGTGCAGAGTGTGGCGCTGAAACTCATTGTCGACCGCGAGCGGGAGATCCGCGGCTTTCAGCCGGACGAGTATTGGAAGGTCGAGGCCGCGATGACGCCTGACGCAACTCGTGGGCCGACCCTCTCGAAGGACTGGGATGCGTTCCTCGCGCGCCGGGATGAACGCGGCAAGGGACCGACCGTGAAGGAGCAGGCGCATTGGCTCGCCGAACGAGGCGGGATCGAGTGCGAGTTGGTGCAAGTGGGCGGCAAGCCCGTTGCGCTTCGCCGCGAGGTGCCGAAGTACGAGGACCTCGCTGGATTCGGCGGTGCAGCATGTGCAGTCGATGTGCCGGATTGGGTGCTGCGGAAGGTGGAGGAGGACAAGGCGAACAAGACGCCGATTCCCCAGGATGCTGACTGGTACGAGCCTGGCGAGGCACTCGCGGAACGCGTGAAGTCCGTGGCGGAGGCGGTCGGACTTGTGGATGTGAGCATCGCGCTCCAACCAAAGCCACCGTCGGTTGACTTGCGCGGGGAGAACGAGCCCGTTGGGTTCGCGCGTTGGCAGCGAGTTGTCGGCGGCCGCGTTGGCGCGGGCGTCCGCTACAAGGTTCGCAGCATCGAGAAGAGTGCAACGACCAGCCGCCCCAAGGCACCATTCATCACGAGCACGCTTCAGTCGAGCGCGAGTTACGCACTTGGGTTCGCGACGAAGCGCACGATGAGCACTGCGCAACAGCTTTATGTGGGCGTCACCGTTCCTGGCGAGGGCATGGTCGGACTGATCACCTACATGCGGACCGACAGCACGAACTTGAGCGGCGAATCCATCGCGGCGGTGCGTGCGTTCATCGGAAAGCACTACGGCGAGAAGTACCTCCCCGAGAAGCCGCGGTTCTACGGGTCAAGCAACAAGAGCGCGCAAGAGGCGCATGAGGCGATCCGACCGACCAGCGTGCTGCGAACGCCGGAGAGTCTTCGCGGAGCAATCGCCGAGGATCACTGGCGCCTCTACAACCTGATTTGGCAGCGATTCGTCGCGTGCCAGATGACTGACGCGCAGTACGAATCGACGGCTGTGCTGCTCGAGCGGAGCGACAAGCCGACTGGCGCGATCTTCAAGGCAACTGGCCGCGTCGAGCTGTTCAATGGCTACACGGTCACTGGCATCCGCGGTGATGGTGATGATCAGGAGTTGCCGACGCTCCGCGAGGGTCAGGAAATGGCGCCGTTTTGGCTGGCGCCGAGCCAGAAGTTCACCTCGCCGCCAGGTCGGTTCAGCGAGGCGAGTTTGGTCCGCGAATTGGAAAAGCAAGGCATCGGGCGCCCGTCAACCTACGCATCGATCATCAGCACGATCGAGGAGCGAAAGTATGTGGAGCAAGTGAGCCGGTCGTTCCACGCCACGGACATCGGGATGGCGGTCTGCTCGTTCCTTGAGCAGCCGTTCAAGCAGGGTTTCATGGATGTGGGCTACACACGCCGCATCGAGGAAGAGTTCGACGACATCGCGCAAGGCAAGGTCGAGTGGCATGCGATGCTGCGGCAGTTCTACGCGCCGTTCGAGTCCGTGGTGGCTGGCCTCATGAAGGTGGACCATGTCAAGGCCGAGGCGGAGCCGTCGCCATACGCGTGTCCAATGTGCGGACGACGATGCGAGTACCGGCTCGGCAAGGGCGGTCGATTTCTCTCCTGCAGCGGATTTTCACAGAAGGTATTGGTCGAACAGCCACCGACAAAGACTGGCAAGGCGCGCAAGCCCAAGGAGGAGCCGGCATGCTCGTATGCGGCGCCCGTCAACCGCCAAGGAAAGCCGCTGCTGCCGGAGCGCGTGGATGTCAAGTGCCCCCTCGATGGTGCCGCGATGGTGCTTCGCACGGGGCGCTTTGGCGACTTCCTGACGAGCAGCAACCCCCAGACCAAGTTCGTCCTGAATGTCGATCGGAAGGGCTGCGTGAAGTTCCCATCGCCGAAGCCGTTCCTGACAGACCTCCCCTGCCCCAAATGCAGCACGGCGATGAACCTGCGCACGGGCAAGCGCGGGCCGTGGCTCGGCTGCAGTGCTTTTCCCAAGTGTCGCGGCCGCGAGAGCTGGTCCAAGATCGACGAAAGGAAGCAGAAGTCGTTGGAACAGGCGCTCGCACTGCACGAGGCGAGCCAACCGAAGTTTGAGATCACTCGAATGTCGGGCGAGCCGATCGCGGAGGGCACACCCGTCGTGGGGCTGCTGACTTCAAGTGGCGAAGCGCAGCTGCAACTGCATCCAGACTATGAGCGGGGACGGAGTTCGCGCGGGGCTGTTGCCTGAAGAGGCGTTGAGCCGCATCGATTCCTCCATCGCGCCCGACTCCGATGTCGAGGCCATGTTCACCGAGCAGCGGGCTTCGCTCTCGGATACGCAAGCAACACGAGACCGAAACACCCGAGAGCCATCCACAGGGGAACGCTGAAGAGCTTCTGGTAGTCCATGGAACCACCCTTGGATGCCCAACCGCCGACGATGTCCGCCGCGAAGATGCTGCCGACGATCGTGCCGATGCCGACAATCACGAGGTTGAAGAGGTTCTGGGCGGTTGCGCGCACATCGGTGGTGGTGTGTTCGTCCACGATCATGAACGCGACGAAGATGAAGCAGCCGAAGCAGAGTCCATGCAGCGTGATGCCCGCGATGACGAACGGCAGCGATGGGGCAAAGGCCCAGAGCGCCATCCGCCCCGCATAGGCCGCGAGCCCGATCAGCAGGAGTTGCTTTCGCGAGAGGAACTTCGTGAGCACGGGCATCGCAGCGAGCACCAGAATCTCCGTCATCTGCCCGATGGTCATCAGTCCACCGCCGACACCGAAGATCTGACTGATGGTCGAGTCGAACCATGTCTTCTCCCCCACCTTTGCCTGCACGCCGCTGATGAATCCATCCGCCTGGACGAAGTAGAACTGGTGGATCACGCTGACGGGAACGGCCACGATGAAAAGCAACAGCAGCGGCTGACGCATGATTTCGCCCAGTGCCTCCAGCCAAGCGGTGTTCTGCCTCGAGTCCTTGCTCGGTGGGGTGTTGGGAAGCGTGAAGCAGTACAGCCCCATCAGCACTCCGATGGCAGCACTCACTTGGAACGCCACCGCGCGTCCCGCATTCTGCGCCGCAGCGATCTCGTCGGGTGATCCGCTCGCAGGCGTATGCAGCCGAAACAGGATTTGGCCCACGGTGATTCCCACCGCAATCCACCCAATCGTTCCCCAGAGCCGCACCGGTCCGAAGTCCTGATCGCGGTTGGGCAAGTGCGCGAATGCAAGTGAGTTGGTGAGCGCCATGGTGGGCGCGTAGACGAATCCATAGAGCGCCGACAAGCCAAGGAATGCGCTGAAGTCGCTCGTCATGCCCATCAGGTACACGAGCAGCGCCCCAACGAGATGGCTGACGCCGAGAATCCGCTGCGTGGCAAATGTGCGATCTGCCAACTGCCCTGCGATGAACGGGCCAAAGACGGCACCGAGAGCGCCCGCAGAGAAACACCATCCAACTTGTGCGCCGGTGAACTTCAGGTGTCCACTCAGGTACGCGTACAGCACTGGCAGCCAGGCACCCCATGTGGCATACTGCAACAACATCATGATCGAAAGGCGCGACCGCAAGTAAACAACAGGCGAAGCAGCGAGGGGCGAGTTGTTGATGGATGTTGTCATTGGGGGGAAGGGTAATCCCGAGTGATCGATGTGTGGACGATGATCGACGCACCCCTGCCGCTACACTTGAAGGATGCAGGAGCGCAGACAAACCCGCCAGGTCACCGTGGGCGACGACCGCGTGGGACGAGTCACCATCGGCGGCGGAGCACCCATCCGTGTGCAAACGATGACCGCGGGCTACACCCACGACATCGATGCGTGCGTTGCCGAGATCGAGCGCTACCGCGCTGCGGGCGCTGATGTGGTGCGCGTCGCGGTGCCCGAGCGCAAGGACACGGAGGCGCTCAAGGAGATCCTGCGGCAGGTCCGCGTTCCCGTCGTAGCCGATGTCCACTTCCACTATCAGCGCGCGCTCGAAGCCGTCGAGGCCGGCGTTCACAAGATCCGCCTGAATCCAGGGAACATCAACGACCGCGAGCAGGTCAACAAGGTGATCGATGCGTGCAAGGAACGCGGGATCCCGATCCGCATCGGCGTGAACGAAGGTTCGATCATCGAGCGCAAGGACAAGCAGCGGCGCATGGAGGAACTCGGCAAGTACTTTGCCGACCACCGTTCGGGTCATCTGCTCGCGCTCATGATCGCCAAGCTCGAGGAGTATGTCGACATCTTCCGCGAGCGTGATTTCCACGACATCGTCATCAGCGCAAAGAGCATGGACGCGGCGCTCGTCATCGACATCTACACGGAGATCGCGGCGCGCTTTGACTACCCGCTGCACCTCGGTGTCACCCACGCGGGCACGAAGGACAGCGGTGCCATTCGCAGCGTCGTGGCGCTCGGCACGCTCATCGCCAACGGCATCGGTGACACGGTGCGCATCTCCTATGCCAGCGATCACATCGACGAGGTGAAGGATGCGCTCGAGATGCTCTACTGCCTCGGCAAGCGCGAGCGCAAGGGTGTCGATCTCATCGCATGCCCCACCTGCGGGCGCATCCAAGTCGACCTGTTCAGCCTCGTCAAGGAAGTGGAACGCACGCTGATGCCCGAGATCGAACTGCCGATCAAGGTGGCAGTGATGGGCTGCATCGTGAACGGTCCCGGCGAGGCCGAGGGCGCCGATGTCGCCGTGTTCGCCGGGGATCGCCGAGGCATCATCTATGTGCAGGGTGAACGCGTCGCGAATGTCGAAGAGGGCGAAATCCTGCAGCGACTCTTGCAGGAAGTCAAGCAGTTTGAGGCGCGAGTCAAGGCAGGCGAGGCGAAGCTCGGTGAGAAGCGCGTCGAAATCCTCCCCCCCGCTCCCATTGGCGAACTCGGCAGTGGACATGCCAAGATCGCCGCTGGCCAGGTGGAACAGTTGACGATCGGGCGAAGTTGAACGAACCCCATCCCGCTTCTCACGAATCACATTGCAAGGAGATCATCGCATGACGCGACGCACGACCTCGAATCGGAACCGCAACGCGCCAGCGCTCCGCGCGTTCACCATCGTCGAACTCCTCGTTGTCATCTCGGTCATTGGACTGCTTCTCGGCATCCTGATCGGTGGCTTGCGCGCCGCGATTGCATCGGGCAAGCAAACCAAGGAAGCCAATCGACTGAAGCAGGTGCTGCTTGCGTGGCAGATGTACAGCAACCAGTATGAAGATCGCCTGCTGCCTGGCTATCTCGAACAGTGCATGGGAGAAGATGGCGTTCAGACTGGACCACAGGACGGCGCGTCTTGGCAGGTTCGATTTCGGAACAAGCGCGGGCAGGAATTGGGGCCAGAACTTTGCCAGGCGTATCCCTGGCGCTTGGCGCCGTTCCTTGACTTCAACTACGACGCAATCCTTGGATGGCGAGTCGACATTGCCGAGGATCTCGACACCGCCCTTGCACTCGAGAGTGATCAGGTCCCCGAACTGCCAGGTTGCCTTGGGTCCGTCGCAGCGAACATGGACGGCGCGGGGACCGAGTTGCAGCCCGCATTCGGCTACAACGCCTACTACCTCGGCGG
>RFON01000002.1 GCA_009926625.1 Planctomycetota bacterium
GAAGCGGCGCGGAGGCGACACGCGCACGATGGGGCTCTACGGGCAGGAGCTCATCACGATCACCGCGGCCATCGCCAGGATGAACCTTGTCCTTCATGGCGTATCTGACTTCAAGGTGGCATCTGGCAACACGCTCGGCACGCCCGCCTTCGTCGAGGGCGATCGGCTTCGCACGTTCGACGTGGTCTTGGCCAACCCGCCCTACTCCATCAAGAAATGGAACCGCGACGGGTGGGCCAGCGACCCATGGGGGCGGAACTTCCTCGGGACGCCTCCGCAGGGCCGAGCGGACTACGCGTTCTTCCAGCACATCCTCCGAAGCATGGATCCGAAGACGGGCCGGTGTGCGGTGCTGTTCCCACACGGCGTGCTCTTTCGAAACGAGGAAGAGGAGATGCGGCGAAAGCTCGTCGAGAGCGACCTCATCGAGTGCGTGCTCGGCCTCGGGCCAGGCCTCTTCTACAACTCGCCAATGGAGGCGTGCGTGGTCTTCTGCCGCAGCCGGAAATCGAAGTATCGGAAGCGCAAGATCCTGTTCATCGACGCGGTCGAAGAGATCGCCCGAGAGCGGGCGCAGAGCTTCCTGAAGCCCGAGCATCAGAAGCGAATCGCAGATGCCTATGCCGCATTCGAGTCTGTTCCGGGGCTTGCTGAGGCCGTGCCTCTAGAGCAGGTTCTTGCGAACGACGGCAAGCTCTCGCTGCCCCTATACGTCAAGCGCGCTCGCTCGGCCGAGGCTGCGAATAGCGATGGCAGCCTTGCGTCGGCGTGGGCGTCATTTGAATCGAGTGGTCAGGAGTTCTGGTCGCAGATGGATGAGCTGATCGAGTCGCTGGACGGCGTGCTGGCAGAGGAGGTGCCGCATGACTGACACCACGAAGCCGGCGAGGAAGTCGTGGACCAAGGTTGCATTTGGCGATGTCGTTCAGCTCGCCCGAGAGCGATCCTCAGACCCTGAAGCTGACGGTCACGAGCGTTTCATCGGCCTCGAGCACATCGACCCCGGCGACCTCCGTGTGCGTCGCTGGGGGAACATTGCCGACGGCGTCACGTTCACGAACGTGTTCAAGCCTGGTCAGGTGCTCTTCGGAAAGCGGCGCGCCTACCAGCGGAAGGTGGCAGTAGCCGACTTCGGCGGAGTGTGCTCGAGCGATATCTATGTGCTTGAGCCAAAGGGTGAGGACCTGCTCCCGGAGTTGTTGCCGTTCATCTGCCAGACCGACGCGTTCTTTGAGCATGCGGTTGGTACGTCCGCCGGATCGCTCTCGCCGCGCACGAATTGGGACAGCCTCGCGACCTTCGAGTTCGCCCTGCCGCCGATCGAGGAGCAGCGGAGGTCGATGGCTGTGCTTGATGCGGGCTTGGCCTTGGAATACCGGATGCAGTCAGCCGCCGAAGGCGCACGGCGCATGCAAGCTGCATTGTTTGAACACATGACAGACCCGCGTGAGGTTGAGCTGGTGGAGCTCGGCGCGCTATTGACTGAAGCTCCCAGAAATGGATGCTCTGCTCAGCCCGCCTCGGTGCCGACTGGTCATTGGGTACTCGCTCTGAGCGCCATTACACCCTGGGGCTATCGCCCTGGCGAAGTCAAACCCGTGGAGCCGACGCAGCCGATGATGGCCGCAAAGATTTCGCGCGGTGAGTTGTTCATCTCGCGGTCGAACACCCGTGACCGTGTCGGTCTTCCGATGATTTTCGAGGAAGAGCGCGATGATGTGTCCTATCCCGACACCATGATGCGACTGCGATTTGATCTTGACCGTGTCGACCTTCGCTTCATGGAGTGTGCGCTGCGTAGCCGACGGTGCCGCGAGCAGATTGAGAGCTTGGCTGCAGGGACGAGTGCGAGCATGAAGAAGATCAGCGGTGCCAATCTGCGCCGAGTGCGTGTTCCACTTCCGTCGCTAGATGTCCAGTGTCGTTTCAATTCGGCGTCCAGTCTCTGCCGTAGTGGCCTTGAGATGATTACTGCTCGAGCTGTTGCGGCAAGGCAGGTCATGTCTGCAGTGATGAATCAAATGGCTGCGCGAGGACGCTAGACGTGAGCTTCACCGAATCCAACACCGTCGAAGCCTTCATCCGCGACCTCCTCTGTGGGGGTGTCACGCACCACACGGCTTGTGGCCCGGGGCTTGCTCGCCGCAACGGCAAGATCTCAGGCCTCGGCTGGCACTTCATTGCACCTGGCCACTTTGCGCGCCAGTCGCACGAGGTGCTCGATGAGACCGCGCTTCGCGAAGCTCTAATCCGACTCAACCCATCGATTGCCTCGCAGCAAGATCGCGTCGATGAGGTGCTGCACAAGCTTCGCGCCATCATCATGACCGTGCGCGAGCCGGGCCTCGTGAAGGCCAACGAAGAGTTCGCGGCATGGATCCTGGGCGAGCGGTCGATGCCGTTCGGCCAGAACGGGGAACACGTCACCATCCGCCTCATCGACTTCGACGACATCGAGCGCAACCAGTTCGTCGCGACGCAGCAATTCACGATTCGCGCTGGCAAGACTGAGAAGCGCGCCGACCTCGTGCTCTTCGTGAATGGCATGCCTTTGGTGCTGATCGAAGCGAAGACCCCGGTCCGGTCGAGCGAGAGCTGGGTCGACGGCGCCGTCCAGGTGCACGACGACTACGAGCAGAACGTCCCCGAGCTGTTCGTGCCGAACGTCTTCTCCGTGGCCACCGAGGGCAAGGAGTACCGGTACGGCTCGGTGCGCATGCCGATCGACATGTGGGGGCCGTGGCGCCTCGAGGACGATGAGTCGCTCCCCTCGATGGAGCAGGTCCAGAAGGCCGTGACCTCCATGCTCCGTCCGGCCGTGGTTCTGGACATGCTGGCCAACTTCACGGCCTATGCGACGCACAAGGGCAAGCACCGCGTGAAGGTGATCGCCCGCTACCAGCAGGTCGAGGGTGTCAACAAGATCATCGAGCGTGTCGTGGCCGGTCAGCCGCGCAAGGGTCTCCTCTGGCACTTCCAGGGCTCGGGCAAGTCGCTCCTCATGCTCTTTGCCGCCCGCAAGCTTCGGCAGCACCCGGCGCTACGCAATCCGACCGTGCTGGTGGTGGTCGACCGCATCGACCTCGACAGTCAGATCAGTGGCACCTTCTACGCCGCCGACATGGCCAACCTTGTCCGCACCGAGAGCCGGAAGGAGCTTGAGGATCTGCTCACGAAGGACGTGCGCAAGGTGGTCATCACCACCATCCACAAGTTCGCCGAGGCAGCCGGGGTTCTCAACGCGCGCGACAACGTCATCGTCATGGTCGACGAAGCCCATCGCACGCAGGAGGGCGACCTTGGACGCAAGATGCGTGATGCGCTCCCCAAGGCGTTCCTCTTCGGCCTGACCGGTACGCCGATCAACCGGGCGGATCGGAACACCTTCTACGCCTTCGGCGCCGAGGAGGACAAGAACGGCTACATGAGCCGGTACGGCCTCGAGGACTCGCTCCGCGACGGAGCGACGAAGCCCCTGCACTTCGAGCCGCGGCTGGTGAACCTGCACATCGACCAAGCGGCGATCGAGGCGGCGTACCAAGAGCTCACCGCAGGCCTCACCGAGGAGGACAAGGACAAGCTCGGCAAGGCGGCGGCCAAGATGGCTGTGCTCGTGAAGTCGCCCGAGCGCATCCAGGCGATCTGTGCGGACATCGCGCAGCACTTCAAGGACAAGGTGGCCCCGAACGGCTTCGGCGCGCAGGTCGTCGTCTTCGACCGCGAGAGCTGCGTTCTCTACAAGCAGGAGCTCGACAAGCACCTTCCGCCGGAAGCCTCGGACATCGTCATGTCGGTGAACAGCGGCGAACCGGAGTACGCGGCCTACAAGCGCGACCGAGACGCCGAGGAGAAGCTGCTCGACCGGTTCCGCGACCCGAAGGATCCGCTCAAGGTGATCATCGTGACCTCGAAGCTGCTCACTGGCTTCGACGCGCCGATCCTTCAGGCGATGTACCTCGACAAGCCGCTCCGCGACCACACGCTGCTGCAGGCGATCTGCCGCGCGAACCGTCCGTACGGGGAGGGCAAGTCCCACGGCCTCATCGTCGACTACTTGGGAGTGTTCGACGATGTCGCGCAGGCGCTCCAGTTCGACGAAGAGGGCGTCCGCAAGGCCGTCTCGAACATCATCGAGTTGACCAAGGCGCTCCCGGGCGCGATGCAGAAGTGCCTGGCCTACTTCGCGGGCTGCGACCGCACGCTGGAGGGATACGAGGGGCTGATCGCTGCGCAGCAGTGCGTCCCGAACAACGAGTCGAGGGACGCGTTCGCGGCCGACTTCAGCGTGCTGTCCCGCATCTGGGAGGCGCTGTCGCCCGACCCGGCCCTGACGCCGCACGAGAAGGACTACCGCTGGCTCAGCCACATCTACGAGTCATTGAAGCCGTCCACCGGCACGGGCCGCCTTCTTTGGCACCGGCTGGGGGCCAAGACCATCGAGCTCATCCATCAGAACGTTCACGTCGGTGGCGTCCGCGATGACCTCGACACGCTGGTACTGGACGCAGACCTGTTGGAGACCGTGCTCGGGGGAGCCGATCCCGGCAAGAAGGCTCGCGAGATCACGATCAAGCTGACGGCTCGACTGCGGAAGCACGCGGGCAACCCAAAGTATAAGGCGCTCGCGGAGCGGCTTGAGGACCTGAAGAATCGCCACGAGCACGGAAACCTGGCGAGCATCGACTTCTTGAAGGAGCTGCTTGAGCTTGCCAAGGACGTGGTGCGGATGGAGCGGGAGACCCCCCCGGAAGAGGAGATCGACCGCGGCAAGGCGGCCCTCACCCAGCTCTTCGAGGAAGCCAAGAACGGCGAGACGCCGGTGATGGTGCAGCGAGTCGTCGATGACATCGACGAGATCGTGCGAGCGGTGCGCTTCGACGGCTGGCAGAACACGCACGCGGGCGAGCGCGAGGTGAAGCAGGCGCTCCGCAAGACGCTGTTCAAGTACAAGCTTCACCAGGATGCGGCGCTCTTCGAGAAGGCGTATGGGTACATCCGGGAGTACTACTGATCGATGTCCGTCCTGAAGGAAGCCAACACAGAAGGCAGGTCATGAAATGGCGAAGGCGGAAGCAACGGTTGATGAGTTGGTCGGCATGATCGAGCGCGGGGAGTTGCGCCTGCCTGAGATGCAGCGTCGATACGTGTGGCGATCTACTCGCGTCCGTGATCTACTTGATTCTCTCTACCGGGGATACCCGTCGGGAGCCATCCTGCTTTGGGAGACCGATGAAGCTGTGCCACTCCAGGACATGGCCGTCCCTCAGCAGTCCAATCCGTACAAGAGCACGCGATTGCTGCTCGACGGCCAGCAGCGCCTGACGTCACTCTCGGCGGTCATTCGCGGCGAGCCTGTCAAGGTTAGGGGGCGCAAGCGACCGGTCGAGCTTCTGTTCAACCTCGAGCATCCCGATCACCTCGCGATGGTTACTGAGGTGGACGAGGACGGGTCGGACGATGACGAAGACGACGAACTTTTGCTTGACGACGCCGATGACGAAGCTGATTCGAGCGATGATGAGCTCCAGCGCCGGTTTCAGCGGATGACGTTCGTGGTGTCCAGCCGCAAGCTCGAGCAAATGCCGACTTGGGTGAAGGTGACCGACGTCTTCAAGATGGACGAGGATGCGCCGTTCCTGGAGCGGGCGGGTATCGAAAAGGTCAGCGACCCGCGTTTCAAGAAGTACAGCCAGCGACTTGCACGGCTCCGAGGCATCAAGAAGTACGTCTATCGCATGGATGTCCTCGAGCGTTCGCTGTCGTATGAGGAAGTGGCTGAGATATTCGTGCGCGTGAACTCATTGGGAGCCAAGCTTCGGAGTTCGGATCTTGCGCTTGCCCAGATCACTGCGAAGTGGAAGAACTCGCTCAAGACCTTTGAGGGCTTCCAGGAGCAGTGTGCCAAGAAGGGGTTCGAGCTCGACCTCGGATTGCACCTGAAGGCGCTCGTCTCTTTCTCGACGGGCCAGTCGAGGTTCCTCACGGTGGGCAACCTGCCCGTCGATGAACTAAAGACAGGCTGGTCAAGTGCTTGTCGCGGGATGGAGTTCGCCCTCAACTTCGTGAAGAGCAATGCGGGAATCGATAGTCCGGCGCTGCTCTCGTCCACATTCATCCTGATTACGGTGGGGTACTTCGGGCACCAACGCGGCTACGCGATCTCCGCCGATGAAGCGAGGCAGCTGCGTCATTGGCTACTTCTCGCGAACGCCAAGGGGCGTTACTCGCGCGGATCCAGCGAGACGATCCTCGACCAAGATCTCGCGGTGCTTCGGAACGATGGGACCGTCAGCGATCTCATCGATCGGCTCCGGCAGCAGGTCGGACGATTGGACATCGTTCCGGACGAGCTCGAGGGGCGCAATCAGAGAAGTTCGCTCTTCAAGACGATGTTCCTGGCATTCCGTGACTCCGGGGCGAAGGACTGGAAGTCCCAAGTCGCGATCGCTCTTGATCACTCGGGTTCACAGCATCGGCTTCAGTTCCACCACCTGTTTGCGAAGGCGCTCCTCAAGACCGCATTCACGCCGCGCGAAACAGACGACATCGCCAATCTGTGCTTCATTGCGGGGAAGACGAACCGGCAGATCAGCGACAAGCCTCCTTCGGAGTACTTACCGTCGGTTCTCAGCGACTCCGGCCGGGCTGCCTTCGACGCACAGTGCATTCCCACGGATGAATCAGTGCTTCGGGTTGAGTGCTATCGGCAGTTCCTGCAGCAGCGCAGAGAGCTCATCGCGAAACGACTGAACGAGTTCCTCGGCGTGGCCTGACGAGAGGTGCGTCGCCTTCGTGAATCGGGCGTCGCTCCGAGCGGCGCAGTTTCTTCCATACGGCGCGCTGGCCACTCCAAGCAGTGGTTGCCGCAATCCGACGCAGATCTCGCTCGGTGATCGAATCACCGCGTGCGGTAACGGGGCCAAGATGGAGCAGCGCCTCCTGGATGTCCGGCGCGAGGTGAAGCAGGTTCATGATCTGCGTCATCCGCGGCTGGGTCACGTGGGCCAGCCGGGCGAGCTCCGTCAGGTCCGTCAGGTTCGGCACCGTCCCGTCCCTCAGCAGCCCGTCGAACCGGATCGCCAGGGCCATCAGGACGGAGATCCGCGGCACGCGGCCCACGTCGCCCACAGCGGGCTCCGCCGGTGCCGGACCGCCAGTCGCCCGTCCCCGCTGCGGGGCCGCCACGTGGCGCCCCCTCGCCCCGAGGTCCAGCTTGCGCACCACCTTCGTCATGCTGCCTCCTCAAGCGCCCGGTCGGCGAAGGCGCGGATGCTGTCCGGCCTGAACGTGACCTCGATCGACTCCGCCTCGTCGTCGTAGTCGACCCGCTCGATCAGGAGCCTGGCCACGCGGCGCCGCTCCCACGGCGTCATCGTCCGCCAGATGCCGTCGAAGTCGGCGAAGGCCGCCTCGGCCTCCTCGCGCCCGATCCGCTTGCGACCGAGCTCCTCGAGCCGCGCCTCGACCGACGCCGTCCGCCGCTCGCACGAGGCGATCCGCTCGTGGAGCCCGATGGCCCGACTGGCGGCGTCCCGGTCGGTAAGCCCGGCGGCAGGGAGGTCCTGCAGCCCCTTGGCCAACCGATCCATCTCGCGGGCAAGGTCGCCGCGCTCGCGCCGGAGCGCCGCCGTCTCGGCACCGATCGCGCCCTGGGCCTGCTCGATCACCTTGGCGAGGAGGTCGCGGTCGCTCGCGAGCGCGCGCATCTCCTCGACCACCGCGGCCTCGACCTGCTCCGCCGGGAGGGACGGCCGAGGGCAGCGGGACGCGCCGCTCTTGATCGCGTTGCTGCAGCGGTAGTAGCGGTACATCCTGTTCCGCTCCGCCCCGCGCGGCGATGAGAACGTGTGCACCATCGCCCGGCCGCATGCCTTGCAGCAGAGCAGGCCGCGCAGGAACGCGCCGTGCTTGTTGCGCACCTCCGGCGAGCCCGAGCGCCCGTTCTGCCGAAGCAGGCGCTGGACCTCGGCGAAGACGGGAAGCGGGACGATCGGATCGTGCTCGCCGTCGAACACGTCGCCCTTGTGCACGACCTTGCCGACGTAGACCGGGTTCGTGAGGTGGTCGTGCAGCGACTGCTTGTCGAAGGGCTTCCCGCCGATCCGGCGGCCCTTGGCGGTGACGCGCGCCTTGTTGCACCAGCCGCGCTTGCGGAGGTCGTCGACCACCGGGAGCAGCGTGCCGAGCCGGATGTAGAGGTCGAAGATCGTGCGCACCTGCGCGGCCTCGTGCGGGTTGACGACGAGGCGGGGGCTCGGGCCGCTGCGGTCGACGTCGTAGCCCAGGACCGGCACGCCACCGGCCCACTTGCCCTTGCGGCGCTGCGCGGCGATCTTGTCTCGGATGCGCTCGCTGATCATCTCGCGCTCGAACTGGGCGAACGAGAGGAGGATGTGCAGCGTCAGGCGGCCCATCGACTGCGCCGTGTTGAACTGCTGCGTCACGGAGACGAACGACACCTTGCGCCGGTCGAAGACCTCCATCAGCCGCATGAAGTCGATGAGCGACCTGCTCATGCGGTCGACCTTGTAGACCACGACGCAGTCCACGTGGCCAGCCTCGATGTCGGCCAGGAGCCGCTCGAGGGCCGGGCGCTCGAGGTTGCCGCCGGAGAAGCCGCCGTCGTCGTAGCGGGTCGGCAGCAGCGTCCAGCCCTCGGCCGCCTGGCTCTTGATGTACGCCTCCGCGCTGTCCCGCTGCGCGTCGAGGGAGTTGTACTCCTGCTCGAGGCCCTCCTCGGTCGACTTGCGCGTGTAGATCGCGCATCGCACCTTCGTCGCCGCCTTGCCCTTGCCCGCCGTCACCGCTGGCCTCCCGCCCGGTCGAGGCGGAAGAAGCGGAAGCCGTTCATGTGCTGGCCGGTCACGCGCTTCGCCACCGCCGTGAGGGTCGGGAAGCGCTCGCCGTCGAGCTCGAAGCCCTCCTCGGCTGGCAGCACGCGCACGCGGATGGTGCGGTGCTTGTAGTCGCGCACGATCGTCGAGCCCGGCGGGGGCACGCGCGGGTCCTCGTGTCGGCCGCGGCTGGCGAGCCTCGGCGTGAGCCGCACGGTCGTGCGCGGCGGGGCCACGGTGGCCCGTGGCGCCATCACGCGCACCTCGGCGTCGTCTGCGAGCTCGGCGGCGCGCCTCCTGGCCCGCTCGCTGAGGTCGCCCTCGGCGTTGGCCTGCAGGCGCCACGCGATCTTTCGGATCAAGTAGGCGCGGTGCCGCGTGCGGCACTCGCGGCGGTGGAGTCGCTCGTATTCGTCGGCCAGCTCGCCGGTGGTCATCCGGTCGAGGGCGCGGATGCGCTCCTCGATCCCGGCCTCGTCGGCCGCCGCTTCCTTCTTCTCAGGCATGGGTGTCTCCGTCGGGGTTCATCTCGTGCGTGCCACCATCGGCGGCGTGGCACACAGTGAGCCTCAGGTCGGGCGAGAGATCAAGGCATGCAGGCGCAGATACCGCGTGGATCTCTCTTGAAAGAGACCCGTCCGTGCGATGCTCGATGATGGCACCGCGGAGCCCGCGGGCGAGGATGCACGCGAGTTCGGCGCGCCGCTCGTCGGCGCTCATGCGGCCCGGGTCGCGCCCGTCGTCCGGTTCGATGTCGTCGTGGTCGTTCATGGTCATCACGGAGACCCCGCGAAGCGAGGTCCCTCCGTGATGAGTTATGACGTTTTCGGGCGGGTGCTCCGGAGAATCCCGCCGGTCGTCCCTAGCGCCGAAGTAAAGCGCTAGAGGGGGAGCACACTTCGCTACAGGGTTTCGAACCACGCCTTTGTCTTGAGCGCCATGAGCCTGCGCCGCTCTTCAAGGAACTCCTCATAGTCAGGGATGGAGCCGTCGAGCATGGATTCCGGCACACAGCTGGCACGCAGATTGGCACGCAAGTCGGCCTCGTTGGTGATGCCGCCGTACCGCTTCTTTCCACCATTCACCTGCTCAGCGAGTTCTCCGAAGTACCGCTCCGGCGGCTTGTCGCCGATCGCGATGTTGATCTCGCTCTGCGCCAGCACGAAGTTCGCAATCTGGTTGTATCGACCTCGCGAGAGTCCCTGCGTTTGGAGGTGCTTCTTGGGATAGACATGGTGGACGTCACTCCGATTCGTGAGCAGATCGAGCACCGTAATGTCGCGAGATAGGAAGCCCTTGTCGCCCAGTTTCACTTGGGCCGCCTGGTAGGCCAGGAAGTAGGGGCTGTTGGACGACGACGTGTCCATGAGCTGTGGCAGCATCCCTGTCCAGAAGCTCTCTGGCAGCTCGCTTTCGATCACTGCATCGGCATAGTTTGCGAGCCCGCGAGCTGCGACCTGCCGGATGTCGAGGTCGAAAGCCGTCTCCGGGCTTCCGGTGTACCGGCCGCGGAGGATCGACATCGCATACCAGCGTCGAACCAGCCGCTCAAGATCAGCAGCGGGCATGCCTTCCGCACGCCCGCGGAGGTAGAGGATGTATGCAAAGTTGACCGCGTTCCGCCCGCCGATGAGGGCGCTCGTCACAAACCCGCCCGAACGCAAGATCATCGTGATGCGGTCGAAATGCGTCTTGTTGATGAACGCCAGGACGCCTTGCTTCAGCTTTCCAAAGGACTCCTCGGCGATGGCCTCCTCGAACTGCTTGGTTTCGAAGTTTCGACCAGAGAGGAGCGCCACGAGGTCCTGCAGCTTGCCGCGACCGAACTCCGAAGTGAACGCAACACGCAACATGTCTGTGTACGTCGGGTCGTAGATGTCGTCGTTCACATCCTTGAGCCACCGCATCTGAGGCAAGAATTCTGATGCCGCAAAAGTCTTGTCGCCCTTCTCGATGCGCGCCAGGAACTCGGGGGCCACAGCGAGGTGACAGAAGTACTCGATCGCCTTCCGCAGTAGGTTTCCGCCGTAACTCTCGTTGACGGCGATCTTCGACATCGCGAAGTCGGCCTGCGAAAGCTCGGTGCCAGCCGAGTTGACACGGATAAAGATCTCGGTGACGGTTTCGATGTCGAGGTCGTCTGCCAGCTCGATGATGCCGACATGGTTGTTGATGATCTTGCGAAGCCGCTCAAGGACGCGAGAGACGCGCTTGCGGTCTGCGCCAGGATTGCGTTCCGTGTAATGGTCCGTCAACTCGGTGAGGCTGGCGTCTGGCGCGAAAACGGCGGCGACGTCCTCGATCCACGCCACATCCTTCTTGATGGCTGGATTAGCAACTTCGAACCGTTCTTCTTGCGGGTGGAAGGCAATGCGAATTCGGACCGTCTCGTAGTCCTTGGTAAGAACCTCTTCGCCGAGCAGCGCAGCCATCAGCGCGGTGACCCGCTGCTGTCCATCGATCAGGATGCGCTTGCCAGCCGATGAGGTGCCGTCCTTCAGCTTGACCGTCGGATTGCGCCACGCGATCAAGTATCCGACGGGGTAGCCCTGATAGAGGGAGTCGAGCAGGTTGCGGACCTTCGTCGCCTCCCAGACAAATGGGCGCTGGATCTCAGGGATCGCGATTTCGCGCGACTTCACCCAAGTCAGGAGTGTTTCGATCGGGTGCGGGGTGACGGAGTAGCGCTGCGTGGACATGCTTTGGGTCTCTATCCCCCGAAGCTCGACCTCGCATTTGCCACGAACACTCCGGAGTCACCAAATGATAACTCGCGTGGAAATCACCCGCGGGTCACGACTCGCAACGGTTCGGGACCGAACCAGCGGGGCCTACCCCGGGGGTAGTGACCGCTCCAGCGGGACCGACCCACTCTTAACCCGGCACCCTGCTCCGCGAGAGACCCGGAGAGACTTTCGGCCGAGCCGGTCGGCCAGCGGGGAAGCCGGTCGATCCGGCGGTTAAGACCCCGAGACAACGCACGACCTGCCGCCCTGGCCCACCCCTCGAAATCCATGCGCAGAAAGCGAAAGACGCGCCCTCGTGGAGGACGCGTCTCTCGTGCGTTTGGCGAGGGCTGCTGTTCGCAACCACTCTTGAAGTAGCGGGGGCTGGATTTGAACCAACGACCTCCGGGTTATGAGCCCGACGAGCTACCAGGCTGCTCTACCCCGCAGTAGAACGGCGGAGAATAGTGAGAATGCGTTTGAGAGTCAATGCGCTCCGCTTCAATGGTTGGTCTTGCACAGTTATCAGAACTTCGCTTGCGCATGCAAAAAGTCGGATTTCAGTGGACGGTTGCGGCGCAATAGCCGAATAGTTCGATCGCAACGCAGAACGCTCTGCGCTGGCGCAGCGATCCAACATCTCACATCCACCCCAATGACGACTGAGCAATATCGAATCAGGAAGTATCCCAACCGTCGCCTGTATGACACGCGGCGCAGCAAGTTCATTACTTCCGAGGAGCTCTACACCATCGTTCGGTCGGGCAATCGGATTCATGTGACGGACAGTGCCAGCGGTACCGACATCACCAACATTGTTCTCCTCAACACGGTCATCGGTCGCGATCCTGAGCGGATCCTCGCCATTTCCTCTGATGTCTTTCACGCGATGGTTGTGGGGGGCAACGAGGGCAGCACCCCCGTGCAGCGTGCGTCCGCTGCGACAAGCTAAGGCGCCGCTGTCGCCGTCGCTTCGGGCGCATTCTCGTCAGTGTCGGGAACCAGTTTCTGCAGGCGACGGACTTCCGGGAACGCCAGCGCGGACGCGCCCACGACGACCAGCGTTCCCACGCCACCGCTGACAACGCTGAAGACCGGACCGAAGAGGCGCGCGACCAGTCCGCTCTCGAAGGCGCCAACCTCGTTGCTGCATTCGATGAAGAGCGAGTTGAGCGCGCTCACCCGTCCGCGAAGTTCGTTTGGCGTTCGCATTTGCACGAGCGTGTGCCGCACAACAACGCTGATGTTGTCGAACGCGCCCGAGAGGAACAGCATCAGCATGCTCAGCCACGGCACGGTGGACAATCCGAACACGATCATCGATACCCCGAACAGCGCAACGGCCAGCAGCAGCGATCGCCCCGCGTGCCGCATCGTGGGACGCGCCGCCAGCCAGATCGCCATCACGAGAGCGCCGAGATAGGGGGCCGCCTTGAGCCAGCCGAGCAGCGCCGGTCCGCCGTTGAGGATTTCGTCGGCATAGATGGGTAGCAGTGCGGTCGCCCCGCCGAACAGCACCCCGAACAGATCGAGGGTCAGCGCGGCGAGGATCGTCCGCTCGCGGCGGATGTGACCCATCCCCGCGAGCATCGCGCGGAGCGTGAGCGCACGCGGTTGCGGCGGCGGTTCGGCGGGGTCGAGACGCGCGGCGAATGCCGTGGCGAGTGCAAGCAACAGCGCAGCAGCAGCGAGCACATGCCACGATTCCATCCCCAACTGCAGCAACGAGCCCGCGATCACTGGTCCCGAAACGGCGCAGAACTGGAAGATGCCGCTGTTCCAGGCGATGGCGCTCTCCACCGTGTCGGATGGCACAAGCAGCGGCACCAACGAGTGGCGACTCGGACCATTGAACGAACGCACGCATCCCGACAGCGCCAGCAGCGCGTACCAGATGTTGGGGCCCGCATGCTGCCAGCTCGCCCATGCAAAGCACGCCGCGATCCCGATGAATGCGGTCTGCGTGCTGATGAGGATGCGCTTGCGGCTGAAGGTGTCGGACGCGTGCCCCGCAACGAGTGCAAGCGCGATCACGGGAAGTGCGCGCGCGAGTCCGGCAATGCCCAGCACAAGCGGATCTTCCGTCTGCGTCCACAAGTCCCACAGGACGACCGTCGCGAGCATCTGCAGCGCCAGCCCGCTGCAGAGGAATGACCCCGCGAACAAACGGTAGTTGCGCACCCGAAGCGTTCGCATCATCGATTCGGGGAACACGGCGCGAAGGTACTGGAGCGAGTCGGCAGCGTGTGTTCTGCTGCATGTCTGTGCGCGTGACAACGAGATCGCGCGCACCACTACATTCCGCACGATGCCGACCGATGCCCAGCGGCGAAGTGCAGCGCGACTCCTGTGTGTGGGTTGGGATGCAACCGAAGTCACCAGTGGCCTCGAGGAGATGCTGCGCGCGGGTGTCGCGGGGGTGATCCTCTTTGCCCGCAATGCGAACTCGCGTGATGCCGCAACGATGGTCGTGCGTGCAGTCAAGGCGTGCGCTCGCGGTGCGGGCAACGCGCGCCTCTTCGCCTCGATCGACCATGAAGGTGGTCGAGTGGTCCGACTGGCTGATGGCATGACGAGGGTGCCGCCCCTTCGCGATGTCGGTGCGCGACCTGACTGCGTGGAGGAGTCTGCGCGGATGGGCGACCTGTTCGCGCGCGAGCTCCGAAGTTGCGGCTTCGACCTGAACTTCGCGCCTGTGGTTGATGTGGACAGCAACCCAGCCAACCCAGTGATCGGCGCTCGGTCGTTTGGCGCGGATCCTTCCCATGTGGCGCGGTGCGCGTGCGCGTTCATCGAAGCACAGCAGCGCGCGGGTGTTGCCGCGTGCGCCAAGCATTTCCCTGGTCACGGAGACACGGACCGCGACAGCCACCTCGACCTGCCACGGTTGCCGCATTCAATGGATCGACTCCGCACGGTGGAACTTCCCCCATTCGTGGCGGCAGCGCGAGCGGGGGTCGCATCGATGATGAGCGCGCATGTGGTGTTCGATGCGGTCGACCCTGGCGTGCCTGGGACGCTGAGCGCGAAGGTGATCGGCGGCGTCCTTCGCGGCGAAGTCGGCTTCGACGGTGTGGTGTTCAGTGATGACATGGAGATGGCGGCGATTGCCGACCGAATGCCGATCGGCGATGCGTGCGTGCGCGCCATCGAGGCAGGTATCGACTGTCTGCTGATGTGCCATCGGCTCGATCGGCAGCGCGCCGCGATCGAGGCGCTCTCCGAAGCGATGGCATCGGGTCGGATCGCACAGCAGCGAGTGGATGAATCGCTCGCGCGCCTCGACGCCTTCGCGCAGCGCTTCGTGCAGTGAGCGATCAGTTGGGTGCTGCGCGCGGTTCGCGCGACATGCTCCACACGGTCGATGCCACCAGCCTTGCGACATCTGCCGCGAGCGCAGCATCGATCTTCTCCACATGATCGGTGACTTGGTGGTAGTCCTCGTGATCTTCCACCGAGAACAGCACCGCAGGAATCCGCTTCTCCAGAAACGCTGCTTGGTCGCTGCGCGGCAGCCAATCGGCGTGCTCATCGATGCGCAGCGTGAGCCCGATCTGCGCATTCCCCGTTTTCAGGCGTTCGATCAGCGGCGCGCCGACGGCGCCTCCATCGATGAATATCTCGCGCGGCCGTCCGCGGCTGATCATGTCCATGTTGAACACGCCCCGAACCTTCTCGATCTGCAGTGGCGGCTTGGCAACGAAAGCGTTGGATCCGCGGAGCCCCGCTTCCTCGCCGTTGAACGCGACGAAGACGATGGTGCACTGCGGCGGACGCCCCGCATCCGCGAGCGCCTTCAGCGCGCGAGCTACGGCGATCATGCCGGCCACGCCCGACGCATTGTCGTCAGCACCGTTGAAGATGCGATCTTCCCCCGTGCGTCGCGGGCGCAGGTGGTCATAGTGTGCGCTGACGATGATGAAACCATCGCTCGCGGGCTTCGGCGCGCTGTCGGCTGCGGTGCCAAGTGGGGCGGCAAGAGCGAGCCGCGCAACGATGTTGGGGCCTGTCTCTGGTTGGTCGTCGATGCTCATGCGCATCGAGTCGAGGCCCTCGAGCGGTACCAGTCCCGCGTCCTTGAATCGCTGCTCCACCCACGATGCAGCCTTCAATGCGAACGGACTTCGGAAGAAGCGTCCACCCATCTCGTCGCTGCTGAGATGCGCGACATCCGCTCGGAGGAGATCCGCCGTGATCGTGGTGGAGATCAGCGCCGAGGGTTCGGGGGTTGGCGTGGCAGCGGGGGACTTCGCTGCGTCATCGGGCGCGACCACCGCAAGCGCGATCGCCAGAGCTGCCATGCACACATGCAGTGTCATATGGAACGCTCACGGTACCGCAGAAGTCGCAGCGCGTTGAACGCGACGACGACCGTGCTTCCCTCGTGCAGCACGACCGCTGCGCTCAGCGGCACGACACCGACGGCTGCGAACGGGATGAGCATGGCCACCACTGCCATCGAGATGGCCACATTCTGCCGCACGATGGATCGAGCCCGCCGACTGAGACCGACTGCGAATGGCAGCTTCGACAAGTCGTCAGCCATGAGCGCAATGTCGGCCGCTTCCAGCGCAACATCGGTGCCGCTCGCACCCATTGCCACGCCCACCGTCGCCATCGCGAGCGCGGGAGCATCATTGACTCCATCGCCGACCATCGCAACCGACTGCCACTCGCCAAGCAGCCGCCGCACTTCGGCGATCTTGTCTTCGGGCAGCAGTTCGGCGCGGATCTCGTCCACGCCCAGCGGTTCGGCGACGCGCGCGGCCACCGTACGGTTGTCGCCCGTCAGCAGGACGAGTCGTGAAATGCCGAGCGCTTTCAGTCGCGCCAGAATCTCGCGAACATCGGGGCGCACCTGATCGGACATGGCGATCACGCCGATCACTTCCGCTGCGCGAGTGACCACCGAGACCGTGTGCGCAGCCGACTCGAGGTCCGCGATCTGCCGAAGCAACGCGGTCGATGCGGTCGGCAATCCATCGCGACCGAGTGCGCGCGGACCGACGACCGCGATGCGCGTTCCATCGGCGAAGCCCTCGATGCCGCGGCCAGGCAGCGCACGAACGCCGTCGACTTCGTGCGACGCGACTGCGGTTGCCGCGCGCCCATCGCCTGTGGCATCGCCCGCCGCATCACGCGCGGCGCGGCGCGAGATCGCCAGCGCGAGTGGATGGCTCGAATTTCGATTGAGCGAAGCCGCAACGGCGATCACTTCCTGTTCGCTCGCGGTGCCGAGCCCGATCACCTGCTGCACCTCGGGTCGCCCGCGCGTGATCGTGCCCGTCTTGTCGAATGCGATCGCGCGGATCGTCCCGAGCGATTCGAGGTGCATGCCCCCCTTGATGAGCACACCGCTCCGAGCCGCCTGCGCGATGCCGGCGAGCATCGCGCTCGGCGTGGAAATGGCAAGCGCGCAGGGCGATGCGCCGACAAGCACCGCCATCGCGCGCAGGAATGCATCGGCGAAGTCCATGCGGAACGCAAGCACCATCACCGCGATCAGCACGGGAACGCCGCCGAGCACGATGGGCGTGTACACGGCGGTGAAGCGCTCGGTCATGCGCTGCACGGTTCCCTTGGCCGACTGGCTCTCCTCGACAAGGCGGATCATGCGCGCCATCGTCGTTTCCGATGCGAGCTTGGTGGTGCGCACCGTGATCACGCCGTCGCCGTTGAGCGTTCCAGCAAAGACGAGTGATCCCGGCGACTTGTGGACGGGAACGCTCTCGCCCGTGATCGGACTTTGATCGACCGTGGTCTCGCCGTCGAGCAGTTCCCCGTCCACCGCGACACGCTCGGCGGGCTTGATGCGTACGAGGTCACCGACCCGCAGCGCGTCCACCGCGATGTCCGACTCCTCGCCGCCGCGAATGACCCGCGCGGTCGTCGGCGTCAGTGTGCCGAGCGCCCGAATCGCATGTCGCGCGCGTTCGCTCGCGAGATTCTCCAGCCCGTGGCTGAGCGCGAAGAGGAACAGCAGCACCGCACCTTCGGTCCACTGATTGATGATTCCCGCACCGATTGCCGCGACGAGCATGAGAAGATCAACATCGAGTTTCAGCCGCAGCAACTGTTGCAGCGAGCGGATCGCGACTCGCCAACCACCCGCTGCGCACGAGGCCCACAGCAGAACGCGCGCAACGGTGTCATTCGCGCCAAGCCTCGGCGCGAGAACGCCCGCGAGCAGCAATGCGCCGCAGGCGAGTGCGGAAAGCAGGTCGGCGTCGAGCCAGCCGCTTCGTCCCGCGCTCTTGGCGCAGCCGTGTCCGTGCGAGCAGGTCATTCGGGTGTGTGCGGTCGCGCGCGTCAGATCGGCGTCTTCACGCCGCATGCGCGCACGGCGCACCAGCCAAGGATGCCCTCGATGACCATGAAGATCCCGCCCGCGACGAGCCCCGCTCCCGCGAACCAAGGCCAGTCCCCGCTCAGCACGCCTTGCCAGCGCAGAACCAACAGCAGCAAACCAACACTCTCCGTGACCGCGCCCGCGATGAGGCGAATCCTCCGCCCCTTCGAGTCAATGTTGCACGAGAGCGGCACGCAGAGCTCCTTCCGTTCAGCCTTGCGAACGCATCACTTGATGGGGTTCAACTCGAACTGCTGCGCCACGATGAAGTCCATGACGGCGTAGTCGTCTTGCGTCCAGCCCTTCGCGGCTGTGAGCGCATCCATCTGATCGCCCACCTTGCCGATCTCCTCCTGCACCGACTTCACCTCCGCCATCTGACGCTCGGTTGGTTCGCTGCCGCGCATCGCCATCCGCAGTTCCGAAGACTTCACATAGAGCGCCTGCCGCCGCGCCGCGAGGCGCGTGAAGTCCTTGAACTTGCCGCTCATCGCAAGGTTCGCCCACTTGTGGAGTTCGGGCGGCAGTTGATCGAGGGGCTTGCACGGACGCGCCTCGGACTCGGGCGCACGCTTGGCTGCAGCTGGCTTAGCGCCACCTTTGCCATCCGCCTTGTCGCTCGCATCTGCGGGCGGCGGTGCGGGTTGGTCCGTTGGTGGCGCTGCGGGCGGAGCAGCAGGCGGTGCAGGTGGCTGTGCAGCGGGCTCCTTTGCCTTCGACTTCGCCTTCGGGGTACTGGCGGGAGTGCTCTTGCCAGCCGGCTTTGTTGCGGGGGGCTGCGTCTTATCCGCATCTTGGCCGAGGGCAGTCGAACCGCACAACAACGCGGTCAAAGCAGCGACACACAAGGTGGAGCGCATGATCATGGTGACGAAGATACCGCCCCGCGCAACCGAAATGTCCGTCAGTACAACCCAATTTGCGCTCCCTCGCGGCATCGGTCGAACGCAGATTCTCGTACAGGTCTATGGAACGAGTGGGGGTACTCTGTCGCCGCAGGCAGAACCCTCGAAAGGGTCGATGCAGCAAACGATCACATCCCCATGACCGCTCACCACCGTTCAACGCCACCCGCCGCCGCACGATGCGGCTTCACGCTGACCGAATTGCTGGTGGTGATCGCCATCATCGGGTTGCTGTTGGCGCTCGTGATCGTCGGCTTTGGAAAGGTCAAGACACTGGCCCGCGTCACGAGTTGCCTCTCGCAGCAGCGGCAAATCGCGCTCGCCCAGTCGAGTTACGCCAGCGACAACAACGGCGCGTATGCGAGCAATCGAACATCGGTGGATGTCAACTTTGCTTACGCGCTCACCGTCGGAACACAGACTTGGCCGATCCTGATCAACAACGGCAGCACCAACCAAGACTCGTATCACTCCTGGACTGCGTCCTACGGTACGAGCATCAGCGGACAGGATGAACTTCAGTACGGACTCAACAGCGAAAACACCAATGCCAAGGCTCTTTCGGGGGGGCGGCTGTACTCGTACATCGGCAGCAACAACCTTTACAAATCGCCGCTCGATCCGACGAAGCGCATCCGCAGCTATTCATTCACCGGCTTTGTGGGCGGCACCGTGCCAGAGGACAGCAACGAGTGGTCAACGAAGTGGGTCAGTTGGTTCGTCGGGCAGGGGATCACTCCGCGCGAATGGCGCACGACGCATGTCGTTCATCACAAATTCCCGTCGCAGACGATCATGACGCTCATCGAGGATGACTCCGATGGATTTGCGTTCAACAATCAGGGCTGGGTGATTGACCCGCGTCCACCCCTCGGTTCTCCAGCGCCGCAGGGCACTCCGAACCCGGGCTCATGGGCCTCATCTGGCGGTTGGGAAGGCTGGATTGATTGGCCGGCGTTCTGGGATCCGAAGAACATCACCTATTCGTATGCGGATGGATCCACCGAGTCCTATTCGCTGCAGAAGCCCTCGCTCGTTGCCACCATTCAGGGCCCTCCGGGGGCAGGCGTTGGTCACCGTTATGCGCAGCCTGCCGATCAAACGGGCGAACCATGGCGCCGCGATTGGATGCACTTCCGTGATCGCCTGTGCCCAGGGATCATTCCGCCGATGACGGCACGGTATCCAGGCAACCCGGCGCCCTGACTCAGTAGGTGCACGACTTCGGGGTGCGCGGGAAAGGGATCACATCGCGGATGTTCGCCATGCCCGTTGCGTAGACGATGGCGCGCTCGAAGCCGAGGCCAAAGCCCGCATGCGGAACGGTGCCGTATCGCCGCAAATCCCGATACCAACCGTATGCCGCCTTGTCCAAGTGCATTTCGTCGAGCCGCCGATCAAGCATGTCGAGGCGCTCTTCGCGTTGACTTCCGCCGACGATTTCGCCGATGCCAGGGGCGAGAATGTCCATCGCGGCCACCGTTCGGCCGTCTTCGTTCATGCGCATATAGAACGCCTTGATGTCCTTCGGGTAGTTCATCAGCACCACGGGGCGACCGACGAGTTCCTCGGTGAGATACCGCTCGTGCTCGCTTTGCAGGTCGGTTCCCCAAGACACTGGGAAGTCGAAGCGCTTGCCTTTCGATGAAGCAGCTTCGAGGTGGCGGATGCCATCGGTGTAGTCCATGCGCTCGAACGGTGATGCGATGAGGTGCTCCAACCGCGCGATGCACTGCTTGTCGATCCTGTCGGCGAAGAAACGCATGTCATCGGCGCGTTCCTCAAGCAGCGCGCGGAACATGAATCGCAGCAGATCTTCCGCAAGCTGCGCGTCCTGCGCGAGGTCGGCGAAGGCGATCTCGGGTTCGATCATCCAGAACTCCGCGAGATGGCGGCTGGTATTGGAGTTTTCCGCGCGGAAGGTCGGGCCGAATGTGTAGACCTTGCTGAGCGCCATGCACCATGTCTCGACATTCAACTGGCCAGAGACGGTGAGGTGCGTTTCGCGTCCGAAGAAATCCTGCGAAAAGTCGATGGCGCCCTGCGGTGTCCGCGGGATGTTGGCCAAGTCGAGTGTCGAGACGCGGAACATCTGCCCCGCTCCTTCACAGTCGCTTCCCGTGATGATGGGCGTGTGGATCCAGAAGAAGCCGCGCTCGTGGAAGAATCGGTGCACCGCCATCGCAAGGCAGTGCCGTACCCGCCCGATTGCCCCGAATGTGTTGGTGCGCGGTCGAAGATGCGCGACATCGCGGAGATACTCGAACGAGTGCGGTTTCGGTTGGATGGGATACGAGTCCGGATCTTCGACCCACCCCACGACGCGGACGACATCGGCTTGGACTTCAACCGATTGGCCTTTGCCTTGGCTTGCGACCGCCTCACCTTCGATCTCGACGGCGCAGCCAGCGGTCAGCCGCAGGACCTCGCTCGAGTAGTTCGAGAGCGCTGCCGGCGCCACAGCCTGCACCGTGTCGAAGCACGACCCATCGGAAAGAAGGATGAATGAAATGCCCGCCTTGGAGTCGCGGCGCGTTCGCACCCAGCCCTTCAATCGCACGCGCTGACCGACCACTGCGTCTTTGCGTGAGAGCACATCTGAAACGGAAAGGTCGAGCATGCGACTGAAGGTAGCGGGGGCTCGGTTGATCGCTTGGCGGGCAATCGGCTCCGCCACTTTGGCAGCGGATTTGCAGGAGCAGATTCGGTCGATTTTGTGGGTGAACGCAACTCCGCGTCAAACTCCATCCATGGCGGCACGGGATTTGCTACGCGGCGCGTTCCCATGACCCGTGGCATTCACAGATCGGCCGACCGCCTTGAGGCGGCTTCAGGCAACCCTGGTGACGGCACTCCTGCCAATAGCCAGAGCCGCCTGAACCTGCTTCTGGCCGACGGCGGATGGCGCGAGGACACATTCGCCGACCAGTTGCCCGCACTGCTCGTGCCGCAGGGAATCCGATGCATCCGAACCCGAAGTGCGAGGGAGGCACATGGTGTGATCCTTCGTGAGCGCGTCGACATTGCGGTGGTGGATCTGTTGACCCCAGCCGACGAATCCGACGCCACGCCAGCCAACAGTTCCTTTGGTGCGCGCATCCTGCAATTGCTGCGTCCGCTGCGCCCATCCCCGCCCGTGGTGGTGGTGCACCCTCCGCAGGTCAGCAACCGTGAGATGGGGCGCATGCTTGCATTGGCGCTCCGCGAGGGGGCGTTCTCGGTGCTGCAGCGACCCGTCCCGTTGGAGTCCATGCTCGCAACGCTTCGTCGCGTTGTGGAGCGTCACTATCGCGGCACATGGCCGCAGGGGGGCTCCTGACCGCGCTGCAACGGATTCCGCTTGTTCATCAGATTCGCACTGTTCGATTCGCGGACCGCACGGTCCGCTTCACCCCAACCAGAAAGGTTTCACTCATGAAGGTTCGTCCACTCGGAGACAAGGTCCTCGTCAAGCGTGATGAGGCGCAGAAGAAGACGGAGTCAGGCATCTTCCTGCCAGAGGGCGCAAAGGAAAAGCCCAAGCAGGGAAAGATCGTTGCGCTCGGCAACGGAATCCTGAAGAAGGACTCGGGCGAGTACATGCCGTTCACCGTGAAGAAGGGCGACACCGTCCTGTTCAGCAGCTACTCCGGCACTGAAGTCAAGATCGACGGCGAGACATTCATCATCATGACCGAGGAAGACATTCTCGGCATCATTGACTGATCGCCGCAGATCCCGTTCCAGACCAGATCGATCCATAGCCAAGACAACAAACCAAGAAAACCCCAGAGAGGCATTCATCATGACAGCGAAGCAAATCAGTTACGACAACGATGCGCGCGAGCGCATTCTCCGCGGCGTGCAGAAGCTCGCCAAGGCAGTGAAGGTCACCCTCGGTCCGTCGGGCCGCGTGGTGATCCTCGAGAAGTCCTTCGGCGCACCGACCGTCACCAAGGACGGCGTCACGGTGGCGAAGGAGGTCGAGCTCGAAGACGCCTATGAGAACATGGGCGCACAGATGGTGAAGGAAGTTGCCAGCAAGTCCAGCAAGGATGCAGGCGACGGAACCACCACGGCGACGATCTACGCGGAGGCGATCTTCACCGAGGGGTTGAAGAACATCACCGCGGGCGCGAACGCGAACAGCGTGCGTCGTGGCATCGATGCAGCAGTGCGCACGGTCGTGGATGAACTGCAGAAGCAGTCCAAGACCGTGAAGAACTCACGCGAGATCGCCCAAGTCGGCACATGCTCGGCCAATCACGACTCGCAGATCGGTGACATCATCGCGCAGGCGATGGACAAGGTCGGCAAGGACGGCGTGATCACCGTGGAAGAGGGCAAGAGCCTCGAGACCGAGGTGGAACTGCTCGAAGGAATGCAGTTCGACAAGGGCTACCTCAGCCCACATTTCGTGACCAACCCAGCTGCCATGGAGTGCGTGCTCGAAGACGCGCTTGTCCTGATCCACGAGAAGAAGATCTCGTCGGCAAAGGATCTGCTGCCAGTGCTTGGCAAGGTCGCGGAGTCGGGTCGGGCGCTGCTCATCGTTGCCGAGGACATCGACGGCGAGGCGCTCGCGATGTTGGTGGTGAACAAGCTGCGCGGGGTGCTGAAGGTCTGTGCCGTGAAGGCACCCGGCTTCGGTGACCGTCGCAAGTCCATGCTCGAGGACATCGCCGTCCTTACCGGCGGCCAGCCGATCATGGAAGAGCTTGGCATCCAACTCGAGAATGTGACGATTGCCGAACTCGGTCGCGCGAAGAAGATCACCATCGACAAGGACAATTGCACGATCGTCGAGGGTGGCGGCAAGACCAAGGACATCCAGGGTCGCATCGAGCAGATCAAGAGCCAGGTCGAAGCCGCCACGAGCGACTACGACCGCGAGAAGTTGCAGGAGCGCTTGGCGAAGCTGGCTGGCGGCGTTGCCCAGATCAATGTTGGCGCTGCTACCGAGGTCGAGATGAAGGAGAAGAAGGCGCGCGTCGAGGACGCGCTGCACGCTTGTCGTGCCGCGGTGGAAGAGGGCATCCTGCCTGGCGGCGGCGTTGCGGTGCTTCGCACACGGAAGGCGCTTGAGAAGGTCAAGAAGACCCTCACAGGCGACGAGACCGTGGGCGTGGACATCGTGCTTCGTGCGTTGCCGGCGCCCATCAAGCAGATCGCAACCAACTGTGGTCTTGATGGGTCGATCGTGGCACAGAAGGTCGAGGAGTCCGACGATGCCAACTTCGGATTCAACGCTTCGACCGGCGTGTACCAAGACCTGGTGAAGGCCGGCGTGATTGTGCCGACCAAGGTGGAGCGAGTCGCCCTGCAAAATGCCGCGAGCATCGCGGGATTGCTGCTGACGACCGACTGCGCCATCACCGACATCAAGGAGAAGAAGGCAAAGGCCCCCGCGGGCGGCGACGAGGACATGGATTACTGATCGTTGCCTTTCGCAAGGGAGCTGACAGCCAGCTCAACCGCCCGCGCACGAAGGCGTCTCTTCTCGTTGCGGGCGATTCAGGCCCTGTCCCACGGTTGTGGGACGGGGCCTTTTCTGTTGTCGCCGCTCCCCGCCCTGCACTTTCCTGCGTGGATCACTACGCCTGCACTGCCGATGCTTCGGCATCGAGGTGCATGCGCGCGCGCAGCCAGGGCGAAAGCATGAGCAGGACAACTGCCGCAGCGCATGCGGAGAGCGCCACGATGCCGAAGACATCCCCGTACAGATGAACGGTTTCGGTTGGCGGCGGCATGGAACCGCCCTCGCTTGCTTCGACACCAGTCAGCGCTGCGATGGATGCCGCGAGCATGTGGCTGAACGATGTTGCAAGGAACCACGCTCCCATGATGGTGGAGACCATCCGCATGGGCGAGATCTTCGTGACCAACGAAAGCCCCACGGGCGAGAGGCAGAGTTCGCCGGTCGTCTGCAGCAAGAGTCCCAGCAGCAGCCATTCCATCCGCACCATGCCGTTGGCATCGGCACCCTGTGCACCCACCCAGAAGCAACCAAAACCAAGCCCGAGTTGGAAGATGCCGAGTGCGAACTTCACGGCGGGTGACGGATCTCGGCGCCCCATCGTCAGCCACAGCCAACTGAAGATCGGTCCAAGCAGCAGGATGAATGTCGGATTCACGGCCTGGAACACGCTGGCCTTGATCTCGTTGCCGCCAACGTCGAGCCCTTGCTGCACATCGCCGCTCTCGGCGATGAATGTGACTCGTCCTGCAGCGGCGCGTTCCGCATCGGGCAATTGCGGCAGGACTTCTGCTTCCGTCGTTCGTTCCGCGGGCAGGTGGGGCGACTGCAGGAACTCGCGCCACGACATCGCCACCGTGTACTTGTTCCCTGCAATCACTGGCTGTCCATCAACACGAACACCAGCATCGACATCCTGCTTCGTCGCAACGAAATCCAGGATCGTCCAGCCCGCGCGCTCTGGGGGTTGCATTTCGGTGCGCTGCGCGACTTCGATGTCGCGCAGCGTCCATGTGCGGCCAGCCACTTCAACGCCGAGGAACTCCTGCGTGACGGCAACATCCGAGTAGGTGTTCCCCGCAACGACGCTCGTGCCCGATGTCACCCGATCGATGTTGCGGTCCGTGAAGTTGTTGACGCTCGATCCGCCCTGTTCGAAGAACGCCCAGAAGAGCATCGAGAAGAAGCACAGCACGACGATCACGAGCAATCGATCGCGCTCGATCCGCGGCGACTTGATCGCCACGGCGATGATCGACCCGAACGCGACGACTCCCACGATGTTGAGCAGCCAAGTGGCCGGACGAATGACGAACGGCTCGGCCGTGGAGCCCGCGTTCACGGACATCCCCGAGATCGTGAACCCATCGACCTGCGATGCGACAAGCCAAGCAATTGCTGGGATGGCGATCAGCGTTCCCACCACAATGCGTCCGAGGTACTTCGGCGCGCTCGGAGCGCCATCTGCGGTTCGAGGGCAGCCGAGATCCGCTGGGATGCTGCCGGCGCCGAGGCGCATGAAACTCACGACGCCTGCGCTGAGCAGGGCGAGCGCGATGGGCAGGTTCAGGAGCGTTTGCACGCTGTCGTCCTTCGCTGCCCAGAACATCGTGATCACGATCGCGAGCGAGGTGAGCAGGATGAGGGCGCGGGCTGCGCCCATTGGTGCGAGAAAGGTGCCAACACCAAGCAGCATCCCGATCGTCGCCAGCCCGAACCCGTAGTGCCAACCATAGGTTTCGCCGATGTATCCGCAGACCAGTGGCGCCAGCGCGGCACCGAGATTGATTCCCATGTAGAAGATGGTGAAGCCTGCGTCGCGGGCGGGGCTGCGCGGCCCGTACAGTCGCCCCACCATGGTGGAGATGTTGGGCTTGAAGAATCCGTTGCCGCAGATGAGCAAGGCAAGTGCGCCGAACAGCGCCCACTCCGCCTCAATGGACATCAGGAGGTGTCCCGCGGCCATGAGCAGCCCGCCCCAGATCACGGCAAGCCGCGCGCCGATGAAGCGGTCGGCAAAGATGCCGCCGAGATAGGGGGTCGCGTAGACGAGCGCGCCGTATGCACCGTAGATCGCATAGGCATCGTCATCCCGCGCTTGGAGAAAACCCTTGATCAGGTAGAAGGTCAGCAGCGCTCGCATCCCGTAGAAGGAGAAGCGCTCCCACATTTCAACGAAGAACAGGAGGAACAGCCCGGGTGGTTGCCGCTCTCGCTCGGAGGCGTCGGGCGGGAGGACCATCGGTTGATTGTTCAGACTCATCAGGGATGGGAGTCTAAACCCGAAAATGAAAGCGCCGCGCATTGCTGCGCGGCGCCTTGGGTTCCGTCGGATTCAGCAGGTTGAACTGTTAGTTGCCTGCCTTGAGGATGTCGCGACCGATGATGCCTTCAACGGTCAGGATGCCGAAGCTGGTCGGACGCATGTCAATCAGCGGGTCGTAGCCAGCACCGGCTGAGAACCATCCACCTGCGCCGCAGGGAGTGCCCTTGTGCCACAGTCCCTTGGCCTGCTGGGCAATCGAACTGTCAGCGTTGTTCTGGGTGGCGGTACGAGTGTCATCGTTGACGGCGGTGTTCATCGCGCACACCTGGGTGTGCCCATCGATGAAGAGGCATGCCGGTGCAGAGTTGTACGCCTCGTTGAAAAGCCAAGATCGTGGCGTCGCAAAGTTGCCGTTGAGGCCTGGTGCCTTGCCGCGGTTCTGCAGCCAGAGCTTTTCCATCATCATCACCTTGAGTTCTGGGTTGTTCGCCAAGCCGAAGGACGGAGCCTTGAAGCCACCAGGTCCAGCTTGATTTGGGCGACCCCACTGGGCCGAGTTCACCTGCTTGTTGCTGAAAACGCCTGGGGCCATCATGTTGACTGGACTCCAGATGTAAGTCGGGAAAGTGATGAACTGATTGTTCGTCGGATTCGGCGTGTACTCGCCCTCGTTCTCGAAGCCGAACTCGCAGGCCGTGGTACCAACCGTGTCCTTCGGGGCGTAATAGCTCTTGTCGTAGAAGCGGTTGTTCACATAAGGATTGAATGCCTTGGTATTCGGCATTTGATATGCACCGAAGCAATCCGTGTAGGGGTTGGTTCCAGTTGTGCCGGTGCCACCGCTGCCTGGTGCCGCGAAGGTGAACGGCTCGAGGACTGCCCAATTGCCGCACTGCCCGACGCCCTGAGGGCAGAGCGCGCCCGCGATCCAGTAGCCCCACAGCCCTCCGTCGCTGTCGAAGCCGAGCAATTGCTGTGATGGGCACGCCACCTGCGCCACATAGGCCGTGCAGTTCCCGCCAACCAATCCTGCGTCATCGGGCATCGCCGTGAAGTGGCGGTCTGACCAATCCGCTGCGTAGGTCATGTTGGCTGCCTTCATGGTGTTGAGGTTGCCGATGGACTGCGTGATCAGTGCCGCATCGCGAGCGCGACCGAGGGCAGGCACCAGAATGGCCAACAGCAGCGAGATGATGGACACCACCACGAGCAGTTCAATGATCGTGAAGGCACGGCGAGCTACGGAGATCTTCATGTGTTCTTGATCCTTAAAGAGGCGAACCTGCACGAGGCGCTTGGAAAGGCCTCACAAACCAATCGAGTCAACCAACCTTCCCCGTCACGGGAGTCTAGGCCGTCACCACGGCGAATGCAATGGAAGCACCAACGGGGTTGCACGGCGCTTTGGAGTTGAGAGGTCCGAGGAACCTCGCCATCACAATACGGCAGCGCCGATGGGAGTATGCTCCAAAGAGCCAAAAATTGACGGCGGTCGACGCCGTTGCTGCAAGAGCGAAAGGCCTCGGATGTCTCCTGAGCCCGACCAACCCACTCCCCTCATCCTTTCGACATGGAGCTTCTCGGCGCGCGGCTGTCGGGCAGCGTTTCCTTCACTGGCGGCGGGTGGAAGCGCGCTTGACGCGGTCTGCGGCGTGGCGCGCGATGCCGAGGCAGACCCAACGATTGACTCCGTGGGATTCGGGGGGCTTCCCGATGCGACCGGCAAGATGACCCTTGACGCCGCGGTCATGATTGCGCCGGAGCGCTGCGGCGCGGTTTGCGCGGTCGCGCGTCATCTCTTCGTCACCGACCTCGCGCGAAAGGTGATGGAGCGCACCGCGCATGTGATGCTTGCAGGTGAGGGTGCCGACGCATTCGCCGATGTCATGGACATGCCTTCGACCGATCTCCTTTCCCCCGCGGCAGCGCAGGCATGGCAGCGTTGGCGATTGGGTGAGCCAGTCGGACGACCTGTTGATGCGGGACCAGCATCAGGTCAGTTGTTCGCGTCACCTCCCGATGCATGCCATGGGCATCCAACCATGCGACATCCCGAAGAACGCGAAACGCCGCACGACACGGTTGGCGTGCTCGCGATCGATCGCAGCGGCGCGCTCGCGGGCGCGTGCTCGACAAGTGGACTGCCGTTCAAGTTGGCGGGTCGGGTTGGCGACTCTCCCATCATCGGTCATGGGCTGTATGTCGATCCCGAGGCGGGGTGCGCAGTTGCTACGGGGACGGGCGAGATGGTGATGGGAGTGAACGGATCATTCTTGGCTGTCGAGTGCATGCGGCGCGGCGCAACACCGAGCGAGGCGGTGCATGAAGTGTTGTCTCGCATCGAGCGGCGGTTCCGCCCACAGTCGCACCAGCAGGTCGGGCTGATCGTCCTGAGCCGCACTGGGCTCTGGTCCGCGGGCGCGCTGCGCACTGGGTTCATCGTCAGCTGCGCAAGTGCGCGCGGCACCGAGATGCTGCCCCCGCAGTTTGTCATGCACCCAGACGAGGCTGTGGAGGGACCGCATCCAGTTGGTGCAGGAGGAAACGCATGAAGCTCTACACGCGGTCGGGTGATGATGGAACAACCGGACTTTACGGCGGTGGCCGGGTGATGAAGCATCATCCGCGCATCGAGGCGTACGGCACGGTCGACGAACTGAACTCCTGGCTGGGGCTCGGCGTGGCCGCGTGCAACACGGACAATCCCGCGGAGGCGCGGTTGCGGGAGATTCTGCTGCAGCTCCAGTCGCGGCTGTTCGATCTCGGCGCTGATCTTGCCACGCCCGTGGGTGCGCCCACCGAGGCTCGTGTGCAGCGGATCGGGGATCGCCACATCGAGGAGTCGGAGCGATTCATCGACGAAGTGGACGGGGCCAACGAGGCGATCCGCACATTCATCCTGCCGGGGGGCAGTGAGCTCGCCTCGCGACTGCATGTCGCGCGCACGGTGTGTCGACGGGCGGAACGACTGCTCGTTTCATTGCACGGCGATGAGCCGATCGGTGGAGAACCGATTCGCTATCTCAACCGCATCGGCGACTTGCTTTTCGCGATGGCTCGTCGTGCGAACGCCGTGCGCGGTGTTCCCGACGTGCCATGGCAGCGCGATGGAGGCACTGCGTGAACGCGAAGGGCGTTCACTCCGTGCCGTAAGCGCGGTCGCCTGCATCGCCCAGCCCAGGGCGGATGAAGCAGTCTTCGTCGAGTTCGCGGTCGAGTGCTGCGGCATACACGCGCACGGTGGGATGGTCGAGGAGCAGCCTGCCGACACCCTCCGGCGCCGCCACGAGGCAGATCAGGCGAAGGTCCATGCAGCCCGCGTCGCGCAGGATCGTGAGCGCGTGCGAACTCGAGCCCCCTGTCGCGAGCATCGGGTCGACGAGGATCACGGGACCGCTTGCGATGTCCGCGGGAAGCCTTGTGTAGTAGCCGATCGGCAACGCAGTGGTTTCATCGCGACGGATGCCGATGTGCCCCACGCGGGCCTCCGGCACGAGGTCGAGCACGCCGCGCGTCATGCCGAGCCCTGCGCGCAGCACTGGGACGATGGTGATGGGCGCCGTGATGCGCTCCGCGGATGCACGCTCGAGCGGCGTTTCCACTTCGCACGGACTGGTCGTGAATTCGCGGAAGGCCTCGTAGGTCATCAGCGCGGCGATCTCCGACAGGAGGCGCCTGAAATCGCGCGAGTTGGTGTGTCGTTCACGGATGAACGACAACTTGTGCGCGATGAGCGGGTGACGGACGAGGCAGAGGTTTGGGAATCGGTGGGGCATGTTTCACATCCGATCTGGCGCAGCAATGCCGAGCAGCGAAAGCGCATCCGCGATGACGCGCCGCGTGATGTCGCACAGTCGCAGTCGGGAAGCGCGCAGCACGGCGTCAGGCTCCTTGATCACGGGGCATGACTGGTAGAACGCGTTGAACGCATTCGCGAGTTCGAAGATGAACGCGGCGAGGCGATTCGGGGCGCACTGCTCCGCCGCGTCCTGCACGGCTGCGGCGTAGCGGAGCAGCATGAGCGCAAGCGCGCGTTCCTCCGCGGCGGCGAGGCGAAGCGGTGCCGCGGTCGATGACGCGCCGGCCTTTGCAAGGATGCCAGTGATTCGCGCGTGCGCGTACTGCGCGTAGGGACCGGTCTCGCCCTCGAAGGAGACCATGCGGTCCAGATCGAACACATAGTCGCGGCTGACATCGCTCGACAGGTCCGCGTACTTGATGGCGGCGATGCCAACCGCCTGTCCGATGGCATCGAGTTCCGCGGGCTGCAAGCCGGCGGTGGGGGCATCGGGCTGCTGTGCGCGTGCGCGCACTTCGCGTTGACCGCGCCCGACGGCTTCGTCGAGGAGAGCCTTCAGCGTGAAGTTCTCACCGCTTCGAGTCTTCAGCGGGCGTTTGTCCGCGCCGAGGACGGCGCCGAAGGCGACATGGATCATCTCAGCGGTGCGACCGCTTGGTAGACGGTCCCAGCCGATGGCGTGGATCGCGTCGAAGACATCGCGGAAGTGGTCGCGCTGCCGCGCATCGACGCAGTAGATGACGCGCTCGGCACCCAGCTTCGCGATCCTGTAATGCGCCGCGGCGAGATCGGTGGTGGCATAGAGGCTCGTGCCATCGGACTTCTGGATCAGCAGGGGGCGTTCACGGTCCGCGAAGCGCACGATGAGTGCGCCCTGATCGCGCTCGGCGAGACCCGCCTGCACGAATGCATCGACCGTGGGCGCGAGTTGATCGCGGAAAAAGCTCTCGCCACGGCTGTGCGTGTCGTCCAGCAGCACGCCGAGCGTTGCCGCTGTCTCGAAGACTTCCCGCATCGTGACGGCGATCAGGCGCTGCCAGGCAGCGACGGTGGCTTGATCGCCGCCCTGCAGTCGACGGAGCGTCTCATGCGTGTGCGCGAGGAGAGCGGATGCGCCCTCGTGCTGCGCTTCGAGTTCAGCGATGCGGTGGGGTCCTGCGTGGGTTTCGCGCGCGGCAGCGAGTCCAGCTTCGTCGTCGCGCCCCTCTGCTTGCGCGCGTCGGTACGCCCTGTTGAGGTCGTCGAGCGTGATGCGCGAGAGATCGACCGCCGCGCGCTCGAGCGAGGCGAGTGTCATCGCGATGGGCAAGCCCCAGTCGCCGAGGTGGTTTTGGCGAAACACGGTCCAGCCGAGTCGCTCATGCAGGCGTGCCATCGAGTCGCCGATGATCGACGCGCGCAGATGACCGACATGCAACTGCTTCGCGACATTGACGCCACACAGATCGACGGCGACGCGTCGTCCGCGGCCTGGCGTCGGAACGCCGAGCGTGTCGTTGTCCATCTCCTGCAGTGCGTCGGCGATGATCGACGGCCGCAGCGAGATGTTCACGAACCCTGGTCCTGCCACTTCGAGCTTCTCGCAGAGCGGTTCGAGCGCCGCCGCGCCCGCCGCGAGGACCTCCTGCGCGAGTTCGCGCGGATTCCGCCCGAGCGACTTCGCGAGCCCCATGGCGAAGTTCGCCTGGAAATCGCCGAAGCGCGGTTGCGTTGCCGCCTTCAGTGCTGGATCTGCCGCGGCACCCGCTTCGCCGAGCGCGCTGACGAGCGCGCTGCGTAGTGCTGCGTCGAGCTTCGCTGGAAGCGCTGCTGCGCCGCGAAGGGCGGCTGGAGTTGATTCGCCGTGCGGTGCGGTCATGGGATCAGCCGCCCAGCACATGCGATGCCTTGCGGTAGATGCGATCCATCAGCGCGCGGTCTGGATGCGCGGCGTCGGCCGCCGTGCGCTTGGTTGCGACGCCGTGGCGCGCGTGCCAGCGCGCAGCGAGCAGCAGCATTTCGACGAGTGAGTGCCAGTCGTCCAGTGCGACGAACTCGGGTGCGATG
Organism: Planctomycetota bacterium; assembly: GCA_009926625.1. GTDB lineage: Bacteria > Planctomycetota > Phycisphaerae > Phycisphaerales > SM1A02 > F1-60-MAGs104. Next base: position 32,381 of record RFON01000002.1, read on the forward strand.
CGGGCGGGTCGCACGCCGCCGAGAACGCCGTCGATGTCCGCCATGTTGTGGTAGTTGCCGAGCGGCAGGCAGAGGCATGTTGACTCGAACCCGTGCGCTGCGAACGCGGTGGCTTCACACGCGCCGCCCGCCATGAGCTTCCGCTGCCAGTGGAACGAAGCGGAGGTCTTGCCGTGCTTGGTGAACTCGCGCGCGAGCGCGTTCGTGAATGCCGAGTCGAAGACGCTCAGGCGATCGCCCACGCGCAGGATGGCGCCGTTGCCAATGGGCGAATCGTGCGGGAAACTCCTCGAATTCTCGAGGCACAGCAGGCGAGCCCCGCGCGGGAGCAGCGATCCGCGGGCGGCATGGATGGCGCCGATGAATCCCACTTCTTCCGCCACGGTGAAGAGCAGTCCGATGTTGCGCGCCCACGGTGCACGGACCATGGCGTCGAATGCACAGCACGCAGCAGCGACAGCCGCGAGATCGTCGCACGCATGGGTCTCGATCACGCGCACATCGCGCGGCGTTCCACTGGGCGTTGCCGCGCCGACCGCGCGGTGCACGATGCGCGGCGCGGGTAGGAGCCACCGAGCGATGTCGCCGACAGCCGGCGCACCACGCATGCGCCCCTGGATCTTGGCAGTCACTCGCTTGAACGGCTTGGCGTCCGCACGGAGCGCCGTGATGGTGGCGGGTGTGGCGCGCCCCGCAAAGTCGATGATTTCGATGCCGGTGCCGACGAAGTATGGATCGTGAACGCCGCCGCGGAACTCCAGTTCGGCCGAGGTACCGCTTTGACGCGTCACGATGAATGCTGGATGATCGAGGTGCGCGGTCACCAGCATCGGCTGTGCGCCGCGCTGACGATCCTTGCGCTGGATCAGGTAGTTGCCCGCCTCGTCGCGGCGGACATCGAGACGGCCTCGCATCGGATCGAGCCAACCGTCGATCCAAGCCATCACGCGCTCCTCGTGCCCGGCGGCCGTTGGCAGGCTCGTGAGTTCGAGGAGCCGAACTTCGCGAGCGATTCGTGCGCGCTGCGCGGGCGACGCGCTCGCTGCGCGTGCACGACGGGGTCGGGTCGCTGTGGAGGGCATGGGCGGAGGATAAAGTGCCGCGATCCCCTTGTCGGACTTCGCTCCCATCCCTGCGGTGCTCGACGACCTTCGAGCCGGTCGCATCGTGATCCTCGTGGATGACGAGAAGCGCGAGAATGAGGGGGACTTGGTGTGCGCAGCGGAGCACGTGACGCCAGAACTGGTGAACAGCCTGACGCGACTTGCGGGGGGATACCTCTGCGTTGCGCTCGATGGATCGATCTGCGATCGGCTCGACCTGCACCCGCAGGTCGGTTCGAACTCCAGTGTGCGAGGGACGGCGTTCACGGTGTCGGTGGACGGACACCCGCGGCACGGTGTTGGAACGGGGATCAGTGCGCGTGACCGCGCTGCGACCATTCGCCTGATCGCTGCGGCTGACACGCGCGCCGATGACCTCGTGCGCCCTGGGCACATCAATCCGCTGCGCGCGCGCGATGGGGGTGTGCTCGTGCGTACTGGCCAGACGGAGGGTTCGGTCGACCTCTGTCGCCTCGCTGGTCTGGTGCCGGCCGCATGCATCATCGAAGTTGTCCGTGCAGACGGCGAGATGGCGCGCATGGATGACCTTCGGGCGATGGCTCGCGAGCATGGGTTCCTGATCTGTTCCGTCGAGCAGGTGATTGAGCATCGACTCAAGCGCGAGACATTGGTGCGTCGACTGTCACCTGAATCGGGGACGACGGTCGAGACGCCCGAGGGAGCGTTCCAGTTGTTCGCGTGGCAGAGTGCGATTGACCCCCAGCCGCATCTGGCATTGTGCCTCGGCGGAGTGGGAGCGCGCGGCGACGATGGCGTTCCCATCCAGCATCCAGATCCCGTGCTCGTTCGCATGCATCGCCGTGATGTCCTGAGCGACATCTTCAGCGTGCATGCCGCTGGTGCCGATCGCTGCGGACAGGACACGCTGCGTGCCTCGCTTCGCGCGATCCGCAAGGCGGGCAAGGGTGCGCTGGTGTACCTGCGGACATTGTCGGAGGGGGCGGACCTCTTTCAGATGATTCACCAGGTTCGCACTGGCGGCGCCGATGCGGATGTGAACCTGCCGAACCTTGTCGGGTCGGGTGGGGTTGGAGCAAAGTCGCATCCAGTGCACCAGCGTGAGTTTGGCATCGGCGGGCAAATCCTCAGGGATCTCGGCGTTCGCCAGATTCGCTTGCTGACCGATCATCCGCGAACCCTCCCTGGGCTGCCGGGGTTCGGGCTCGAGATTGTTGAACGGGTACCCATCGCATGAATCCCATCGCCGTCATTCCGTGCATGTTCGGCGCGTTCTGCATGCTCTGCGTGGCGTGCGGCGCTGCGCCGCAAGCTGAATGCGAGTCTGCGGGAAGTGCGGCGAAACCTGCGCTCGCGCCTGATTCGACAACCGCTCCAGCGTCATCGCAGTCATCGTCCTCATCGGCCACCGTGCTGCTCGATCGACTGGAGGAGCGCGGGCGAACGATGCGCGAGTTCACTGCATCCATCGTCGTCGAGCAGTTCAGTGCATTGACCGAGGAGCGGGAGGTGCGCCGCGCGCGCATCGTGATGAAGGGCGGCGGCGGCTTGTGGAACAGCATCGGGATCGTGGTGGACGAGTTCATCGATGCATCGGGGCGCGGAACGACGGATGGTCGGCGTTTCCTCTTTCAGGATGGATGGCTGATCGAAATTGATCCAACTCGAAAGCAGGCTGTCAAGCGTCAATTGGTCCGAGCGGGCGGTGCATTCGATCCGCTTCGGATCGGTGAGGGACCGTTCGTTGTTCCGCTCGGTCAGCCGCGCGCTGCGATCGAGCGCGAGTACATGGTGTCCGATGCAGCGATCCCCGATCACGGCTTTTTCAAGACGCTGCGCAGCACGCCCGATGGACTTCTTGCGCTGCGATTGGTTCCGCGTGAAGGGACGGTGGCGCACCGCAACATGCGGAGCGTCGTGCTCGTGTTCGACGGCGCCACGCTCGCGCCGCGCGGCGTGGAGCTGACGAGGCCCAATGGCGACACGGAGCGTGTCCTGCTGCGCGAGAGCGTGATCGATGGCGGCATCGATGAAAGTCAGGCAGCGGTGATCGCACTTCCCGACATGACGGGCTGGCGCGTGGATGAACGCCCACTGCCGCCAAGTGGTGCCGATGGCGAAGCGTCGCCTGCGCAGCCTCCACGTGAGCCGCGTGGATAGGCTTGCAGTGATGAAAGCGCTTCCGTTCGTGGACCAAGCGCATCGTGCGCTGCGTGTTGCCGCTCTGGTGCTGTGCTGCAGCGGGCGCGCGTCCGCACAGGGGTCCGCGGTGCCGAAGGAGGTGCAGCTGTCGCCCGCTGCGCGCATGGCGATCGATGCTCCCGCGCGGTCTGCCGCCGAGCGTTCACGGGCACGGGTGGAGTTTGGGCAGTGGACCGAAGAAGACTTGGCGGATGCTGATCTCCGCGCGCGCGCCGCGGTCGATGCGGGCATACCGAGTGCAGTCGTGCGATCGCGTGAGCTGCCGATGGGCGTTTCGCCCTTGGTCGCGGCAGAGGCGTTGGCGGATCAGGGCTTGCACGGCGCGGCGATCGAGGTGCTGACGGATCTGCCTGGATGTGTTGCTTCGGCGCAGCGAGCGGAGTGTTTTCTGGCGCTCGGTCGCTCGCACGAGGCGCGTTCCGCTGCAGAGGAGGCGGTGCGCGATGTTGCCGATGGCAAGTGCAGGGAATCCACCGAACTGGTGGCGGCTGCGCGCGCCATGATCGTGTTGTCGCGCGTGGTTGGCGCGGATACCGATGCTTGCGAAGCGATCTTGGAGGCTTTGTCGCAGGCTCGGACGATCGATCGGCTCAACTGGCGGGCGCGAGTCGTGGAGGCAGAGTTCCTGCATGCCAAGCACAACGCCGACGATGCCGTGGCGGCAGCGCGCGAGGCACTTGCGCTCAACCCGCGGAGCAGCGCTGCATGGGAGGTGCTCGGCGAGATCGCACTGATGGGATTTGACTTCGATGGTGCGGAGCGCGCTGCGGCCGCGATGTGCGAAGCAGCGGGCAGCATCGATGTCGCGCAGCCATGTCTTGGCGCGGCGCGGCTTCGAGCAGAGTCAGCGTGCTGCCGCTTCGATCCAGCTGCCGCACTGGAAGCGCTCGCCGCCGCTCGCGCTGCTGCACCCGAGTGGTCAGACGGCTTGGCGCTCGAAGCAGCCGCGAAGGCACTGACCTACGACTTCGATGCGATGCGCGCTGCGCTTGCGCTTGCTGATGCGCGAGCGCCCGGGAGCGGCAGCGCGTGGATGGTGGTGGGGCGATTCCTCGCGCTGGCGCGGCAATACCGCGAGGCCGCAGATGTGCTCGCGGAAGCGGCGCGGCGTGAACCGGCGTGGAGTGCACCGCGGAACGAACTGGGTCTGCTGGAGATGCAGGCGGGGCGCGACCGCGAGGCGCTCGATGCGCTGACCGAGGCGCAGCGGCTTGATCCCTACGACAAGCGCGTGCGTTTCAGCAAGATGCTCCTGGAGGAACTGTTGGGGTGGCGAGTCTGGGAAAGCGAGCACTTTCGCGTGCGCTGCAAGCCCGGAGTGGATGAAGTGCTCGCCGAGGACATGCCCGCGCAGTTGGAGGCGATGCATGCCGAGGTGACGAAGCGGTTTGATCATGTGCCGCGGGAACGCACCACGATCGAACTGATGCCGGATCATCGCCACTTCGGCGTGCGCATCACGGGAATGCCGCAGATTCACACGGTTGCGGCGAGCACAGGACCCGTCATCGCGCTCGAGCCGCCGCGCGAGGGCGGGACGGGTGGATCGATCGGGCGCTTCGATTGGCTCGACACGCTGCGGCATGAGTTCGTGCACACGGTCACGCTCGACCGCACGGCAAATCGCATTCCGCACTGGTTCACCGAGGCCGTCGCCGTCGATACCGAGCGCCGCGAACGCGACTGGCCAACCTACGAGTTGCTTGCGCGTGCGCTGCAACAAGATGCGCTCTTCGATCTCGATGAGATCAAGTGGGCGTTCGTGCGACCGAAGAAACCGAGTGACCGTTCACAAGCGTATGCACAGGGACATTGGATGGTGCAGTTCATGCGCGAGGCGTACGGACAGGCGACGATCACGCAGCTGCTCGATCGTGCGGCGCGCGGCGAACGGGAGTCGGATGCGTTCGTTGCCGTGCTCGGCATTTCGCGCGAGCAGTTCATGTCGGACTTCAAGGCATGGGCTGCGGCACAGGTGAAGTCGTGGGGACTTGCCGCCGAGCCGTCGCTGGCCGACTTGCTGGCAGCGGCGCGTGAAGCGGCTGAAGCGGCGGACGGCAGCGCGATGGGCGACTTGGTTTCGCCTGAGCGACTTGCGCAATTGGTCGAGCAGCATCCGCTGCACCCCGATCTCCTTGAACTCGCCGCGCGCCGCGCGGTTCGCGATGCGGATGCGGCGCAAGACGGTGGCGGGGATGCGCCGCCTCAGGGGAACGCGCCGACGACGGCGCTTCCAGAGTCGGCGACTGCGCTGCTTCGCAAGTATGCGCTCGCGCGCCCGCTCGATCCGTGGCCTCGACGGCGGCTCGCTGCCGAGGCGATCGACGCGCAGCGGTGGGATGAGGCGCGTGATCACTTGGCGTTTCTCGATGCTCGCGAAGATGCGGACCCGGCATTCGCGCTTGAGTTGGCTCGCATCGAACGCCTCCGCAAGCAGCCGCGGGCGGCGCTCACCGCAGCGGAACGAGCGGCGCGGATTGATCCGTTCGATGCGCCCACGCGCGAACTGGCCGCCGCATGCGCGGTGGAGGCTGGCGACCTGCCTGCAGCACGCCGACATGTTCTCGCGCTCACGCGAATCGAGCCGACGCGCGACCAGCATCGACGCAGGCTCGAGCGGATCGATGCACTGATCGCGGCGCCTGTCGCGCCTGCCAGGTAGACGGCGCGCGTCAGGGTTCCCGAAAGTCGAGATCGCGCCCGAAAGGCTCGGGGAGAGCCCACAGCGCGACGCCAGCGGCAGCGAAGCAGCAGACGCCGGTCAGCGCAGTGGCGGTCACGGCATTCATGCGCACCGCAAGCAGCATGAAGAGCGCCGTCACCGGCACTGCCGACACGCGGATCAGGTTGGGAACCGTCGTTGTCACGGTCGCGCGAACATTCGTGCCGAAGAGTTCGCTTGCCATCGTGATGGTGACGATCCAATAGGCGCTGCAGAAGCCAGTGATGACGCACATGGCCCCGTACCACCACGCGCTGTGTGCGCCGACGGTCAACATGAGCACGGATCCGACCGCCGTGCCAGTCATGAACATCGCCATCGCCTTCCGTCGCGACCGCATCCACTGTGAAAGGAGTCCGCTCGCCATGTCGCCGACAACCGCGCCGCTGTAGTAGAGCGCCACGAGTACGCCGGGGCGCGGTGGCGGATCCATGCCCATGTCCTTCGCGATGCGTGGCGCCAGGGCAACAAGCACGGCGAGCGTGAACCAGATTGGTGACCCTGCGAGCACCACGAGCATCATGCGAAGCAGCAGGCGCGGACTGCGCAGAAGCGGCAGCAGTCCGCGCGACTGCAGCGGCGATGCACGCTCCAGCGAGCGGAACATCCCGCTTTCCAAGACGCCGAATCGAAGGCCGAGCAGCGCCAGCCCCATGACGCCGCCGATGAGATACGCCATGCGCCAGCCCGCGAGTTCGCCGACCACGCCTGCAACGACCGCTCCCACCACGCCGACGGCACCGATGAGTGCGATGGCGAGTCCGCGGCCATTTTGAGTCGAGAGTTCAGCGACGAGCGTCACGCCCGCGCCGAGTTCTCCTGCGAGCCCAACACCTGCGAGGAATCGCAGCACCGCGTACGCGGTGATGGCATCGAACTGCCCCATGAACGCGAGCGCACCGCTCTGTGCGCCCACGCCTGCGTTCAAGAGATTGGCCGTCGAATAGAGAATGATGGAACCAAAGAGCACGGAAGCACGCCCGCGAAGATCGCCCAGCATTCCCCATGCGACGCCGCCGACCACCATGCCGATCAGTTGGAGATCGAGGAGCCAGATGCCAGTCGATGTTGCGCGTTCGGGGGGAAGTCCAAGGTCCGCGAGGCTGTCCCACCGAACCACATTGAAGAGAATGAGGTCGTAGACATCGACGAAGTACCCGAGCGCTGCGACAAGGACCGCGAGCGTGTGCGGTGAACGCCAGCGAGGCACAGGTGGGGCGGCGAGCGAAGGGCGCTGCGGGTTCATGTCGACGCTTCGTCCGTCACTCGGATCAGTTCTGGAAGGCGGACGAGGTCGATGTTCCCTCCGCACAGGACCACGCCAACGCGCCCGAGTTCACTTCGACTGCGGAGCGGTCCGAGGACGGCTGCAACGCCGACTGCCGAACTCGGCTCGATCACGACCTTCATCCGTTCGAGGACCAGGTGCAGCGCCCGCCGAATCTCATTCTCGGAGACCGCAACGATTTCGTCGACGCATTCGCGGATGATCGGCCAGGTGAGATCGCCGAGTGCCGTGCGGAGTCCGTCGGCAATCGTTGGCTGCTCGAACGCCGGCTGTCGGGCATCCGCGCGCTTCGATGCAACGGCGTCTGCCGCCGCCGCTGGTTCAGCGCCGATGATCCGCACCCGCGGCGCCCGCGCCCGCATGGCGGTGGCGATGCCCGACATCAGTCCGCCACCGCCGACGGGAACCACCAGCGCATCCAGATCCGCCGCTTGCTCGAGCAGTTCGAGGGCAATGGTGCCTTGTCCCGCGATGATGGCGGGGTGGTCGTAAGGCGGGATGAGCGTTCCGCCCGTCTGGGCGAGCACTTCTGCGGCAGTCGTCGTGCGCGCCGCGAGCGTGGGTTCGCACCAAACGATCGTGCCACCGAACGCGCGCACGGCAGCCACCTTGGAAGAAGCGGAGTCGCGCGGCATGACGACATGCGCGCTGATGCCGCGCAGCGCCGCAGCCTTCGCGAGGGCCTGCGCGTGATTCCCAGACGAGTGGGTGACGACACCGCGCCGCGCCGTGCCTTCGTCGAGCAGCATCACGGCGTTGCTGGCTCCGCGAAACTTGAACGATCCTGTTCGCTGGAAGTTCTCGCACTTGAAGGTCAGCGATCGCCCTGCGAGGTGGTCGAGGTGGTGGCACACCATCACTGGTGTCCGCCGAATCCATGGAGCGATGCGCCGCGCCGCGGCATCGATGTCGTCCACTGAAATCGGCAGCGCCATCAACGGAATCCTATTCGCACCTCGTCCGTGCGGTGTGCGCTGCCGATGTCCCCGAGCCCCCCGCAGCGCAACTTGGGCGCTCGGTCATTTCGCCGACTTGCACGGCGAATCGCACCACCAATCAAAGAGGTCGCTGTGGACCTCGAGCAGGAGGTGCGCCGACACGTCGGCGTTCGCAAGCGCGTTGCGAATCGCCGCAGCACGGAGTTCCACTGCCTCGAAGGACTCAAACGCGCTCTCGGCAACGATGCTCTCATTGTCGATGCACTGAAAGATCCATGCATGCGGCAGGAGTTCACGAACCATTGTGAGACCTTCACGGAAAGCCGCGCGCGGGCTCATCCGCAGTTGAGTCACGACGGGCGTACCCATGAAGTGTGGGTTGGTCGCCACCACTGGGCGCACGACTCTCGTCTCGATCATTCGTTGGAGATTGGCGCGGGTGGCCGAGGGCGACGCTTTGATCGCCTCGCTGACATGGTTGAGACTCTGTCGAATGTTGGTCTGGACCGCTTGCAGAAGCTTTGATTGGATGGCTGCCTGCCGCGGGACGCGTGCGTCCGCGATCGTGAACGCATCTGGTGCGGTGCAGCCAGGCGGAAGCACGCAGAGGACTTCGCTGGCTCGTTCAAGGCGAAGCATCGAGATCGTGGACAGCGCGATGTCGATGTGGTCGAGCACCTTTGCGGAGGTCGATCCAACAACGAGAGCGGTGAGCTGCTGTCCGCCATCGACGCGTGAAACTCGGTGAAACCCTGTCTGGCGGGCGAGCGCACTGGCTGCTGCGGCTGAGTCGCCGTCCACAACGAACCGCGCAAGCGAGAGCCCAGTGCACCCAACGGACTTTGGCTCGATGAAGCCGCGGACCACAACCAACCCCTCTTCCTCAAGGGTGGCGAGGCGCCTACTGACAGTTGCCTCGGAAACGCCGATGCGCTGAGCGATCTCGCGACCGGAGATTCGCCCATCCGATGTCAGCGCATCGACGATTTGGCGATCGAGATCGCTCGCCACTCGCGCCGCACTCGACGCACCGAGATACACCGATCGAACCATGAATGAACCCTTGGGGAAGAAGGCGACTCGATAATGCAACGCGACACGAACTACGCGTCCACCACGCAACTTTGAGGAAGTCTTCGACCCCGGAGCGAATCGTTCGCTCATCGCGGCGTGCCTCACCTTGAGGTGAGGACCGACGCTGCACAGCCGCGAAGGAGTCTACACTTGCAAGATCGCTCGGGGCGTCTGCCGTGGTTGGCAGGCTGAGAAGCACCCGTCGAACCTGATTCGGTTCATACCGACGAAGGGAAGCGAGAGCGTTCGCCCAGCGCTCCCACCCACCTTCGTCCGACTCCGAGCCAGTTGACAGGAAGTGTTGCTCGCACCCTCATGGGCGGAACAAGTTTTCAGGAGATTTGCATGAACGCGTTCGAAACATCTGAGACTCAAGCGAACAGTCGGACAGTCGCGCACGCTGATGGGCGAGAGCCGCACATGCACGGTGCGCTCAATCCATCTTCGCGCCAGGAGGGAACGAACCGCGGCAGTTTCGCGCTCGCTCCCGATGTGGGTGGTCCGCGTTCATTCAGTTCGCCCGATACCCCTGGCATGCCCGCGCCGAGTGCGCGCACTGCCTGGGACTTCCTGCCTGACGACTGGCGCGTCGAGGCGGCACCGAACCATGCATCGGGTTGCGCGGGCCACTCGCTGCGACAGTTCGGGGCTTTCGTGCGCTGCATTCCGCCGAGTGGGTTCAGCGTGGTGACTCAACTGGAGCATGCGCGGACCGGCGCGATCACCCAGCAGATGAGGCGCGTGGCGGAACGCGAGCCGCACCTCACGCCCGAGCAAGTTCGCGACGAGGTGGCGGCGGGGCGCATGGTGATTCCAGCCAACATCGAGCACCTGCGCCATCGGCTCGATCCGATGGCGATCGGGCGAGCGTCGTGTACGAAGATCAATGCCAACATGGGCGCAAGCCCGATCAGCAGCGGCACCAGCGAAGAGGTCGAGAAACTGCGCTGGGCGGAGCGCTGGGGGGCGGATACGGTGATGGATCTTTCGACAGGTGGCGATCTGGACGCGTGCCGCGAGGCGATCATTCGCAACAGCACGGTGCCGATCGGCACGGTGCCGATCTACTCGATGATCATCGGTCGGACGCTGGAGCAGCTGGATGAAACGGTCGTGCTGGAGACGCTCGAACATCAGGCGCGCCAAGGCGTCGACTACTTCACGATCCATGCGGGTGTCTTACGCGAGCACTTGCCATTCGTGCGCGATCGGCTCATCGGGATCGTCAGTCGCGGCGGAAGCCTGCTCGCCAAGTGGATGCTCGTGCACAACCGTCAGAACCTGATGTACACGGGCTGGGAACGCATCTGCGATGTGATGCGGCGGTGGGATGTGACATTCTCGATCGGCGACGGACTTCGCCCTGGTGGTCTTGCCGATGCGACGGACCAAGCGCAACTTGCGGAACTCTCGACGATCGCCGAACTCACGGAGCGCGCGTGGCGAAAGGGGGTTCAAGTCATGGTGGAAGGGCCTGGTCATGTGCCCTTTGACCAGATCGAGTTCAACATGAAGTTGCAGCGTTCACTCTGCCACGGCGCTCCCTTCTATGTGCTCGGGCCGCTCGTGACGGACATCTTCCCTGGATACGACCACATCACCAGCTGCATTGGCGCGACGGCCGCTGGCTACCACGGTGCGAGCATGCTGTGCTATGTGACGCCGAAGGAGCACCTCGGCCTCCCGAAGAAGGACGATGTGAAGCAGGGCTGCATTGCGTACAAGATCGCCGCGCATGCCGCCGATGTTGCGCTGGGCATTCCCGGATCACGCGACCGTGACGATGCGCTCACGAAGGCACGGGCAGCGCTCAACTGGGAGAAGCACTTCGAGCTGAGCTTCGATCCAGACACGGCGCGCGCCTACCACGACGAGGACCTCGATGTCGATACGGACTTCTGCGCGATGTGCGGTCACGATTGGTGCAGCGTTCGGATCAGCAAGGAGATCCAGGAGTTCGCAAGCGGAAAGGCGGATGGCTTTGAACGCGGGAAGCCCGTTCGGAGCGCCGCGCTCACTGCGGAGCAGCAGGAGATCCTCGCCAAGCGCGGCGTCCTTCCGCCCGAGGAGATTCATCGGCTCGCCGCCAAGACGAGAAAGGCGCTCGACACAGATTCGGGGAAGGCATCATGCCACAGCGACTTCGTCGATCCAGCGTCGGCGCGTCGTGTTCAGGACGAGCGGCTGGTGCAGATCAACACGGCACCTGCGCACAATCTTCCTTCGCATGATCCGGTGATCTGACGGCGCGTTCGGCGACCTGCGCGAGCACCGCGCGCGCGATCTCATGCGCTGCATGAGGGCGCGCTGCCGATCCAGCGGCTGCCCGCATTGCCGCGAGCGCCGGCGCGTCGGCGAGCAGACCTTGGACGACCTCGCCCGCGAGGCGCGGATTGCGCAGCGGCCTCGCTGCACCCGCGGCGACGAGGATGCCGGCATTGCGCTCTTCCTGACCAGGAATGGGGTCGAGGACGAGCAGGGGAAGCCCCGCTGCTCGCGCCTCGGCTGCCGTGAGTCCTCCGGGCTTCCCGACCATGAGATCGGATGCAGCCATCAGTGCCGGCATCTGATCGGTGAAACCGACCACGCGAAGGACGGTGCGACTTCCCGCCGCGGGCTGTAGTGCGTCGAGCCGCTGTTTCAGCGCTTCGTTGTGACCGCACACGATGACGAGCGTCGCATCCACGGCAGCATCCACGAGCGAGTGAACGACCGATTCCATCGGACCGAGCCCATGGCCGCCGCCGCAGATGAGGATCTGCGCCTGACGCTCCGCGGGCGCAACCGATTCACGCGACTGCGCGATGAGTTTCGCGACCCGCAGGTCGACTGGGATGCCCGTCACCACGAGTCGAGAGGCAGGAATGCCGATGGCGATCGCGGATGCGCGGGCCGCCTCGCTCGCCACGCAGATGAGATCGCTGCCCGCACTCAGCCAGATCGCATGGGGATGCTCGTCCGTCACGACCGTGATGAGTCGGGCACTCAGTCGTCCGCGCAATCGCAAGCGACCGAGCGCACTCGATGTAAGGAAATGCGTCGACACCACGGCGTCGGCCGACTGCACCGTCGGATGGCGGCCAAGCGCGCGCAGCACGAAGTCCTCCGTGCGTGCCATGGGACCTTTGCCTGGCTTTGAAAGGGGACGCTTTCGATCCGAGAGGTCGTAGAGCGCACCGACAAGCCGTGGCGCAAGTCGGATTGCGCGGAGGTAGCCATCGCGGTACACGCGGCGAAACCAGCCTGGTGATGATTCGAGCGCGTCGAGTACGGGGGACGCTTTGGCGCCGTGCTCGGCCAGCGCTTCGCCGACGGCAACGGCCGCGCGCATGTGACCGGAGCCGATCGACGCGCTCACCAGCGCGACCGATGGACCCGCCGCTGATTCAGGCGGCAATGGCGAGGTCCTCGTCGGTGCCGAGTTCTTCAGGCATTTCGTTCGGATCTGGCTTCCAACCAGCTTCGCTGAGCAGGTGTTCGACATCGATCAGTTCGAGTTGTCCATCATCCTGCTCCACGAGTGCACTGGCGCGTTCGATCCAGTCGCCACAGTTGGCGTACAGCACGCGCCGCCCCTCGGCCTCGCGCCACTCGAGTCTCGGTTCATGGATATGCCCACAGACCACGCCATCAAGCCCGCTTCGCGCTGCATGAGCGAGCACCACTTCCTCGAAACGACTGATGAATGTGCAGGCACTCTTGACGCGCTTCTTGATCGACTGCGAAAAGCTCCAACGGCGAAGTCCCACGATGCGCCGCGCCGTGTTCACGATGCGGTTCAGCGCAACGAGGTGGTCGTATGCCCAAGCGCCAATCAGTGACACCAGCTTCGAATTCTGCACCACGAGGTCATACTCGTCGCCGTGGGTGACGAGCAGACGCCGTCCATCGGCCAGCAGGTGCTCTGCTTGAACGGCGATCACGATGCCCGCGAGTTCGAGTCCCCTGTAGGGGCGGAGCGACTCGTCGTGGTTTCCAGGGACATAGATGATCTGCGTCCCGCGGCGGGCGAGTTTCAAGAGGCGACGAACGACTTGATTGTGTGATGCGGGCCAACTCCATCGCTGTCGAAGCACCCACATGTCGACGATGTCGCCGACGAGATAAATGCGCTCACATCGGACACGCTTGAGGAATGCGGCCAGTTCGTCGGCGCGGCACCCTCGCATGCCGAGATGCACATCGCTGAGGAATACGGTGCGGTAATGGAAGCGCATCGATCTCGTTGGTTTCATCCTGTGGATCGTCCGAGAACGCTCGGCAGCGTGAGAGACCCGCCAATGTTCACGGAAACTGAACACTCGGCGCGGGCGCATACGATGCCCGTTGGAGAGATCGTGGTCGAGAAGGCACCGCAACCATCGAGCCAACGCCGTCCAGCCTCAGCCGCTGGGTCGCAGGTGCCACCGTTCCTGTCATTGCCGGGGTTGCGTTTCCAGGAGGAGTATGTGTGGCTGCTCTTCCTTGCATCGCTCGATGTGATGCTCACTTGGTACATCCTCGAGAAGAAGGATGGCGAGGAGGTCAATCCGATTGCTCGCATCGTCATCGAGGCGTGGGGACTGTGGGGTGCGATCGCGTTCAAGTTCAGCCTGGTGCTGTTCGTGATCGTCGCGTGCGAATGGGTGGTGCGCCGCCGCATCCGATCAGCGGTGTTCCTCGTGTGGTTCTCGTTGGTGGTGTCGGTGAGCCCGGTGCTGTACTCGGGCATCTTGCTCGCGTACCACTGGCTCGTGCCGAACACCAGCGCGTGACCGCACCCACCGTCACTTCGGGATGTGCGCAGTGAGAACGCGCGCCGCGCCGCGGGTGATGAGCACATCGTCCTCGATGCGAACGCCGATCGACTCGCCTTCGATGTAGATGCCTGGCTCGATCGTGACGACCATGCCTGGCTCGAGTGGCGAGGCAGGATCCGCATCGTGCACTTCCAGACCGAGGTGGTGACCGATGCCGTGCGGGAAGAAATCGCCAAAGCCCGCACGGGTGATGACCTTGCGCGCGGCCTCATCGACTGCGCTCATGCGAACCCCTGGGCGGCACGCGCGAATCGCTGCAGCCTGCGCCTGCAGGACCGTGTCGTACACCAGCCGTTGTCTCGCGGAGAAGCGACCGGACACGGGAAGCGTCCGCGTGACATCTGATGCGTAGCCGCCGAAGGCCGCACCCGAATCGATCACCATCAGATCGCCTGCCTTGAGCGGACGATCGTTCGCGTGGTAATGCAGCACCGTGCCGTTCAACCCGCTGCCCGCAATCGTGCGGAACGCGAGCGCCCGCGATCCGTTCGTGCGGTACGCATGCTCGATCGCTTCCTGCACATCGAACTCGTTGGCTCCGGGGCGGCACGCTTCGCGCGCGGCCGCGAAGCCGATGCCGGTGATTCGCCCCGCCTCCTCGATGCAGCGGATCTCGTCTGCGCTCTTCACGGCACGGAGCGACGGCAGCACGCTCGAGAGGTCGATCACGGTGGCCCCAGGGATGCGCGCGGCACTTTCGCGCAGGATCGCAAGATCAGGCGAGACGGGTGCGTTGTGGCTGGCGAGCGCATGCAAGCAGGCGAGGCGCTTCGACCGACGCGCTGATTCCAGCAAGAACCGCCCGAGCGCCCCAGTTCGAAAGATCGTCTCCACGCCGTACTTGCGGCGCAGCGACTGTCCGACCATTTCGCGCAGCCCATCCCAGCGTTCGACTTCGGGATTGAGCGGGCGCAGGTAAAGCTGCTCGCGCCGCGCGCGGATGGGATGCGCCGGATCGAGCAGCAAGATCGCGCCCGGCTCGTCGTCGATGCCCGTCAGGTAGCGAAAGTCCGCGTTGGCGCGGAAGGAATGATCCAGCGACCCGCCAACTTCCCCCGCGAGAACGAGAGCGACGGCATTGCCAGCGCGCGCGAGTTGGCGCAGGACGCGTTCACGACGCTGCGCAAACTCGGTCAGCGCGATGGATGGTGCGGAAGTCAGTGCGCGGCGTGCAGCGCTGCGCGGGCGACGAGTGCGTGTGGGCATCGCGGGAGTGTTGCACCGCGCGGGCGTTCACGCAACCGAGCTGCGCAGGCGCGCGTTCTCGTTGAGGATGCGCTCCGCGTAGCGGTTCATGGCATCCCGCAACTGATCGAAACTCTCGAGCACATAGAGGATCGGCTGGAAGTGATCGATTTCGTAGGGGGTGGTGCACGCCGCTTCGAGATCGAACGGGCGTCGTTCCACATCGCTGCTTTCGAGCGCATGACGGCTTTCCGCCGGCGACGAGATGAGCCCGGAGCCGTACAACTTGATGTTGCCGCCCTCACGGATCAAGCCGAATTCCACGGTGAACCAGAACAGCGTGCCCATGCGCTTGATGTGTTCGGGGTTGGAAGTGGCCGATGCCGCCTTCCCATAGGTCTGCAGGAACTCGCCGAAGACGGGGTCTGCATGAAGCGGAACATGCCCGAACACATCGTGGAAGATGTCGGGTTCGGGCAGGTAGTTCAGCGACTCCTTCGGGCGCATCACGATGGTGGTCGCGAAATCACGCTGCGCCAACGCGGCAAAGAACGCCTTCGCAGGTGCAAGCCCCGGCACGCCACGGCTACGCCAGCCAGTGAGGCGCGTGAGATGATGGTTGATCGACTCTGGTCCGTGGAGGTGCGGGATGCGGTCGCGCGAGAGTTTGATGCTGCGTGCGCCGTTCAGATAGGTCTGGGATGCGCGCGATTCGAGAAACTCCATCTGCCGATCGAAGAGCGTGGTCCATGCCTCCTGATTCTCCTTCGAATAGCCCTCGTAGTGCTGCGTGATAAAGATGCGCTCCACATCCTCGAAGCCCGGTTCGCCGAAATGCATGGCGTACTCAAGCGCAGCCTGGGCTTCCGGACCATCGATCATCGCGCTGTTGAGGCTGCCTGCGAACTTGGATGGACCGCCGTTGTCTGCCATAAAACACTCCTGTGCGCCGTCGGTTGCGCACGACACAGTGTAGGAGCTTTCGCGGCGCGCTCGATGCGGTCTGCAGCACCGCTGCAGCCCATCGATGGCGTTATCCTCCCGCGTCGCATGCGCGAAACACGGCTCCAGTTTCGTGGTTTACCGACGCGGCAGTGCCTGGTCGCGGCGGCATCCCTGGCGCTGCTGTCTGGCTGTGATCCCATTCTTTCGGTCGACGGAGCGTTCTTTCCAGCCTGGCTCCTGTGCATGATCGGCGCGGGATTCCTGCTTGGCGGCGTTCGTTGGGTCGTCAGTCGACTGGGGTGGGAGCCGTTCGTGCGGCCGCGCGTGTTGGTGTACTTCTGCGTCTACTTGAATTGCACCCTCGGACTCTGGCTGCTGATCTTCCGCACATGAGCCCATCGGATGCAACATCCCTGCCGCGAGGTGCGGACGCGGCACGCCGCGCGGCTGCGCGCGGCTTCAGCATCGCCATGGTGGCGCTCGCCTGTGTGCTGTCGTTCCTGACATGGTGGGAACTCGACATCCGCCCGCGGACCGACGATGCATATCTGCGCGCCAACATTGTCGGCATTGCCGCGAATGTCTCTGGCTATGTGACGGAGTTGAATGTGGTCGACAACCAGCAGGTGAAGGTGGGTGACCTCCTGTTCCGCGTCGATGTTCGCCCGTACCAAGCGGCGCTCGACCTCGCCGTGGCGAACCTGGGTTATGTTGATCTGGAGATTCAGGCGCTCGAGGATGTCATCCGTGAGAAGGAGGCGGACCTCGTCGCGGCGGAGGCGCGCGCGGAGTACAACGTGTCGTACCTCGCGCGAATCGAGCCGCTGCTGCCGCGCCAATTCGTCACGCCGGATCAGGTGGATGCGGCGAAGCGAAATGTCCGTGCATCCGAGGCGGAAGTCGCGCAGGCAAAGGCGGCGATCGCATCGGCGAAGGCAAATCTCGGGCAGATCGGCGACCTGAATGTGCGCCGCATGCGTGCGCAGGCGGAGGTCCTCGAGCAGCAACTCAATGTCGGCTACTGCGAAGTGCGTTCACCCGTGAACGGCTATGTGACGAACTTCAACATTTCGGTCGGGCAATTCGCGCAGATCGGTCAGCAGCAGTTCGCGCTGGTGGACGCGAGCAACTGGTATCTCTTGGCGAACTATCAGGAGACGGACCTTCGCGGCATCGAGCCTGGGATGTTGGTCGATGTGTACCTGATGGCGTATCCGCTCACGCGATTCTCCGGCACCGTGCAGGGCGTTTCCTGGGCGCTCTACAACTCCGATCAGGGCAGCGACGGAGTCCTTCCCACCGTCTCGCCGACGCTGGACTGGGTTCGCTTGGCGCAGCGCTTTCCAGTGCGCATCGTGATGGATCCGACCCCAGACCCGATCAAGCAACCGTATCGGATGGGTGCGACCGCAACGGCGATTGTCTGCACGCGCGACAAGCGCGAGGTGCCCGACATCCTCAAGCCGCTGTTGCCCGATGCGGTGGAACGCTGGTTGGACACGCTCAACACGCGCCCCGCGCGAACGCCGCCGTCGCCAGGGCGGACGCCCTGAAGCGAACGCATCGGCGCACGCCGTTGCTCAGGTCAACCCGAGGAACAGCGGTGGATCCTCTGGCTGTGCATCGAGGCTTGTCGCGAGCGCGCGGAGCGCGTCGATGCGCGCCGACTCTTCCGTCAGTCGGTGCGTCCATGCGTGCGATGCATCCGCCACAGGCATCGGGCGCGGCGGTTGATCCGCAGGCAGTCGTTGCCGCTGGATGCTCGCAGCTGCTTCATCGAGACGGTCGGCGCTTGCGTTCAGCAGCAGCACTTCCCCGCGGGGAGCGCTGGGAATGCTCGTTGCGTGCTCGAGTGCCCCCACGATGCCGCTGCACACCGCGGCGCTGCCCGTGATCAGGGACATCTCGGTGTTGCCGCGCGTCGGCTGGACTTGCGCCTCCAGTTGGGCATTGGCGTGGAAGGACATGGCGGTGCGCACATCATCTGCAAGCGCGAGCCGAACCTCGTCGAGTTGCGCCTGACGCGGGGGCGACTTCGATGCGCTTCGCAGGAGCGTGGCGGTCTTTCGCAGCATGTCGGCGACCGCCACTCGCATCTCGTGCGACGCTCGGACGGGCCAGAGGAGGCGGTAGAAGATGAAGGTGACGAACACGCCCATGGCGACCGCGAGCGAGAAGTTCATCGCGGGAACGAGCGAGATGTAGGGCTCGGGGAACTGCAGCAGCGCAAAGTCGATGACGATCACCGTCTGCAGCGCGGGGACGGCGACTCGAGGTGATCCGTGCAGCGCCCATCCGGCACAAGTCACCAAGATGCCGAAGATGAGCAGGAATCCAGGGATTGTCTCGATGGTGGGGATGGCGAAGATGATCAGGAGGATCGACAAGCCGTAGCCCGCGACGACGCCGATGCACCGCAGCCCTCCAATGAGCAGGGTTCCGCCGAACGTGGCTTGCACGACCAGCATGACCGTTTCGACGCAGCCGATGCCGCTTGCCCAGTTGATCGAGATGCAGAAGAGCGCGCAGAACATGATGGATGCAGCGCACTTGGTGGCGTGCTTCAGCTGCATCGGGTTCGGTGGCCACAGGGGCATCCGGAAGAGTCGCGGAATGCAGTGCTCGAGCTCGCGGAACAGTTCGACGAGGAAGTTCCGCTCAGTGGGCAGCGAACCGAAAATCGTTGCGGCACGCTGCGCTCGGGGGGCGGTGACGGCAAGCGCGCGAAGTGCCTCGAGCGGTGACGGAGTTGCGGGCGCATCGGGCGAGGGCTGGTCGTCACCGTCGCGGAACAGCCGCGTCGACGGCGGGGCTCGAAGCGTGGCGATCACGGTTTCCAACTGCTCCGCGCATGTCTTGAGCAGTGCGTCATCGGCGCTGATCGCGGCTCGTCGATCGGAGCGCGCGGCTTCGGACACCAACGCGCTCACCGCGGCCGCCCGGCTCTCGAACGCGACGAGTGCCACAAGTGCGGTGGACTCGTCCGGCTCCAAGTCAAGGTCGGTTTCCGTGTGCTGCGCCAACTGCATGAGCGCCGTGGTTCGCGATCGATCGTGCACGGACTCGCCTGGCAACGCCGCTCCCGATGCGCTGGCTTCGCGAACGGACCGCAGGGTTCGCAGGCTGTGCTCGAGGCTCCCGATCAGTTGCGTTCGAAGCGAGCGCCAAGGGTGGTCTGGCCACAAGACGATCATCACGAGACCGCCGCAGCCAATCCCGGTGATGATGGACTTGTACACCATGGTGGCGATGGCTTCTGCCTGTTCCTTCGCGAAGAACGACATGTAGATGCAGACGATGAAGGAGTAGCCCGCCACGAAGATCGCGCCGCGGTATCGACTCGACCCCATCCAGTACATCACCGCCACGATGTAGACGAACATGATCGGCAGCAGGAACCATGGCTGCTGGATGAAGAGTGCGGCGAGCGCCACAGCGCATCCGCAGCCGAAGGTCGCGCCGATCAGCGCGAGGACAATGCGCGTGAGCGTGCCGAGCCCGCGTGCTTCCGTGAGGATCAGCAGCGTCGTCATCCCTGGGTACATCAACTCGTACCAAAGCGTCATTTGAAGACCGATGACGAGCATGGCGGCGAGCCCAAGCCGAAGCGCCGCATGCAGGCGCCCGGGTTCGGGAGCGAGATCCTCGCGGATCGATTCCCACAAGGTGGGGCGCGCGGCGTGTGCGGTCGCGACGGACATGGTCATTGCCTCGGCGCTTCAGTCACGAGCGCGTGCCGCGGTCGTGGGTCTCTCGTTCAATGAGGCGGCGAAGCCCAGCCTCGGCACCGACGGCATCCGTGAACGGCTCCGCCAGCGCGAGTCGAACCACATCGAATTGGCGGCGCACATCGATTCCCGAACCATCCGCACCGACGACGAGCGGATCCGCGGCGTCGATGCGGAATGCGGCATCGATCGCGCGGCGCAGGAGATCGCGGTCGCCCGCGTTGAGGGACTTGCAGATGGCGGTTTCCTCGGAGCCGAGAGGGTTGGGCCGCCGAAAGACCTCGCCGTCGATGAAGTACCCACGAAACTTCGCGGCATCCACTTCCATGAACGCCCAGTTCACATCCGGCGGATCACCGTGGTACGCGCGCCATCGGTCCGCGGCGCGACCATCCTCGCCTCGGTCATGGAACTGCGCGAGACTGACCATCAGGTGCAGGTCCTCCTCGCCGTCATCGGGCAGTTCGATCACGACCTCGCCCGCCATCAGCATGGCCACCATGACTGGTGCGACAAAGCGCCCATCCGGCAGCGGCGCAATGCGGATCGCGACTCGTTCACCGTCGAAGCGGATGAATCCTGCGAGATGCCCACGAAGCCAGCCGTATGCGCTCTCTTCGATTTCGGCATTCTCGCTCATGGACCGCGCACCTCGTGCGCAACCGATGCTAGCGATCATCGCGCGGGTCGCGCGGGCAGCGCGCGACCTATGCTCGGGGGATGACGTTCATCGCCGTTGCCGTGCCCGTCGCGCGCGCGGATCAGATCAGCGCCGCGCTCGAAACCGCTCGGGTGGCGAAGCAGCAGGGCGCAGATCTCGTGGAGTGGCGAGTCGATTCGCTCGCACAGGAACCGGGCGCCGCGAGTGCGGTCACGCGACTCGTGCAGGATGCGCCGCTGCCGTGCATCGTGACGGTTCGCCATGTCGCCGAGGGCGGCGGATTCTGCGGGACGGATGAGCAGCGGCAGCAGGTCTGGACCGCCGCGTCGACTGCGCACCCACCTGCGGCCTATGTGGATGTGGAGTTGGCGACCTATCTGTCGGACAGCGAGGCAGGTGAACGCGCCCGCGACATGGCGCGGCTCGGTCGCCTCGGCGGCGGGAATGGGCCGCGCGTGATCGTTTCGTTCCATGACTTCGATGGTCGCCCGCCTGGGCTCTCCGCGCGGATTGCCGAGATGTGGTCCGACCCCGCGAGCGCGGTCAGCAAGGTCGTGTGGACGGCGCGCACACCACGCGACAACACCGAGGCCTTTGAAGTGCTCGCTGGTCGCGCGAAGCCGACGATTGCGCTTTGCATGGGAGAGCACGGACTGATGAGCCGCGTGCTCGCGCCGAAGTTCGGCGGGTTCCTGACCTACGCGCGGAGCGACGCGCAGGGGACCGCGCCTGGACAGCCCACGGTGGAGGAACTCGTACAGCAGTGGGGATTCCGCAGCATCGGCCCGGAGACGCGCGTGTACGGCGTCCTTGCGAATCCTGTGGGGCACTCGCGTTCTCCCGCGCTGCACAACCGCTGGTTCCGCGATGGGCGCGTGGATGCGCGGCTCTTCGCGATCGCTGCGGGCCCAACTTGGGAGTCGTTCAAGGCAACGCTGGTGGAACTGCTCTCGCTCGACGCGCTGCATTTCAGCGGCTGCGCCGTCAGCCTGCCGCACAAGTTGAACGCCATCCGATTCGTCGAGGAGCGGGGTGGTGTCGTGGATCCGATGGCGCGTTCCATCGGTGCCGCCAACACCATCAGCGTTGCATCGGATGGAACGCTGCACGCATCCAACAGCGATCTTGCCGGCGTGCGCGATCCGCTGCTTCGCGCCGCATCAGCGCAAGGTTGGAGCGACGGGCTCGCGGCGCGGCGTGCACTCGTGATCGGTGCGGGCGGCGCGGGTCGTGCGGCGGTCGCCGCGCTCGCGTGCGCCGGCGCCGTGGTCACACTCACCAACCGCACCGCCGCGCGTGCGGCTTCCGTGGCAGAGGAGTTGAACGGTTCGCTCCATCGAAATGGACTGTCCGCACGCGCGATCGCGGCGCGCTCGCTGCAGGAGATTGACACGCGCGACTTCGAGGTGATCGTGCAGGCCACGAGTGCCGGCATGAGTGGTGGCGAAGGTGCGGATGACGATCCGCTGCCCCAAGCGGCCGCCCTGTCGAGCGACATGATCGCGATGGATGTGGTCTACACGCCGCGCGAGACGCCTTTCCTGCGGCGCGCAGCGCGGGCGGGAGCGCATGTCGTCGGAGGCTGGTCGATGTTCGTCGCACAGGCCGCGCAGCAGTACCGCAACTGGACGGGCCACGACCCGACGACCATCGATGATGTCGTCGACACGAGCGCGGGTCGTTCCGCCTCGTAGCATCGCAGCTTGGAGGCATTCATTGGCGACACTGAGTTACCGAACTGCGGGTGAGTCGCATGGCCCAGCGATGATCGCGCTCGTCGAGGGAATGCCCGCGGGTGTTCCCATCGACAGTGCCCTCATCGATGCGGAACTGCGCCGCCGCCAGGGAGGCTATGGTCGCGGCGCGAGGCAGCGCATCGAGTCGGATGCGGTTCGGTTTCTCTCGGGTGTGCGTCAGGGGATTTCGATCGGATCGCCGATCGCGATGGAGATCGTGAACGCCGACTCGCGTCTCGACGATGCGGAGCGCACGCCGCCGATCTTCCGTCCGCGACCAGGGCACGCGGACCTCGCGGGCAGCATCAAGTGGCTGACCACCGACTGTCGGGGCACGCTCGAGCGTGCGAGCGCGCGCGAAACCGCCGCGCGGACCGCCGCGGGTGCGGTGGCGCGATGCCTGCTGGGCTGTTTTGGGGTGGAGGTCTTCGGCTTCGTGCGGGGGGCGCTCGATGTGCAGAGCACGCTGCAGCCGAGCCTGGCTGACCTGCCAGCGCTGCGGACGCGGCGCGATGCGAGCGATGTCTACTGCCCCGACGAGGCGGTCTCTGCGCAGCTGGTGGATGCGATTCATCAAGCGAAGGTGGACAAGGACACCGTCGGCGGATGGTGCGAGGTGCATGTGTTCGGCCTGCCACCAGGACTGGGATCGTGCGTCAGCGTCGACGCGCGACTCGACTCGCGGCTCGCGGCGGCGGTGATGGGCATTCAGGCGTTCAAGGGGGTGGAGATTGGCCTCGGCATGGCGGTGGGCGCGCGGCGCGGAAGCAATGTGCACGATCCGATCCACTTCGACCCCGCGCGACGCAACGAGAGTCATCTCGGTTTCACGCGACCGACCAACAATGCAGGTGGACTCGAAGGAGGGATGACCAACGGCATGCCCGTGGTGGTGCGCGGAGCGATGAAGCCCATCTCGACGCTGCTTCGCGGCATGCCGAGTGTGGATCTGCGAAGCGGTGAGGCATCGCAAAGCCAGTACGAGCGCTCCGACATCAGCGCGGTTGCTGCGGCAAGCGTGGTGATGGAGCAGGTCGTTGCATTCGAGGCGGCGCGTGCCTTCGTGGAAAAGTTCGGCGGCGACTCGCTGAGCGAGGTTCGCGCCAACCACGCGGCTTTCCTGCTCGCGGCGCGTCAACTCGGCGGCAGTTGAACGCCGACCACGACGCCAGCGAGCGCAGGGGTTACGCAGCGGTCACGGCAGGAGCTTGCGCCAACCCGCGTCGTCGATCGTCAGCGAGAGCCGCTGCTTGTCCTGTTTCATCGCGAGTGCCTCAGCCATTCCCGAGAACATCGTCGGATCCATCGGTGGCGGCGCGTCTCCGCCCTCTTCTTCTTCGTCGACCGCTTGCGACGCCATCATCATGCCGAGCATCGATGTGAGGCTGCGTGTGGTGGATGTCCAGGACTCGTTGAACTCCTTTGCCGCTGCTTCATTCTCGAATGCCATCGCAGCGCGGAGTTCAGGCTTGGGGCCGAACTGGAGCCCGATGGAAGCCACCTGCAGCGACTTCATCGAGTCCTCGAAGCCTGCGAGCGCAGCCGTGAGCATTCCACCATCTTCGTCCATCGCCTCGTTGAGCGAGTCGCGCATGGCATCGGTGATTCGAAGTCCGATCGTCACCGACGATGCGGGAACGCCCGCGAGCGCGTTCTCCAGCGCCGCTGCTGCCGCTGCATCGCCACTGTCGAGTGTGCGGGTCGTGCCCTTCGGCTTCACCCAGTACCAACCGCCACCCAACGACTCGGCGGATGAGTCCGTCATCCACTCGCCCATCGCCGCTGCCACTTCTTTCTCGGCGCCGAGCCGCGTGGTCTGCACCAGCACGGTCGTCTCAGGATCCTCCATGACACTTCCGCCGGTCGCGATCTCGACGCTCGGCGCCTCATCGGCGAGCAAGTAGATGTTGCTGCAATCAATGGCACGAAGCGCGGCCAACGACTTGCCGTACTTCACCATCTGCGGCTGTTGATCAAGCCCAATGGATTGCAGTTGCAGCAGACCAGAGCCTTGAACGACCACAGGAATCTTCGAGCGCATCATGATTCCTGTGATCGCTTGGATGCTCTCCTGCATCGCGGTCGCATCCGAGCCTGTCGTCGAGAGCCGCACGACCGATGTTGTCGTGGTGGAACAGGCAGCAGGGGGCAATCGGGCGCTGACCTGTTCGCAGCCGATGGCAAGCATCACCAAGAAGCCATGCAGGATGAGGCGTGCGGCGTGGCGAATGGTGGTGCTGTCTGGCGCGGTGCCGATGGTGCTGTTCATGCGACCATCCTAGATGCGCGGCTTCGAGCCACCCTATCCTCGGCATCATGTGCGGCGTTGCAGGATTCCTCGATCCGAGTGGTCGGGTTCGCGATCCGCGCGCCGTGCTTGATCGAATGTCGAGTGCGCTGCAGCACCGTGGTCCGGATGACAGCGGTCTCTGGTGGCAGCCGCCGCTTCCGCTGGGGTTGGCACATCGTCGCCTCGCCGTGATCGATCCCACTCCCGCGGGGCATCAACCGATGGCCAGCGCGTCGGGTCGATGGGTGATCGCCTGGAATGGCGAGGTCTACAACGCGCCTGAAATCCGCGCCGAACTGGAACGCGCGGCGAACTGTTCTTGGCGCGGTCACAGCGATACCGAAGTGATGCTTGCGTCTCTGGACGCTTGGGGGATTGAACGGTCGATCGACCGTTGGCGCGGCATGTTTGCGGGCGCGGTCGTTGACCTGCACCTTCGAGTATTGCACCTCATCCGTGACGGCGCTGGGAAGAAGCCGATGGTGTGGGGATGGATCGATGGCGTGCTCTCGTTCGCGAGCGAATTCCGCGCGCTGCGATCGATGGGACTTGCGATGCCGCGCGTGCACGACGGTGCGGTGGCGGCGTTCCTGCGGTATGGCAGTGTCCCCGGCGAACAGACCATTTTGCAGGGCATCTTCCGCGTGCCGCCTGGGGCACTGCTTTCGTGGGCGATCGACGGAGCGGTCGGGGCGCAGCCACAGCGACTCGACTGGTGGAACGCGCTGCGGGTGGCGCGCGCATGCGAGGCCGATCCGCTGCCGAGCGATCCCGCCGAGATGCCGCGGCAGTTGCAGGAGCGCATCGATGCGGCGGTTGGTCGGAGGCTGCGTTCGGATGTTCCGCTGGGCGTGTGTCTTTCGGGAGGCATCGACAGCGCATTGATCGCAGCATCCGCGGCGCGGCTGTCGGGAGCGGCGATCCACACCTTCACGCTCGGCTTCGATGTCGAGGGCTACGACGAGCGCGCCGCAGCGCAGTCGACGGCGCGTGCCATCGGATCGAAGCACGCGCTGCGCATCGTGAGCGATGCGGATGTGATTGCGGCCGCAAGTCGATTGGCGGATGTGCATGACGAGCCGCTCGCCGACAGCAGTCAGATCGCTGGACTGCTGCTGAGCGAGTTCGTCCGTGGGTCGGTCACCGTTGCGCTCAGCGGTGACGGCGGCGACGAGGTGCTCGGCGGCTATGAACGGTGCGCGGCAATCGCGTCCTGGTGGAGTGCGCGGCTCGGCGGTCGCGGTTGGTTGCCCAAACTGCAGGCCGCGCAGGCTCGGTACCTCCTGCCGCCGCTCTTGCCGCTGCTTCGCAGCATGCCGCAGTTGCTCGGGCGCGGCAGGGTCACGAGGCCACTCGAGAAACTGGACAGGGTGCGCGCGCTCGTGCGCTCGGAGTCGCTTGAGGAAGCGATCGACGCACTGGCATCGGTGGGGCTCGAGAGCGGCTCGCTGCTCGCGAAGCCCGCAAGTCCGCTGCAGCGGGCGCATGACAGTGACGGTGCAGTCACCACGGGTGGATTGCTGCGCCGAATCCTGCGTGAAGAGTTTGCGGGGCCGCTGATCGATGACCTGCTGGTGAAGGTGGACCGCACATCGATGTCGGTTGCACTGGAAGTTCGTTCGCCTTTCCTCGACCGCGACTTGGTGGAGTGGGCTTGGAGAATGCCGATCGAGGCGAAGGTGCGCTACGGGCACAAGCAGCGATCGTTCACATGCAAGTGGGCAGCTCGCGAACTCGCGCGGTCGATCGCGCCAAAGGTCGCGGACCTTCCGAAGATGGGCTTCGGCGTTCCCATTGCTGCATGGCTCCGTGGACCGCTTCGTCCATGGGCGGAGTCGCTCCTGTCGCGCAGCGCAGTCTCTCGTGCCGGACTGATGCATGCGGATTCGGTGCATCGACTCTGGCAGCAATTGCTCGCGGGCGACGACGCGCCGCGCCATCAGGTCTGGGCTGTGCTGATGCTGCAGGCATGGAGTGAACGCTGGCGCTGATACGAGGAACCTGCGCGTAGGCTTCGCGGCATGGCGCACTGTCCCGTACCGCTTGATTCGTTGGGTGAACGCTTCTCGCTGCAGCAGGCGCTCGAAGCAGTGATTCGACACTTTCGCTGCGATAGCGGCACCATCCACGCAACCGCTGCGGATGGGCACCTGCATCTGCGTGCACTCGTTGGTCAGTTCCCGCCACCCGTGCTCGATGCGATTCGCACGATTCCCTTCGGCAAGGGGCTCGCGGGTCTTGCCGCATCGCGTCGCACTGCCGTGACGGTGTGCAATCTCCAGAGCGATCAGTCGGGCGATGTTCGACCAGGCGCCCGTGCGACCGGCATGGAAGGTGCGATCACCGTTCCCGCAATCGACACAGGCACAGGCGAAGTGGTTGGCGTGATGGGCATTGCCTGCATCGCCCCGCGCACCTACACCGACGAGGAGAGTGCGCACTTGCTCTCGTGTGCAGCCGCGGTCATCCCGCTGCTGCGCGCAGCGTCAGCCTGATCCGCGGGCGAATCACACGGACTGGGGCCTGCCCGTCGACTTCTCGAAGGTGAACGACTTGCCCTGGAAGCCGACCGCGACCGTGTCGCCGTCCTCGAAGTTTCCGCTGAGGATTCCTGAGGCGATCGGATTCTCGATGCGGTGCTGCACGACGCGCTTCAGCGGCCGCGCACCGAACTGCGGGTCGTACCCCTCGGACGCGAGGGCCATGCACGCTGCTTCGGAGACATCCAGGTTGATGCCGCGCTGCTTCATCCGGCGTCCAAGCTGATCGAGCTGGATGCGGGTGACCGCTGCCAACTGGGTGCGGGTGAGCTGGCGGAACACCACCGTCTCGTCGATGCGGTTCAGGAGCTCTGGTCGCAGGTGCTGCTTGAGCAAGGTGCGGACATGCGCTTCCACCAATTCTTCCGACTCGCCGCGTTCACCCATCTCGAGGATCGCCGCGGATCCGATGTTGCTCGTCATCACGATGATCGTGTTGGCAAAGTTGACGGTGCGCCCTTGTCCGTCGGTGAGTCGTCCGTCGTCGAGCACCTGCAGCAGCACATTGCTCACGTCTGGATGCGCCTTCTCGAATTCGTCGAACAGCACCACGCAGTACGGGCGTCGTCGGACCGCTTCCGTCAGTCGGCCGCCCTCCTCATAGCCCACATATCCCGGCGGTGCACCGATGAGTCGCGCGACGGCATGCTGCTCCATGAACTCGCTCATGTCGATTCGCACCATCGCATCGGTTGAATCAAAGAGCAGTTCGGCGAGCGCCTTGCACAGCTCTGTCTTGCCGACGCCAGTCGGACCGAGGAACAGGAAGGATCCGATCGGACGGTTGGGTTCACCGAGACCTGCACGGTTTCGGCGAACTGCTTCAGCCACTGCGCTGACCGCTGCGTCCTGGCCAACCACGCGCCGCCGCAGCGACTGCTCGATGTGCAGCAACTTCTCCCGTTCACTCTCGACGAGCTTCGACAGTGGGATCCCCGTCCACTTGGCAACCACCTCTGCAACGGCTTCGGGGTCGACTTCCTCCTTCACGAGTGCGCCCCCCGAATCAAGTCGCTTGTGCAGGGCGGTCTCCGCGTCCGTCCGTCGACGCTCGAGTTCGCGGATCTCACCGTGCTGGATGCGCGCGGCGCGATCAAAGTCGCCGCGCCGCTGTGCCTGCTCGAACTCCACCTTTCGCGCTTCGATGTCGCGGTCGATGTGCTTGACCGAGTCAAGATCCGCCTTCTCCACTTCCCACTGCGCCGTCATGGCTCGATCACGCTCGCGTTCCTCGGCCAGTTCCTGCTCCACTGCCACGAGTCGCTGGGCGCTCTGCGGATCCTTCTCGATCTGCAGTGCCGCCTTCTCGATTTCAAGCGTGGTGATGCTGCGTCGAATGACATCCAATTCCATCGGCATCGAATCGTTCTCGATGCGGAGCCGGCTCGCGGCTTCGTCAAGCAGGTCGATCGCCTTGTCGGGAAGGAATCGATCGCTGATGTAGCGGTCGCTCAGCTGCGCCGCCGCCACGAGCGCACTGTCCTGGATTCGGACGCCGTGGTGGGCTTGGTACCGCTCCTTGAGTCCGCGGAGGATGGCGATCGTGTCTTCCACCGATGGCTCGCCGATGTAGACCGGGCTGAATCGGCGCTCGAATGCCGCGTCCTTCTCGACATGCTTTCGGTACTCATCGAGCGTGGTAGCGCCGATGCAGTGCAGTTCGCCGCGAGCGAGCGCCGGCTTGAGCAATTGTCCGGCACCGACAGCGCCCTCAGCCTGACCTGCGCCGACGATCGTGTGGAGTTCATCGATGAACAGGATGATGCGGCCGGCGCTCGCGGCAACCTCGCGGAGCACGGCCTTGAGGCGCTCCTCGAACTCGCCGCGGTACTTGGCGCCGGCAAGCAGGGCGCCCACATCAAGCGCCACGATTCGAGCCGAACGCATCGATTCCGGGCAGTCGCCATTGAGGATTCGCTGCGCAAGCCCCTCCGCAATGGCCGTCTTGCCAACCCCCGGTTCGCCGATCAGCACCGGGTTGTTCTTGGATCGACGCGACAAGACCTGCATGCAGCGGCGAATCTCCTCGTCACGCCCCACCACGGGGTCGAGCTTTCCCGACGCGGCGAGTTCATTCAGGTCCTTTCCGTACTTCTTCAGCGCGTCGAATGCGTTCTCGCCGCCTGGGTCGTGGATGCCTTGAACGCCACTGGACTTGCGCACCTCAAGCGCAGCGCGCTCGAGCGTCTTCGCATCGGCGCCGACGAGCGCGAGCACTTCCTGCGCACTCCCCTTGACCTGCGCAAGGGCAATCAGCAGGTGGTCGCTCGACACATACGAGTCCTTCAACTTCTGTGCGAGGCGTTCCGCCGCCCCGATCGCCTCCGTCAGGTCTCGCGCGACGCCGGGCGCGGTCCCCTGGACCCTCGGCAGTCGCGCGAGCTGCGCCTGAGCGGTGGCAAGCACGCGTGCGCCGTCGAGCCCCGCCTTCGCGAGGACGCCCGCCGCGGGTCCATCCTTCTCTGCCAAGAGTGCCGCGAGCAGGTGCAGCGAAGTGATTTCGCCATGTTGGTCACGGACCGCGGCGGACTGCGCCTGCGAGATGGCACCTTGCGCGAGAGTGGTGAAGCGTTCGAAGTTCATGGGACTCGACCGTAGCAATATCCATGCCGCGGATTCTGCGGATGCAGTCGCCGCAGCGATCCCGCGATTCAGCGGTAAATCACGGGAAAGTTGTGGGGGATCAACTCGGGGCGATCGTGCAGCCAACCCACCATCCATCGGAACGCATCCACAAGGCGCGGTCCAGGGCGATTGAACATTTGATTGCCGTCCACCAGTGCTACCCGACCTCGTTCGAGGTTCGCTGGAAGCACGCTCCACCATCGCTCCGCCAGGAGTGCTGGCAACTCCGCCTCGATGGCAGGCAGTGGCAAACCGCAAGGGCAAATGATCACTCGGTCTGGTGCCGCTGCCACGATCTCCTCAACGGATGCCACGCGGCTCTTGAACCCAGCGGCGTTCAGCGAATGGCGCGCGCCTGCAGCGCGAATCAGTTCGGGCGTCCAGTGACCACCCACGAAGGTCGGGTTCATCCACTCCAGGAAGAGCACCTCAGGTCCCTCCTCGTACGGGTTCACGAAGTCGACCGCCGTCCACCATCGTTCACGGAGTTCCACCATCGCGGCTTCTGCCTCGCGCTCGAGCCCGACCGCCGCGCCAACTCGGAGCAGGTCATCGAACACGGCCCAGATGGACTTTGGATCGAGGCTCACAACAGTGGGCATCGGATCCATCGAGCGCGCGACAGCCTGCACAGTCTGCAAGTCGATGGAGCACACTTCGCAAAGATCCTGCGTCAGGATCACATCGGGCTTGAGCGCACGAAGTTGATCGACATCCAGCGCGTAGAGGGACTCGCCCGCACCCAATGCTGCGCGGACGGCGCGGTCGATGTCTGCGCTTGATCCCTCGCCGACAAGCATGGGCGTCCGCTGACCTGTCAGCACGGGAAGGTGATCCAGACCCAGCGGGAAGTCACATTCGTGGCTGCGACCGACGAGCAGTGATGCACCGCCCACCCTGCAGAGGATTTCGGTTGCCGAGGGCAGGAGGCTGACGACGCGCACGCGTTCACCATAGCCGCACTGGCGCAACGCGAGGATGTTGATTGTGGCGGAGAACGGTTGTGTCCTCCATTTGCATCAGTCCGCAGTTGGGTTACCTTGATCACCATGCGACTTGCCACCGTCGTTTCCTGGGCCGCACCCTTGGTGGTTGCTTCAGCGGCTGCCGCGATCTTGGTGCATGAAACCGCGGATCCGTTCGGTGGATTCTTCGGCTTGTGGGGACCTGATGTGTCGGTGCAGCAAAGTGTCGGTGCCCGCTTTGTCCCAAGCGGTGACTACACCCTTCAGCAGGTGAAGATCTGGCTGATGGACAACAGTGGCGGCTCCCATCCGCAGGTCCGCATCACATTGCGGACGGACCAGTCGACGGCATCTGGTTCGGGTTCGAGCCTGCCGTCGAACGAAGTCTTGGAGGAGTGGACAATCGAGACCCAGGCTGTTGGTTGGAGTCCCGTGCAGGAGGTCATGCAGTCGCGAGGCGGCGTTGCGTTGCGATCCGGGCAGAAGTATTGGGTCGTCGCGCAGTCGACGGCACAGCCGGGGCTGAACGCGGTGTGGAACTTCGCTTCGGTTGGGAATCAGTTCGTGGCGATCACGCAACCCGATGGCGTGACCTGGCAGGCGGGTGGGTTCGGCGCTGCACCAACACTGATTGTCGAGGGAACCCCTGGGCTGCCCATTCGGCAGGGCGACATCAACCGCGATGGACTTGTGAACGGCTTGGACCTGACCGAGTTGCTCGGTGCGTGGGGGGAATGCGGCGACTGCGCAGCTGACATCGATCAAGACGGATTTGTCGGGGGACAAGACATCACGACCCTGCTGACGAATTGGGGTTGACCCAAGGCGTCACTTCCAGATGTTGTTGTCGGGCGTACCCAACTGGGGCGGAATCTGCGCCATGTCCGGTGGGACCAGTTTCAGTTGCGCGACGATGTCTTGCCCGTCCTCGCTCCAGATGAATCGAAGGAATTGTCGGATGTGTCGCGGCACTTCCGTTCCCTTCGGCGTGATGAAAACCAGACGAAGGGAGCGAGCAAGGGGGTACGAACCATCGGCGATGGTGAGCACCGACGGGGCGACAAAGGGAGCGTTGTCCTCTGCCGCGATAGGCAGCATGCGAGCACGCGGCTGTCGTGCACCAGTGCTGGCGATACCCATGGCCTTTCGGTACGCACAGCAGGCGTTCACCACTGATGACGCGCTTGGTTCGATGAAGGTGCCGATCGTCGTGATGGGCTCACCCGGCATGCACCACTCGACCACTCTTTGCATGGTCGCGGATTTCGCGTCAAGCATGTAGAGCGGAAAAGGTGTTTCGCCGAGGGGCGAGCTTGGATCGAGGTCGTTCCACTCCAAGATCAATGTGGGGCAGATCGTGTGCGTTGCAGAAACAATGCCGTTGCACTGAACACGAGTCAGACCGGCGAGCGGGTTGTCGATGTGCACGAAGAACGCCACGCCGTCGCGCGCGAACGGCACTTCCTGGACTTCACCCCCGCGGGCGTGCAGACGGTCAGCCACGGTCGCCGAGATGGGACGGGCGATGGCCAAGAGCCTGCCATCGTTGCGCTCGAGCTCTTGCATGTTGCCATCAGCGATCGTTTGATGGACGGTGACGGTCGAGTCGGAATTCACTTTCGTCCAGGCGCGACCAAGCTCCATGAAAAGCACCGCCGTTGCGTCGGTTGCATGGATGACAAGGTCCTCGGTGATGGGTTGCCCGTCCCCCTGATAGGCGGGAAACGACTCGACCATTGTTGCCAACGCAGCGCCGTAGGAGTCGTTCGGCCTCGGGATGAGCGAGAGCGCAGTTCGGATGGCATCCTCCGTGACCTTGGTGGCGGCAGACGGAGGCACAGCATCCTGCTTGGCAGGCGGATTTGCCGAAGGTGCCTGCGCAAGAGTCGAGGCGCTGAGCGAGAGAGTGAGCAGGACAATCGAAGCGCGAATCATGTCTTTCCTCCGAATCGCGAGCGCAGGATCATCAGGACTCCAAGTCCTCCGATCGCGGTCAGGACAATCACCATCGTGCGCCAGAAGATTCGATCGGTCGATGCATTGGCAGCCGCCTGAATCTCGTTCAGGCGACGATCGATCTCGGTGGATCCGATCAACTTTCCACCGCCGTCGATGGCTTGGCGCGCTTCCACGAGTGTCGCCCGCGCCTCGGAGACCAGCGTGATGATCTCCGACATTTCGACCGGCTTGGCAGTTGGCGCGTTCGGATCCTGATGCTTCAGGCGTTCTGCCTGGAAGACGATGAGCTTGTCGAGGGCGGCGTTCACCTGTTGAAGTGTGCCATCGCTTGCCTGCATGACATCGCGCACGCCATCGACCAGCGGCGCTGCGTGATCGAGCGATGCGGTCGTGGCCTGCATGGAGCGCTGGTACTCCTGCATCAGCGCGATCAACGCAGGCTGCTGCGCTTCGGCGAGGGCGGGAAGCGAGCCGACGACCTCCGCGACACGATTCACCCCCTGAAGGGTCCGTTGGACATCCGGCACGAGCAAGAGGTCGTAGGCGAGTGCTTCGGCCTGCCAGTTGGCAAACAGCGGCAGTCTCTTTCCCCAGAAGAACCCGCGCTCGTAAGCCAACTTCGCTTCTTCCACCTGTTCCGTTGCGCGGTCGAGCGGTTCAAGGAGACCGCCGCCGTCGCGCACCGACTCGATCAGTTTCTTTCCCTTCGAACTGGCGACCTCGCTGAATCGGACATAGGCCACCAATTCTGCGCCAGTGCTCCGAGCCCACCACGCCGCAACATTCTGGTCCAGTTCCAGCAGCTGCTCCTCGGTGAAAACCCGCGAACACAGCGCGGTGATGTCTTCCCGCGCTCGCCGCAAGTTCTCTTCCAACAGTTGCGCTCGATCACCCCAAATGGCGTGCGCGCTTCCAGAGTCCACCCACAGGTAGTTCTGCAGGACCACGACCACATACTGATCCACCAGTTGGGTCAGCGTGTCGGGCGAGGTGGCGATGTCGTACATGCTCGAGACCCCCAAGAGCCGCAGCCCGTTCATCAGTCGGCACTGCTGCATGTCTGGATTGCCGCGCATGACGCGCTCGCTCGCAGACACCATGAGGGTGAAGTAACGGTCGGCGAAAGCGTTCGACAGTTCTTCGAGTTGCGCTCGGCTGATCTGCTCGTCGCGAAAAAGCTTGGCCCCTGCGCCGACCTTCGACTTGGGCTGCGAGCATGAACTGATTGCCAACGCCAGGGCGATCGAGGCGACTGTGCCCGCAAGACAGCAGATCGGCCGTACGACGAACCGTCGCACGATCACGCCCCGCGGGCGCTCATCACCCGCGACATGACCTTCACGGCGACGAAGGCGCTCAATCCAACGATGAGGAACTCGACGATGGAATTCAGGAATGCGCCGTAACGGACGGCGACTTCGGCGACGGCAGGTGCGCCGTCAACGGCGTCCTTGCCCTGTTGGAGCACGATTTGCAGATTCTTGAAGTCGACGCCTCCGATCAGCAGTCCGAGCGGTGGCATCATGAGGTCTGACACGATGGAGTTGATGATCTTGTTGAACGCAGCACCGATCACGATGCCGATTGCCATGTCGATGGCGTTGCCCTTGATGGCGAAAGCCTTGAATTCCTCGGCGAACTGTCGAAGCATTGGATTTCTCCTGCGGAGTGAGTGATCGGGACCAGGAGGTGCGGGAGACTAGTCGATCGTGCGCGAGGAGTGTCCGCGACGCGTCGGCCCTTCTTTCTGGACAACTGGGGATCCTAGATTCGAACTAGGACAAACTGAGTCAGAGTCAGTTGTGCTACCGTTACACCAATCCCCAAGTGGATTTGAGGTTGAATGATAGCGAAAATGCTGACCCTCGGCACGGGTGACATGCGGCGCAGTCGATTCGTGGAGCGGGGCGATCGGCAGTCGTCCACTCGGTGGATCCTGTTCACAATCGGTGTAGCCATCGTGATGTCCGTGGGTGCGTGCATTTCGAAGCCCGTTCAGATTCGGGTCATGCGTGCCGACACGGGTTCGCCGATCGAGGGCGCGGAAATCCGACAGCACGGCGCGCGTTTCTTGCGCTTCCTGCCGCGCCCGAATGCGAAGCCCAGCGTGACGGGTGCCGATGGAATGGCATCGCTCGTTCTCGATGCACGCGGCACCAGTCTCGCGGTGCTTTGCCAAGGCTTTGTCCCCGTTCAAGTGAGCATCGTGCCGGAGCCCCGAGGGTGCGCCGAGCCATCGAAGCCAACGGCGCTCGAAGTGACCGTGCCGGACGACCTGTGCGTTCCCTTCGAATCGCTCGCGGACCGAGCGCGCTTGGATGTGATGCTCCTGCCGCTGCGAGCTTCGCCGCTCCGGGTGTGTGTCCGTGACGAACATGGCGAGTCGATGGCGGGGGCCATGGTGGTCGTCGAGTGCTCGCTGTTCCTGCCCTCCGATGGTGCGGAGGCAGCCTGGGGGCTGCCCGCGGCGCAGCGGCTGACTGTCGGCAGCGATGGGTGCGTTCAGGTCCAGCGGTTCCATCCGCTCCGCGCCTATGCCTACGCGCGAATGGCGGGCTTTGCGCCGGCGCGAATTCGCATCGACCGAGAGCCCGACGGAGGAACTGCAACCCTCGAGATGCGCCGCTTGCAATGGAAGAAGAGCACGCTCCGCGTCGTGGACGCAAGGACCGACGCGCCGATCGCCGGAGCACAAGTGCAGTTCGGCAAGGAACTCGATGGTGTCCCGCGCGATCCGAACGGCTGGGTTGTGGCGTGTGATGCGCAGGGGATCACGCCGCCCGTCGATCTTCCGAATCTCGACCAGCTCGTGTTGACCGTTTCAGCCAAGGGATATCGCTCGGCGCGATGTGTGATGCAGTGGGCGAGCATCCGTTCCGGCCGGCCAACCGAACTCGTGCTCGAGCGTCGGTGAGTGTGCGTCTGCACTGCCAATCGCTAGCCTCCGCGCATGCATGCCGTGCGGGCAAATCACTGGTTGATTCTCGCTGGGCTTGTCATGGGTGCAGCATGCGGGGCTGTCGCCCACCGCGTGGTCGACCGCGTGCCCGAGTGGCAGCGCACGCTTGACTTCATCAACACCTCGATTCTGAATCCGATCGGGCAGATCTTCCTGCGCCTGCTCTTTCTTGTGGTGGTGCCCTTGGTGTTCGCATCGCTCGCCGCTGGAGTCGCCCGATTGGGCGACCCTGGCAGGCTTGGACGGGTGGCGGGACGGGCGCTGGTGCTGTTTGCGATCACCTCCACGACGGCAACCATGATCGGCTTGTTCGCGATGAACATCCTCCAGCCCGGCGTCGGCTTCGATCCGATCATTCGGGGCGAGCTGATGGAGGCATTCGGTGCCGAAGCCGTGCGCATCGAGGAGGGCGGTTCACTTGGGGGCGATCGGGCGTTGCCGGTGGTCATGCAGGTCATCGATGCCACACTGCCGCGGAACATCCTCGGCGCAGTCGTGCAGATGCAGATGCTGCCCCTGATCGCGTTCTCGTTGCTGCTGGGCGTTGCGCTCGGGGTGCAGCCTTCGGAACGCCGCCTCCGTGCGGTCGAGTTCTTTGACATCATCGGTGATGCCATGGTGTTCATCGTGTCAGTCGCCATGCGCCTCGCGCCGATCGCAGTGTTCTGCCTGATCTTTGTGGTGGTCGCCCGCTTCGGCGGTGAGCTGTTGTGGAAGTTGGCTCAGTATGTGGCGGTCGTTCTCGTCTGCTACGCGATCGTGATTCTGCTGCTGTACCCGCTGCTGCTGACCGTGCTGGCTCGTCGCAATCCGTGGCATGTCCTGCGCGCGTGCGTTCCCGTCATGGTCACTGCATTCTCCACCTCATCGAGCAATGCCACGCTTCCGACGACCATGCAGTTTTCGCAGCGGGACCTTGGCGTGAGGCGAGAAGTTTCGGGGTTCGTTCTTCCTCTCGGCGCAACGATCAACATGAATGGCACGGCACTCTTTGAAGGCTGCGCCGTTCTCTTCATCGCACAGGTGTTTGGGATCAACCTGTCGCTCTCCGATCAGATTCTCGTCCTCGTGCTGTGCGTGATCAGTTCGGTCGGTGTGGCAGGAGTTCCCGGCGGTTCGTTGCCGCTGCTGATGGCGGTCATGGCGCAGGTGGGTGTGCCGCCGACCGGCATTGCGCTCATCCTTGGGGTGGATCGTCTGCTTGACATGGGGCGGACCGCCGTCAATGTGATGGGCGATGTTGTCGCCGCCGTGTGCGTCGAGGAGTCCATGCGTCGGAGCGACCAAAGCATCACGACCTCTGCCTAGACTCATGGACCGCATGCCGCCCATGAACAAGCGACCACTCGGATCGGAAGCCGTCACGGATGGCATTCGCGTGCGCGTGGAGCCCGCGTTTCTCGATTCGCACTCCGACATCGAGCGGGGCAATTTCACATTTGCCTACAAGATTCACCTCACCAACGAGGGCACGATGGGGGCGCGCCTGCTCGGTCGGTACTGGCGCATCGTGGATGCCGATGGGCATGAAAGTGTCGTGGAGGGACCAGGAGTCGTCGGACAGCATCCGCATCTTGAGCCAGGGCAGACCTTTGAGTATTCGAGCTTTTGCCCGCTCAAGACATCGTGGGGAACGATGGAGGGGCACTTCATTTTCGAGCGGGCAGATGGCGAGACATTCCGCGCCACGGTGGACCGCTTCTATCTTGCCTGTCCAGAGGCTCGAGCGGCAAGCCGCTCGTAGTAGGCGAGCGGTGAAGCGCCGCGGCGATCCAAGCGCTCGCCTGAAGGGGCGCGAGTAGGCTGCGCCCCATGACAACAACTTCGCAGGGCGAGAGCAAGTTGTTTCGCGAGCGAGCGATGCAAGCGGTGGGCGGTCGAAACCGACTCAACACGCTGAGCCCGGTTGTTTCGCCGAGGCTATGGGTCTTTGCAGCGGCGCTCGGATTCCTCGTCGCTTCGGTGATCGCCTGGGGATTCCTCGGCGATGTGCCCGTTGCGGTCTTCGGTACGGGAGTGTTTCTCAAGGGGGAACGCATCACAGCGCTCGTCGCTCCTCTTGATGGGCAAGTTTCCGCGGTGCTGAAACAGGTCGGCGACGAAGTGAAGGCGGGCGAGCCGATCGTTCGAGTGCGGAGTCAAGAAGCCCAAGGCGTCCAGGTCCTTGAGGGGGTGGTCACGGCCGCGGAGGCGGGTCGCGTGACTTCGCTGGGTGTTGTTCTCGGCGATGCCGTACGCGACGGTCAACATGTGTGCGCAGTGGTCGTTGGTCGAGAGCAGCTGCGCTGTGTCGCGTTTCTCCCGCTGGGGGATGCAAAGCTGATCGAACCGCAGTTCGATGCGCTCCTGCATTTCGTGACGCGTACCGCAGGCACCGATGGCGAGGCTCGCGGCAAGGTGGTTGCGGTCGAGTCTTTCATGACCACTGGCGAGCGCATTTTTCAACGCGTGCCGAACGCGGACTTTGTGCGAATGGTTCAGGAACGGTTCGGCACCGTGTGCGAGGTGGAGGTCGAGGTGCAGGAGTCGACGCTGTCTGATGCAGTCCGCACCGGCGTCCCCTGCGACATCGAGATCATCGTGGACCATGTACGCCCAGTGGAACTGGTGTTTCCGGGACTTCGATCCAAGTCGAAGCGATGAGCGAGGCGAGCACAGAGCCCGAGTCCGAGGTGGAGCCCGAGGCACCGCCGCCTCAGCCGTCGCTGCCGGGAGGGCCGCCGCGCCGAGTTCGTTGCCCGACGGTGATGCAGGTCGTCGCGGCGGAATGCGGCGCCGCGAGCTTGTGCAGTGTGCTGGGCCATTTTCGGGCGTATCGACCGCTTGAAGAGGTTCGTGAAGCGGTCGGCGTCGACCGCGATGGATCGAACGCGCGCCGAATTGCGAGTGCGGCTCGGCACTTCGGGCTTGAGGTCGAGGGGATCAAGTGCGAGGTCGACGGCTTCGATGATGTGAAGCTGCCCGCGATCCTCTTCTGGGGACTCAATCACTTCGTCGTGCTCGAGGGATGGAACGCGCGCGAGTTCCTCCTGATGGATCCGGCGACGGGTCGGCGTGCGGTCAGTCCGCAAGAGTTCGACGAGGAGTTCAGCGGCGTCGTGTTGAATGTGCAGCCGAGTGAGCAGTTCGTGCCATCGGGCGGACCGCCATCGGCGTTGAAGCTCGTGGTTGACTGGATGCGGGGTTCGGGTTCCGCCGTCTGGCTCAGCGTGCTCCTTGGATTGCTGCTCGCGGTTCCGATGGTGACGGTTCCGGGCCTGGCAGCTGCGTTCATCGATCAGGTGCTGTCGGACCAGCGCGACGGATGGACCTTGTCGCTTGTCGGAGTCGCCGTGGGCGCGATGGTCGTGGAGGCGATCCTGCTGCTGCTTCAGCGCAACCTGCTCGCGCAAGTGGAACAGCAGCTCTCGCTCGAGCGCAGCGTGGACTTCCTGCGCCAGATCTTCCGCCTCCCGTCGACCTTCTTCGGACAGCGGTATCCAGGCGACATCGCCGAGCGCGTCACCGCGAATGATCAGGTGGCGTCGATGCTCGCCTCCCAGTTTGCCCCCGCGATCGTGCAGGTGCTGACGCTGATGGCATTCCTGATCGCGATTTCGCTGATCAGCACCACGATGGGGATCATCGCGTTCTTCGCGGTTTCAGCGACGATCACGATCCTCGTTCTCGCCGCGCGCGCTCGCGTCGATCAAGCGACGGCGCTCTCGCAGCAGGAAGGCATGAAGCAGGGTGCCATCGTGGCGGGACTCATCACGCTCGAGTCGCTCAAGGCGGGAGGGCGTGAGTCGGACTTCTTTGCGCGCTCCATGGGTTTCACTGCGCGTGTCGCCTCGGCTCGGCAGCGCGCCGCACTGTTGTCGAACATGGTCAGCATCGTGCCGTCGTGGCTGCAGTCGGTGGTGGTCTCCGCCATCGTGCTTGGCGTCGGCGGGCTGCAGGTGATGGACGGGGAAATCTCCATCGGCACGCTGCTCGCGCTGCAGATCCTAGTGATGGGATTCATGTCTCCCGTGACGCAGTTGGCGGAGTTGCTGCGGGAAATCCAGACGGTGCGCGCCGATCTCGGCAGGCTCGACGACGTGATGTGCCATGCAACGGATCCGCTTGCGTCGGAACCGGATGTCGACCACACAGCGGACATCGAGTATGCCGCGGGGCAACTCGAACTGCGCAGCATCACCTTCGGCTACGGCCACGGGCAGGCACCGCTGCTGAAGGACTTCTCGCTGACGGTGCGACCAGGTGGCCGCGTGGCGATCGTCGGCGGAACGGGTTCTGGCAAGTCCACCGTTTCGCGACTGGCTGCCGGGCTCTTGGAACCGTGGGACGGCGAGGTTCTGCTCGACGGTTTCCCGCTTCGCAGTGTGCCGCGCCACATCCGTGCGGCGAGCCTTTCGACGGTCTTTCAGCGTCCGTCGTTCTTCGAGGGCTCGATTCGTGAGAACCTCTCCCTGTGGAATCCCGACATTCCCGATGCATGGCTGCTCGAGGCGCTCGACGATGCCCAGCTCACGGCGGTGATCAATTCGCGCGGCGGTCTCGATCATCCAGTGGCCGAAGGCGCGTCCAACTTTTCTGGGGGTGAGGCGCAGCGGCTCGACATCGCCCGCGCGCTGTGTCGTCGACCCGCTGTGGTCATCCTCGACGAGGCAACCAGCGCACTTGACCCGACCACGGAGCTCGCCATCGATGCAGCGCTGAGGCGCCGCGGAACGACCTGCCTGGTGGTGGCACATCGGCTCAGCACCATTCGAGATGCGGATGAAATCGTCGTGATGGATCAAGGCGAAGTCGTCGAACGCGGGACGCACGAGGACTTGCTGGCTCGGCGCGGGCGCTACCACGAGTTGATCACGGGAGAGTCGCACGCATGAGCATTGCCGCGACGGACTACGCGGCGGTGTTCGCCGCGCTCGGTGGGGAACGGCATGCTGCGGATCGACGCAGTGGCGTTCCCATGCGTGACGACTCCATCGTGGTCCTGCTCTCTGGCTCCGTGCAGGTGTTCGCGTATCGCAAGGGACATCGGCGTCGCCACCGCATCGGTGAACTGCTGCCGGGTTCCGCGGTGCAAGGGCCTGTGTTTCCTGTCGACCTGATTCCCGAGTCGACCGCGGAGTTCCTGCGATTGCCCGCCGGCGCGCTCGCGGCTGCCGCATCGCATGGCCCCGCGGCGGAGGCGCTTCGGCAAGGGTTCGCGAAGACGCTCGCGGGGTGTGGTGGAACGCTGAGTCCGAAGGTGTCGCTCGCCGATGCGGCGAAGCGCGTGACCGAGGAGCTTGAGCGCCGCGGGCAATCGACCTCGGAAGCGGCGTATGCGCGTCACATGCGTCGATTGGTCGATGTCGCAAGCGGATCGTTGGCGTTCGAGCAGCGCATCCAATCGCTCGTGACGACTCGGACGGGTCCACGCTGGATGTACCAGCCAGATTCGCGCCTTCCTCCTGTGGTGAGGGCGTGCATTCAGCTGGCGGTCATGATGGGTTACGAGCCCGACGCCGTTCCGACTCGTATCCCGCGAGATGTGACGAGAAAGACCGAGCAGACCTTCGCACATGTTGCGGGACTGGGGATCCGAACGGTCTTTCTCGACCCTGGTTGGTGGTTGCAGGACATCGGTTCCGTCTTGGCGTTCCGCGCCGAAGATCAGGCACCCGTCGCGGTGTTGGCAACGCCGCAGGGGCTGAAGGCGTTCGTTCACTCCTCAGGCGCGATCGCAGGTCCGTTCACGGTGGACGAGGCGTTTGCATCCACGCTCGCCAAGTCTGCATCGCAGTTCCACGCAACGCTCGGACCACAGCGCATCAGCGTCTGGAAGTTCCTGCGCTTCATCGCGAAGGGATCGGAACACGATTTCCTGCTCGCGTTCATCATGGCCGGACTCGGTGTCCTCGTGAGCCTGGCGATTCCCGTTGGAACGGGTCTGCTCATCTCCCGCGTGATCCCAAGTGAGAATCACTGGGGGCTGCTGTTCATCGGCATGGTGCTGCTCGCGACGACGGTCACCTCCGCCGCCTGCTCGTTTGTCGTGTCGAATCTCCTCCTCCGCGCCGAGACACGCATGGACGGACGCGCGCTTGGTGGCATTCTCGACCGTTGCCTCCGGATGCCCGTCGAGGCGTTCCGCACGTTCACCAGCGGAGATCTCGCCGACCGAATCCTGTCGGTCGGCAACATGCAGCAACTGCTTTCGGGCTCAGCCGTGGCGGCGATCATGGCAGGCGTGTTCTCGGTGGTGTACCTCTCGGTGATGGCCGCGGTCGATTCGCAGGCGGCGGTCGTCGGGTTCGCGTTCATGGTGATCGCGGTGCTCGTCAGCGTGCTCATCAGCCTGAAGCGTGCGCAGCTCTCGATGCAATCGATGGAGTCGCAGGGCGGACTCTCGACGGTGATGCTGCAGTACATCGGTGGAATCGACGCGCTGCGGGGGGCGGCATCGGACCAGTTCGCCGTACTCCGATGGCTCGAGAAGTTCCGTGTCGTTCGGACATTCTCCATGCGCATCCACCGCCTCGACCGCTTTTACGAGGTGTTTTCCGCAGGGTTCCCAGTGCTGTGCACGACGCTCTTCTGGATCATCTTCTCGCAGCGTTTCGCGTCGCCAGACACATTCGAGAGCTCGCCCATCGATGCCCCGGTTCGTGTGGCGCAGTTCGTGATGTTCACTGCTGCATTCAGTGCTGCACTGTTTTCCGTGCTCGATGTCGGCACGCGCTTGGGGGATCTCGCGCTCCTGCAGTCCACATTCCGCCGCATCAGGCCGATTCTCGATGCCGAGGTGGAGTCGTCAGGCGAGCGCGAAGTGCCCGGTGTGATCTCCGGCCAAATCACGATTGCGGATGTGCGGTTCGCGTACCCGGGAAGCGCGAACGAGATCCTGTCTGGTGTCAGCATCCGCATCGAAGCGGGGGAGAGTGTTGCCGTCGTCGGTCCGAGTGGAAGCGGGAAGTCGACGCTCCTGCAACTCGTGCTCGGGCTTCGCAAGCCAACAAGCGGCAATGTGCTGCTCGACGGAAAGGACCTTGATCGCCTCGACCTCGTTTCGGTTCGGCGGCAGATTGGTGCAGTGGTGCAGAACACGCGCATCGTGCCAGGCGCCATCCTCGAGAACATCGTCGGAAGCACGCTGCATGGCGTCGACGACGCACAGCGCGCGCTCGAGGCGGCGGGGTTTGCGGACGAAGTCGAGCGGATGCCGATGGGTGTTCACACCTATGTGACCGACCAAACGCTCTCTGGTGGACAGTTGCAGAAGTTGCTCATTGCGCGCGCACTGGTGGCGCGTCCCAAGATTCTCGTCTTTGACGAGGCTACGAGTGCGCTCGATGAGATCTCGCAGGCGCAGGTGGTGGCGAGCCTCGAGGGACTTCGCGCGACCCGCATCATCG
This sequence comes from Planctomycetota bacterium, assembly GCA_009926625.1. Lineage (GTDB taxonomy): Bacteria > Planctomycetota > Phycisphaerae > Phycisphaerales > SM1A02 > F1-60-MAGs104. The sequence goes on from RFON01000002.1 coordinate 75,467, forward strand.
TCGCGCATCGCCTGAGCACGGTGCGATCGTGCGATCGGATCTTCGTCATGGACGCGGGGCGCGTCGTCCAGGTGGGAACCTTTGACGATTTGGTGCGGGTGGAGGGACGCTTCCGCGAGATGGCGCGGCGACAGATGCTCGATGTGCCCCCCGCGATTGGCCCAGCGATCCAATAGCGATCCAAGAGCCATCCGGTGAAGACCGATGTCGACCGATGAAAAAGCGATCGGCGGCCGTTCAGGAGCAGAGAACGGTCACCGACCGCGTGGTCATTCACCGAAGCCGGTCAGAAGCCGGTCGGAGACGGGCGCAGATCAGCGCTTTGGAGTCCGCGCTTGTCGGGCGGCGGTCGAGTTGCGAGAGACGCGGCTGGCGCCGCCTCCACTCGCCTTCTCGAGATCAGCGTCCGAAAGCTTGGTGGACTTGGTCGTTGTCTTCGTCGAGTTCGCTGGCTTCGATGACATGATGTTTCCCTTCAAGAGCGTCGAGCGCACTTGGCATACGCATCCAAGGCACTGAACGACCGAACCGTACGATACAGTTGGCATATGGCAAGCAGATTTGAGGATTTCTGTTGAATCCCAAGGCGCTGCTTGGATCCGGTCCTTTTGCCGTTGTTGGGGCGACGGGCGCGGTCGGCTGCGAGTTCTTGAGGATTCTGCAGGAATCAGGGGGATCGCTCGATGGGCTGCGCCTCTTCGCAAGCCCCCGATCGTCCGGCAAGTCGGTGGGCATCGGGGGGCGGGAGGTGGTGGTGGAGCCGCTGCACGATGGCTGCTTCCGTGGAACGCAAGTCGTGTTCTTCTCCGCCGGCAAGGGGATCTCGCGCGAATGGGCTCCGCGGGCTGTTCGCGAGGGAGCTTGGGCGATCGACAACTCAAGTGCGTTCCGAATGGATCCCCTCGTGCCGCTGGTGATCCCCGAGGTCAACGGCGCCGTGCTTGATCGGTGTCGTACGCCTTGCATTGTTGCCGTGCCGAACTGCTCGACCATCCTCGCACTCGTCGCGGTGACGCCACTGCACCGCGCGGCGCGCGTTCGGCGGATGGTGGTATCGACCTACCAAGCCGTCAGCGGCGCTGGCGCAGCGGCCATGCGCGAACTTGAACAGCAGGCGCGCGATTTCGCTGCGAGCAAGCCACTCGACATGAGCGTGTTTGGACGCCAGTGTCTCTTCAACTGCTTCTCGCACAACAGCGCCATCGGTGCGGATGGATACAACGAAGAGGAGGCGAAGCTGCTCCACGAGTCCCGTCGCATCTGGGACGATCCGCAGCTGCGTGTGACCGCCACCTGCGTGCGTGTCCCCGTGCTTCGCGCGCACTGCGAGTCGATTGCGCTCGAGTTTGAACGACCCCTTGCCGAGGCGCATGCTCGCGCGCTGCTGGCGGACGCGCCAGGTGTTGAAGTGGTCGATGATCGGGACGGCAATTGCTTCCCCGAACCGCTTGCGGCCGCAGGGCGCGATCCCGTCCTTGTTGGGCGAATTCGTGCGGATTGGAGCTTGGATTCGGGGATGGGACTGCAACTGTTCGTAGCGGGTGATCAGATCCGCATCGGAGCGGCGCTGACCGGGTGGCGCATCGCCGAACGGCTTGCTCCAGTGATCTGCGGCTGATGGCGAACGATCTCCCGCGACGGAAATCGCGGGCGCGCTGCGTTCACGCGGTCATGTCGCGAAGCGCCACCCCTGGGTCTGGTTGGCGCAGCAGGTGCTCGCCCACGAGCACGATGTGGATGCCGTGCTCGCGAAGTCGACGCAGGTCGTCCCCCGATGTGATGCCGGACTCGCTGACGAGCACGCGTGTGTCCTCGACCAACTCAGCAAGGCGGAAGGAGTGGTGGAGGTCCGTCTTCATCGTGCGGAGATTGCGGTTGTTGATGCCGAGCAACGAGTACCCCGCGTGGGGAAAGCCGACATGCTGCATCGCGCGGCAGAGGTTCTCCGCGTCATGCACTTCGAGCAGCGTGGTCATCCCGAGCTCAACGCTGAGGATCTGGTAGTCGATGATTTCGCTCTCCCGCAGCGCTTCGGCGATCAGCAGGATCGCATCGGCACCTGCGGCGCGCGACTCCCAGATCTGATAGGGATCGACGATGAAGTCCTTTCGCAGTACGGGCAGGGGGACCGCATCTCGCACCGCATGGATGAACTCCAGCCGCCCGCCAAAGTCCACCTCGTCCGTGAGGCAAGAGATCGCAGCAGCGCCGGCAGCGTGATACTTTCGCGCGATGGCGACGGGATCGAAGTCCTCCCGGATCAATCCAGCGCTGGGGCTGGAGCGCTTGATCTCCGCGATGACGCGCGTTCGCGAGGCCTTGCCCCGATCCACCACCGCTTGGAAGAAGTTTCGCGGACGACCCAGTTCGGCAATCTGCTCGCGCAGTTGTTCGAGCGGCACGGTCGACTGCGCCGCCTTCACTTCGGCACGCTTCCGTCGCAGGATGCTCTTGAGCCTGTCGTTCATCGTTGCGGTTTCGTGCGTGTGTGGAGAGGGTAGGGCGGAAAGCCTCGCCTCGTTGCCGGATGCACAGCAGGCATCGTGGCTGTGGGCAACCGTCATCATCGGCGCATTCGCTGCGGCGGCGATCATGGTCTCGGGCGTGTGGCGATCGACGCGCTTCGCGGAAGTGCGGTGGCCGTTCAGCGCAGTGGAGTCGTTGCTGTTGTTCCTGATGCTGCAGGTGCTCGGCGCCCTCGGCGCCATGATCGGCAGCCGTCTGGCACCGCCGCAGGGAGATGGTGCTGCGCCCACGCTCGACGGCGCGCTTTGGATGATCGGTGCGGCATCCCTGTTGCAGGTCTCGGCCCTCGTTGTTGTGCTGCTTCGCCGCCGCGAAGGCATGCACCCGCGATTGCACTTTCGCGTGGGCTGGACGCCTGCGCTGACCGGTGCGATTGCATTCGCTGCAGCGTGGTTCCCGCTGCAGGCAATCGGCGCCGCCGTGGCGACCGTGCAAGTCGGACTCGGCGGTCCCGCGATCCCCAGTGAAGGGCACGCAACGCTGCAGCTTCTCGGCGAATCGCCTCTGGATCTTCGGCAGTGGCTCATGATGGTTTGCGTCGTGCTCGTCGTGCCCGCGGTCGAGGAGGTCATGTTTCGCGGCGCACTGCTTGGTGCCCTGCGTCGCGCGGGGCTCTCGCCGTGGACGGCCATCGCGATTTCTGCATCGATCTTCGCGCTCATGCACATCCCTGCGCTCGTGGACGGCGCCGTCGCACCAGGCATCGCGATGCTGTTGGCGCTGGGCATGCTGCTCGGCTGGTGTGCCGCACGCACGGGTTCGCTGGCCGCGCCGATCACGGCGCACGCACTCTTCAATGCGGTGAATCTCCTGCAGTCGACGCGGTGAACGCGGCACGCGTTCGTGATCCGTAGCATCCCGCGCCATGCAAGCAGCGAGTCCGAAGCCCCGCATCCTCACGGGCGACACACCAACCGGAACGCTCCACCTCGGCCACTGGGTCGGCAGCGTGCGACGCCGCGTCGAACTGCAGTCGACGCACGAGTGCTACTTCCTGCTTGCGAACATGCATGCCTTCACCACGCGTGCCGAACGGCCCGAGGAGATTCGCCGCGACACCATCGAGATCGTGCGCGACTATCTCGCCATGGGAATCGACCCGCGGCAGTCGGCGATCTTCCTGCAAAGCGAAGTGCCGGCCATCGCCGAACTCACCTTTCTGTTTGCGATGCTCATTCCCTTCAACCGCGTGATGCGCAATCCGACGCTGAAGGATGAGATCAAGGTCAAGAACCTCGGCGATGCGTATTCATTCGGGTTTCCGCTCTACGCCGTTGGTCAGACTGCCGACATCCTCGCGTTTCGCCCAGTCGGTGTGCCTGTCGGCGAAGATCAGGTGCCTCACCTCGAGATGACCCGCGAAGTGGCGCGGCGTTTCAATCAGGTGTTTTGCGGCGTTTCGGAGCATGCCGAGGATGAAGAGCATGTCGCGCTCGGCGGCACATTCCCGATCCCGAAAGCCGATGTCGGTCCGGTCGGCAGGCTGATGGGCATCGATGGCGTCCAGAAGATGAGCAAGAGCCTCGGCAATGCCATCTTCATCGCCGATCCGCCGAAGGAGGTGCAGAAGAAGGTCGGCAAGATCTTCACGGGGCGCCAGAGCCCCAACGATCCAGGCGATGTGACCAATGCGCTGTTCCAGTATGTGGAGGCGTTCATCCCCGATGCTGCACGCGTGGCGGAGTTGAAGGATCGCTACGCGCGCGGCGACAACATCGGCGATGGGCACATCAAACTCGAGGTGGGGGAGGCGCTGAACGCGCTGCTCGAGCCGATGCGTGAGCGACGAAGGCAGTTCGAGGGGAACGATGATCTCATCATCGACATCCTGCGCGATGGGTCGCGGCGTGCGAACCGCGTCACCGAGGAGACGCTCGAACTCGTGAAGCAGGCGGCGCGACTGCACTTCTTCCCGCGTCGACTCGAGATCGATTGACGCGCGCCTCGCGGGGGTGGCAGTTGAGCAGCGTTTCCCGCAGGTGATCGCGCGTGACATGCGTGTACACCTGCGTCGTCGTGACATTCGCGTGGCCAAGCATTTCCTGCACTGCACGCAGGTCTGCGCCGCCCGTCACGAGGTGCGTGGCGAAGGAGTGTCGCAAGGTGTGCGGGTGGACATCCTTGAGCCCGGCAAGCGCCGCGTGCTTCTTCACGAGTTGCCAGATCGCCACGCGTTCGAGCGGTCGTCCGGAATAGGACAGCAGCAGGCGATAGTCATCCTTGCCCGCGTCCGCAGCGGCAAGTGAGGGGCGGCATTCCTTGAGATAGCGCTCGGTCCACTCGATGGCAGGCACACCGATCGGCACGATGCGCTGCTTGCGCCCCTTGCCGGTCACGGCGAGGGATCCGATGGTGGGATGGAAGTCGTTCACCTTGACCGTGCAGATCTCGCTTGCACGAAGCCCGCCGCCGTACAGCAGTTCGAGGATCACCTTGTCACGCAGCCAGAGCGCACCTTGCTCAGGTTGAGGCGATTCCATCAGCGCCTTCATCTGCCGCGGCGTCAGCGTTCCCGGCAGCCGCTTCCAGGCGGTGGGTCGTTCGAGCAGGCGAGCAGGATCGCGCGGCGTCACGCCCGTCGCATGGAGCCAGCGGTAAAAGACCCGCATCGTCGCAAGGTGCCGCGTGACGGTGGTGGGTTCGTAGGACTTCTCGCGTGACATCCAACGGATGTGGTCCGCGAGATCGGACATGCTTGCGAGCGCTGGGTCGGCCGTGCCGCGCGCATCGAGCCACTGCGCGAGAAGCGTGAGGTCTCGGCCATATGCCTCGAGCGTGAGCGGTGCGAGCCCGCACTCCACTCGGCAGAATGCGAGGAAGTCGCGCGTCCGTCGGTCAGCGCTGTGGAGGCTTGCCATGGATGGTGGCTTGCATTGCTGCAGGCATTCTGCGGTCTTGCAAGATCGTCGGCTGCCCTGGCTTCGTGGTTGCCGCGAAACGCCGCTCCATGTTCAGTCGGTGAAACATGGCGCAGCCGTGGAATCCGCTGCAGCAGAACGCAAACATCTGCTCAACCTCCCCGAGTGCGAAGCGCGATGTGCAACGCGGATCGTTGCGGTCGATGTGCGGGCAGTGCCTCGGATCGGCGGCTGGTTCTCGCATGTTCGGGGGGTCGGCTTGACCACACTGTACTTCTGCTCATCGGTCATCCGACCGCGAATCCGCCTCTTTTGCCGCATAGCATCCATGGCGTGACTCCCAAGCGTCCAACCATCGCCATTTCGCTTGGTGACCCCTCGGGCATCGGCGCGGAGGTCACGGTCAAGGCGCTGCAGGATCCCGAAGTTCGCGCGCTCGCACGCTGGTTCATCCACGGATCGAACCATGCGATGCATGTCGCGGCGGAAACGAGCGGCATTCCCATCGATTGGGTGCGCGTTGCCGTCGGCGGCGACCGTGCGCAGTATGAGATCGACTCGGACTATGTCGTGTTGGACCATGGACAGGTGCTCGGACTCTTCAACGGGCGCGAGCCATCGAAGCCCGGCGGCATCGCCAGCAAGGCGTATGTGGAGGCGGCGATCAGTGATGCCATGCGCAGCATCGGCGACCCGCGGCGTGTGGACGCCATCGTCACTGCGCCCATCAGCAAGGAGTCCTGGTCGCTCGCCGGCTATCGATGGCCAGGCCACACGGAACTCGTCGCGTTTCGCGCGCGCGCTCGGCGCCACTGCATGGCCTTCGCTTCACCGCGGCTTCGCGTGGCGCTTGCGACAACGCATGTGCCGCTGATGAACCTGCGCGACCTGCTCACCATCGGTCGCGTGTTCGACCCGATCGATCTGGGCAACCGGCTCTGCAAGGACCTTGGGATCGCATCGCCGCGCATCGCCGTGTGCGGACTCAACCCACATGCGGGCGAACATGGACTCTTCGGCGACGAGGAGGAGCGCATCATCCAGCCCGCCATCGACATGGCGATGAATGCTGGCATTCATGTGTCTGGTCCGTGGTCACCCGATTCGGTGTTCCGTGATGCGCTGCTCGATCGACATGACCTCGTCGTTGCGCTCTACCACGATCAGGGACTCATCCCGCTGAAGCTCGTGGCATTCGATTCGGCGGTGAATGTGACGCTGGGAATTCCGATCATTCGAACGAGTCCCGATCATGGGACCGCGTTCGAGATCGCTGGAGAAGGCAAGGCGAACCCAGGTGCGATGAAGGAAGCGCTTCGCCTGGCGGCGCGCCTGGCGACGAGTGCGCGCATGTCCGTGGGCACTGCCTTTGGCAGCACGGCGGAGGGACCAGCGCGAGGCGAGTGGAACCAAACGGGTCCATGGACTCCCTGACCCTCGATGGCATCAGCGAGTGCTTGATTGAACGGTTCAGGGTCCCACGCTGGGTCCCACTCTGGGTGCATCTCAGGGCGCGATCAAGATGGTGCTGTTCGGTTCGGTGAGCAACTCGTAGATCATTTCAACATCGCGGTCGCCCATGCGGACGCATCCCATCGATGCCTGCCTGCCGATGGAGTCGGGTTCCACGGTGCCGTGAATGCCGATCCCCTTGAAGCCCTGATTGTGCGCCTCAACGCCGAGCAGGCCGATCCAGCGTTCACCGATCGGATTCTTCGGATCGTCCGCAGCGAACTGCTCGCCCGTGCGCGGGTTCTTCCACTCGGGGTTGATCAACTTGCTCTTTGGTCGAACCATGAACACGCCCGTCGGTGTGGAGTCGAATTCACCGAGTCCGACGGGGAATGCCGCGACCATCACTCGCGTCGGTCCCTCGCCTGCGTACACACGCATGAGGTAGGAAGACTTGGACACTTCTGCATGGAACGCCGTCACGGGAATCTTGATGGTCTGTCCAACGCGGAGCGACTTCTCGCTCTTGAGTCCGTTGATTCGCTGGATGACCCGCCAGTCCGCCTGGACGCCGCTGCGCCGCGCGATCTTCGCGAGCGTGTCACCCGACTGCACTGTGTATGCCTTTGTCACGATGTCGCCTGGAGCGACCGTCGGCGAGAAGAAGAGCCGTTCGTTCACTTCACGGATCGCTTGCAGCGCAGCGCGTTCATCCGCCGCGTTCAGTTGGCGGCTGTCGATGAGTTGGGTCAGCGCGAGGCGCGCTCCCACGGGATCGGATGTCAACAGTGCGCGAGCTGTCGCGAGATTCGCGGCGCCCGCGGCTGGTGCGGGCATTGTCGCGGGCGGCTGCACGCCTGATGGCGCTGGTTGCGCGGGTGCGGGCTTCGATGGAACCACGGTGGTTGCGGTTGCTGCGGGGAGCGGCGGAGTCGCCGAGGCGGCAGGCTGTGCGAGAGCCACTTGCTTCTGCGGGGTCTGCTGTGGCGTCAGTTCCGGCATCTGCTCGGGCGACGCTTGCGCGACAGCAGCGGGTGGCGGAACAGGATTGGCGGCAACCTTGTCCGCCGATGGCGTCGCATCGGCCCTGCTGAAGTAATAGGTTCCAGCCACGACCGTCAGCGAACCGACGAGAGCGAGCGTGATTGGAATCAACTTGCTTCGCGCTGCGGCGAAGGGCTGCACATGGGGTGTTCGAGGGACTTGGCTTCCGAGTGTCATGGGTGAGGTTCCTTCCGTGGAGATGTGGACAATGTCAGTATCGGCGTCATGCGCCGCTGGACTGCTGTGGGTTTGATGGATTGGGGAGCGCGAGCACTGGGCTCGACGCGCTGCCCTCGATCGCACGGCGGTCGGTGACGACTGCGTGGACGGGGACATCGTTGGCTTCAGTCGGGATTTCCTCGACAAGCTGAAAGTCGAAGCAGATGCCGATGGCGGTGGAATGCCGCTGTGCCTTGGCGAGGAAACGGTCGTAGAAGCCGCCGCCGCGACCGAGCCGCGCACAGCGCAGGTCGAACGCCACACCTGGGGTGATGATGAGGTCGATCGAGTCTTGGGGCATCTCCCGTCCGCTTCGCGGTGCGGGGACCCCGAGCGCGTCCGTTGCCATCGTCTCATCATCGATGGACTTGATCTCGACCGCATGCATGGACCGGCCGCCATCGGGGACGCGAGGAACGCACACGATCTTCCCGAGGCGGAACGCTTCGAGCGCAATCGACATCACATCGACCTCGCTGCGCAGCGGCATGTACAGCATCACGCACACGGCGGACTGGAACGCGGGTGACTTCAGGATGCGAGCGCACGCTGCAGCGGAACGCGCTGCCCGTTCGGCGTGGGGCAATGAGCCCAACTGCTCCCGCATGCTCGCACGAACGGCGTTCTTCCGAAGTGTGATGGATTCTGGTGTGTCCGGCGCATCCATGCGTCGGTGTCTCCAAGCGATCGGGCCACCTGTCCTTCGCACCATGCGTTGGACTCGTGCGTAGGGTACTCTCTTTGATCCGCGGTTGCACTCCAAACTGCGGCGATTGAGCAGTAGAAAGCAAGCCCCTGAGAGGAATCGCACATGTGTGGAATCGTCGCATACATCGGACGCAAGCAAGCACTCCCGATCCTGTTCGAGGGACTCAAGCGGCTCGAGTACCGCGGCTACGACTCGGCGGGGGTTGGTGTGCTGAACGGCGAGGTCCATGAGGTCCATGTGTGCCGTTCGGTTGGGCGCGTCCGCGTGCTCGAAGACAAGGTCGAGGCTGCGGGCGGGCTGACGGGCACCATCGGCATCGCGCACACCCGGTGGGCGACCCACGGTGGAGTCACGGAGGCGAACGCGCATCCCCACCGCGATGATTCATCGGTTGGCCATCGTATTGCGATCATCCACAACGGGATCATCGAAAACTATTCGTCGCTGAAGAAGTATCTGGAGGAGAAGGGGCACTCGTTCACCAGCGAAACCGACACCGAAGTACTCGCGCACCTCATCGGCGAGCTCTACCACGGCGATCTGGAGAAGGCAGTGCAGGCAGCGCTCCGCGAGGTGACGGGTGCCTACGCCATCGCGGTCATCTGTGCGGAGGAGCCCGACACGCTGGTGGTTGCGCGAAAGGGTTCGCCGCTGCTCGTCGGTGTCGGCAATGGCGAGTTCATCGTGGCCAGCGATTCAAGCGCGATCGTCGCTCACACGACGCAGGCGTTCACGCTGCCGGACTTCACCGTCGCCAAGCTGACGCGAGACAACTTCCGCACCGCCACCATCGACGATGTGCCGATCACCGCGGAAGTTCGGGAACTCGAGTTCGAACTCGCCGAGATCGAACTGGGGCCCTATGAGCACTACATGCTCAAGGAGATCTTTGAGCAGCCGCGGTCGCTGCGCATGACGCTGCAGGGTCGCGCCGACAGCCGCACGGGATCGATCGTCCTTGGAGGCATCGGCGAACATGCGCGCACACTTGCCAATGCCAAGCGCATCGTGATGGTTGGGCAGGGGACTGCGCTGCACGCGAGCATGGTCGGCAAGTACCTGATGGAGGATCTCGCGAAGATTGCTGCGGAGCATGACTTTGCGAGCGAGTTCCGCTATCGAAACCCGATCGTCGATTTCGGCACGGCGGTGATCGCGGTCAGCCAGTCGGGCGAGACCGCAGACACCCTTGCGGCATTGCAGGAAGCGAAGCAGCGCGGCGCGCTTGCGCTCGGCGTGGTGAATGTGGTCGGTTCAACGATCGCGCGCGAAACCGATGCTGGGGTGTACCTGCGCGTGGGACCTGAGATCGGTGTGGCGAGCACGAAGGCGTTCACCGGACAGATCATGGCGCTTGCCATGCTGGCGCTCTTCATCGGGCGGCGGCGTTACCTGAGCCAGGATTTCGTCAGCAGTTTCATTTCGGAGATGAACGCGATCCCCGACCGAATCACGCGAGTGCTGGAGCGCAGCGACTCCATCCGTACCGCCACGGCGAAGTATGTGGACCGCGAAAACTGGCTCTTCCTAGGGCGAGGTGCCAACTACCCCGTTGCGCTCGAGGGTGCACTCAAGCTGAAGGAGATTTCGTACATCCACGCCGAGGGCATGCCCGCAGCCGAGATGAAGCACGGGCCCATCGCGCTCATCGACAAGGGAATGCCAGTCGTGTTCATCGCGACGCGCAACTCGCAGTACGAGAAGGTGCTTGCCAACATCTCCGAGGTCCGCAGTCGAGGCGGGCATGTCATCGCTGTGGCCACCGAAGGCGATGAGGAGATCCGCAGCATGGCGGAGGAAGTTTTCTATGTACCCCAAACGATCGAAGCGTTGCAGCCGCTTGTCAACGTGATTCCGCTGCAATTGCTCGCCTACCATGCGGCTGTGCTGCGAGGCAAGGATGTTGACAAGCCCCGCAACCTGGCCAAGAGCGTCACGGTGGAGTGACGAGTAAATCCAAGCGCCGTGAAACGCGTGATTCCCAAACCAATCGATTCCCCACGGCGCACCAAGGACCGCAACATGATCCAGAACATCCGTCACGCCATCGTCGGTGCCGTCCTGCTTGCCACGGGCGCGGCATGCGCGCAGCAAGCGCCCCAGACACCAGAACTCACCGAAAGGTGGAAGGACAAGAGCATGTACTCCATTCAGACGAAGGCGCTCGATGGCACCGACATGGACCTCGCGCAGTTCAAGGGAAAGGTCGTGGTGGTCGTGAATGTGGCCAGCCGCTGTGGCTACACACCCCAGTATGCGGGGCTCCAGAAGCTGTATGACGACATGAAGGGCAAGGATGTCGTCGTGCTCGGCGTGCCGAGCAATGATTTCGGCGGACAGGAGCCCGGGAGCGCGCAAGAGATCGCCTCGTTCTGCAGCAAGAACTATGGCGTCACATTCCCGATCACCGAGAAGAGCCAGACGGCCGCGGGCAAGGGACAGTCGGCGCTGTACGAATTCCTCGGCACGCGGACGGGCAAGTTGCCTGGATGGAACTTCTGCAAGTATGTGGTCGGGCGTGATGGTCAGCCCGTGCAGTTCTTCTCCAGTTCAACCAAGCCCGACAGCGCCGAACTCCGAGCCTGCATCGAGAAGGCGCTTGAGTCGAAGGCACCTGCGGAGAAGTCCGGCGCGGTGCAAGCGCCCGCCACCAAGTCATGAGGGCAACCGTGCACAGTGGAAGGAAGGCGTTGACGCTGGCAGCGGCCGCCATCCTGATCGCGTGTTCGTTCGTCGGCGCCGCGAGAGCCGATGCGCTCGACGATGTCCTCGCGTTGATCCCGCCTGACGCCGCGAGCTTCGTCGTGGTGCCGAGCCTTGCGTCGGTGAACGCCGACGCCGAGTCGTGCATCGCAGCGATGGACCGCAAGGAGTCGGTGCTGGTCGGCCGACCGATCGACCAGCTGCGCAGCGCCCTCGGGATCGCCGAAGGTCTCGACGAGCGCGGGTCGTTCGCGTTGTGGTCGTCGGGCAAGCAAGGAGACGACGGTCGGGCGTTCCTGCTGCTGTTGCCTGCGGAGAATCCAGCCGATTTCATCGCTGCCAACCTCGCTCCAGCTGCGGATGGCAGTACAACAATGCGTGGTGAGCGGGTGTTCGCGCGGGCGTTGAAGGGACATGTGCTCGTCTCGCGGACGAAGGCGGATGTCGACGGCTACGACGCCAAGGGGGGCATCGCAACTTCCTGGAGTGCGCGCGTTGGGGCGCGGGCGATTGAGTTGGCACGCCGCGGCGATGCGGTGGCGTGGGCTGGCGCGGAGGCGCTCGGTGAGTCGCGGCGGGCGGCTGAACAGCAGGCGAAGGATGCCGCAGGCGTGGAAGTCTTTGCGCAGTCGGTCGCCGCGCCCGCGAAGATCCAGGCGCTGCTTGCGGGTGTGGAGAGCGGCGTGCTTGTGCTCGACATCGATGCGCTGGGGCTCTCGATCCGCAGTGTTGCGGTCTACGCGCCGGAGTCTGAACTGCAACGATTGTCGAAAGGTGCCGCACCCGTGGCTGGCGGCGGTGGAACGCTCGCTGGACTGCCGCGAAGTCCGTTCTATCTGGCGGCCGCGATCGACGCGCAGGCGCTCGGGGGCTCGGGGAAACTGGATGAACTCGCGGCAGCCGTCGGCGCGGATGGCGTGCTGCCGGATTGGCTGGCCGACGCGAAGGAAGGGGTCCGCGGAGTGCGCTTTGCGTGCTATCCCTCGAAGCTTGGCTTGGTCGCGGGAGGTTTCTTCAACGACTGCGCCTTGGTCATCGAGACCGACCAGCCCGCGGCGATTCGCGATCTGTTCCGCACGAAACTTCTTGCGCAGACGGGCAAGTTGGATGGCGTGCGCCGCGAACCCATGTGGGAGGATGGGCGCACGCTCAAGAATGGAATCGTGGCGGACGCATTCGAGTTGAAGGAAACGCCCCTCGGTGCGAGCGAGGCGGAGGGCGCGGACCTCGGCGCGGTCGCCTTGCGGCAGATGTCGAGACAGGCGCTGTTTGGATCGCGTGGCATGCACGGACTCGTCAAGGTCCTGCCAGCGGCAGTCGTGGTGACATTCAGTCAGCGCCCCGATGTGCTCGAACGAGCGGTTAAGGCAGCGCAAGGAGGTGAGTCACTTGACGGAGAGGCAACGCTCGTTGCCATGCGTCCGTGGCTCGTGCCCGGCGCGCAGATCGAGGCGTTCGTATCGGTCGGCCAGATTCTCAAGGTCGCGCGCCAACTCGCGGATTCGTTTGGCGGCGGCGACATGCCCTGGCCAACGATTCCTGCGCGAAGTCCACCCATCGCCGTTGCGTTGCGCGCGGACGAACGCTCGTCAGAGGCGGCGATCATGATCCCGACGCCGACGCTCGCTGCCGCGTACGACCAAGCGCTCGCCGCGCGGTTGCGCGGTGCGGAGGGTGGGGACGGCGATGCCGACGGCAAGGCGAAGGATGGAACGGCATCGAAGGGGAAGTCGGGTGACAAGGACGACTCCTGATCGCAGCGTCCTGCGCGACTGGCGCGTTGGGCATGGAAAGCGTTTGCAGTGGTCACCCTTCGGCAGCGCGGGCAGCGCGCCGTGCTCGCTGATGGCGATCATCAATGTGACCCCCGATTCATTTTCCGATGGTGGCGATCATGCAACCACCGAAGCGGCAACGGAGCATGGACTTCGCTGCGCCGAGCAGGGGGCGGTCATCGTGGATGTCGGCGGGGAAAGCACGCGGCCTGGTGCTGCGCGCGTCTCGGAAGCGGAACAGTTGGCGCGCGTACTGCCCGTCATTCGCCGACTCGCAGCGGCGCTGCCGAGCGGGGTCGCCATTTCGGTCGATACAACTCGTGCGGGCGTGGCATGTGCGGCAGTCGATGCAGGCGCAGCGATCGTGAACGATGTCAGTGGGGGCATGGATGATGCGGCGATGTTGCCATCCGCCGCACGACTCGGGTGTGGCGTGATCCTGATGCACCGCCTCTGCGAACCAGCGCAGGATTCCTACAGCGACCGATACGCGCGCGAGCCTGCGTACGGCGATGTCGTGCATGATGTGATTGCGGCGCTTCGATCGCGCTGCGAAGCGGCGCAAGAGGCGGGGATCGATCGCGCAGCGATTGCCGTGGATCCTGGGCTCGGGTTCGGCAAGAGCGTTGCGCAGAACATGCAGTTGATGGAGCGACTGCACGAGTTCGCGGTGCTCGCCGCACCGATCGTGGTGTCGGCAAGCCGAAAGTCGTTCATCGGTGCGACCACCGGCGAGCGCGATCCAAGGCGCCGTGATGCAGCAAGCGTGCAGGCCGCCCTCGCCATGCACGCCCGTGGCGCATCCATCCTGCGCGTGCACGATGTTGCGCTGCACGCGGCGGCATTGCGTACCGCGGGGCACTGCTACCATTGACGATTCGCACACGCGTTCAAGAATGAGCGCATTTCAGGAGACGACCATCATGGCAGGCGCCAACACCCTCGAGTTCACCGACGCAAACTTTCAGAGCGATGTGCTGGAATCCAAGGTTCCAGTGCTCATCGATTTCTGGGCGGAGTGGTGCGGTCCGTGTCGAGCACTTGGACCGACCATCGATGAGCTCGCCAACGATTATCAGGGCAAGGCGAAAATCGGAAAGCTGAATGTCGACACCGCGCGCGATACGGCGATGAAGTTCCAGATCCAGTCGATCCCGACGATCGTCGTCATGAAGAACGGTCAGGTGCACAAGAAGTTGATCGGGCTCGTGTCGAAGAGCGTGCTCGCTGGGGCGATCGACTCCGCGATCTGATCGGTCGCTTCTGTTAGACTCCCGAATCGAACATGGCTGCCGTAAACGCGGTCGCCGTGGGCTGAAAAGTTCTGCTGGGCCTGTAGCTCAATTGGGAGAGCGCTTCCATGGCATGGAAGAGGTCGTCGGTTCGAGCCCGATCAGGTCCATTTTCGGTGGTGCGCAGCGCGCATCACGACTTTGCTGCATCTTGCCGCATGATGCTCATCATGCCGCATCACCAGTTGCCATAGGCTGGATCAACGGGGCATTCGACGGTGAACACGGTCTCGGCGAAGAGGGAACAGTCGAGATCCGCTCGGACGCTCAAGCGCAAGTCTGGATTGCGGCGCAGCATCCACTGCACCGTTGTGTCCCAGTCGATGGACTGCATGACCGAGCAGATGTACTGACCGTAGGTTGTTCCGGGTCTGCACGCGGGGCCGAAACAGATCTCGAGCGTGTCGGCTTTTGCACGGGTGCCTCGCTGCGCTCGAGGGTCCGATTTGGACTCGGCGACCTCGGCGACCCATGCATCCGCTGCTTGGATGATCGCGGCATTGGTGCGCGATGCGTTGGTCCATGTCGTCTGGAAATGCGCGGCCCTTCCACTGAGTCCGAAGGCACCAATCGCGAGCAAAGTCACGATGGCTGCCGTTGTCGCCGCGCCGACTGCCCTTGCACATTTGCCGTCGTCCGACGCGCGAGCAACAAGCAGGACCGCCAGCGCAATCAGCAGGGAAAACCCAGCATTGAAGCCGAAGCCGTAGAGTTCTGAAACGGTCTGCATGAGGCAGGTGATCGCAGCGCTTCCCGCCGTTGCAAGAAGCAGCATCACCGCAAGTCGGCATGCACGGCGCTCCTCGTCGCGGCCGCGCAGGAATCCAAACTCGAAGGCGGTCACGGCGATCAAGCCAGCAAGGATGCAAGCCACGCCAGGCAGCGCGCGGAGCACCAGCGGCGCGCCGCCGTTCATGATGAGATGGAACGGTCCGGTGGAAGCGGCACCGATCGTGGCCATCATCGCATTGACGGGCAGGTTGATGCCGAACTCCAGCTTGTATGGATTGTCCAGTGCCTCGCCCTGTCCATGCTCGAGCGCACCCGCACTGAGACGCACGGCCAGCAGCGCCATGGGAACGACGACCGCTCCGAGCAGGATCGGCAGTACACGAAGCGATGCCGCTCGATTGTGACGGAGGAGCATGACCGCGCCACCGATGATGCAGAGTCCGATGCCGAGGCTCCAGCCGTACGCGGTTTCCTTGATGAGTGCCGAAACGATGAAGCAACTGGCGAGCAGCGCGCCACTCAGCCACGGCCAGCGGCCAGACTTCGCGCACTCGAAACCTCGCCAGGCGATCACGCAGCTCCACAAGCCCAGCGCGACCCCCCAGGTCTGCGAGCATGTGTCCATCTGCCAGAGGGCTGCAGTCGTTGCGGGCGAGAGCGACAGCAGGATGATCGCCAACGGCGCAAGCCTGCGCTCGCTCGGCAGGAGGATCCTCGCCAACTCTGCAACGGCCCAGCAGATCAACGCAAATCCGCACGCCTGGATCGGCAGGACCCAACTGCAGCGCAGAGTGACTGGATCACATGTCCGCCCCACCAGTACTTCGAGCGGTCGAAAGGTGTGCGAAGCCCACATCTGCTGCAGGTGATCGCCGATCGAAAGGTCACACGCCGGCGATCGAACGAACTTCAGGTCGTCATTGATCACCACCATGCCGCCAAGAAGCGGCCACAGGAAAACGAACAGCAGCAGCGCCGCCACCACGCACCACAGCATCGGTGAGGGTTGTCCGGGTTGCGCGGGACGATCACGCACCATTGGTGCGGATGGTCTACCTCAAACGACACAGGAGTGCGGAGCGGCCATCACCGCAGACGCCAAGCGTTCAGCCCGCGACGATTGCCAGTCGGCTTCAGCCCCAAGCGCTGAGCACTGCTGCTAGGTCGGAGCCGTCGACCGTGCCGCTGCCGTCAACATCGCCGCTGCCCGAATTGTTCCAATTGCTCAGCAGGGTTGCGAGATCCTGGCCATCCACGATGCCGTCACCGTTGATGTCTGCTGGGTTGCTCGGCGGCGCGGAGGGTCCTTGCACCGTGAACGACACACTCCCTGGCGTTCCCGTGCGGAAAAGTCCGATGGAAGCCGTGACATCGGCAGGCGGTCGAGTCGAATCGAACCAGAAGGTGTAGGCGGTCGCAAACCGCAAGGCGTTCGCGTTGGCGTTCTGCGCAAAGGTCTGTGTCGACCAGGTCACGGCGCCACTTGCCGAGGATGAAGTCCAGTCCGTACTCGAGAAGGGATCGCCCGAGTGGTAGTGGACATCGCGGAAACCAATGCCCGAAGCCTGGGCGCCGCTCGGGAGCGGCACGCTGAACGATTGACCGCTTCGGTGGCTGTTCATGTTGAAGATCGCGTAGTCGTAGTGCCAGGTTCCATTGCCGTTGTCGCGCACGGCGCTCCCAATGACGAATCGTCCATCACCAGCCACATCGACATGCGTCACCTGAACCGCGGGCACGAAGGTCTTCCATGCGTCAATGGGATTCTTCTGCTGGAACGTGTTGCCCGTCGGAGTGAGTGTGTATGCGCCACTCGACAGTGCGCCGACAGTGATCTGTCGCCACGAGCCGTTGTTGTTGTCGGTGCCCGCAGCGGCGTCGCCCGGGTGGATGTACTGCGCTTCGACGAAGTAGACCGCTCCGCCGTTCTCCGCAGGATCAAGATCGGTCGACCCCACATTGATCCTTCGGCCGATCGTCGCAGGGGCCGAAGGCATGCCGGCGTTGTATGGACAGGGATGAATTCCCGTTGCGGCGTTCACCTCGTGGCGAGCACCAAGGCCGCTCTGACTTCCGTTCAGGCTGGCCGAGTATGGATCGGAACAGCCAATGCCGAGGAAACTGCCACTGCTCGATGCTTGGCATGTGCCGCACAGCGTTCCCTGCAGTGCAGTGAACCCGTGCTTTCCCCAACCCATCCCGATGTGCTCGAGTCGGTTCGCCTTGACACGGAAGATGTTCTGCGTGATGAACGGATGCTGATTGCTCGATCCGCACGAGGACCAGGTGAGCTGCGCGCCGCCGATGTTGCAGCTGGTGGTGCCGACTGCGTACGCCATGGTGGTGACGCCACCCGCGGTCACGCCACCGTACTTGGAGATGTCGGGAAGCGCACCCACGATGACATCACTGACGGCCGAACCAGTGGAGCCGCTTGCTGCGAGGGTGACCGAGCCAATGCCGCCATCGTTGGTGTTGTATCCACCGACTGCGATCCGATAGGTCGTTCCTGCAGTCAGGCTTCGCGCAACCGATGACTGTTGACCGCATCCATCGTCGTTGCACGCGACAGGAACGAGATTGCTTCCGCACGCCGTGAACACCGCAAGGCGTGTGTCCCAGTTGCTCGCGCCACAGGTCGAGATGGTGTAGACGCCAGTGGTGGCTGGAGTGAAGGAGAAGTAGTTGACCTTGTAGATCGTGTGGGCACCACAACCAACGGCGCTCGCCACGGTCAGGCTCGCCGTTGCCGAGGATGTATCGAAGGAGTTGCTGCCGATGACGAGTGCAGGTGCAGTGGCGCAGGTGGTGCCGCCGCCAGCCGTTCCGCCTTCGTCACCGCGGCGCGCAACGGCGGGCAGCTCGAGCGAGGCGAAGTAGGTGCCCGCACAGGCAGCGGAGAGCAGAAGGACGAGGGTGGTTCGCGATGATTGGCGGTGCATTTGTGTGGCTTCTTTGGATGGGGCTGGGCCTGCGAGGCTGCGTTCGCATTCGAACGAACTCTGAACGCAAAGCATGATGCCACATTTTCGAGTGCGCTGCGGCAAAGGAAGCAAAAAACAGCCGTCAAATCGAATATGGGCATCGCCTGCAGCCGTTTTCCGCAAGGGCACCAGCGGCAACTTGACGCGGTTTGCCAGATGCGACGAAGTTCCGAGCGCGGTTTAGACTCCCGCGCCCCCAATGCTAAGCGCCACCTTCACGAGCAATCGGAATCGTGCAGCGTGCTTGGGCGGCATCGCGGCCTTGTTCGGGTTGCTCGCGTTTGCACCGCAGGCGCAGCAAGCAGCGAATCCATCCTGGGGACTCGTGATCGAGGCTGCGCCGGACGCAGCGGTGGTGACCGACGCGGCGGTTCGGAGTGCCATTACCCAGTCTGGGTTGCCTTGGAAGGTACGGCACCTCTCGACGGGGATCGAACTCGTCCTCGTGCCAGCGGGTCGTTTTCGAATGGGCGCATCGAGCGGCGATTCCGATGCGGGCAAGGCAGAGTCGCCCGCACATGAAGTGGCGATCTCGAAGCCGTTTTACATCGGGCGCACGGAAGTGACCCAAGGGCAGTGGCAGTCAGTCATGGGCAGCAATCCGAGCCGCTTTCAATCGGCATTTTTCCGTGACGAAGCAGAGCAGCAGCGGTCCAATGCCATTGCCCGCATCACGGCCGACGGCGCAACGAAACAGGAAGCGGAGTCGACCCTCGGACCGCGTCCTCCATGGATCGACGACACGCGCGACTTTCCCCTCGATTCTGCACCGTTTGCAGAGGTCGAGGCCTTCTGTGCCAAGGCGGGTCTGAAGTTGCCGACCGAAGCGCAGTGGGAATATGCATGTCGGGCTGGCAGCAACGCGCCGACATTTGGACCGCTCGAGTCGATCGCTTGGTGTGGTGCGAACAGCGGCGACCGAACGCACGCCGTGGCAACCGCAGCGCCGAACGCATTCGGCCTGCATGACACGCTCGGCAATGTCTGGGAGTGGACAGCAGACCTGTTCGTCCCCAATGCCTATTCGCAGCGGGGCGCGAACAGCGCCGACCCCGCGGTCACGGGCTCGGGTCCGCGCGCGGTGCGCGGCGGCAACTGGCTCAGCTTGCCCAAGACCTGCAGGGCATCGACTCGAATCCCTGCTGCAGAAGTCCGCATCCCGAGCATCAGCGCGGAGCGCCGAGCCATGGGAGAGTCGGCAGGCGATCCTCAGTATCCCGCGTACGGATTTCGAGTGATTCTGGAACCGTGAGAACCACCACGCCAACCCGAGAACAAACCATGCACGCATCGCACGACTTGCCACGACTTGCCGCCATGATGTGCACCATGCTCGTCTTGACCGCATGCGCCACCACGGGTGGCGGCAGTTCATCACCATCGTCGAAGGGCTCGTCGCCGATGTCATGGGCGGAAGTCGTTGAACGCGCCCCGAATGCCAGCGTCGTTACCGACGGCGAGTGGCGGCAGCGCATCAGCGCGACTGGACTGCCGTGGCGCGTTCGGGACCGTGCCAGCGGCGTGGAGATGCTGCTCGTTCCCCCCGGCGATTTCGTGATGGGCATGAGCCCTGGGGATTCCGATGCCATGGAAGACGAGCGCCCAGCCCATGTGGTTCGGATCACCAAGCCGTTCTACCTCGGGCGCACCGAACTCACGCAGGGACAGTGGACGGCGATCATGGGCTACAACCAGAGTTACTTCCAGGATGTGAACTACAGGATCATCACGGAGCAGGAGGCACCGCGTCGCGTGGCAACACTCATGCTTCAGGGGATGACGCGCGACGAAGCGGAGCGCCAGGCAGGCGCGGGCGCGCTCGAGGAAACGGGCGCATCGCAGTGGCCGCTCGAGACGATCACGCCAGACGAACTGCGACCGTTCTTGCTGAAGACGGGGCTTCGACTCCCCACTGAGGCGGAGTGGGAGTACGCGTGCCGCGCGGGCACACGCACAATTCGCTACGGGGAGATCGATGACATCGCGTGGCATGCGGGGAACGCGGACGGTCGTACCTACCCGGTCGGTCAGAAGGCCGCGAACGCACTCGGCTTTCACGACATGATCGGCAATGTGTGGGAGTGGTGTTCCGACTGGTACTCGGATGCGTACTACGGCGACTGTGAGAACGGTGCGACGGATCCGCAGGGTCCCGGCGAAGGAAGTCCCGCTGACTTCCGCGTCGCTCGCGGCGGGTCGTGGGATCATGTCGCAAAGAACTGCCGCGCGTCCTACCGTCAGAACCACTTCATGCCCGATCCGCGCGTGACGGACTTCGGCGTGCGCGTTGCGCGCGATCCGTGATCGATACTGCCTTGGAGTCGTTGTCTTGGTCTGCACCTGCATTCGTCATGGCATCTGGAGGATTTCAGAATGAACACCTCATCTGATCGGAAGTCTCGGTGGTCCCTGCTCGCGCTGCTCTCGTTCGCTCCTGTCCTGTGGGCGGTGGCGGGGCAGACTTCGACTGCGCCAAGCCCATCCAAGTCCGTCGCCGCGCCCCAGGCGGCGCCAGCCGCCGCAGCAGGCGCCGCGCAACAGCCTCAGAATGCTGCGCTCGAGGCGGCAAAGGCAGAGCAGGCGCGCATGGCGGGATTGATCGCCGCGGTTTCGGGTGGCACCAACATCCCGGTGAACGCATGGGCCGACATCATCGAAGCGGACTGCGATGCCCGCGTTGTGACCGACGAGAAGTGGCGAGCAGACATCAAGGCGACAGGACTGCCATGGCGTGTTCGTGAGAAGATCACGGGCATCGAGATGCTGCTGATTCCCCCAGGTCGGTTCGTGATGGGCATGAGCGTGGGCGATGCAGATGCCAGCGCCGACGAGCGCCCGTCACACGAGGTGATCCTGACAAAGCCCTTCTATCTCGGGCGCACGGAAGTCACGCAGGAGCAGTGGACTCGCATCATGGGCTGGAACGAGAGCTACTTCCAGGACTTCAACTTTGAGGCGATCCCCGCAGAGGACCGCGAGCGGCGGGTGCTTGAGTTGATCGAAGCGGGGTACACGCGTCAGCAGGCGGAAGAGAAACTTGGCCCCGTGTTGATGAACAAGGTTGAGACGGCGACATGGCCGGTGGAGACGGTGCAGCCCGACTCGATCGAATTGTTCCTCAGCAAGGCAGCCCTTCGCCTGCCGACGGAAGCGGAGTGGGAGTTCGCGTGTCGCGCGGGCACAAGCACCTCGCGCTACGGGGAACTCGATGTGATCGCGTGGCACTCAGGCAACTCGGAAGGCCGCACGCACCCGGTCGGATCCAAACTGCCCAACGGACTCGGGCTCTACGACATGATCGGCAATGTGTGGGAATGGTGTTCGGATTGGTACGGGAGCGACTACTACAGGAACTGCGAACTCGGTGCGACCGATCCGAAGGGGCCAGGTCCAGTCCCATTCCGTGTTCTTCGTGGCGGTTCGTGGGACCATCAGGCAGACAAGTGCCGAGGGTCGTTTCGCCTCAATCACTTCATGGGCGATCCGCGAGTCACGGACTTCGGCTTTCGGGTTGCGCGCACCCCCTGATGAACTCTGCCGCGACCCTGACGCTGTTCGCTTCGCTGAGCATCTGCGCGCTCGCTTCGGCGATGCCCCAGTCCTCCTCGACCGCGCAGTCGCCACCTGTCGATCCCGCGGAGTTGCAGCGTGCCATTCGGGAAATCGAGGCGCTGCGCTCGCGCATGGAGGCGCTCGAGTCGCGTCATCGCACGGATTTGGAGGCGATGGAGCGGAAACATGATGCGGAGTTGACGGCACTGCGCAACTCGCAAGGCGACCGATGGCTTTCGCAGGAGCGCGCCGCGGAGATTCGGGAGGCCGTCCGCGAAGTCATGGCTGATGCCGCTGCTCGCGGACAGTTGCAGACCAACGGTGTGCAGGCGCAATTGGAGAACGGCAACTTCGCCCTGCGTTCCGAGGACGGGAACTTCCTCCTCAACATCGGTGGGCAGATCCAGGCGCGGTACTCCTACAACTATCAGGGACCGCAGAATCAGGCACCATCGGAGCCAGCGGAATACAACCTTTACGGGCTCGGACTTCGACGAGTGCAGCTCATTTTTCGCGGGCATGTCCTTGATCCAAGCTGGACCTACCGGATCCAGATCAACTTCAGTCAGAACAATCCGACCTATCAAGGGCCGAATGTGTTCCAGCAAACGATCAACGGCGCAGTCCTTGACATGGCGTACATCCGCAAGGACCTCGGGGACGGTTTCGGCGTCGTGGTCGGGCAGTGGCGATCGCAGTACAACTACGAGGAACTGGTTTCATCGCGGCACCAACAGTTCGTCGAGCGATCCATGCTGTCGCAGTACTTCACCACCAAGTTCATCCAAGGCATTCAACTGGAGTACGGCAATGACTCATGGCGCACATGGCTGAACACGAGCGATGGCGGCGGGAACAGGAACCTTGGTATCGCGGGCGTGAACCAGACCGTGGAGTGGGCATTTGCTGGACGGGCTCAGTACAAGTTCGCGGGCGAGTGGGATGACCTGCACCGCTACTACGCGCCTCGTGGGACACCGCTCGGCGTGATGGTGGGTGCGGCGTTCAATTGGCAGCGAGGGCAATCGGAGGGCGGCGCGAACGCATTCAATGGCGACTTCATCGGCAACTCTCCAGGTGTCAATTTCTCTTGGACCGCTGATACGGCTTGGCGGTTTGATGGACTCAGCCTGTCCGCAGCGATCCTCGGCAACCACTACTACGATCGTCCTGGAGGTGTGGCGGCGCTCGAGTCGATTGGCGGGGTGTTGCAAGGCGGATACTTCCTCAGCAAGGATGTCGAACTGACCGCGCGCTGGGAGTACCTGAATGTGTCAGGTGGCACCGCTTCCGACTACACCAATCCATCCGCGTCGAACGCGCAGCACTTCTCGATCTACACCGCTGGTTTCAATTGGTACCTCGGTGGTGAGTGGGTGAAGTTCAACATGGATGCAGGTCTGACGGTGGGGGGCATCAACTTCTCCAACGGCGTTTACAACCAGTCGGTGAACAGCGGCGACTTCCGCGCCGACACCACCTCGGGCGCGACTGGGCAGTTTGTTGCGCGAATGCAACTGGTGTTGATGTTCTGATCGAGGCTGCCTCAGCGAACGGGCACAACCTTGTAGGGTCGCTTGAGGAAGTCGCTCCACTCCTTGCCGATGACACCAAGTGGAACGATGTCGCCATCATTCGTGGCATCGATGCTCGCGGCCTCGGCGAGCACATAGGTTCGCCCTTCATGCTCGATGGTGCGGTCACCCTGCTTGGTGGGGACTCGGATGCCGAGGATCGCATGTCCAGATCCGTCCTTCATCTGCAGTGTCACGACGGCGCATTCCGCGAGGCAAGCCGCGCGCAGCAGTGATGCCATGAGCACGGACTTCGAGTCGCAGTCGCCTCCGCGCAGCAGCGTCAGCAGCGGTGTACGCAGGCCGCAGCGATCCTTGCCATCCGGAAGTTCGGGAATCGTTTCATAGGGGATCGCCTGGATGAAGCGGAACACCGCTTCGACGCGGTCTCGCACCGTCGCTGGGCGCGTCCCGCCGCGCTCCGCAAGGACGCGGTCGGTCTCCTTCAGCACGGCTTGCGCCACCGGGTTGATGTCGGCGCGGCATGTGTCGATCAGCCACTGGAAGTCCGGCTCGAGCACGCCCACCTGCGCATCGTTCGTTGGCAAGAGGCGGAGTCCATGGTGCGCGAGCTTTTCCTGCTCAAGCCGCTCGAGCCGCTTGCCCTCGGCTTCGGATCGGTAGGAGTACTGGAGCGCATCCATCGGAGCGCCAAAGTGCTGCTCGACCGCCTCCGCGCGCGCGACATCGATGCGAACCGAAACTTGGAAGCGCCATGGTTCGATGGATGGATCGCGCAGCCGACGGCCGTTCTCGTACACGATCGCTGGGGTTCCATCCGCCCAGGCAATGGAGTGCCGCACGATGCGCGGCGATACGGTCGGCAGGTCAGTCGGCGTCCGAAGCCATGCCTCGAATGCAGCGTTCGAGGGCGGTGATGAGCCCGTCGCGCGATCGCGGTCCGCTGCGCTCGCAAGCAGGGGCGCGCACAGCACAGCGATCCAGAGGGCTCGCCGTGGTCGCGCGTGTGCAGAACTCTTGTGCAGATCGCGCACTGCAAGTGGAAACTGCATCATTCAAGGATACGCTTCGATCCGTGAAGACGATGCAAACCGCCGCCCAACTGGTGCCTCTTTGGGCTCTCGCACTCGCGGGCACATCGTCGCTGGTGGAGCCGCTGCATGCGGACATCATGCTTGCGAACGCCGTTTCGTTCCCGCTCGATCCGCTTGCATACCCGACGCATGTCGCGGTGAAGGACATCGACGGCAACGGTGTGGTCGACTTGGTGATCACCTGCCGCGATGCGGAGGGACGCATGGCAATCGTGCGTGGGATCGGTGGCGGAGTGTTTGGACCTGTCGAAGTCATTCCGCTCGAGATGCAAACCGATTGGTGCGATGTGGTCGACGGCGATGGCGACGGGATCCTTGACATCTTCGCTGCGGTGCGCAGCGGATGGGGTCGGGTCGCGTTCCTGAAGGGTCATGGAGACGGAACATTTGATCCCCCAGTGACCACAACTGCAGGCCGAAGCGGTGCAGGCTTGGTTGCCCGTGACTTCAGCGGTGATGGTCGGATCGATGTGGCCATGGCGAACTACACATCGGGCAGCGTGGGTTGGTGGCATGGAACGGGTGACGGTGGGCTGATCGAGCGAGGGCATGAGCTTGTCACGCCTTGGTCCGTGTCCATTCCTTACCCGTTTCATGTTGCGAGCGGCGATGTCGATGGCGACGGCGATGTGGACTTGGCGTGCAGCGCGACGGGTTCGACTCGTTTGGTGATTCATCGAAACGCCGGCAGCGGCAACTTCGGCGCGGGCGAGGCGTGGGATGTGCCGCCCGTCGGCGAGGAACGCCCGGCAATCGCGAACTTGGCGATCGCGGACATCGACGCGGATGGCGATCTGGACATTCTTGCCAACGGACTGCTGCTGATGTCTCCGTCGGTCACGGTGGTCTGGAAGAACGACGGGTTGGGCGGCTTTGCAGCGCGCGAGACCCGACCGGCAAACATCGAGGGGTATGCGTGGACCGTGCAGGTCGGCGACCTCGACGGCGATGGTGATTCGGATGTGCTTGCAGGGTCCGCACTACCTGGTCGACTGACAATTGCCGAAGTCGATGCGCAGAAGGGGGGCGCCTATGTGGCGGTCACCACGAAGTTTGCCGGCACATTCCTGCGAGACATGACGGTTGCCGACATCGATCAAGACGGAGATTCCGATGTCGTTGCAGTCGACATTGCAACGGCGCGCGTGATGATCTTCCGAAACGAGACGGGTGGGGTGGCCGGCGACGGCGATGAGGGCGGTTCGACGACCAAGCCCCGATTCGGCAGCGCGCAGGCCGCGGTTGGATGGCTTGCAGCGTGGGAGGGTTCGCAGGAATTCCTCGCGGGTGACCCTCCCGCCGTGTGCGGGAGTGGCACTGGGCTTTGCGAGGAAGTGCACGAAACACCCGGGTGCGTGCGCACGCTCTGCTGCGAGGCGGTGTGCGCGTTCAATCCGCTCTGCTGCGAGGTGTCCTGGGATCAGCCGTGCGTTGATGCGGAAGAGGAACTGTGCGACAACTTCAACTGCCCGAGTGCCGGCAGCTGCACCGAGTTCCATCCATCGCTTGCCTGTGATGACGAGGCGTGCTGCCTGTTCTTGTGCGACTTCGATCCGTTCTGCTGCTCATCGATTTGGGATGCGGTCTGCGCGCGCGAGGCCACGATGTATTGCGGCGCATCGGCATGCGACATTGGAAGTGTGCCTGGGGCCATTCAACTTCCAGAGGCGTGCTACGCGCACTTGGATGATGGGTGCAACCCCGCCGGCGGGCGCATCGATCCGATGTGCCCGGCCGTGTACGAGTCAACGCTGACGAGCGATGTGCCAAGGGACACCGATTGGTTCAACCTGTCGGCGCTGCAGCAGGGCTCAGTGCGGGTCAAGTTCGATACGGAGCTTCCGCTGATGGTCGAAGTGGTGCGCGGGGTGTGTTCTGGCCCGCTGCAGGTGACGCGATTGACCGAAGTGCCGCCGTGTGGAAGTGCGGAGATCGATGTGGCGATCGAGCCGGATCTCTGGCTGGTGCTTGGTGTGGGCAACAAGGACCGCGTCATTCGAGGGGAGTTCCCGTGCGACCTCACCGATCCGAACGATCCGCCGCCTGGCCCCGACGACCCGCCGTTCGTCCCTGGATACTTTGGGCTGAACTACCGCGTGGGATTCTCCGTTGGCGGTCCAGCGGGCGACTTGAACGGTGACGGTGTCGTCAGCGGACTCGACCTGACCGTGCTGCTTGGAGCATGGGGTGCGTCGGGCAACGCCGACCTGAACGGGGACGGAGTCGTGGGAGGGATCGACTTGACGATCCTTCTCTCGAACTGGGGTTCCGTCGGCGGCTGAGTGTCCCGTCAGGTGCCGTTGGCAACGGCTTCGAACGCCGTCCGCAGGCAGCGTTCCATTTCGCTTCGGATCTCCTGGTCGCCGACCGTGATCCCCTTGGACTTGAGGTCCGCGGCGAGTTTCGCGGCAACATCAGCGTCGCCCACCTTCCGCAGATCATGGGCCGTGAGTTCCTGGGCGTATGCATCGATGCCCGCGGAATCGAGCTTTGCCTTGCCCCCGAACCATTCGGCCAGCAGTTTGTTGCGCCGCGCCTCTGCCCTGAACCGCTTCTCTGCATCGAATGCGAACTTGGACTCGAAACCTTCTTCGCGCTTGGAGAAGCCGCTCATCAGAACCTCCTTTGGGGCAACGGAGTGTAACGAACGCACTCGACCCGCGCGGGGGAGGGGCGTTCGAGCACATTGCTGCAGTCGTCGCCCCAAATGAAAAACTGGCTAGGGCACACTGCCCTAGCCAGTTGATTGATCACACGGAACCCGAAGGATTCGGATCAGGTCGTGGACTGCTTCTTCGTGAACACGGCAATGATCACAAGCAAGGCGATCAGTCCGACGAAGCCACCGTTGCCAAGTTGACTGATGAAGCTCGTCAAGTTGGAGGTGATGCTGCCGAAGAATCCAGTGTTCGTGGTACCGAAGATGATCTGCACAAGGACGCCCAAGCCGATGAAGAGCAGCATGATGTCCATGAGTTCGCGAGCCCAACCCTTGATCCAAGTGAATGCCTGCATGTCTCGAAGCTCCTGAGGGATTCCTGAACATGGCAGTCGCACCATGCAACTGCCAACAAATCACTTATCGGCAAGTCAGCGGTTGACGGGGTGGAAATCTCTGTTCCAGTAGTCCGATAAATTTTGATCATGGTGATGCCAAAGACCGAATTGTCCTGTTTTTGGATCACCAATCCACTTTTTGGGCTCTGAACGAATCCGAAAGATTTCTTGAACGCTCCCATGAAGTCTGCGTGGAAGCCCGACCGTTTTGATTGATATGCTCCGCCGCCCAAAATGGCATTCGCATCGTCCATGACCCCACTCATTCGCGCTGAAAACCTCTCCAAACGCTTCGGTCACATCGAGGCAGTCCGCGGCGTCACCTTGGAGGTTTCTGCTGGCGAAGTCGTCGGATTCCTCGGTCCCAACGGCGCCGGCAAGACGACGACGATGCGGATGATCACTGGGTTCCTCGAGCCAACGCAAGGTCAGGTCACGCTGCAGGGTTTCTCACTCGATGCGTCACCCATTCTGGCCAAGCGTGCGTTCGGCTACCTGCCCGAGGGTGCGCCCGCGTATCCCGACATGAGCGTGCTCGAGTACTTGCAGTTCATCGGGCAGGTGCGCGGATTCGGTGGGAAGGCACTCGATGAGCGCATCGCCTCGGTGGTTTCGCAGGTGCACTTGGAACGAGTCCAACATCAAACCATCGAGACACTGTCGAAGGGTTTCAAGCGGCGCGTGGGAATTGCCCAGGCGATCCTGCACGACCCTCCGATCCTGATCATGGATGAACCGACCGACGGGCTCGATCCCAACCAAAAGCACGAGGTGCGTCAATTGATCCGCAGCATGGGTTCAACCAAAGCCATCGTGCTGTCGACGCACATCCTTGAGGAGGTCGAGGCGGTGTGCACGCGGGTGATCCTGATCGCCGCAGGCAAGATCGTTTTCGATGGGCGCCCGCAGGAGTTCGAGGCTCGCGCTCCAGCGTCCGTGCAGCGCAACCGAATGGATCATGTCTTCCGCGAACTGACTTCTGCGGGCGCAGAGGTGCGTTCATGAGCGGAAGCGTGCAGCCCTGGCGAGCGATCTTCCGCCGCGAGTTCCGTTCGTACTTTGCCACGCCACTCGCGGCGGTGTTCCTCGTCGTGTTCCTCTTCCTTGCGGGGATATTCACCTTCTCGCTCGGCGGCTTGTATGAACGCGGGCAGGCGGACCTTCGTCCGTTCTTCGACTTCGCGCCATGGCTCCTGCTGTTTCTCGCGCCTGCCGTGTCGATGCGGCTCTGGGCGGAGGAGCGTCGCCTCGGCACGATCGAAGTGTTGACGACCCTGCCGCTGCCGGTGTGGCAAGCGGTGCTTGGAAAGTTCCTCGCCGCGTGGGCGTTCAGCGTCATGGCGATCGTGTTGACGGTGCCACTGTGGATGACCGTGTCGTGGCTCGGCGATCCAGACCAGGGAATGATCGTCGCGGGCTATGTGGCGACAGCGCTCATGTCGGGATTGTTCTTGGCGCTCGGAGGAGTGGTCTCCGCGCTGACGAAGAATCAGGTGATCGCCTTCGTGGTGACCGTGGTGGCGTGCTTCCTGCTGATGGTGAGCGGGTTTCCCGTCGTGCTGGATTTCCTTCGAGGCTGGGCGCTGCCAAGCGTGGTCGATGCCGTGGCAAGCCTCAGCACGCTGACGCATTTCGCCAGTCTCACGCGCGGCGTCCTCGATCTCCGCGATGTTGCGTACTTCATCGTCGGGATCGCCGTGCTGGTGCTCGCGACCACGTTCCTGATCGACTGGAAGAAGAGTGCCTGACATGTCTCGATCAAGCAAGTCATCCATCGCACTGAAGGGGACCGCACTGCTGCTGGTCGTGTGGATCGCCCTGAGCGCATCGCTGTCGATCATGCCGCTGCCGATTCGCATCGATCTGACTGAAGGTTCGGTGTACACGCTCTCGCCTGGTGTGCGGGCCATGCTCGCATCGCTCGACGAGCCTGTGCGTTTGGAGTTGTTCTTCACCGCCGAGGGATCGCGCGACCTCCCACAAGTCCGCAACCATGCGCTTCGGGTGCAGGAGTTCCTTGGCAGCCTCGTGGCGTCGTCGAACGGCAAGGTGACCTTGAAGGTCGTTGACCCGCAGCCGTTCTCGGAAGCCGAGGACACCGCGAAGGCGGCCGGCATCGCGCCGATCACGGCGGATGGTGCGGGACGCACGCTCATGTTGGGGCTGTTGGTGTCCGGCGCGACGGACCAGCGCGAGTGCCTTCCCTATCTCAACCCGCAGGAAGAGGCGTTCCTGGAGTATGACATTTCGCGCGCGATCATCAGCGTCTCGCGGACGCAGCGCGCCAAGGTCGCGCTCGTGACGGGGCTGCCGATGGACAGCAGTTTCGATCCGCGCTCGCAGCGCATGACGCAGCCGTGGCAGGTGATGGCACAACTGCGCAACCTGTTCGAACTGGAAGTCGTGCCGCCGAGTGCGGAGAAGTTGCCGGAGCGGTTTGATGCGCTCGTCGTGGCCCATCCCAAGGGGCTGGCGGAGCCGCTGCTGCGCGCCATCGATGCCTATGCGCTTGCTGGCGGGCGCATGCTGCTGTTCCTCGACCCGTTCTGTGAGAGCGACTCCGCACCGATGGGACCTGGCGGATTCGGATCTGGTGGAACGCCGAGCGACTTCGGCTCGCTGCCTTCGTCGTGGGGCATCGCCTGGAAGCCCAACGAGGTTGTTGCAGACCGCACCTTTGCGCAGCGCGTTCGCGCGCGCAGCGACACGGGATTGGCAACGGTCGACTTCGTTGCATGGCTGAATCTGAACAAGGATGCGATCAGCCGCGATGACCCTGCGTTCGGCGTCTTGCAGTCGCTCATCCTGATGTCGGCGGGGTCACTCGATCGCACCGAGGGATCGAAACTGGAAATGGTGCCGCTCGTGCGTAGTTCCGCGGACTCCATGCTGATCGAAGGAACCAAGCTCGGGCCATTCGCTGATCCGTCGGCGCTGCTTCGCGATTTCAAGGCAGATGGCGCGCAGCGCGTGATCGCGGCGCGCTTCTCGGGTGTGGTGCGGAGTGCGTTCTCGCCCTCGACCGTCGAGGGCACCGCTCCCGCGAGCATCGTCGTTGTGGCTGACGCCGACATGCTGCGCGACGAGACCTGGATTCAGGAGGAGCGGCTCGGCAACCTCAGTCTCGGTTGGCGCGCGTTCGCCGACAACGGTTCACTCCTGCTGAACACCGTGGAGCAGCTCAGTGGCAACCAGGCGCTGCTCAGCCTGCGCGCGCGCGGCAGCAGTCAACGACCGTTCGATGTGGTGCGGTCGCTGCAGCGCGATGCCGAGCAGCGTTTCCGTGCGCGGGAAGAGGAACTGCAGAAGCGGATCAGCGAGACGCAACAGCGCATCACCAGCATGCAGCAGCAGAAGACGCCCGACCAGATGCTGCTGCTGACTCCTGAGCAGCAGGAGCAACTCGAACGGTTGCAGCAAGAGGTTCTCGATGCCCGCAAGGAACTTCGGCAGGTGCAGTTCAGCTTGCGCGAGGATGTGGAGGCGCTTGGGCATCGTCTGATGCTGCTGAATGTGTTGGCATGGCCTGCGATCGTGGCGGTGGCGGCCATCGTGCTTGGTGTGCGTCGGCGAGGCGGGTCCGCGGGGGTGGCGGCATGAGTCGTGACGCGGTGCGTGTGCTGTTGGTGGCTGCCGTTGTTGCCGTGCTCGTAGCCGTGTTTGTTCGCAACAGCCGAAGCGGCGGAACGCTTGAAGTGGATCAGCCGCTGGTTTCGTTCGCTGCCGATGCGGCGGGGATCGATCGCATCGAGATCGAGCAGGGGAATGATCGGATCGATGTGCAGCGCAAGGATGGCCTGTGGGTGCTCCAATCGCGCGACGGGTTCCCCGCGAAGTCGGAGTCGGTGCAGGAGGTGGTGCGAGGGCTCGATGGTCTGCGAAAGTCGCAGCAGATGACGGCGAAGCCAGAACGCCATGGCGATCTCGGCATCGCATGGCCTGATCCGAGCGGCACGGCGCGGCGCGTTCGGGTCTTTGCGGCGGGCAAGGAGAAGCCGCTTGCCGATGTGGTGATCGGTCGCACGGCAGCAGCACCGACTGGTGTGTACGCGCGCGGCAGCGATGATCCGCAAGTCTGGCGCTGCACGGGCGTGCTGAACATCCCTGCCGGCGTGACTGGATGGTTGGCAACGCCCGTTGCGGATTTCCCGTCCGATCAGTTGCAGCGGATCACGCTGGAGGATGTCACCCTGACGCGCAGCGGGACCGAGTGGAATGCAACGACATCGGATGGTCAGCCCGCAGCGTCAGCGCCGCGGCTCGACACGATCAAGAACACGCTGCCGTTCCTGCTGACAGGTTTCGCACCTGATGATGTTCGCCGTGAGATTCCCGAGGATGCATCGCGCGCTGGAGTGATCGAGGCGCAGGCTTGGGTTGATGATGCGAACTCCATTGCCATCCGCATGTGGATGCAGGATGGCAAGGTGTGGACGCGGCTCGCGCCTGGGGCCTGTGGCGCACAGCACGATGCTCGGATCGATGGCGGCGCGCAGCGGTGGAGCGGCTGGTTGTTTCAACTTCCGTCGTGGCGCAGCGACTATCTGAAGCCGATGTTCGAAGCCGCCGCGCCCGCCGCCGCGCAGCCTGCGGATCCAGCGCTACCCGCGGATGCCGCGCTGCCCGCGACACTTCCCGCCGTGCCATAATGTCGGCATGGCAAAGGCTTCAACCACGAGCACAAAGAAGTCACAGCCCGCAATGGGTGGGGCGCGCGTGTACGAGGGCGATGGCGACCGCTTGGTTGAGATTCCCGCCGCGGGTCCGAAGGTGACCCTGCTGCCGTCGGGCGATCCCCGCGCGGCCGATGCGTCGCGGCGCATCCGCGTGCAGTGGGGGCAGCACCTGCTTGATGACCTCGTGGACGGGCGATATCGCACGCTGATTTGTGGGGTGAACGAGAAGGACAACTCGCACGGCATCCTCGGCGAGATCCTCAAACTCATTCCGACAAGTCAGTGGACGCTCGGATCTGCAACCAGTTACGCGCAGGTGTTCCGCAGTGCAGTTCAAGTGCATGCGAAGGAGGACCGCGAGCCGTACATCCTGAAGTTCGACCTCGATCGTCTGCTGGTCCTTGCGTTGCTCCGCCCGCATGGGCGCGACCACTTCACGCTGGAGGACATCTACCGCGGCTTTCGTACTGCGGCGCGAATGCTGGAGGGTCGAGCGGATCGCCAGGCTGTCGCCACCATTTCGTTCCTCGGTGCGAAGAGCAATCGACTGGTGAACCACGCGGGTAGCGAGCCGAGCCTTGAGGCTGTGCTGAAGGCGATGCACGACGCTGGATTCCATGGAGACTGCTATCCGCCCGTGTCGCTGTGGGATTGTGCTCGAACCGGTGTGTTCGCCCGCTATCCGTTTCCTGCGGGAGTCGACCGCATGCGTGAGGGCAGCAGTTGATGGTCGAACAGGCACCATTCAGTCTGCCGAGCGTGGCGTTCTTCGGACGAACGCTCGCGGAGTACCTGCAGTGTTTCTGTCTCGATGCGAAGGACTTGCGCGGGAAGCGCGTTCTGGACTGTCCTGGCGGTCCAGGGTCATTCGCGGCAGAAGCTGCGGATCTCGGCTGCGAAGTGACGGCGGTGGATCCCGCCTACGAGTCCAGCGCCGACGAACTGGAGCAGCGTGGTCGTACCGACATCGACGCGTGCATCGCGCAGATGCGCGCGAAGCCATGGGCTGCACCACCAAGCGACTTGGACGCGTATGCAGCTGCGAAGCGGGCGGCGCTTGAGCGCTTCATCGACGACTTCCGTGCGAATCCCAGTCGCTACCGCGCTGCGTCGCTGCCCGTGTTGCCCTTCGCCGATCGCCAATTCGATCTGGTCCTGTCGGGGCATTTGCTCTTCCTGTACGCGCCGCTTGCCGAGGACGGGCTGCTTGAGGGGCATCGATTCGACCTCGCGTGGCACCATGAGGCGCTCGGCGAACTCGCGCGAGTGTGCTCGGCGGAGATGCGCATCTACCCGACCCTGGCGCTCAACGCAGCGCCGCGCCGACACTGCTACGCATCGCCGATCGAGGCTGACTTGGAGGCGCGCGGGTGGTGTTGCTCGTTCCTGCCCTCGAACTATGCGCAGTATGCGCCGAGTTGGAACGACTGCTTGGTGGCTCGACGCCTCAGCGTGTCGGCATCGACCTGACGCGCTGCGTCAACGCATGCGACCGCATGCCACTTCATGCTCGAGCCTGCACGCCGTGCTGGATTCCAGTGAGTTGTGTGTGCCGCTGCAAGTAGCGCAGCGCGGTCGTGATGAACGCGGCGTGCGACCATGTGAGCGGACTCACGGACAGGTGCGCCCCTGAATACGGATCAAACTGCTCCGCCAGCACGCCTGATGCTGAAGCGCGCCGACAGACCCATTCGAGCAGCGGAACCGCCTCGGCGAGTTCCTCCTCGCTGTGGGAGCGAGCGATCAGCCACTGCGCATACCACAGCGTGCTGATGATCCATGGATTGCCGGGCACCCGCTGCAGGTCGTGGCGTTCGATCTGGTGGTACGGATCGCCTGCGTAGCGCGCCATGCCGCCGACTTCCGTGTGAACCCACAGCGTGTCACGCAGCAGTCGCATGTGGCTGGTGACGCGCGGATCATTCGCCTCGAGTGCGCCGAAGGCGAAGAGCCCACAGGCGCTTGCGTCAGGAGTGAAGTCGAGGTGGTAACCGCCGGCACCGTTGGGAGTCGCCATGCGTGCGAAGCAGCCTCGCTCCTCACTCCACATGTGTCGAATCATCGCTTCGCGCATGCGTTCAGCACCGAGATCGAACTCGGCGGCGCGGTCTGCTGCACCGACTTCATCGGCAAACGCTGCGGCGGCTTTCAGTCCGCCGATCACCGAAGCGACGGTGAAGAGGTGGATGCCGCGCCGCTCCTCCCACAAGTCCCATGACGGTTGTGGCAAGCCGTTGGCATCGCGGTAGCGCAGCATCCAGCCGGCGGGTTCGATCACGAGTGGGTTGTAGAGATCGCGCACGAACTCCACATCGCGGAAGGTGACGAAGTGACGACGAAGCGCCCAGACGACGAGCGCAGTCTCATCTTCCTGGATCGGCAGGATGCGCTTGCCATCGAGCACCCATGGATGCCAACTTGATGCAACGGTTCCAGATGGGTTGTACTTGTGCAGGAAGTAGCCAGCCGACTCGATTACCCGCGCCGCGAAGCGGAAGAACGCCTGTGACAGTTCGCCTTGCCCTGC
Organism: Planctomycetota bacterium; assembly: GCA_009926625.1. Taxonomy (GTDB): domain Bacteria; phylum Planctomycetota; class Phycisphaerae; order Phycisphaerales; family SM1A02; genus F1-60-MAGs104. Next base: position 110,202 of record RFON01000002.1, read on the forward strand.
CAGCACCAGCGCATGCGAAACGAGCGCGCCGTCGCGCGGCCAGAGGTAGGAGTAGGTGTCGCCGGCAAATCGCGTGATGTCGTAATCGTTGGCCGCGATGATCGCGCCGCCCTTGTCGATCTGCGTGCGGATGATGAGTTCGCTGCGGATGAAGAGATCGCGGATGGCGGTCGGCAGGGGGGAGAAGTCGATGCCTTCCTTGGTGGCCCAGAGGCGCCAGTATGCCTCGGTGCGGAGCATCATGCGCTGCGGCGTCTTGGCGCGCACCTTGTCGTCGAGCGCCTTGACCTCGGCGTAGTCGCGCCCCGCGCAGATCCAATAGGTCACCAGCGCGCTGCCGCGCGACGGGACGCCAAGCGTGAAACCCACGGTGGAGTCGACCGATCCCTGCGCGATCGAGTTGCGACTGAGTACGCCATCCTCCGCATCGCGCCATGTGCCCTCGGCGTCGCGGATGCGCTTCTGGCCCGTCGACCATGTGTCCACGCCGGTGGCGCGCGCACCGTAGCCATTGAAGAGGAAGTAGGTGTCGTCCTTGAAGTGAACGAGGCCGCCCGTCTGCGGGTCGTAGTGCACGGTGTCACCGACGGCGTTCTCGCCGATGGAGAGATCCTGATGGAAGAAGAGGCGCACATCGCGCGCGTGGTCGTGCAGATTGTGGACGCGAACCTCTCGAAAGTAGACAGGGCTCCAGAAGTCAACGGCATCGCGGCAATGCAGCCGCACGCCAAGTCGATCATTGCGGAGGCGCACTTCAGTGACGAGCGAATCTCGCGTGTACTCCAGTTCCCGTGCCCAGCCTGGCGCGTCGACCCAGGCGAATTGCCCATCGACCCACACGCCGAACCGCTGCAGGTGACCGCAGGTGTGGTTGGGCATGCCGACCCGCGGCCAATACAGATCACGGATCCGATAGAAGTCATCGAAGGCGACGAGCATCTCGCCGTTGCCGACAGGGATGTTGCGCGGCATGCCGGATCAGCCCTGCAGCGTGCCGAACACGAGCGTGGTGTTGTGGCCGCCGAACCCGAAGGAGTTGTTGAGGGCGATGCGGATTGGGCGCTGCTGCGCCGTGTTGGCGACAAAGTTCAGGTCGAACCCCTCATCGGGCTCGTCGAGGTTGATCGTTGGAGGCAGCGTGCCGCTCTGCAATGCCTTGATGGTCGCGATGCTCTCCACGCCACCGGCCGCACCGAGCGCATGACCCATCACGGACTTGGTTGAGCTCATCGCCAGCTCGTAGGCGTGGCTGCCGAAGAGGCGCTTGACTGCGCTCACTTCTGCAGCATCACCGAGCGGGGTGCTCGTACCGTGCGCATTGATGTAGCCGACGTCGGTCGCGTTCACCTGCGCATCGGCGAGGGCGTTCTGCATCGATCGGAACGCGCCAGCTCCATGCTCCTCTGGTGCAGCGATATGGAACGCATCGCCCGAACAGCCGTAGCCGAGGAGTTCTGCGTAGATCGTGGCACCGCGCTTCCGCGCGTGCTCGAGTTCCTCGAGCACGAGGACCGCTGCGCCCTCACTGAGCACGAACCCATCGCGATCCTTGTCGAAGGGTCGGCTCGCCTGCGTCGGCGCATCATTGCGGGTCGACAGCGCCTTCATCGAGGCGAACGCGCCGATGCAAAGCGGCGTGACCGCGGCTTCGGCGCCGCCGGCAAGCATCACATCCGCATCACCGCGCTGGATGAGTTGGAACGCGGATCCGATCGCGTGCGAACCAGTGGCGCATGCGGTCGCCGTGGCGATGTTGCTGCCACGCAGGTTGAATCGAATCGAGACCTGGCCTGCACCTGCATTGACCATGAGGCGTGGCACGGTGAATGGATTGATTTTGCGGTTTCCCGCAGTCACCATCCCTCGAACGCCTGTCTCAATCGTTCCGATCCCTCCGATTCCAGATCCGATGGCGACGCCATGCCTGTAGGGGTCACCAACCTGGAAGTCGAAGCCGCAGTCGCGGACCGCTTCGTGCGCCGCACCAAGGGCAAAGATGGCAAAGCGGTCGATGCGCCGCTGCTCTCGGACATCGAGGAACGACGACGGGTCGAAGTTCCTGACCTCGCCTGCGAAACGGACCCCCCAGTCCTCGTTCGCATCGAACTGCGTGATGCCCGCAATGCCTGAGCGACCGTGGATGAAGCTATCCCATGTTTCCGCAACGGTGCGCCCAACAGGCGTGACGGCACCGAGCCCGGTCACAACGACGCGTCGGAGTGTGATGGTCCTCACTGCAGGAAAGCGCCGCAAAGGCGCAGGTCAGCTCGTCTTTGCTGCGCCGCCCTTGCCGCTGCCGAAGTTGGTCTTGATGTAGTCGATTGCGGAACCGACGGTCTGGATCTTGTCGCCCTGATCATCTGGGATCGATGTCCCAAACTGGTCCTCAAACTCCATCACGAGTTCAACGATGTCGAGGCTGTCGGCGTTGAGGTCGTTGGTGAAACTGGTCTCGCGCTTGATCTCAGCCTTGTCGACCCCCATCTGCTCGGCAACGATGGCGATGACCTTCTCTTCGATCTCTTTTTCAGTCACTGGGGGCTCCTCTGGATGGGTTGGAAGTTGCTTTTGATCCGTTTGAACGACCAAGAACATCGGCAAAACATGCCTGCGAGGAGTATAACGACTGAGGGAACTTCCGTGCGGACTGTGCCGACGAGCCTCCTTGATCGGGATGGCTATGATCGCCGCGCTGCAAGGAGGCAAACATCGAAAAGCGTGTCGCCATCGTCACTGGAGCCAGCCGCGGAATCGGTCGCGCCATCGCGCTTCGGCTTGCCGCCGATGGGAAGCATGTGGTGGGCGTTGCCCGCAACGCCGAGCATTTGGCTGCACTGCAAGGGGAGATCGCCTCTGCGGGCGGAACGTGCGAGGTGGCTGCGTGCGATGTGGGCGATGGAGTGGCGCTTGCTGCCCTGATCGAGGGCATCGCGGAGCGACTCGGGCGTCTCGACATCATGGTGAACAACGCCGGCATCACGAAGGATGGTCTGCTGCTCCGTATGAGCGACGAGGACTTCGATGATGTGATCCGCGTGAACCTGCGATCGGCATTCGTCGCGTGTCGATCGGCGGCGCGACCGATGATGCGTGCGCGCTTTGGTCGCCTCATCAACATGGGTTCGGTTGCGGGGGTGATGGGCAACCCTGGACAGGCGAATTACGCCGCGGCAAAGGCGGGCTTGATCGGGATGACCAAGTCGATCGCGAAGGAGCTCGGCGGGAAGGGAATCACCGCAAACATCGTCGCGCCGGGCTTCATCGACACGGACATGACTGGGGCGCTTGGTGCCGCAGTGAAGGAAGCGGTTCTTCCACACATCCCGCTCAAGCGATTTGGCCATGTCGATGACATCGCTGCAGCGGTGTCGTACTTGGCGTCCGACGGCGCGGGCTATGTGACGGGGCATGTCCTGTCGGTTGACGGCGGACTCGCCATGTGAAACTTGTGAACCATGTGAATCACGAGGCCCCCGAGGGCGATTGCCCAAGCCATGCGAGGACCATGCGCGGACCACTCGGGGATCAGTCTGGAATCGGCGCGCGCTTCTGCTTCTTGAGCGAGCCGCCACCCGTGCCGCTCGGAGGCGTTGGAGTGCCACCGCCGCCGCTGCCACCGTCGCTTGCCTCTTCGCCTTCTTCGACCTTTGACTGCGGGATCTCGACTTCCTCATCCGGCAGGTTGGCGTACTTCTCGAACATGTCGTTCACGTACTTCTTCCATGCAGCGATCGAGTCGGTTCCAGAGAGGTGATCAAGGATGTCTGGCGGACCTGGGAATGAGGTGAAGACGATCTTGCCGTCCTCGTCGGCGGCGTCCCACAGCAGCGCTCGATCGGGCAGGTCACTCGTGATGATGGCAAATGTCGCAAAGCCCTTCGAATCGTTCTTGCACTGCACCTCAATGGACTTGATGCCCACCGTGGACTTCGCCCAGCCGCTGCCTTCGGTCAGTTTCTTCAGCACTTTCGCATCGCGCTCCGACATCATGCCGCCTGCGGTCGTTTGGTCCCCCTTGGCGAATGCGTTCCAGAACAAGAGGACGGCCTTGCGCTCTTCGGTGGTCTTTGGAGCAAGGTCCTCTGGGAGGCTGACGCGCTCGTCGATCGAGAGCGACTTCATCAGTGACGCAATGTCTTCCACCGTTGGTTCCGGCGGTGGTGGCGGCGGTGGCGGCGGCGCTTGAACGATTGGAGCCGACTGTTGCGGCTCTTCGTCGCTGCATGCACCAACCACGAGGATCGCGGCGGCGCAGGCGATCCAAACGGCATGGCGCGCGATCAGGCTTGCCTCATGGTTTCGATGCGTCAGCTGGTTCTGGCTTGTCATGCGTGGTCACCTCGAATGTTCTGTCAATTCGCCTCATCAGCCCCTTCAGTACCGAGCCAGGAGCCAATTCGTGCAGACTCGGCCGCGCGTCGCCCGACGGCGTTTCGGCCGAGAGAGCTGCCATGCTCTGACTCCACTGTACAGGGCGGACGATCTGGTCCACAAGCAATCTGCGCAAGAGGTTCGCATCCGACGAATCATGCGGACGCGCGGTGACATTGCTCCATACAGGCATCTGCAGTGGTCGGAATGCGGTGCGATCGAGGACGGCGGCCATCGCCTCGGCGGCAGGCGCCATCAGCGGGGAATGGAATGCACCCGCGACCTGCAGTTTCGTCGCGCGGCAGCCGACCTTCGCGGACGCATCAAGCGCGCGATCGCAGGCGGACGAGTGCCCGGAAAGCACGATCTGCCCAGGTGCGTTGAAGTTTGCACAGACCAACACTTCTCCCTGCGCGGCAGCATCGCACACCGCCTGCGCCTGCGCCTCGTCAGCGCCGATCAGCGCGACCATGCCACCCTTGCTCGCCTGCGCCGCAGCCTGCATCTGCCGACCCCGCTCCGCCACGAGTTGCAATCCATCCTCAAAGGTGAACGCGCCTGCAATGTGCAGTGCGGTGTATTCGCCGAGCGACAAACCGGCCGCAGCGCAGATGCTCCTGCATGCGCCGCGCTCCTGCAAGGCGTGCAGCGACGCGATCGCGCAGGTGTAGAGCGCGGGCTGGCTGACATCGGTGCGGTGCACCGTGTCGGGCGCGCCATCGAATGCAACTTTGGACAGCGGCTCGCCGCCGATGTGAACGATTGCGTCTGCGCGCTGGAAAATCGCAGCGGCCGCAGCACTGGACTCGAACCACGCCCGTCCCATTCCAGGGGTTTGTGCGCCTTGACCAGGGCACAGGATGATCTGCTGTTGTGTCATGTGTTGTGGAGGCTTCTTCAATCAGCCCGAACGCGCTTGAATCCGATCAAGTTGTACTGGACAGACGACGGGGAGGATGCTCAGACTCGCCACACCGAACTCGCCCATGTGAGCCCGCCGCCGAAGGCGACCATCACGAAGGGGCGTTCCCGTTCAATCTTGCCCGCTCGCCACAGTTCATCGAGACAGAGTCCGACGCTTCCCGCCGATGTGTTTCCGTACTTGTCGATGTTGATGTAGACCTTTTCCTGAGGCAGTCCAAGGCGTTCACGCGCGGCGTCGATGATGCGCAGGTTCGATTGATGGCAGATGATCTGCCCAACGGAATCCGCAGTCAGGTCGGTCCGCTTCATCGCCTCCTCGAGCACCTCGCGGAACTTCGTGACGGCGAAGCGGAAGACTTCCTTGCCGTTCATGCGGATGTTGCCGAGGCGGATCGGATTGTCGGCATCGAAAGGCGGAACATCCCGCGGCTTCCGCGGCAGGTAGAGCGAATGCCAGCCGCTGCCGTCCGCGCCCATGGACTGATAGAGGCATCCGATGCGGGGGTCCCGATCGCGCTGCAAGATAGCCGCACCCGCGGCATCGCCGAACAGTATCGAGACGGAACGGTCGTCGTAGTCGACGATGCTGCTCATGTTCTCGGCGCCGATGACAGCGATCGTGCGGAACATGCCCGCGCGTATCAACCCCTGTGCGATGTTGAGCCCATACATGAAGCCGCAGCAGGCGGCAGAAACATCGAATGCAGCGGCAGGCACGGCACCAACAGCCGCCCCGACGCGCGCGGCCACGGAGGGACAAGTCATCTCGCCCGTCACGGTGCCGACGATGATCAGGTCAAGGTCCGAGCCCTTCATCCTGGCACTGTCGAGTGCACGCTCGAGAGCCGTGCGGGCCATCTCGAATGTTCCCTCACGGGAGGGATCGCAGATGCGCCGTTCACGAATGCCGGTGCGCTGCACGATCCACTCGTCGCTCGTATCGAGGGTTCTCGCGAAGTCCTCGTTCGTCATGCGCCGCTCAGGCACATAGGACCCCGTCCCGCAGATGCGGACTCCGCACGCGGGGAGGTCGCTGCTCATGCGATGAGATGCTGCGCCGCAGCGAGCCGCTCGACGATGGCGTCGTTGACACCGAGGTCGACGAAACTTCGTGCACGGCGGATCGCGCTGGTGATGGTGCGTGCCACGCTCGAACCGTGGGAGATCAGGCACACGCCGTTGACCCCCATCAGCGGCGCGCCGCCGTGCTCGTGATAGTCGTACTTGGCGTAGAGGCTCTTCACGACGGGTTCAAGCCGTGATGCGAGCGTCGGATCGATCGCGAAGACCTCCTTGGCGAGCGCCTTGAAGATGCCGGAAGAAAGTCCTTCCGCCATCTTGAGCATCACATTGCCAACGATGCCATCGGTGATCACCACATCCGCTTCACCGTCGAAGACGCCGCGACCTTCGACGAAACCGCTGAACTGGAGCCCGTCGGTCATGCGAAGGAGGTCGCGTGCATCACGCATCTCCTGCGTGCCCTTCTGCTCCTCGCCGCCCACATTCATGAGCGCGACGCGCGGGTTGGCGATGCCGAGCACCCGCCGCGCATAGATGTCACCCATCACACCGTACTGCGCGAGGTGATGCGCCTTCGGCTCGATGTTCGCGCCCACATCGATCAGCACGATCGGACCTGCAAAGGTCGGCACCGTGACCGCAATGCCAGGTCTGATCACCCCTTCGAGCCGCCGCATGTGAAGTTGGGCGGCCGCGACGCATGCGCCAGTGTTTCCAGCAGAGATGACCGCGTCAAGGCGGTTGGGCTGCTTGGGCGATGCCATGCGTCCCATCACCACGATGGAGGAATCCTTCTTCGACCGCACCGCATCAACCGGCGCGTCGTCCATCCCGATGACCTCAGTTGTTGGAACGACCTCGATCTGGGTGCGGTCGATGCCGCGTTCTCCGATCGCCTCCTCAATCAGTGGACCGTCGCCGATGAGAACAAGTTGGTCCCCTGTTGTCATCTTGGGGACCGCCGCAAAACAACCCTTCAGGATTTCATCGGGGGCGTTGTCGCCTCCCATCACATCGACGCCGATTCGCATCAGGGGGTCATCAGGCGCTGGCCTGAAAGCCCTTCAGCTGCAGTCCTGGGCGGACATAGCCGCACGAATTGCACGCGTGATGGGGGCGCTTGGCGGCGCCGCAGTTCGGGCAGGTGACCGCATGGGCCGCGCGAAGCGCCTGATGGTTTCGGCGTCGGCGGGTTCGTCCTGGGCTGGTTCGAAAGACGGGATTCATGGGTGGATGTGCCTCGTAGACCCCTCTCGCGGGGTGAAGGCCAGAGTCTATCGGCCCGCCGCGTTCTGTCAAGATTGTGCAAGCCAGTGGGTTGCCGTCACGGGGGTGTTCCTGTACCTTGCGCGGCTCCCCACTTGGGAAGTCCTCATGCCGACCATCAACCAGCTCGTTCGTAAGCCACGCCGCGACCCCGCCACCAAGAGCAAGGTCACGGACCTCGCCGCGTGTCCACAGCGCCGTGGTGTGTGTCTGCAGGTGAAGACGGTCACCCCGAAGAAGCCGAACTCCGCGCTTCGCAAGGTGGCGCGTGTGCGCCTTTCGAACGGGCGTGAAGTGACGGCGTACATCGGCGGCGAGGGGCACAACCTCCAGGAGCACTCGATCGTGCTGGTGCGCGGAGGTCGTGTGCGTGACCTTCCGGGTGTGCGTTACCACGTCGTGCGCGGCACGCTCGACTGCCTCGGCGTGGACGGCCGCAAGAAGGGCCGCTCGCTGTACGGCGTCAAGCGCAAGGCTGCCGCCGCGGCGAAGAAGAAATGACCGTGGCCTGCTCGCGGCCGCATGACGGCTGCGCGCAGTCCGCATCAGGTGCGCCGATCACCATCCTCGGCTGCGGGACGGACGGTCCGCCCGCAAGGCAGTAATCGGGTCGCCTCGCTCCGGAGATGCCCAACCTCCAGCGACTCGGTGAACAACGCGTGCCTTTCGGCCCGCAAGCCCCACACAAGGAGAGTCTCATGCCAAAGCAGTTCACGGCCAGCGAATCCCAACTCAAGCCCGACCCGCGTTACCAAGACCTGACGGTCGCGAAGTTCATCAACTGCATGATGCGAGGCGGCAAGAAGGCCACCGCGCAGCGCGTGGTGTACGACGCCTTCGATGCGTTGCAGGTGCGTCTCGACAAGGAGAAGAGCGATGCGCTGCCCAAGACATCGATCGAGCTCTTCCACAAGGCGATCGAGAATGTCCGACCAAGCGTGGAAGTGCGCTCCAAGCGCGTCGGTGGCGCCAACTATCAGGTGCCGATGCAGTTGAACCGACGCCGCGCGCAGAGTTTGACTTTCCGCTGGATCATCGAGGCTGTTCGCGACGAGAAGGGCAAGCCTGTTTCCATTCGGCTGGCGAAGGAACTCTTCGATGCCGCGAAGAATGAAGGCAAGGCTGTGACGACGCGCGAAAACACCCACCGCATGGCCGACGCCAACAAGGCGTTCGCGCACTTTGCTTGGTGAGCCTCGTTCGACGAAGCAGCGAGTCCAAGCGAGTCCAAGCGAGTCCAAGCGAGTCCAAGCGAGGCCAAGCGAGGTCATGCGAGGCGATGACCAAGGCACTGCGCGGCGGGTCGTCGGGTAGCCTTTCGCCATGAACCTTGGTGCTGCCCTTGCCCCGTCACTTCGGATGACGCTCGGCTATGCGGATGAACTCGTCCGCACGATTCCGGCAGAGCGGTTTTCGCACATGCCCGCTGCAGACATCAACAGCCCCGCGTTCTGCATCGGGCACCTATCGATCTATGCAGCGCGAGCGGGCGAGGCAATGGGAGTGAAGATCGTCCCAGCACCGAGTGGCTGGATGGACCTGTTCAAGAATGGCGCGCCGTGCGTTGATCGGGCGGGGCACTATCCAGCGAAGGATGAACTGGTCGCGGAGTTCAGCCGCGGTTGGAGCGAAGTGGCTGAAGCGCTGCCCGCGGTTTCGGATGCGGTCTTTGCGGCGCCGAACCCGGTGGCGTCGCTCGCGCAGCGACTGCCGACGACGGGTGCGTTGCTGGCGTTCCTGTGCCTCGCGCACAACATGGTCCATCTGGGGCAGATCAGTGCATGGCGCCGCGTTGTGGGGCTCGGGTCCGCGATGTGAGTGTGGGTGCGACCGAGCGAGGTCGCATGCCGCGCGCGATGCCGCGCGCGACGGTTGGATTCTGGTGCATTGTCCTGTGTGCCGCGCTCGGTTGGCAGGCGAGTGCGCCGTCGCGATGGTTCGCCGACCCGATTTCCCTTCGTGATCTCATCACGCTGCTCGAGCGTGCGGGAGCCGACACCATCGCTCGTGCCAATGCGGTCGATGTCGCGCATGCGCAGTACGAGCAAGCCTGGAGTGCCCTCCGCAGCGGTGCCCTCGGACGCTTCGAGTCGTCGACCGCAGGGGTGCCGCAGAGCTTGGTCGGTGTGGATGCGGAACGGCTCCGCGTGGTCGTGCCGCAATGGCAGGCGCTCTGTGCGAGCCGTGACCGCATCGAGTCCGCGCTCTTCGAGTCGGTGAAACGCGCTGCCGATGCGACGGAACACAATGCGATTGACGCGGCGCGCGCTGCGCGGCGGCGCGCGGTCCTGCGTGCGGATGTGCAGTTCGATCCGCCGACGCTCGCGAGGCTCGTCGACATCGATGATGTCTTGTGGTCACTCGCGGCGGTGAATTGGGGAGCACAGGATGCCGATGTGCGGCAAGACTGCACCGAGGCGTTGCAACGATTGGAAAGTGGAACGCCGATGTTCGAGGCGCGTTCAAGGGCCTTCGGCGATGCGGTGCTTCGTTACGCGAGCGATTCGAGGAACAAGCCGCTTTCGGACGATGCCAAGGAGGATGAAGCGCGAGTCCGCGACTGGATGAACGGTCGTCGGGCGGCATTCGAGGAGGCGTTTGACCAAGTCAGCCAAGAGGAAGCCGCGATCCTGTTCATGAACAGCAAGCACCTTGCGGCGGTGGAGGCCGCCATCACGCCCTTGCCTCGCTCGGTGCAGATGGCAGTGCGGGATGGATATCTCGAGGTCGCGCATCCAACGATCCGGACCCAGGCATCCCTCGGTGTGCAGGCATGTGCAGCACGGACCATCCGCGCGAAGTCGCTTTCGACTGGATCGCGCGCGGTCGTGCGCCAGTTGTTGTTTGAGTGGGCATTGCAGGATCGGCGGTTGGGGGATGCACTGGTCAAGTTGGACATCTCGTTGCACACGCCCGCGCGGTATCTGCTGATCCCTGATGGCGCTCGCCTGCAACCGGAGCTGGACCCGCAATGGCAAGCGCTTGAGGAGCGGCGGGCATCGGGCGCTCGGGTCGTCATCAAGCAGATGCAGGAGATGCTGAGCGCGGCGGAGCGCGCGGCATTCGACGGGGGACTGACCGGCGAGCAGGATGTTCACTTTGTTTCGTCGGATGTGGTTTCGCTCGACGAGGCTTCTGCCAAGGGCCCCGATGCGTCGGTCGAGCCGCCTTCGCGCCCCACCATGCCCGAACCTGAAGGCCGTGATGTGGGGCGGATTCCAATGACGAGACCGATGGGCACGGAGTGGATCTCGTGCATCGCTGCGGCGCTGCAGGCCGATTCGGGAGCACGCGAAGTGCTCGGATCGCTGCACAGCGACTATGTCAACGAGTGGGAACAGCGCCTGAAGGATCGACTGAAGGCGCTCGAGGATGGCTCGAGGGAAGACGCGATGCGGTCCGAGGAAGAGGTGGAGCAGCGAATGGAAGTTGCGAGGATGCTCGCCCTCGAGCAACGAGCGCTTGATGAGGGGCTGCTGACCGATGCATCGTTCGCGCTGCTCAAGGCGGGCGATGAGCCGATCCTTGAACTCATGCGCATGGCGCGACTCTGTGGAGAGCCGCAGTGGGGCATTGACACCGTGTTCGATCGGCAGTCGGGCGGCGAGGAGAACTGCAATGTCCCGCTGATTGTCCTGTCGGTTGGACTCGACCACGATGCATTGCTTCGCGCAGCCCATGTGATTGAGTCGGAGCGACCCGCGCTCGAGAGTTCTGCCGAGAAGTTCCGTGCCATGCAGGAGCGCTACTGGATCTGGAAGATGCAGGCTCCCATCCTGTGGCAGCGGGGATCCCAGTTGTCGGACCCTGCGCGTTGGGGAGCGCTGCAGCGTCAGTTGAACGCGCGCGAGGCGCAGTTGATGGCCGAGGGAAGCGCTGCGGCAAGGGCAAAGGCGGCGGCGCAGCGCCACGCCTTGGAGTCGGTGCTGTTGGTGATTCCTGTCGCGGCTCGCCCAGTTGTGGAAGCAAGATTTCTCCGAGCGGCGTATCCCAGCGCATTCTCCACGACGGAAGCGGCGGCGAGTGCAATACAGCGCGCGCTCGGGGTGGGCGGATTGACCGAGGGGCAGCGTGTGGCGCTCGCGACTGCACGAGATGCCTTCGAGCGGGAGCGAGCGGAATTGACCGCACGGCTGCTTGCGCTCGTGAGCGACGAGGGAGCGGGCGGTGCAACGGGGGGAGATGCCGCAGCGTTGGCGGCTGCGCTCGAGGCGCGCGTGATGGCGATCGGGCAGGTCACATCCAAGCGCGACGCGGCGTGCGCGCGTGCGATTCAAGCTGTGTGCGATGCGCTCACGGCCGCTCAGCTGCAGCAGATCGAACTGAAGTGCGCGGCGACCGCGCAGCGGTGAGTGAGCGCCATGGATCGTTTCATTCTTGCGATGGATCAAGGCACGAGCAGTTGCCGCAGCGTGCTCGTGGATGCGGCTGGGGAGATCCGGGCGCGGGCGCAAGAAGAACTGTCCACGCTGTTCCCAAAGCCTGGTTGGGTCGAGCACGATGCGCAGGAGATCTGGGCGCGGCAACTGTCGACTGCCCGCACTGCACTGCAATCGAGCGGAGCTGATGCGCGGGACATCGCGGCGATCGGCATCACCAACCAGCGCGAGACCGTCGTGGTGTGGGATCGGCGGAGTGGCGTTCCAATCCACCACGCACTGGTGTGGCAGGACCGCCGAACAGCGGATGCGATGCAGCGGCTCGCGACGGATGGGGAGGGCGATCTTGTGCAGCAGCGCACAGGGCTCGTCTTGGATCCGTACTTCAGCGCATCCAAGTTGGCTTGGATCCTGGACCATGTTCCGCAGGCTCGAGCGCGGGCGGAGCGCGGTGAGTTGGCTGCGGGCACCATCGATGCATGGCTCATCTGGCAACTGACGGGCGGGCGCGTGCACGCAACGGATGTCTCCAATGCGTCGCGGACGATGCTGATGAACCTTCGGACGCTTGACTGGGATGATGAACTGCTCGACCTGCTGCGCGTTCCGCGCGCGGTCTTGCCGAACATCGTCGACTCGAGCGGTGTGTGCGGCGAGAGCGATGCCTCGCTGTTCGGCGCGTCCATTCCAGTGGCGGGAATCTGCGGCGATCAGCAGGGCGCACTGTTTGGTCAGGGCTGCACGGAATCGGGACAAGCCAAGATCACTTTCGGGACCGGATGCTTCCTCCTCGTGGGGACAGGAGCGGAAGTCGTGCGGAGCCGAAGCCGACTGCTGACAACGGTCGCCTGGCGACTTCGCGGGCAACCAGCGGCATTTGCGCTGGAAGGCAGCGTTTTCATGGGAGGTGCTGCGGTGCAGTGGCTCCGCGATGGGCTGGGGCTCATCCGCACCGCCGCCGAGGTGAACGAACTCGCAGCCAAGGTGAGCGACTGCGGTGGCGTGATGATGGTGCCGGCGTTCACGGGGCTGGGTGCGCCGCACTGGGACCCGACGGCGCGCGCGTGCGTGCTTGGGATGACTCGCGGGACCACCGCGGCGCACCTCGCGAGAGCCACGCTCGAAGGCGTCGGACTGCAGGTGTGCGATGTGGTGGAGGCAATGGAGGCAGACATCGGATCGCGCCTGCGCGTGCTCCGCGTCGACGGCGGTGCGTGTGCGAGCGATCTGCTGATGCAGGTTCAGTCGAACATCCTCGATGCCATCGTTGAACGCCCGCGACAGCTCGAAACAACCGTGCTCGGTGCGGCGTTCCTCGCGGGGCTTGGCGTCGGGTTGTGGAAGCACGCCGCAGAAGTCGCTGCGCTTGCGCGGGTGGAGCGAACCTTCAGCCCGTTGCTTGATCCCGCGATCCGTGCCACCATGCGCAGGCAATGGCGACGAGCAATCGAGTGCGCGAAGGGTTGGCAGCCGTGACGGATCCGCAGGCCTTTTCCCGTGGCGAAATGCTTGCGCGGTGCGATGGCGGATCGTTCGATGTGCTCGTGATTGGCGGAGGGGCGTCGGGGTTGGGCGTGGCGGTGGATGCGGCGCAGCGGGGTTACAGCACATGCTTGTTGGAGGCGGAGGATTTCGCGAAGGGCACCTCGAGCCGCAGCACGAAGTTGGTGCACGGTGGGGTGCGCTACCTCGAGCAGATGGACATCGCGCTCGTCATGGAGGCGCTGCGGGAGCGCGGGCTCATGCATGAGAACGCATCGCACCTGGTCCACGATCTCGCGTTCATCGTTCCGCGGTACAGCTGGTGGGAGGCACCGTTCTATGGGGTTGGGCTGAAGCTCTACGACCTGCTGGCTGGCAAGCGCAACCTCGCGCCGAGCCGCATGCTCTCACGCGACGACACGCTCGCGGCAATCCCGAATGTATCGGTGGATGGGCTGCTCGGCGGCATTGAGTATCACGATGGGCAATTCGATGACGCGCGCATGGCGATCGCGCTTGCTCGGACGGCGGCGTCGTTCGGCGCTGCGCTGGTCAACCACTGTCGCGTGACGGCGTTGCGTCACGGTCCCGATGGCATGGTGAATGGTGTCGGCGCGGTTGATGCAGAGTCGGGGCGCGAGTTCGATGTCCGCGCGAAGGTGATCGTGAACGCCTGCGGCATCTTTGCGGATTCGATTCGGACGATGGCCGATGCGCGCGCTGAGCCGATGATCGAGCCCGCGCAGGGCGTTCATCTGGTGCTGCCGCGGGCGTTCCAGCCGAGCGATCGAGCGATCATGGTTCCGCACACGGATGATGGGCGCGTGCTCTTCGTGATCCCGTGGCACGGTCGGATCGTCGTCGGCACGACCGATACACCGATGGAGCGCGCAGAGATCGAGCCTCGTGCGCTGCCCGAGGAGATCGACTTCATCCTGCGGAATGCGGGGCGGTACCTCGAGCGTCAGCCGCAGCGCGCGGATGTGTGTTCGGTGTTTGCGGGGATGCGGCCGCTGGTTCACGAGGGCGGGCGCGGCGGCGCGACCAAGTCCATCTCACGATCGCACAAGGTGCTCGTCGATCCGAGCGGACTCGTGTCGATCCTCGGTGGGAAGTGGACGACCTACCGCAAGATGGCGGAGGACACGCTCGACCGTGCGATCGATGTGGGGATGCTCACGCGTCGTCCCTGCGCTACCGAGTCGTTGCGCATCCACGGCTGGATGTCGCGCACGGATCCCGCGCTGCCCGCCGAGGATTGGCTGCGCGTGTACGGCGCCGATGCGCCGCTGGTGCAAGCGGTTTGCGCGGAGCGTCGGGAGTGGAGCGCGCCCCTCGGCGCGGGCGTTCCAATGCCACTCGGCGTCGCGGCCCATGCCGCGCGGCATGAGATGGCGCGAACTGTGGATGATGTGCTTGCGCGGCGGACGCGCTGCCTGCTGCTCGACGCGCGTGCGGCGCGGGCCTGCGCTCGATCCGTGGCGACGGTGATGGCGCAGGAGCTCGGGCGTGATTCTGCCTGGGTGGAGCGCGAATGCGAGTCGTTCGAAGCGCTCGCGGATGGTTATGTCCTCGGCGCGTGAACGCCATCGGTATCTTCGCTGCATGCTGATGACCAACGGTCGTGCGTTGATGCGTGGTGCGTTGGTCGCGTGCGCCGTGACTGCGATCGCAGCGGTTCGTGTGCAAGGAGAGTCGGACGCACCTTTGCAGGGAGGTGCTGCAGGCGCGAACCCCGCGCAGTCGGCACCAGCGGAAGGCCAGCCGATGCCGGTTCCGTGGCCGATGAAGATCGGACTGCAGTCCTTCCAGGTCTCGATGCGTCTGCCGGTGGTCGATCAGGTTGTCTTGGTGCCCGATGCGGCGACCTACCTCGACGAGATCGGCCGATGGGACATCCGAGGTCGATGGCCAGTGCTGCTGGAGGATGCGAAGTATGCGCCGCTGTTCGTGCGGGCGTTCAAGCCGTCGCGCGTGGTGCGCCGCACATCGGTCGGAAGCCTGCCAGCCAACCGCACCGAACGGGAAGCATTGGCACAGCAGGCGATCGTGCGCGCGTGGAAAGTGCCGGGAAAGGACGGCGCGCCGACAACGCCCGCCGAGGCCTATGCATCTGTTGGATTCCAGCCGTTTGGGGCGGTGTTCGCGAGCATGGACGATCCAGCATGGACGGCTGCCGTTGCGCTGACCGCAGGACGAGGTCAGGCACCGTTCTGGTTGGAAGCGTCGCTCGGGCAGCCAAGCGACACGCTCGGCGGCGATCAGTTTCGCGCGCTCGCCGCGCAGGTGGAGGATGCCGTGCGTTCCACTGGACTTCCGTCGATGAAGCTCGGTGATGCGATCGATGCGGTGACGATGTGCCTGTCGATGCCGCTGAAGGCTGATCCACCGCGCGGAAGCCGCGCGCAAGCCGTGCCACAGGGAATTCCTTCGAAGCCCGGCGAGCCCGTTGCAACGGTGGATGGACTTTGCCGAAACGACGATGGCAGCCGCTGGGCGGTCGCATCGAATGTTTTCGGCGACGAGGTGCGCAGCGCGTATGTGGCGATGAGCAGCCTCTTTCTCGCGCCACGGTCTGCATGGCTGGTGAACACCTACGCATCGGATGGCGAGTGGGCGAAGTATGGACTGACCAACGGCGCTGCATTGCTGCGCACGGCGCAGTTCGATGTGTTCGAGCTGTCGGGAGCCAAGGCGTCGGTGGTCGGATGGTTGAACATGCTGATGAGCGGATGCAAGGCTGAAGTGCTTTTCATGAATTCCATGGGGAACATGGACTTCTTCAAGATGTGGCAGGAGGTCGAGTGCTGGCCGGAGGATGTGCCGGTCCTTCATCACCCACTCGCGCTGCACCTCATTCACTCGTGGAGCATGACGAGTGCGCAGGTTCGTGAGACGGTCGGAGGTCGGTGGTTGGAAAGCGGCACCTACGCGTACGCAGGCAGTGTGTACGAGCCGTACCTCGTCGCCTTCGTGCCGCCGGAGATCGTTGCGGCGCGCGCGGCCGATCTGGTGCCGTTTCTGGTGGCAAGCCGCTGGTTGGAGGGACCGATAGATGCAACATGGCGTGTGACGCTCTTCGGTGATCCACTCATGGTGTTGCCGCCACCATCGCAGCCGCGCCCGGCGCGGTTGCCACCTCCCGAACTGGATGCCACGAAGGGGGAGACGGATCTTCGTGCTGCGGCTCGTGCAGCACTTGTCGCTGCCAAGGCATCGGGTGCCGCCGCGGACTTTTCTGCCGCAATGTCCGATGTCGCACGAGGCGGTGATGATGCGCTCGCGGTGCAGTTGTGGAAGCTCGCAGCGAGCAAGGGCGGCGATGTGCGCGCTGCCTGCGCATCATCGGCGCTTGGTCCGCTCTTCCGTGCTCGCGAGTCGGAAGCGTTCCTCGATGCCTACAAGGCGCTCGCATCGCCGAACCCCGTCGACCAAGACATGCTCTGGCAACTGTGGACCCAGCAGTTGGGCTCGATCAAGGATGCGCAGACGCTTGCCTGGTTTGCGACACAGGTGCGACCTGTGCGTCCGTTCGTCGACCTCGGGCGGCTCGCTCCCGAAATCAAGCGGGTGAGCGGATCCAATGCGGCGCTCGAAGCGGTCGGCGCATGGCTCATCAAGGAGAAGTCCGAATCGAATCGTTCTCGCCTCAAGGAGTTGATGGCGAAGATTCCCTGACGGACTGCCGCGGCGTTGCTGCGGACTTGGATTCGAGGATCCTGCTTCGGATGTCCGCTGGATTGAAGGTGAACGGGGCAGGTCCATCGCCATCGAACGCGCGCGCTGTGTCGATGAGCGCCGATGCAATCGCCACCGTGCCGACGAAAGTCGGATGCAACTGGTCGTCTTGCAGGAGGGGCGTGGTGTCGGTGGAAGTCCACTCGCGTCCGCCGAGTTGGACCGGCATTCGCTCACGCAGTTTTGTCTGGATC
Source organism: Planctomycetota bacterium (assembly GCA_009926625.1). Classification (GTDB taxonomy): domain Bacteria; phylum Planctomycetota; class Phycisphaerae; order Phycisphaerales; family SM1A02; genus F1-60-MAGs104. Next base: position 127,579 of record RFON01000002.1, read on the forward strand.
TCCGAGAGTCGCAGCAGGCGTGTGGAGGGGTGCTCGCGGATCCAGGCTTGAATGCGTTCATTTGCGCGGGCGATCGTGTCGGCATCGGGCACTTGAGCCTTGGAGAGCATGCGACCGATGGACTCGCGCATGTCAGGAATGTCGCCGACCACGATTGGTGCGCCCGCATCGATGATCCGCTGCAGTTGCTGGAGGCCGAGTTCGAGGTTCTCGAGCCGCTGGGCGGCGTCGCGCATCGGTTCTCCGTTGGCGTTCACGGTGCCGTACGCGAACCAGAAGAGGTAGTCGAGTGCGAGGACGAGCGTGGGCTGCGCGTCGATTGCTCGGTTGACTTCGCTGCGGGCGATGGGTCCGGGATTGGCGAAGAAGAAGCCGCTGGTGAAGTGGCGAATGGTCGGCAGGATCGCGGCGGTCGTCGGTTCGCGCGCGTCGGGCGATGCGGAGGCGGGTTGCGCGCCCGCCTGCCGAAGGATCATGGCGAGCGAAACGCCGATGGGCGGCGCCTTGGAAGGTGCTGTTGGCGCAGCCGCCGCTTCACCTGTTGCTGTTGCTTCAGTTGGGTGGAGGAAGACCCCGAACCCATCCGATGCGCTCGCGCCGACGATGACGATTCGCTCGTACAGGTTGCGCTTCGCTGCGATCGGTGCATTCGCGGGCGGATCGACGCGTGCGGTCGGAGCAGCAACCACGGCGTGCAGTGATGCCGCGAGTGCGGTGGCGGACATCGCCGCAACCGCTGCGTGGATGACGGCATGAAGCAGGTTGAAGCGCGAGCGGAGGACCCCCCGCGCATATGGGTGGGCGTGGCGCACGTGAGGCGTCATGCGAGCGCGGGGGCGTTCAGATGAAGTGCTTCTGCGGTGAGGCGCCCCATGTCTGCCGGACTTTCCGCCACGATCACACCGCATGCGCGGAGCGCATCGATCTTCGCCTGCGCAGTGTCTTCAGCGCCGCCGATGATCGCACCCGCATGCCCCATGCGCCTGCCGGGCGGCGCGGTGCGCCCAGCGATGAAGGCAACGACCGGCTTCCGCGAGTGAGCGCGAATCCAACGGCCGCCGACGACTTCGGCGTTTCCGCCGATTTCCCCGATCATGACGATCGCATCAGTTTGTGGATCGGCGGCAAAGAGTTCGAGGACATCGATGAAGTCAAGCCCCTTGACCGGGTCGCCGCCGATGCCGACGCAGGTGCTCTGCCCGATGCCGCGCGCGGAGCACTGCCACACTGCCTCGTAGGTCAGCGTGCCCGATCGGCTGACGATGCCGACCGACTTGCCGCTTGGTGCATCGTCGCGGTGCGTGTGGATGTAGCCAGGCATGATGCCGATCTTGCATCCACCGGCGAATCGCCCATCCTTCGTGCGGCGCCCTGGGGTGATGACGCCGGGGCAATTTGGTCCGACAAGCGTGACGCCGCGGTACCGCCGCAGCATCGCGCGCACGCGGATCATGTCTTGGACTGGAATGCCTTCGGTGATCGCGCAGATCAGCGCGATGCCGGCGTCGGCCGCCTCGAGGATCGCATCGCCCGCGAAAGGCGGCGGCACGAAAATCATCGTCGCGTTCGCCTCGGTGGCCTTGATTGCGTCGTGCACGGTGTCGAAGATCGGCAGGCCGTTCGGATCGCGCTGCCCGCCCTTGCCGGGTGTGGTGCCTCCAACCATCTGCGTTCCGTAATCGAGGCAGCCCTTGGTGTGGAACGCTCCCGCAGCGCCCGTGATGCCTTGGCAGATCACGCGAGTATTGCCATCGATCAGTATGGACATGGGACGGGGAAGGATAACGGCTGCAGCGTCTGTAGACCGATCGCCCTCACATCGTGTGTAATGGAGGCATGACGGCGATTCCTGCCCGAAAGGGACTGACGTACCGCGATGCGGGCGTGGACATCGATGCGGGTGATGAGGTGGTCGAGCGGATCGGCCCCGTGCTGAAGCGGACGCAGGATGCGCGCGTGCTCGGGCGGCATGGTGGGTTCGCGGGAATGTTCCGCTTGGTGCGTGGCAAGGGCAGCGGCAAGGGTTCGCGCCGTTGGCGCAAGCCAGTGCTCGTGGGCTGCACGGATGGCGTGGGGACGAAGGTGCTGCTTGCCGTTGAGCGACGATCGTTCGCGGGCATCGGCATTGACTGCGTCGCGATGAATGTGAACGATCTCATCGTGCAGGGCGCGGAGCCGTTGTTCTTCCTCGACTACCTCGGGCTCTCGCGGTTGCAGCCCGACGAGACTGCGCAGTTGATCGAGAGCGTGGCGCGTGGCTGTGAGATCGCCGGATGCGCGCTGCTCGGTGGCGAGTGTGCGGAGATGCCGGACATCTACAAGCCTGGGGACTTCGACATCGCGGGCTTCTGCGTTGGTGTGCTCGAGGAGGGCAGGATCATCGATCCCGACCGCGTGAAGCGCGGCGATGTCGTGATTGGTCTGGCCAGTTCGGGGGTTCACTCGAACGGCTACACCCTCGTGCGCCGCATCGTGCGCGATGCTGGGCTGGACCTTGCGGCTTCGTACCCCGAACTGGGCGCTGCAGAGTCTGGTGCGCGCTCGCTCGCGGATGTGCTGCTCGAGCCAACGCGCATCTACGCGCGCACAGTGCTTGATCTGCTCGGCGATGCGCGGCTGCGAAGGTCGATCACGGGCATGGCGCACATCACCGGCGGCGGGCTTCCGGGCAATGTGTGTCGCGCGCTGCCGTCGCGGGTCGACGCGGTGATCGATCCCACATCGTGGGAGCCACCCGCGATCTTCCCGTTCCTGCAGCACCACGGGCAAGTCGACGCGGCGGAAATGTTCCGCGTGTTCAACATGGGTATCGGCTACACGATCATCTGCCGACCGGACGCAGCGAGTCGCTTGTTGAAACGCCTGAAGCGCCTCGATGAGAGGGCGTGGGTGATCGGTCAGGTGGTGAAGGGCAAGGGCGAGGCTCGGATCGGCTGAGGCGCGTTCCGTCAGCCTGCGTCACCGCGCATGCGCTTGCGCTGCGACTGGATCCGCTTGGTCTCGAGTCGGCGTTCGCGTGATGCGCGCGTGGGCTTTGTCTCTCGGCGCCGCTTCGGCGGGATCGCACCTTGCAGGACGAGCAACCGCAAGCGGTCGATGCACAAGTCGTGGTTCGCGCGCTGCGAGCGGTGCTCGTCGCATGCGAAGAGAAGTTCCGCTTCGGCGGCGGGTGGCGAGCCCTCGGTCGGTGCGTCAGCGCCAACGAGATGCGAACCAGCCAGGCGGGCGATGCGCGCGCGCGCCGCATCGTCGATTCCTGCAATGTCGGCAAGCGCCACGCGCAACTGTGCGCGCGACTCGATCTTGTTGACATTCTGCCCGCCGGGTCCGCCGGACCGTGAGTAGGTGAAGCGAAGGTCGGGCGGGCGAACCCATGCACGCGGACCGAGCGCAATCGCGTTCGGCGGTCGATCGGCGGGCGGTAGGCTCACGATGTGCATTGGAGCAGCAATTCGTCGGTGATGTCGAATCCGTGTGCGATTGCGCTCGCTTCGGCGGCGGCAATCGTCGGTGGCGCATTTGCCGCGCCGCACGCGCATGCGCAGCAGGACGCACAGGCACCGCAGGTTGGGTCGGCGCAAAGTGCTGCGTTCAAGAGCGATGTGACCACCATGAACAGCGTGCCACTGCTCGCGCCGAAGGAAGACTCGGCGCTGCACATCGACTTCGCGCCGGCGGTGTGGGCTGCGCGCGTTCGAGCAGACAGTTCACTTGGCGGGCCGACCTTCAGCGTGGATGGCGACCTCGGGCTGAATGGTTACGAAGCGGCGTTCAATGGCGAACTGGCGTTCTCGTGGGATGAGTTCTGGCGCGTCCAACTGACGGGCTGGACATTCTCGACCGATGCATCGATCACCTCGACGGTGGCTGGGGCATTTGGATCGGTCAACATCGCCGTCGGGGATCGTTTGTCGAACAGCTTTGCCGCTGCAAGCGCGGGAGGCGAGTTCAATGTGTCGCTGTGGCGCCCATTCAGCGCGCGGCAGTTTCCGTGGGGAGGCAGCACGCCGCAGCCCGGCAACATCGCCAGCGACGGCCGTCCGATCGTGGACTTCGGGATCCAGGCGATCGGTGCAGTCCGCTGGTACAGCGCGAGCATGACGGTGAGCGATCTGACGGCGGGCACTTCCTCGTCCTGGTCGCTCGACGCAGTCATGCCCGGCATCGGCGGCGGTCTTGAGTTCGACTTCAACATGGTGGACCGCGTGTCCTGGCTGCGGACGGTGCGCTTCGAGGCCGCGGGCGGCACGGGATCCAACTTCACGAACGGGCAGTACTTCATCTTTGCGCGCGTGGGACTGCGCGCGATGTTCACCGAACAATTCGGCGGCGAATTTGGCTATCGACTTGAGAACTTCAACCTCTCGAGCAACGGCGCTTCGTTTGATGGCGGCGTACAGGGGCTGTATGTGGGGATCGATGTCCGCTTCTGAACGCGCCGCATCCGGCAAACCACTTCGAGACCTGATCGCGCAGGGGCGTGCCGCCGCACGCGTGGATGCACAGGGGCGGCTCGCACGCGCCAAACTGCGCCACGCGATGGTGACCACACTCCCCGATCGCCTGCTCGGCGGAGCGTTGATGCGAAGGCACCTGCGCACATCGGTTCACCTCCGCGAGCGCGAGTTGTGGGTGCCGGGGTGGCCTGCCGCGTTCGACGGTGTTCGCATTGCCCATGTGAGCGACTTGCATGTCGGGGAACTCATGCCCGTCGAGCGCGCGTTGGAGGTGATTGACCTCGTGCGACAGGGGAAGCCCGATCTCATCGCGTGCACGGGCGACATGGTCGACCTTCATGTGGCGGGCTGCGAGCCGGTCTTCGAGGCGCTCGGATCGATTCCAGCTGCGCTCGGTAGTTATTTCGTGCTGGGCAATCACGACCTGCTCGACAGTGCGCGTCGCGTGCTTCGCCTGTCGCGGGGAGCTGGGCTGGTGACGCTTCGATCATGCGAGGTCGCGGCGCCGCGCGGGCTGCGGATCGCGGGGGTCGACTGGTCCAACTCCATCGCCGGGAATGCTGCACTGGTGCGGCGGGCGATCGTCGGCGAATCGGCGCCGCACCTGCTGCTCGCCCACAATCCCAAGGCTTTTCGTGAAGCTGCGCGGCTCGGTGTGCCGCTCACCTTGGCGGGGCACACGCACGGCGGGCAAGTGGCGATTCGCGAGCGCGACGGCGTGCCGCGCGCGGTCCGCCGCGGGTCGCGACTCACGGTCGGTCATTACCACGACGGTCCGTCTCATCTGTTCGTCACCGCCGGCGCCGGCGGATGGTTCCCGCTTCGCGTGAATTGCCCCGCGGAAGTCGTCAGCCTCATCGTCCGCAGTGCGCCTGCGAAGTGATGGCTGTCAGGCGTAGTGCGCGCCGAAGCGGTTCGAGATGAAATCGTCGAAGCGGAAGTCTTCCATCCGCACGAGTCCTGCGCTCGAACCCTTGCCCTGCGCCACGAGATCGACGATGGCACACACGCCCGCAGCGGTGGTGATCTGGATGGCGGTCCAGTGCTGTCCGCCGATGGAGCGAGCGCCGATCCGCTTGGCATAGGTGCTCTCGGTCAGTCGACCGTCCCGAATGCCCGTCGCGCTGACGAACACAACCACTTGGTCATCCCGCGTCGAGGGGATCGCCCGCTCAAGGATGCGCCGCAGTTCGTCGCGGTGCTCGCTCAGGCGGAGTTCCTGCAGCAGGAATCGCATCAGCCGTGCGTGACCAGGGAAGCGGATGGTCTTGTAGTTCAGGTTGCGCACCTTGCCGCGCATCGAGTCCGCGAGCGTGCCAAGGCCGCCCGATGTGTTGAACGCTTCGAAATCGATGCCATCAATGATGAGTCGCTCCACATGCTCGAGCGCCGGCACGCGCACGAGCGCGCCGTCCTGCACGGCTTCGCAGTCGTTGATGTACTCATTGATCACGCCTTCCGTGGACCATGTCAGGTTGTAGCCCAGTTCGTTCGACGGCTGCATCGGAAGTGCGCCGACGCGCAGACGCAGCGTGTCGAGCGACGAGAAGGGATTGGCGAGGTGGTTCGCGGCGATGGTGATGAAGCCTGGCGCAAGCCCACACTGCGGAGCGAACACGGTGCGCGCATCGGCAGCGAGGTCGATCACCCGCTTGGTGACGGCAACATCCTCGGTCAGGTCGAAGTAGTGCGCTCCCGTCGCCTTGGCACAGGACGCGATGAGCGGGTTGCAGTGGAACGGTGCGCACGACACCACCGCCCAAGCGCCAGAGAGCGCAGCGCGCACCTGCGCTTCGTTGCTGAAGTCGACGGCACTTCCGCTTCCCTTGGCAACCTGCGCGGCGGCCGTGGCTGCGGCAGCGTCGCTGTCGCCGATGTGCACCTGGTAGTCGCCACTCGTTCCGAGCAGGAACGCAACCATGCGCCCGATCTTTCCGCCGCCCAGCACCGTGATCTTCTTCATGCGGGCACCGTCTCCAGTTCAGACTGCACATCATCCATCAGTCGCTGGACCGTGGAAGCGCTGAAGTCGAAGGGCATGCCGGCTGCCTCGAACAGTGCGGGAAGCGGTCGCGATCCACCGAGTGAAAGCGCGCGCTTGTAGTTCGTGATTGCCCGAGCGGGATCGCGCCGCGACTGCGACCAGACCTGCAGCGCGCCGAGCTGCGCGATGCCGTACTCCACGTAGTAGAAGGGATTGCCGAAGAGGTGCAGCTGACGCTGCCACATCGCTTCGAGCGCAGGCTCCAAGCCGCTCCAGTCCACCTCGCCACCGAACCGCTGCTGCAGCGAGACCCACTCCCGCGTGCGCTCGTCGCGCGAATGCTTGGGATGCGTGTACACCCAGTGCTGGAATGCATCGATCGTGGCGATCCACGGCAGCATCCCCGCGAGCCCCTCGAGCAGGTCGCGCTTGGCCCGCGCTGCATCCACTTCCGAATAGAACTCGCCGAGCTGTGGGAAGGTGAGCAGTTCCATGCTCATCGACGCGACCTCCGCGAACTCGATCGGACTGCCGCGATAGGCGAGGAGCGGGTCGTGGCGGCTCAGCAGCGAATGGAATGCGTGCCCGGCCTCGTGCACCATCGTCACCACATCTCGCTGCAGTCCCGATGCGTTCATGAAGATGAACGGTGTTCGCGAGGACTGCCGCTGATACTGGTAGCCACCCGGCGCCTTTCCCTTGCGCGACTCCAGATCGAGGCATGCGCCCGAGCGCATCGTGTCGAAGAGCGCACCGAGTTCCGAATCGAGCCGGTGGAACGCCCGCGACGAGCGCTGCACCAAATCGTCCGCGTCCGTGAAGGGTCGCAGCGGGGGGCGACCGTGCAGATCAACCTTCACATCCCAGGGGCGAAGCGAGGTGAGCCCGAGCGTACGAACGCGTTCGCGGTGAAGCCGCTGCAAGACGGGCATGCAGGTGCGTTCCACGGCATCATGGAAACGGGTGCAGTCCTCGGAGGTGTAATCGAAGCGGTGCATCCGCTGATGCTGGAAGTCGCGGAAGTCCTGGAAGCCCGCGTTCAATGCGATCTGGTGGCGGAGCGCCACGAGCTTGTCGTAGATGGCGTCGATCTGCTCGCGGTCGCGCAGGCGTCGTTCAACCACGCATCGCCAAGAGGCTTCGCGAACGCCTCGGTCCGTGTCCTCGAGGTACTTCGCCATCTGCGGCAGGGTCTGCTCGCGACCGTCGTACACAACGGTCATCTCGCCGCTGATGCGGCTGTACTCCTGATCATGGGTCGTCGCCTCGGTTTGCAGCGGCACATTCTCGGCGCGGAAGAGTCGGACTTCCTGGCGCACCCCACGCAGGTAAGTGCCGTACCGATTCGCATCGAGCTGCGCGGCAAACGGGCTCTCTGCGATGCGTCGATCGAGTTCGAATCCAACCTTCTTGAGCTGCGGTTCCACCTGCTGCACGAAATCAAGGAACGCCTTCTGGCGCGCCGGATCATCCGTGTGGCAGGTCATCGCGATGTAGAGGTTGGCTTGCGCCTCGTCGGCGGCTGCGTCAAGGTCGCTGCGGTCGAGGATCAACTGCTCGAGGTCGGACGCGCTTGTGATCGCGCGCTGCTGCAGCTGCGCATAGAGCGGTTCGAGCTGTTCCCAGCGCGTGGGGTCGAGTTGAGCGGGCAATTCCATGGGCGGAGGATCATAGAGTTCGGGACGGGAGCGCGCCGTCACGAATCGCCGGGTTCCCGCATGTGCGCACGGCGACTGCCGGCAATGCCAACTTCGATGCGCAGTGCGACGCCACCGCCTGCGCATGCATCTCATCGGAACACACGACGAAGAGGCTGGAACCACTGCCGCACACATGCACAGGCAGTTCCGTCAGAACGCCAATCTCCTCCATATCGTCCGCGATGGTCGGCGCGATGTCTTGCGCGGGTCCCGCGAGATCGTTGAAGGGATCGGCGGGGCCCATCGACGCACGCGATGCGAGCGTCTGCACCGCATCGGTGCGGAGGGCTGGCGCCTTCACACAGCGGTCAAACTGGCGGTATACATCGGCCGTCGGGCACGCCACATCGGGGAAGAACAGGACGGCGTGCAGTTCCGGCGGTTCGCCAAGCAGTTGGATGTCGCCACCCGTTCCACCGACGAGCGCAGAGCCGCCAGCGACAAGGAACGGCACATCGCTGCCGATGTTGGCCGCGAGCCCGCGGAGATCGTTGTCGCCAATGTGCAACTCGAACAGCGCATTCATCGCGCGCAGCATGGCCGCGGCATCGCTCGAGCCGCCGCCAAGCCCGCCACCGATGGGGATGCGCTTCTCAACGCGCACCTTGACCGGCAGTTCGCGTCCGACGAATGCTTCGAGCTGATCATGTGCTCGGTTGACGAGGTCCTTCGAGATGGACCAGTCGATGTCGCGGCGGCGAAGGGCATCACAGTGCCAGACGGTGGCGAACAGCGAGAAACTGCCCGCTGGGAGCCGTTCCAAGTGGAGGTCATCGAAGAGATCGACCGTCACCATCCAACTGCTGATGGGATGCATCCCGTTCATGCTTGGAGCGCCGACGGACAACGCCAGATTCAACTTGGCGGGGGCCTGCACGAACAGCGAAGCGGACATGCACGGAATCATAGGACGCAGTCGGTACCTTTCCCGATGCGATGAGCAGATCACCTTCCATGTCGGCGCGTCTGGCAATTGCTTTGTTGGCAGCAGCGTGTGTTGGGTCATCGTGTTTGGCGTGGGGCGAGGACGGACACCGCATCGTGGGCGCGCTTGCCATGGAGCGCCTCTCGCCCGAGGCGCGCGCGTCGGTGATCGAACTCCTCGGCAACGACGACCTTGCCACGGCAGGGTTGTGGGCAGACCAGATTCGCGGCGATGCATCATGGGACTGGGCAAAGCCGCTGCACTATGTGAATCTCCCGCGCGACGATTCGGTGTTCGACGCGGCGCGCGATTGCCCCGAGGGACAGTGTGTGGTCGCGGCCATTCCGCGCTTTCTTGCGGTCGCCGCGGACACGTCGCGCCCCATCGCCGAGCGCCGCGATGCGCTCCGCTTTGCGATCCACTTCATTGGCGATTTGCATCAGCCATTGCATGCGGGATACAAGGATGACCTCGGCGGGAATCGCATCCAGGTGACTGCATTTGGCGACATTCGCACCAACCTTCACGCGCTGTGGGACAGCGTGCTGATCCGCGATCGAATCGCAGGCGACTGGCAGGCTCTTGCGCAGTCGCTTCGCGGCGCGATCACGCCGGCGTTGGCAGCCGAGTGGGCGTCGCAGGCGGATGCCGCTGCATGGGCAAACGAGTCCGCGTGCATCACGCGCGTCATCTACCTCGAACTGCCCGCCGACGCGAAGGTCGGCGCCGATTACGCACGATCGAACATGCCCACGGTCGAACGCCGACTGTCGATGGCAGGGGTGCGCCTGGCGCACGCGATCAACGCGGCCTTCAAGGTTCCCGCGGCGGTTTCAGGGAACAGGTCCCCAGCGCCCGAGCAGGATGGTCAAGTCGGTCCCGCCGACCGTTCCGTCCCCGTCAATGTCCCCAGCGGGGGGGTTGGTGGCGCCCCACGCTGAAAGGATCAAGGAGAGATCCGTGCCCCCGATCGCGCCGTTGAGGTCGAAGTCGCCGTAAGCAATCTCGCATGCGTCCAGCTTGCCGTCGCTGTCGCTGTCGCCGATGCCATCGGCGAGATCACACGAGTCGGGTCGACCGTTCTCGTTGCAGTCCGTGGAGATGCCCGATGCAATGTCTTCATCATCCGGAACTCCATTGCCGTTGCAATCGGGCGGCAGCAGGTTGAACACCGACGCAGAGCCCTGGTTTTCTCGCAGCGGGCTGCCGATGTCCTCGCCGTTTGCCCCGATGAGTGCAGTCGTGCCGAACACGGCGACCGCGTTGCCGAAAACCCGCCCAGTCTGACCATCCGCGCCAGCAATGCGCGCCTGCTGCGCCCATGTCGCGGTGCCCGATTGGGAGAAGAAGTACGCCGATCCGACATCCGCATAAGAGGTAGGACTGCCATCGACCGTGCCATCGTCATTCGGTGCGCCGCAGACGGCGATGTCACCTTGGATCGCGAGGAACGTGCCGAAGTTGTCCCCAGCCGCACCATCCGATGCGACCAACTTCGCTTCCTGGAGCCAACTGGATGTTCCCGAAAGTTGGAACACATAGGCGGAGCCGCGATCAATGACCGATCCGATGTCGTCGGTCGGCGCGCCCACCAAGCATTGATTGCCATAGAGGCAGACTGCGTAACCGAAGTAGTCCGATGCAACGCCGTCGTTCGCGACGAGCTTCGCTTCCTGCGTCCACACGCCGGTTGTTCCGCGGCGCCACATGTAAGACGACCCGCGGTACTGCGCGCCCGCGATCGTGTCGAAAGGCGCACCGATGAGCGCACGGTCGCCGTACGCCGAAACGGACCATCCGAAGTTCTCGAGCGCCCCGGCATCGGTGCCCGTCACGGCGAGCTGCCCTTCGCTTGCCCAGGTGCCCGACGTGTTGCGCTTGAAGACATACACAGAGCCTTGATCCTGCAGCGAGCCCACATCATTCAGCGGCGAGCCAACCAACGCGAGATCGCCGAAGGAACTGCCGCCGAGAGCCGTGTTGGTGATCGACACCGATGCACCAAGGGAGTCGTTTGCCGCCGCATCCGTCGCCACCAGTTTCGTGATCTGCGACCAGGTGCCGTTTGTGTTCCGCTTGAAGATGTAGGCAGATCCCTGATCGACAAGCGAGATGTCGTCGAAGGGCGCGCCAACCACGATGGTGTCGGCGTAGATCGCCACCGCATAGCCGAAGGCATCACTCGTCACCCCATCGGATGCGACAAGCTTCGCCTCGAAGGTCCACTGCCCCTGCGCGTTCTTCCGATAGACATTCGCTGAGCCGCGATCTGCCTGCGGACTGTCGTCGTAACGGAGACCCACGACGGCGATGTCTGGTTCCGCACCAGTGATCCCTGCGAGGTTGGACATTGCGACGGCGTTGCCAAACTGATCGCCCGCGGCACCGTCGGTCGCCACCAACTTGTTGGCAAGGACTGGAGGAATCGCGTTCGCAGTGGACACCGTTACGGAAAGTCCGAGCAGCGAAACGATCAGGCATCGTGGGTGGGGCATGGTGCGCATCGGTGACTCGTTGGGCGGCGCAGTTTCGCATCTCGTTGGGGAAACTCCAAGCGAATCCGCTCTCGATTTGCGTTTTTCCGAGAAATGGGGAGCGCAGGAGCCCGTTCAAGGGTGCAAATGGGCGGCCCCTTTGCGGACGCATACGATTCAACCTAGTGCTGTGGCAGCCCACCATCTGCGATTCATATCGAGCAGCCACGCCGACCGAGCTGCACGATCGCATCGAGGCGCGGCGGCGCGAGTTGGGGAATCGCCTGTTGATTCTTGGGCACCATTATCAACAGGATGAAGTGATCGCCCACGCCGATCTCACGGGGGACAGTCTGAAGTTGAGTCAGGCCGCGGCAGTGGAGGCTGCGCGGCGCGGGACGGAGTTCATCGTCTTCTGCGGCGTGCACTTCATGGCGGAGACCGCCGACATTCTCACGCCCGAGGGCGTTCGCGTGATACTTCCTGATCTCGGTGCGGGATGTTCCATGGCGGACATGGCTGCCTACGACGATGCGCTCGATGCGTGGGAGTTCATCGACACCGCCGTGAGCGCCGGACGCGAGAAGCGTCGAGTGGTTCCCATCACCTATGTGAACTCAAGCGCTGCGATCAAGGCATTCGTCGGCTCGCACGGCGGTGCATGCTGCACGAGTTCGAATGCTCGCGCGGTCTTTGAGTGGGCGCTCCGCGGCGGCGAACGAGCGCGTGAGAAAGGCGAACGAATCCTGGTGCTGTTCCTGCCCGACCAGCACCTTGGGCGCAACACGGCGCATGCGTGTGGACTCGTGAGCGAGATCGATGCACGCGTGACCGGCAAGCCTGCGCAGATGGCGCTGTGGGATCCGAAGCGTGCCCATGGTGGGATCACGGCGGAGGCGGTGCGCCATGTCGATGTGCTGCTCTGGGCCGGGCACTGCAGTGTGCACAAGCTGTTCCGTCCCGAGCATGTCGAGGCAGTGCGCGCTCGCGCCGATGGCACGCGCGTCCTCGTCCACCCCGAATGCATGCAGGAAGTCGTCGATGCGGCTGATCTCTCGGGGTCCACGGAGTTCATCATTCGCACGCTCGAGGCTTCACCCGCGGGCACTCGCTGGTCAGTGGCGACCGAAGTGCACCTCGTCGCGCGTCTGGCGCGTGCGGCCGCGGAGCGGGGCGTTCATGTGGAACTCCTGTCGGGCTGCCAGTGCCTCTGCACGACCATGTACCGCATCGACCAACCGCATCTCGCCTGGGCACTCGACTCGCTTGCGAAAGGCAGTGTGGTAAACGAGATTCGCGTTCATCCCGAGGCGCGCGCGCTTGCGCGAGGTGCGCTCGATCGGATGCTTTCGCTCACCGCTCCGAGCGCGGCCCGCAGCACAGCCAATGACCTCGTCGACTGAAGCGGCGTGATCGCGCGGTGCAGCGCGCGATGGGGACGCGCACACTGCATGAGGCGCAAGTGTGCGGGGATACACTCACCGCTCCCATGCCGACCAGCGAGAAAGATGCAGTGCCGCGTTCACGCAAGCGATGGCTGAAGTGGATCGTCGCGGCCGCAGTCGCGTTGGTGGTTGCGCTGGCAGGCGTGATTGCACTTCTGCCATCACTGCTGTCAGGGGCATGGGGACGCTCGATCGTGGTCAACGCACTCGCACCCCATGTGCAGGGGAGCGTTTCCCTGAAGGAATTGTCGCTCTCGTGGGGGGGACCGCAGCGACTTGGCGGGCTTGAGGTCCTCGGACAGAACGGCGACCGCGTCGCTGTGGACATGGAGGTTGCAAGCGGGTTGTGGTCGTTGACCAAGCTGCGCGGACCAGTGCGAGTTCGGCTGTCCTGCGTAGTCCGCAGTGGCACCGCCGAGGATGGATCGCTCACGATCGTGCAGATGCTGCGCGGCACTGCGCCAAGTGCCGCGCCAAACGCCGCGGCACAGCCTTCGTCTCCACCTGCTGCGCCACGCAGCACGCAGCCATCCATGCTCGAGGCGTTCCGCGGCTCGGTACTCGAACTCGTGCGCGTTGATGTCGAAGTCACTGGCGGCGGTGACCGCCCAACGATCGCAGTCGAGAACCTGCATGGCACCAGCACGCTGGAGGCCGATGGAGTCTCGGTCGACCTCAGCGCGAACACCAAGGTGGGTGAACGCGCCGGCAACTTGTCCATCAAGGGCAGCGCATCCAAGTGCCTGACCCCAACCGGCGACTTGAGGATCGACACGCTCGCACTCGACTTCGATGTGACGGCAAGCGCACTCGCCGTGCCCGCCGCTGGATTCCCGCTGGTGATCGAACGCCTGAAGTGGAATGTGCTGTCGCAGGCGCTCGGCGACGAGGCGCGCGTGAAGGGCGAGGTCGTCTTGGCGCTGCCTTCGGGCGAGCAAGCCGCTTCCACCGTCGACCTGACCGCGCGCAAACCGTTCGACGCGGCGGCGCGTTCACTCGCAGGATCGGTCCGTGTCGAACGACTGCCCACATCGGCGCTTGCTCCGTACCTGCCTGCACCACTTGATGCGAAGCGCGACATCGGCGCGTCCGTGACGGTGATGCTCGACCTCGATGGAACGCGCGGCACGCTCCAACTGCAGTCCGATCACATGCAAGTGAACGCCGCCGCTGCCGTGGACGGGGGCGGGACGCAACTGGTGCTTTCCCCAAGCAGCGTTCAGGTCGCGGTGCACCCAGCGAACGTTCCCAGCCTCGGGCTCGCCGAGCCGCTCGCCGTGCGCATGGACATCGGAAGCGCATCGCTCCCGCTCGGCGGCGGCACGACCGACTGGAGCGCCTGCCAACTGCAGTGCCGCGTCGTGACCGCGCCTGCCGCGATTCGCTGCACGGATACGGTCACGCTTCCGCTTGGTGCGACGACTTTGGATCTTCGTGCTGCGGGCGGCGCGGCGCCGCTCGAAGTGCGCGTCGATGGATCGATCGGCGGAGCTGCGTTCACGGCGGTGCAGTCGGTCGATGGTTGGACGCGGGCGATCAATGGTCCGTTGGATGCGCTCGCGGCGAAGGGCAGCGTGACGCTTGCTCCACTCGATGTCGCGAAGGCTTCGTGGCTGCCCGAGGACTTGCGCACCGCGCTCGTGCAGTCGACGATCACCAGCATCGCGGCGTCCGTGGAGCAGGATGGCAGCATGGCTGGCGGGCGTGCGTCGCTGCGGTTGACGCTTGGCGACGCAGCGGTGGCTACGCGCTTGGCATGGGACAAGGATGCACTCTCGACAGAGCCCATCGAGTGCGTTCTTACGGTGGCGCCGAACTTGGTGGCGCGTCTTGCGCCCGCGGGTGTCGCCCTCGCCGAACCTGCGCGCGCGGAGGTTCGACTGGATGCCCTGCGGATGCCGTGGCAGCAGGTCAGTGCTGGGCGGTACCTGCCGACGAAGATCGAGGGCACGCTTCGCGTTCCGCTCTTGGCGGTGGCGCGCGCGCCGGGATTGGCTGCACCCGCGACGCTTCGCGATGTCGATGTGAAGGGTTCGTTCGCTCCCGCCGTCGAGGCGAAGGGCGCTGCAGTTTCTGCTGTCCTGACCGCGCGTGTGCTCGCGGCAGCGAATGACGCGGCTCAGTTGCGAGGGTCAGTGGAGTGGCCGGATCTCGGGGCGCCATCCATGCGCGGTAGCACCGAGGTGACGATGGCCGGCGGATCGTCGCTTGCGTCGCTGCTCGACATCGGACCCGCGGCCGCGCTGCTCGCAGGTCCAGGCGCCATTCGAGCATCGGTTGAACGCGCCGCCGCCGATCAATTCGACTTCGATGTTTCGCTGCCGCGCCTCAAGCTCAAGGGTGCCGGTCTCGCGACGCTTGATCCGAAGGGCGCGACGCCGATGCGCATCGAACTGAAGCCGACGCAGTGTGCGTTCGACTTGCCCGCGGAAGTCGTCGAGCAATGGCTCGGCCTGCGAAGCGGCGCCGACTGGCAACAGTTGATGACCGCGGCAACTGGAAGGGCAATACGCGGAACGATCTCCGTCGAGTCGTGCGCCTGGCCTGGATCGATCGATGATGCATCGGCAGTCGCAACGGTGAAGATCGCCCCTGGTTCGATTGAAGCACCTGGTCGCGAGAAGGTGCAGTTCGACGAGGTGACGCTGTCGGTGAAGAGTCCACGGGTTGCCGAGCGAGCGCAGGCCGGCCTCGACGGGAGTTTCCGTGTCGGCGCTGGCGCCCCCGGGACATTGACCGTTGCGCTGGATGCGCGCGGTGATCTGCGTGCGATCGCATCGACCACCGCGTCGGCGCTCTCGCTGAAGGACAGTTCGCTGGGGATCAAGGTCCCTGGCGCGCTGGCGGTCGAACTGCTGCGCTGGTCGGGACTCCAGTCGCCGAGCGCGAACGGCGCCGTTTCTCCATCGATCGGCGACATCAACCTTGCATGCAATGTCCGCTCGCTGGCGCTGCCGATGTCGAGCGCTGCAAGCGGAAGTGCCGACCTGCGTCTCGACTTGGCTCCCTGTGCCGTGCAGTTGCCGGGGAAGCCTCGGCTTGGCGTCGGCGCGCTCGAAGTGGTGGTTCGATCATCGGGTCTGAACCGCGAACTCAACGCAGCCGT
The DNA here is from genome assembly GCA_009926625.1 of Planctomycetota bacterium. Classification (GTDB taxonomy): domain Bacteria; phylum Planctomycetota; class Phycisphaerae; order Phycisphaerales; family SM1A02; genus F1-60-MAGs104. The sequence goes on from RFON01000002.1 coordinate 143,670, forward strand.
CAAGGGAACGCTGGCG
>RFON01000011.1 GCA_009926625.1 Planctomycetota bacterium
CTGCATTCAAGACCGCGGGATCCGATGCGTCACCGCCTCCGCTTGGAACAAGTGGGAAAAGCCAACTTCCCGCCTGATTCAGCGCAAGATTGACGACGCTGCCAGCGAGCAGTCCCGCCAACAGGGACCCAGCCCACCAAAGGAATCGCGTGAGGAGTGACGGTGCACTATTCACGGTCGAGAGGCTACACGGGGAAGGCGTTCAGGCTTTGATTGCCTGACGCAGATGCATCACAGAATAAAACTGGTGGGATTGATATACTCGTCCCATGACAACAACTTATGAAGCGATTATGGAGAAGGTGCGCGACCTGACCCGAAAGGCGGAGCAGGCGAAGCGCGCGGAGCAGAAGTCTCTCGCTCGTGCAGTGAAACGCATCAGGCAGATCATGAAGGATCACGGGATTTCGCTGGCGCAGCTTGGCGGCGCATCGATCGGCGGCGCGACCAGCGTGAACAAGGCGGCGAAGCGCCGTCTGTCTCCCACGGATGGACGCCTCAAGGTCAAGCCGAAGTACCGCCATCCGAAGTCGAAGGAGACTTGGTCGGGGCGGGGCAAGACGCCGCGATGGCTCGCCACCGAGCTCAAGAACGGAAAGCGCGCGGAAGACTTCCTGATCAAGACCAAATAACCACAGCGTTTGGTTTTTGGTTCGCGATCGCTTGGATTATCCGACACCCGTTCGAGGGTTGGCTTCCACACGGCTTTTTCTCGCATCGGGCGCCTTGTGCGCCCGATGGGTAAAGGCTCCAGCGGATACATCCGAAGGTCCTTCCATGAGCTCCAGTACCACACCTCTTCGCCAACGACTGGTGTTTCGGATCACCTACCTCGGGATCTTGCCCGCGGTATTGATCCTCGGTCTCGTCGCAGGGTTTGGCATCTACAAGGCGTATACCGATTCGGAAGAGATGACCCGCAACAACTTGCGGCAGGTGGCGGAGCGGGTCGCCGCAGAACTGGATGTGCAGAATCGAATGGCATGCGTGCTCGTCAGCACGATGGCAACGCAAAAGGCGGCTCGCTGGAATCCCGTGGTGGGAGACCGCGAGCAAACGCTCAAAGCGATGAAGTCCCTTGTGCTCGAAAACCCTTGGAGCATCGGGGTCTACTTCGACTACGAGGTCAACGCCGATGGGCTGGATTCCCACTATGCAGCCCATCCGATGGATGGCTGCCAAGCAGCCAAGTCCGGACAGTTTGTGCCGTATGCGTTCTTGGATTGGCGGCGTGGAAACGCGCTGTCGGTCAAGCCGACAGTCGATATGGAGACGAGCCTCTTCTTTGCTGGAATCCGCGAGATTTGGCGCTCGAGCGGGAAGACCCAGCCGCTCATCACGGAACCGTATGTATACGACGGGCAGGCCATGATTGAAACGGTGGCACCGATCATCGTCGATGGCAAGTTTGTTGGCATTGCTGGGTGCGATCGGGCTCTGCGGGACATCGCCAAGGCTGTGCGTGAGGTTTGCGAAGCGAACGGGGTGGATGCGTTCGTCATCAGTCAAGGCAGCACGGTGAAGGGACTTGAGAAGCCGCGTGCGTTCGTCACCGCATCGACCGACCCAAAGGACGCTGCCGAGGATGCCGTTGAGGGGATGCTCCGAACGAGGGCAGTCGATGGCACGCCCTTCGCAGCGCTCTTTTCGAACTTCATGTCCGTCGCGAGTGAGGAGGTCCAGAATTTCGATGCGGAAGACCCCACGAAGCAGGTGGCCTGCATGTGGGCGCGAAAGTCGCTCCAGTTGCCAGATGGCAATCGATGGGATGTGATCGTTCGGGAGTTTCGCAGCGATGCGCTGGCTGCCGCGAACGAGCGGCTCTTGTACCAGGGGTCTGCAGCTGCGCTGGGAGTGTGCGTGCTGGCGGCCCTGCTGATCATCCCGACTCGGTCCATCGGCAACCGTGTGGGGACTGCCACGGAGTCAGCGAAGCGGATGGCTGTCGGCGATCTTTCCGCCGGCGCCCCGCTGGTCACTGGTAGCGATGAGGCGGCGCATCTCCTCGCTGCCCTCGGTGCGATGCACGCGGGCATGGAGTCCCTGATCACCAAGGTCAAACAAGCGACCATCAACATCAATTCCACCGCCACGGAGTTGACGGCAACCGCGCGGCAGCAAGAGCGCGGCGCGCACGGGCTGAGTGCAAGCACCACGCAGGTCGCGGCGGCCGCCAGGCAGATCGCTGCAACGAGCGGCGAACTGGGCAAGGCCATGGAACGTGTTGCCGCGAGCGCTGCGCGCGCAGCCGAACTCGCCCAGAGCGGTCGGTCGAGCCTCGATGGCATGGGTGCCACGATGCATCGGCTCGATGAATCAACGGCGGGCATCGCAGCCCGACTGTCCGCCATCAGCGAAAAGGCCGCGACGATCAACAGCGTTGTCGTGACGATCACCAAGGTGGCTGATCAAACGAACCTGCTCAGCGTGAACGCTGCGATCGAAGCCGAGAAGGCGGGTGAGCATGGCGTCGGCTTCCTCGTTGTCGCGCGGGAGATTCGCCGTCTGGCCGATCAGACTGCTGCGGCCACCCTCGACATCGAGCAGACCGTTCGGCAGATGCAGGGCGCCGTGAGCACTGGCGTCATGGAAATGGACCGCTTTGCGGAACAGGTTCGCCGCGGTGTGGCGGATGTGGACACGATCGGCTCGCAGCTCGGACAGATCATCGAGCAGGTCGATGAGGGATCGTCGCAGTTCGCTGAGGTGAATGCAGGCATGCGCAACCAGAGCGAGGGTGCGCGGCAGATTTCGGAGGCGATGGGCGGGCTGACGGGCACAGCGCGGGAAACACTGCTCGCGGCAGAGGAGTCGTCGCGCGCGGCAGAACGCCTTCTCGAGGCGATGGGCGAGTTGAAGACCGCCCTCGAGGCATTCAAACTCCGCAAGTGATCGGATCATGCGCCACCTTTGCGTCATGATCGGTGGCTCACGATTCGCCGTGCCCGCTTCGGAGGTGCGTGAAGTCGGTCCCGCAGTCGCTGCGCGCACAATGTCGGGCGTGCCGATCTGGTGTCGCGGCTTCGCCTGCGCGCGTGGTCAGTGGATGCCGCTCGTGCACGCGGCTGCGCTGCTTGGGATGCCGCTGACCCCGCCGACGACGCTGTCTCGCACGCTGCTGTTGGATGGTTCCGACGATCCATCGCAGTCGGTCCTCATCGAGGTCGACGCGGTGGAGGATCTTGTGCAACTTGAGCGGACTGGCATTCATCCAGGGCTTCATGTTCCCACGCACCCTTGGTTGGGGTCCGTGCATCCCTTTGACGATGGCAGTGTGCAGGTGTTGCTGCTTGGAGCGCTGCGGCAGCATCCAGAGTGGAGAGCACTCGCACGAGAGGCTCCAGCGGCATGACGGCGGTTCTTGCCGATCTGCTGAGTCAGCGTGCGGCATTCGATCCGCACCTGTGTTCAGGAAACGCCTTCGAGGTGACGTGCGAACAGCTGCGTCGGCGGCTCGGGGAAGTCTCTCTCGAGTCACTCGCCGATCGCGTGCGGCGCGATGAGGAGGCACTTGAGTTGCTCGCGGCGCAGGTGGCGGTTCCCGAAACATGGATGTTCCGCTATCCGTCGAGCTTCGAGACGCTGCGCGATGCGTGTCTCGCGCGCGGACGCGGCATTCGCATGGCGAGCATCGGCTGCGCAACGGGGCAGGAACCGTTCTGCATGGCGGCGGCGGCACTCGCTGCGCTTGGCAGTGAGTCAGAGATTGTCGTCGATGCGCTCGACCGAAATCCCGAGGCACTTGCCATCGCTCGCGCCGTCGATTGGTCTGGCGCGCTCCCGCAGCGCGGCGAAATCCCTGCGTGGGCAGCGCCATGGATATCGCACCACGCAGGCTCCGTGACGGTGCACGAACGCACCCGTGCGGCGGTGCGATTTCACCGCGTCAAGAGCATCGGCGATCTCGTCGCGTTTCTCGCTGAGCGGTCGTTCGATGTGATCTTCTGCCGCAACATGCTCATGTACCTCGACGCCGCTGCACGAACGCGCGTGATCCGAGCGATGGTGGACAGCGTTCCCGTCGGCGGTCTCCTGTTCCTCGGACATGCGGAGACCGCCACGCCAGCCGACGGATTGGAACGCAGCGCTGTGACCGATGCATTCGCGTGGCAGAGGGCGGAACTGCCGCCGCTGATTCGTGCGTCCTCGGTGGAGGCTTCTGGTACGGCATCGCGCGCGAAGACGGAGGGCGCCTGGGCCAGGCGTCCGCCGAACAACGCGCGTGGGCCAGAGGCTGCTGTGCAAGCACCTTTGAGCGAGGCGCGGTCGGTTCACTCGGAACAGGATCAGGCGCTGCAACTTCGCACGCGAGTGAACGACTTGTTCCTCCGTGCAGAGGAGCGTCTTGCCGCCGGTGACGAAGCGCAAGCCCTGCGCCTGCTTGGCGAAGTGGTGTTTCTTGCGCCGCAGCATGACCTCGCGATGCTGGCGCTTGCCGATCTCCACGAGCGGAGTGGTCGCGTGGCGGTGGCATCGCAACTGCGAATGCGCGCCAAGCGAATCGCGCTGCGCGGGGGAGAGCCCCAATGATCGATCCCGCGCGCGTGCCGGCAGCGCTCGATCCGCAGGCGCTCCAAGAAAACGCGGATGCGTTCGCGCGTCCCGTGCAATTGCAGCGCAAGCAGGATGTGCATGTCGTCCTTGCGCGAATCGGGTCGTCGTGGATCGCCTTTCCCGCGGCCCGCGTGCTGCGCGTCACGGCTGCGGCGGCCCCGCACCGCGTACCGCACCGAAAGCACCGAGCGCTGCGCGGACTGGCGAACATCGATGGGGAGATCGCGGCGGTGATCGACTTCGCGTCGATCTGCGGATTTGAGTGGAGCCCAGCGGGCGGCACGAAGGCACGAATGGTGGTGCTCGGCGAACGCGGCGCAGCGTGGGCCTTCGAAGTCGACGAAGTGCCTGGCACGCTGGCTGTCAGCAACGAAGATGTCGCGGTCGCCCCGGTGACGGTCTCCGCACCGCACGCAGGGTTCACATCTGGACTCGTGCCGATGGAGCATGGCGCTGCGGGATTGGTGGATGTCGATGCGCTGCTCACCGCGTGCGAAGGAGTGGTGCGTTCATGAGCCTCGGCGGCTTCAGCATGTTCGACCTGTACCGGCAGGAAGCAGAGCAGCATGGCCGCGCGCTCAGCGATGGACTCGTGTCGCTCGAGAGCGCAAGCGATCGGGCGCTGGTGGAGCCGTTGATGCGCGCGGCGCACAGCGTCAAGGGAGCTGCACGGATCGTGGGGTTCGATGCGCTGGTGAAACTCGCTCATGCGATGGAAGATTGTCTCGTTCGCATCCAAAAGGGAACGGAGTCCATCAGCGCTGAGCGAACGGATCAGTTGCTGCAAGGGGTGGATCTCATCGTGCAGAGCGCGGCGGTCGCCGAGTCGGATGTGGCTGCGTGGTCGGCGCAGCAGGATGCAAAGATCGATTCGCTTGTGAAGCAGTATGAGCAAGCGCCGGCGCCTGCCGCGGCAGCCGCCACAGTGGTGCCACCGCTCGGCATGGCCGCGCCAGAGCCCGCCGCGGTTGCCGCACCCTCACAACCCGTGCCAGCGCCACCAACTGCGCCGCCGCCGCCACCGCCACCGACCACGCCAACGGCTGCGCCTGCGCCCGCGCCCACAAGCGGCGACGTCAGCGTGATGGTCCGCACACGCAGCCTCGACCGCCTCATGCGCCTCTCAAGCGAGAGCCTTGTGGAGTCGCGCCGCCTCGAAGGCGTGCAGCAGCGACTCCGCGCGATTCGCCGCGGCGAACGCATGCTCGAAGACCTGTTTGATCGGCGGCGCGCGGGCGCGGCGGTCGCCGACGATGACCTGAACGCCGCCCATCAGCGCGTGCGCGCCGAAGTTGCCCAGCTTGACGCCGACCTGCAGGCGCACTTGCGCCGCAGCGAAGAACTCGGCTCTGCGCTCCACCATGAGGCGATCCAGTCGCGCATGCGACCGTTTGCGGACGCGTGCGTGACGGTGCCGCGGACGGTGCGCGATCTTGCGCGGTCGCTCGGCAAGGAAGTGACCATCCGTCTCGGCGGACAGGCGGTCAGCGTCGACCGCGACATCCTGCGGAAACTGGAGGCACCACTGACTCACCTGGTGCGCAACGCGATCGATCATGGGATCGAGTCTCCGACAGATCGAGGCGCGACAGGCAAGTCGGCGCAGGCAACCGTTCGAGTCAGTGCGAGTCATCAGGCGGGCATGCTGCTCGTGGAGGTGGGCGATGATGGCCGCGGCATCGATCTTGACCGCCTGCGGGCGAAGATCCTTGAGAAGAAACTGTCGACAGCTGAACTCGTGGCACGTATGGGCGACAGGGAACTGCTCGACTTCCTCTTCCTGCCGGGCTTCAGCACCGCATCCGCGCTCACGGATATCTCTGGGCGTGGCGTCGGGCTTGATGTCGTGCAGTCGACCGTCCATGAGGTTGGCGGAAGCGTCGAAGTGATCACCGCGATGGGAAGGGGAACGACGTTCCGCATGCGTCTGCCCGTCACGCTCAGCGTGGTGCGGGCTGCGATCGTTTCCATCGGAGGCGAGCCGTATGCGCTGCCGCTTGCCCGCATGGAGCGCATCGACAGGCTGGGCCAGAGCGACCTGACGCATGTCGAAGGGCGGCTGGTCGCACACATCCAAGAGGAACTCGTGGGGCTCGTTCGCGCGGATTCGCTGCTTGCGCTGCCAGAGCCGCCGCCTTCGGGATCGATCGCCGTCGTCAGCCTGCGCGTTCGACAGAAGACGCTCGGACTGATCGTGGATGGATTCCTCGGCGAAGAGGACATCGTGGTGAGCCCACTCGATGAGCGGTTCGGCAGCGTTCCCCAAGTGGCCGCGATGAGCGTTCGTCAGGATGGAGGGTTGGTGCTGATCCTCGATCTCGATGCACTCGGCATCGATGCGGCGCGGCAACTGGACGAGGGATCGCTCCGCGGGGCCGCAGCGGGAAGCGAGCGCAGCACCGTGCGGCGCCGGCGTGTGCTGGTGGTGGAAGATTCACTGACGGTCCGTGAAGTCGAGCGACAGATGCTGACGCGCGCGGGATACGAAGTGGATGTTGCGGTGGACGGACTCGATGGCTGGAACGCCCTGCAGCGTTCCACCTACGACCTTGTCCTGAGCGATGTCGACATGCCGCGAATGAATGGGCTCGATCTCGTGCGGCGCATTCGGGCCGATCGCCGACTGGCGCAAATGCCGATCGTGATGGTTTCCTACAAGGACCGCGACGAGGATCGCCGCGCCGGACTGGAGGCGGGTGCAACGGCATACATGACGAAGGCGGCGTTCCATGATCGGACGCTGCTCGACACGGTGGCGGATCTGATCGAATCGTCGGTGCAAGAAAGCTGAGTGCCTCACCCGTACATTCCCCCCGTGCGCATTGCCATCGTGAATGATCTGCGGCTCGCGGTCGAACTACTGCGGCAGGCGGTCGCCCAGATTCATGGGGCGTCGGTCGCTTGGGTCGCTGAAGATGGGCAGCAGGCGGTGGACATGTGTGCGCAGGACACGCCCGATCTCCTGCTGATGGACATGCAGATGCCTGTGATGGACGGCGCCGTTGCCACGCGACACATCATGAAGCGCTGTCCGTGCCCCATCATCGTGGTGACGGCATCGATCGATCACAACCTCGACCGTGTGTACGACGCACTTGGCGCGGGCGCGCTTGATGTCACGCTGACGCCGACGATTCGACCCGATGGAACCCTCGATGGACTTGACGCGCTCGTCCGCAAGGTCGCGTATGTCCGTGCGCTTGATGGGCACCGCCATGAGGTGACAGGTGCCCCAACTCCCGCGCGCACCGCCAGCGGCCGTGGGATTGTCGCGATTGGCTGCAGCACGGGCGGTCCACCAGCCCTTGGCAAGTTGCTTGGCGCATTGCCGCGCGCATTCGACTGGCCAATCGTGATCGTTCAGCACATTGATCGGGGGTTCGCCGAGGGATTGGCGCAGTGGCTCGCGTACATCTCGGGACGCACAGTGGATGTGGCGCGCGAGGGTGAGCATGCAGAGGCGGGACATGTGTACCTCGCGTGCAGTGACGATCACCTCGTGCTGCGAGGCGGTCGCTTCTTCCACACGGCGGAACCGCGGGGACTTGCCCATCGCCCATCGGTGGATGTGCTGTTCGAAAGCCTCGCGCAAGCGCCGCTCGGCATCGCCGTGCTTCTCACCGGCATGGGGCGTGACGGCGCGGATGGACTGCGTGCGCTTCGTGCAGCTGGCTGGCACACGATTGCGCAGGATGAGGCGACAAGCGTGGTCTGGGGGATGGCCGGCGCGGCCGTCAAGTGCGGCGGGGCAGTGGAGGTGTTGCCGCTCGAGGCAATCGCCGATGCAATCGTCCGAAGCTCCACAGCGCATGCCTCGCACGGCGACGGTGTGAAGTCATCGTGAGAACCCCAGGAGCACCATGAGCCAGATACTGAAGACCAAGGAGCCGCCCATCACCGTCCTGCTCATCGATGATCAGGCGATCATCGGCGAGGCAGTACGGCGCATTTGTGCATCGCAACCCGACATCCAGTTCCACTTCGTGAGCGATCCAACGCAGGCGATCGCGAAGGCTCGCGAACTGCAGCCGACGGTCATCTTGCAGGACCTCGTGATGCCGGGTGTCGATGGGCTTGATCTGGTCAGCCAATTCCGCGCTGAAACGGCAACGGCGACCACGCCGCTTGTGGTGCTCAGTTCGAAGGAAGAGGGACAGACGAAGGCAGAGGCATTCGCACGCGGGGCAAATGACTACATGGTCAAGCTGCCTGATCCGCTCGAGATCATCGCAAGGCTCCGCTATCACTCACGCGGCTACATCGCGCAGCTCCAGCGCAACGCGGCGTACGAGGCCCTCGCGTCCGAGCTCCACCAAGCTGCCGAGTATGTGCGCAGCCTTCTGCCCGCACCGATGGATGTCCCTGCGCTCCGAACGCGCTGGGTGTTCACGCCGTCGGCTTCCCTTGGTGGCGACTGTTTCGGCTACCGCATGCTGGATGACAGCCACTTCGCGTTTTGGCTGATCGATGTGTGTGGGCACGGCGTTGGACCATCGCTGCTGTCGGTCAGCGTGCGAAACCTTCTGCAGGGGGCGGCTCCGAGCGTCGACCTGCGTCAGCCCGGTGCGGTCATGACCATGTTGAACGCGTCGTTCCAGATGGCCACGCAGAACAACCTGTACTTCACTGGTTGGTACGGGGTCTTGCATGTTCCGACGCGGGCGCTTCGCTGGTCCGGCGCAGCGCATCCCTCCGTGCTCATCGCGGGGCCAAGCGGCATCCGCGAGTGCGAATCGCAGAACACGATCATCGGCATGGTCGACGGGATCGCCTTCGAGGAGACGCTGATCGATCTCGATCACGGCGACCGCATCTACATCTACAGCGACGGTGTTGTCGAGATCGCCATACCGGATGGCACCGTGTGGTCGCACAGCCAGTTCATGGATTTCATGCGGACGGATGCGCTGAACGCACCATCGCCGATCGACCGAGTGATGCAGTACACCGAGCAGTTGCAGGGGGGTGCTGCGTATCAAGACGATGTCAGCATGGTGGAGATCGAAGTCCGCTGATGGACCGTGGTCCCCTTCGCAGCGGAGCGAAGTCGATGGCGCGCCGGGATCAGGGCAGATTGAACCGCTTCGTCGGCGATCGAGCGAGGAACTGTCCATGCCCCGAGCGAGCGACGAAGCGTCCATCTTCAACGGCACGGGCGCCGCGCACCCACACATCCCGCACTGCGCCCGCCACCGACATCCCCTCGAACGCGCTGTAGTCCACCGCGCTCGCGTGCGTTCGCGCAGAAATCGTTGAACGCGCGCGCGGATCGAAGGTCACGAGATCTGCATCGGCGCCCTCGGCAATACTGCCCTTGCGAGGATGCAGTCCAAACTGCTTCGCCGCATTGGTGGATGCCACGCGCACCAATGTGCACAGATCGATCGTGCCTTCCGCGACGCCGCGTCCATACAGCACCTTTACACGCTCCTCCAGCGATGGGATGCCATTGGGGATCTTGGTGAAGTCGTGCTCGCCAAGCCGCTTCTGCGTTGCAAAGTCGAAGGGCGCATGATCCGTCGCAACCGTGTCGATGTCGCCGCGGCGGAGCGCGTTCCACAGCACGGTCTGATTGGAACGATCACGCAGCGGCGGCGACATCACGAATTTCGCGCCCTCGAAGTTCGGGCGCTCGGCATGCTCCTTGTCGAGCACGAGGTACTGGATGAGTGTCTCGATGCCGACCCGAACGCCGCGGGCTCGCGCGGCCAACGCGCGCTCAAGCGCCTCCGCGCACGACAGGTGCACGATGTAGGTTTCAGCCCCAGTCAACTCGGCGAATGTCATCAAGTGATCGACCCCGCTTGCTTCGACGCGCGGCGGCCGGCTGTCGTGGTGCGCTTCGGGTCCCGTGCGCCCAGCGGCGAGCAGTTCGCGCGAGCGTTCCGCGATGAGCGTCTCGTTCTCGCAGTGCGCCGTGACAACGACCCCGAGCTTGCTCGCGAGTGCGAGGGTGCGGTACAGGATCTCATCAGTGATCCCGAGCGCTCCCCTGTAAGCGAGGAAGACCTTGAACGAAGCAACGCCGCGGCGAACGATCGAAGTGAGCGCCGCTTCGGTCGTGTCGTCCCAGCGAGTGACACCCATGTGGAAGGAGTAGTCACACGCGGAACGATCGCGTGCGTTGGACATCCATGTTTCGAGCGCGGCCGTTGGGTCGTCACCCGACGCTGGGCAGACCATTTCGATCAGTGTGGTCGTACCGCCCAGCAGCGCAGCCTTGCTCGCGGTCTCCCATGTGTCCTTCGCCAGCGTTCCCATGAACGGCAGGTGAATGTGGACATGCGGATCGATGAAGCCTGGAAAGACCAGCATGTCGCGCGCGTCGACGGTCGCGCAACCAGCCGGCGCATCGAGTTGCGGCGCGATGGACTTGATGGTCTCACCGCTTATCAGGATGTCGGCACGAAACTGGCGGGAGTCAGTGACGATCTCGCCGCCGCGGAGCAAGGTCTCAGGGGCGTTCGTTGGCATGTCGGGAGGCGGAGTCTAGTGGGGGTCAGCACGCACACTGCTAGCATCTCGTCCATGTCGGCAGCGCAGATATCCGCTGATGCGCTGGTCATCGGTGGAGGCGTTGCGGGGCTCTTCATCTTGGATGCCTTGGTGGAGTCGGGCGTTGGTGCGCTGCTCGTCGATGCGCATCCGCTTGGCACTGGGCAGACCACGAACAGTCAGGGAATCCTGCACGCGGGAGTGAAGTACGCGCTCGCTGGTAGCGCCGGAGACGATGCCGTCGAAGCATCGGAAGCAGCTGCGCTCTGGTCGGAGATGCTGCGCGGCGGCGCGGGAAATGACCTGCGCGGCGTGCGCGTGTTGACCGACCATTGCTGGCTTTGGCGAAGCGCATCGTGGGCTGGGGTCGCGGGCATGCTCGGGGCACGATTGGCGCTTCGAACTGCACCAGTTGCCGTCGCCGATCACGAGCGCCCCGAGTGGCTGCGAGGTGTGAAGGGTGATGTGCTGAAGCTCGGTGAAACGGTGATCGATCCGCGTTCAATGCTGCAGGTGCTGGCCGTGCGGCACGCCGCTCGCATCGTGCGCGGCGATGTCCAATCCATCGAGCGTCTGGCGAACGGCGCATCGATCGCGATAAGCGGAACGCAGGAGTACCGCGTCAGCGCATCGTCCGTGATCCTCGCTGCTGGCGCTGGCAACGAGCGATTCTCCGAACTCGCTGGCGCATCAGAGCCGATGCAGCGCCGTCCGCTGCGTCAGTTGATGATTCGCGGGTCCCTGCCGATGGTGTTTGGTCACTGCATCGATGGCGCGCGAACGCGCGTGACGATTACGAGCGACCGCATGCCCGACGATTCCGTAGTCTGGCATGTAGGCGGGCAGATCGCAGAAGATGGCGTCCGCATGGAAGCGAGCGATTTCCTGCGATACGGACTCGCGGAGGTCGCCAGTGCGCTGCCCGGCGTTCCACTTGGTGGCTGCGAAGTGGGGGAGTACGCCGTCGACCGCGCAGAGCCGCGAACGAGTGACGGTCGGCGCCCGCCGCGCGCTTTCGCGAAGTGGAACGGCCCATGCTGCACCGTATGGCCGATCAAGTTGGTGCTCGCACCGCTGCTTGCGAAGGCAGTCTGCGCCCACGTGCGCGGGCGCTCGTCGTCACGCGCGCCAACGAACGGTTGGGGCGGCTTGCGAGATGGAGTCAAGATGGCCGAACGCCCCTGGGAGTCGCAGTGGAACTCGCAGCGAGTGGAAACACGATGAACGCCGTCGCGCTCCCTGAGCGGCGAGCCGCTCGACTTTCGCGCGCAGTGCAAGTGCTCGGGTGGGGCGCGTTCAAGATCGGGCGCAACGAGGCGATCAAGTACCCCACTGCGTTTGAACTCCCAAGCGAACAAGACGCCGTCGCGCTCGTGCAGTACATCGTGCGAATGGGAATCCGTTCGATCGATACCGCACCCGCGTACGGTCTCTCCGAACGGCGGGTCGGACTGGCGCTCGAGGGGCTCACCTCGCAGGAGAGAGACGCGGTCTTTCTCTCGACCAAGGTGGGAGAGCGCTTCGAGGGCGGGCAGTCGCACTTTGACTTTTCTGGACCAGCGGTCGAGTCGAGCGTCGCGCAGAGCCTGCGATTGCTTCGCAGTGCACGGCTCGATCTGGTCTGGGTGCACTCCAATGGAAACGATGAACAGATCGTGGCGGACGGCGCGGCGATCGGCGCACTTGCAGCACTTCGAGCGGAGGGTGTGGTGGGGGGCGTTGGATTCTCCGCCAAGCATGCCGCGGGGGCACGGGCCGCACTTGCCGATCCCCGTGTCGATGCGTTGATGCTCGAGTTCCACCCGGCCAAGCCAGAATTGCAACCAGTCATCGAGGAAGCAGCCAAGGGCGGGCGCGCCGTGTTCATCAAGAAGCCGCTTGCGAGCGGCACCCTCGAACCATCGGTGGCGATTCCGTGGATCCTGCGAAACGCGGGTGTCACCAGTGTGGTGGTCGGTGGACTCTCACTCGACCGCCTTCGCGCCAACGCTGCGCTTGCAGCAGACACCGCAACTGCCTCGCGTTGACACCCCTTCCAGCACCCTTTACCATTTCCAAACTGCGCTGAGACAGTCGCAGAAGCCCCCTCGGACAGCTCGGGAGAACCCAATGACCCTCGGAAACAATCGGTCGCACCCCACCCTTTCGCCACGCGCCGTTCTGGGTGCCGCACTCTCGTTGTCCTGTCTCACGCTCGCAGTGGTCGGCTGCGAATCCACGCGAACGACGCAGCAGAGCACATTCACCACGAACCCGACGATGGCGGGGGGCAGTCTCCCAACGCTTGAAACAACCCAGAATCCTGTGCCTGTGGACCCATCGATTCATGTGCATGGGCCCAACAACACATTTGCCTTCGGTCAGCAGTTCCGACCGACCACCATCATTGATCCGAAGGAACGCATCGATCAGAACACGGTGTCCACCACGACGACCACCACCACCTCGACAACTTTCCCCCAGATCAAGCCATGAGCACACTCAAGAACGCTGCCCTTCTCTCACTCGCATCGATCTGCGTTGCCTCGTCAGGTTGCGTGACGCGTCAGTCGCTTGTGACCGATGGGAGCCCGACTGCGCTCACCTCCTACGACGCCAACTACACCGAGACCGCCTACCGCGCGGTGCAGTACATGCTCTGGAATGCGCGAGATGAGATCGTTGGCGACGATGCGTTCGATTCCACCCGCCCCGTGCTCTGCGCCGTGGCGGTGGACCTGAACGACATGAACAAGACGACCAACTTCGGTCGTCTGATGGGACAGTCGCTGAAGACAGCGCTCCAGGCGCAGCGTTCCAACAAGATCATCGAAGTCGATCTTCGTCAGGCATACATCCCGATCGTTCAAGGGGAGAACGCGGGCGAATTCCTGCTTTCGCGCAACCTGCTCACGCTTGCGCCGCGCTTCAATGCGGGCGCAGCGCTCGTGAGCACCTACAGCATTGCGCTCAACAAGGTCTATGTCACCGTTGAACTGATCAATGTGGATCAGAATGTGATCGTTGCGGCGCATCAGTTCGAGGTGCCGATCGGGCCGCGGACCTGGGCGCTGCTGACCAACAAGGAACTGCCGCCAGAGGCGGACTCGATCCTGCAGTACCGCCCTCCGCAGTCGGCTGCGGGTCAGATGGAAAAGCCATGGCCGTTCGCCAATCCAAGTTGATGACTGATTGAATGGTGATCCACGCTTCGTGCGGTTCCTGAAACTTCAACCCAACGCGTCCTCCATGAATCTCTCGACCCAATCCCTGCTTTCACTGCTCGCACTCGCTCCGCTCTGTGCATTGACCGCATGCCAGACACCGAACCAGCCGAATGCCGTGCCGCTCGCGAAGGTCCGTGCGCAGCTGCCGCCCGATTGGGTTTCTTTGCAGCCCGATGACTGGCGCTTGGCGTATCTCGACAGCCCGACGCGCCAGTCCCTTCGTGACATGAAGAAGGAATTGGCTGACGAGCGAGCATCGCACACCTTTGCGTTCAACAACGGATACTCCGACGCGACCTACACGAAGATCCGTGATGTCAACGAGGCCTGCAACAAGGCCTTCTGTGCCAACGCAGTGACCATCGGCAAGGATCTGACGCCCGAATTGGCGGGAACCTCGCTCTCGGTCAATGAGGCTTACATGAACTCGACCGTGGTTGGTGATGTCAACCTGCGGCAGATGCAGGATGATTGGGCTCGGCTTTGGCTGATGAACAAGCCATCGCCGCTGAGTCCGTATCCGATCGTCAACACCGGCGGGCGTCCCTGAGAGTGATCCGATCACGTCCGCCCATGTGGGGGCGTAGCGGGGGCGGGATCAGCACGCTGCCATCCGCCTGCTGGTGGATTTCGAGCAGCGGAATCAGGATGCGCGGACTCGCAACGACCGTGTTGTTCAGCGCAAAGGCGAACGCCGTCTTTCCTGCTTCATCCTTGTACCGCAGATTGAGGCGCCGACACTGGAAGTCTCCAAGCCTGCTCGCCGAATGCGTTTCGCCGTACGCGCCGGACGGCGTGCCATCCGCAGCGACCTCGCCGCGCCCAGGCATCCAGCTTTCGATATCGATCATGTCCTCATTCTTCACGCCGAGGTCGCCGCTGCAGCACTGCAGCAAGCGGTAGGGGATCTCCAGCGATTGCAGCAGCAACTCCACCGACTCCATCATCGTGGCGTGCCAGCGGCGGCTCTCGGCATCGTCTGCTCGGCAGACCACGACCTGTTCCACCTTGTCGAACTGGTGAATGCGGTAGAGGCCTGCAGTGTCCTTGCCCGCAGCGCCTGCTTCGCGGCGGAAGCAGGTCGACACGGTGACATACTTGCGTGGCAGCGATTCGACGGCGAGGATCTCATCGGCATGAAGCCCCATGAGTCCCACCTCACCCGTGCCGGTGAGGAAGAGATCGTGCGTGCTGCCGCGCGATGATTCGGCGATGTGATAGGCCTGCTCTCGGCCTGCTGGGAAGAACCCCGTGCCCACCATGCATTCCTCTCGAACGATGACGGGGATGCCCATCGGCTCGAAGCCGCGCTTGTCCACCATGAAATCCAGCGCATGTCGCAGCACGGCCTGATGCAGCCGCATCCCAAGCCCCGTGAGCACATAGTGCCGCGTCCCAGACATCTTGACTCCACGGTCAAAGTCCACGAGACCGAGTGACTGCACGAGTTGCAGATGCGTCTTCGGCGCAAAGCCGCGGTTCTGCACAAAGGGACGCGAGGGATCGAAGCCAGCTGGATTCCAGCGACGAATCTCGACATTGTCGTCGCTGCCCTTGCCCCGCGGCACATCGGAAGCGGGCGGCTGCGGGACGCTGAGCAGCAACGCATGCCACTCGGGCTCGACATCGGCGAGCAGTCGCTCGAGTACGGCCACTTCATTCTTCAGCTGGACCGGCTTCGCCTCCAGAGCTGCCAACTGCTCGGCAATGGCCGCTCGCTCTCCATCCGCGGCCGACTTCAGTTGCCCCTTGAGCTTGCCGATCTGCGGACCCGACTCCTTGCCGAGTCGGTTCTGTTCCGCGCGCTTCTGCTCAAGATCCGACAGGACGCGCCGCCGCTGCTCGTCCAGCGCGCGCAGTCGCGGGAAGTCGACATCCATCCCCTTGTCGCGCGCACCCTGAATGAATCTCTCGGGATCGTCACGAAACGCCTTGATATCGATCATGCGCGAAAGGTATCGCGGATCGCGCACCGCGTTGGTTGGTTGCACGAACGCAGTCGGCTCGCCACATCAAACGCGCGGTTCACGCGCTTCGCGGGGGTCGCTGCGCGGTCGCCATCGGATGCGACCCCGCACGGTCATGCGCCGCGATCGCGATAGTTCGGCGGCGCCGCCCAGCGCATCTTGGAAATCAACTGTCGGCCGTAGGTGACGGCAGGATTGCCGATCAGTCGGGCCATCATCTCATGGCGTGCGACGCGGATCGTGTCGCCTCGATGCAAACGCACATGGATCTGGCCATCGATCGCAAGATTCGTCCCTTCGTTGGCGCGTTCCACATGCACGATGACTTCGATGTGGCTCGGCAGGACGATGGGGCGGAACGCAAGACTGTGCGCGCAGATCGGCGTCACGATGAGCGCCTCGACATCTGGATGCACGATGGGCCCACCGGCAGACACGTTGTACGCCGTCGATCCGATCGGGCTTGCGACGATCACGCCGTCGCCCGCGATGTCGGGCCCCGTGTCCTGTCCCGTGTCCTGTCCGAAGTCCACGCGCAGTTCGATCATTCGAAACGGGATGCCAGCGCTCACCACGGCATCGTTCACCGCGATCCCAGAATGCACGAGGCTGCCATCGGCGCGGAGCACCTGCACATCCATCACCATTCGGTGGCGGACGAGCGGCGTCGGCCCGAAGATCTGCTCCGCATGCGCCTCAAGCGACGCGACATCGAACTCCGCGAGGAAACCGAGGCGTCCAGAGTTCAGTCCGATCAGCGGAACGCCGTGATGGAGGATTCGCCGCACCTGCGCGATGAGGGTGCCGTCGCCGCCCACGGCAAGCACCCGATCGAAGTCGAGCGAATCCGGCACGGGCGTGTTGTCGGCCGGCAACTCCGCGACGATCTCCCCGTGTGCCCGCAGCACGGCTCGCACACGCTCGAGCAGCGCTGCTGCATCGGGTAGGTCGGGCGAAACGGTGAGCAAACTCCGCATCAGGACACGATCCCCTTCGTCAAGCGCATGAACGCGGTCTCGAGGGTGACTGGTTCGTGCGAAAAGCGCGCCACACGAAAACCCTGGGTGATCAGGCGGCTGGGAATGTCGCTGACGACGAGCCCCGAGCGCGGATCAATCGATAGATCGATGCGGGTGACCCGGTCCTCGCGTTCAAGCGAGACCTTCAGGATTCCCTTGACTTGGCGAAGAAGCGCAGCTGCATCTTCGGTGCGCTCGTCAACCACCACATGCACGGTGCCACCCGAGCCCGCCTTGGCGAGCATCTCAGAGATCTTTCCCGCATAGACCAACTTTCCCTGCTCGATGATGCCGACCGCCGTGCAAAGCTCCGCGAGTTCCGAGAGGATGTGCGACGAGATCAGGATGGTCTTGCCCATGCGGCGCAGTTCCTTCAGCAGTTCCCGCATCTCGATTCGTGCGCGAGGATCGAGTCCGCTCGATGGTTCGTCCATCAGGAGAACCTTCGGATCATGCAGCAGCACGCGAGCGACAGACAGGCGCTGCTGCATGCCGCGCGACAGGCCGTTCACATCTGCCGCGCGCTTGGAAGTGAGATCGGTCAGCTCGAGGACCTCGCCGATCACCCGTTGCCGTCGCTCACCGTGGATGCCGTAGCACGCAGCGAAGAACTCGAGGTACTCGCTGACCAACATGTCCTCGTATGCGCCGAGGAAATCCGGGACATAGCCGATCACGGGTCGAATCAGGTGATTCTGGTAGCCGATCACATGTCCATCGACTCGAGCCTCGCCCCATGTGGGCTTCAACAATGTCGCAAGGATCTTGATCGTTGTCGTCTTGCCTGCGCCATTGGGACCGATGAAACCGAAGCAGGTGCCCTCGTCGATGGTGAGGTTGAGGTTGTCCAGCGCGATCAGTTCGCCGTACTTCTTCGTGAGGTTGACCGTCTCGATCATCGGCACGGCATCACTCTAGCGGCTTGGTGGAACCGCGAAACGGGTATCGACAGGAAGCGGAAAGACGACGCGCACGAATGTCAGTCCCGTCGAGGGAAGTTCGCGCCCATCGAAGCGGAGTGGCACTGGGCACCTCGCACCGCCGCTCTCTGGGTCGGATGGGTCTAGGAAACCCGTCACGATCAGGCACGGCGTCGAGAACCAATGCGACAGGTCAATGTCCCGCGCCAGGATGCGTTCAAACCGAACGGGGTTCGTCGTCGGTGGGGTGGTGTACCCCGGCGGTGGGAGTACCGAATACATGCCGAGCATCTCGAGGAAGGTGCGGCGCTGCTCAGGTGACACGAGCAGTCCACGCTGCTCCAGTTGGAACCCACGATCACTCGCCCATGGCTGTTGGTACCGCACCCGCAGCGCACGCGCAAAGTCGCCGTCGCGCTCATCCACGGCAACCGCGCCGACGGGATACAGCTGCTGTGCCACCTCGATCGGTGTGTTCGGATCCCACTTCGGCAGCATCACATAGCGCCCGAACCAAGGCAACTCGCCGCTGGGTTCGATCAACAGGGGATTGCTCGGCGAAACAGCGGGCAGGGGTTGGCGGACCGGCGTGATGTGCACCAAGCCAACTTGCGTGAGGGGGAAGGGGAGCGAGTGCGAGATGAGGCCCGTCAGCGACACCTTCGGCGTTGGGCCTGCCAGCACGGACTGCACAAGTGGTCGCGCAGGATCGGCTGCGCGAGGAAGCTCACCCCACTCCTTCGCGACCGATCCGAGCCACTGCACTTCGAAGCTCGCGCTCGTTCCGCGCGCAGCAACATCGACTTGCATGGGTGAGTCGATGGGCTGCGGGATTCGCGCTGGATTGGGGAACGCACTCGGCAATTCGCTCGGCGACTCCCATCCTTCGATGCGCGCAGTGCGGGTGGCATCGCGGTTGATCTCGACCGTGGTTCGCCCGTAGCCCTTGATGAGCGCGCTCACCCACGCGGTCGCGCGCACGAGCGGAAGATCATTGGACTGCTGCCGATCAGGTGGAACGCGAATCGCCGTCAGCACGGTCACATGCTGCGCGCTGCCGCGCCTGCTTTCTTGCAGCGTTCCCCAGGCAAGCGTTCCCCCGCCGAATGCAGCCGCGGCGATGACGAACAGCAACCACGCGTGTCGCTCGCGGTGGAAGAGCCGCAGTGTGTAGTACCCGCCCGGCCCCGCAACGAGCCAGTACGACGCGAAGAGCAAGAACGCCGCCAACAATCCGACGGTCACCTCGCTGGCGAGGCTGATGGCGCCGGAAACCAGATTGCCGCGCGCGAACTCCACTACCGTGGGCTGCTTCTCGGTGAGGAGTTTCTGCTCCTCCAAGCTGCGAATGGTCTCAGCCGTCGGGCTGTCGCCGCGGATGCCGAGAATCGGATTCCAGAAGACATCCGCTTCGGGAAGTCCGCCCGCGAGGAGTGCGCGACGGTGCAGCGCGTTGACATCGAGTCCAAGCACGGTGATGCGCCCCGCGCCAAACGGACGGGAGATGCCGATCACCTTGCCGTCGATCGATCCCTTGCGCGGTGCAGCGAATCCCGTCGAGGCAACCTTCGGTGCTGGCAGCATCACGATCGGTTCCCATACGGAAGCGGTCGTCGGTGCTTGGAAGAACGCCACCGGCATTCCAGCCCTGTCGTTGCTGATGCGCGTTGCCTTGCTGATGGCTGGCAGCAGTTCGGACACTCGCGTGTCCTCGGTCCGATTGACGCTCCAATCGGGCATCAGATCGCTGAGCGCATGCCGAGCTGATTGCGCGGCAACCCCCCACGGGTCGCTGCGCTCCGGCAGCACGATCACGAAGACTCCACCGAGGGAAATCCAATCGCGAAGCGCACGCGCTGCATCGGGACTCAAGGACTGTGGCGAGCCCTCGGACCAGACGATCGCCGAGAACGACGAGAGCCCCTGCCAGCGGTCCGGAATCGCCTGCGGTGAAATGCCGCGCGCGATCTGCGTGCGCTCATTGCGCGATGGCATCTCCATCATGCCAAGCGGCGGAGCGCCGAGCGCGTCGAGTCCCATGCGGCCGTTGCCGATGATGCCGATCAGCCCACTCTCACGGCCGATGAAACGCGTGGGCTCGCCCGCAGCATTCGGTGCGATTCGTGCGCTTCCCAGTTCCGCGCCGCGCCGGCCGTCACGGTGCTCCCATGCTCGCACCGACGAGATCGCCTCCATCGCGGCACTCTCATCGGACGCGTTGGGAACGCGTCCATAAAGCCAGACGCGCTGCGGCTGCCCTGGATCGCACACCACCACGCGCGAATGCTGCGCCACGTCACCGTTGTTGTTCGGCAGTTCCCAGGCGACTTCCACCGACACCGGTTCTGGCGTGGCTGTCTGGAGCGACAACAGGATGGGAACGACATCGCCGCCGCGGAAGCAGCCGCCGGCCCCGAACTGCTCGAGCGTGATCGAGACCTGTGCGTTCGCCGTGGCAGTCACGGCAGCCAGTGCAGCCGCGGCGAGCACGATCATCGGATTCGGCGTTCGAAGCATCGCCGCGCTCACCCTCAGCGGCGCATGCGTCCCACTTCACCGAGCAGGGCAGCATGGCTTCGGATCGCGCCAACAAAGCACGCCACTTCAAACTTCTCGTTGGGGGAGTGGACGCAGTCGTCATCGAGCCCGAATCCCATGAGCAGCGACGGAACGCCGACGATCCGCTGCAGTGCGCCGACCGCTGGAATGCTGCCGCCGGAACCGATCAACAGCGGCGGCTTTCCATACACCCGCTGCAGCGCGCGTTCCGCTGCGGCGAGGACTGGAGATGAGTCAGGCACCACGAAGGCCGGCGAAAGCCCGTGCTCGGTGAATGTGGCGGTACAGCCCTCGGGCAAACGCGACTCGAAGAAGTCCCGAACGGACGCGCTGATGCGGTGCGGGTCTTGCGAGCCCACCAGTCGAAACGACAACTTCGCCGTTGCGTGCGAGGCGATGACCGTCTTTGCTCCCTTGCCGGTGTAGCCACCGAAGATCCCGTTGACATCGCATGTGGGGCGACTCCATGTGCGTTCGAGCAGCGTCCGTCCGCGTTCACCGAATCCCTTCGACAGTCCGATGCTGCCGAGGAACTCTCGTTCATCGAACCCCATGGACTGCCATTGCTCGAGCACTCGCGCAGGCGTTTCGTCCACGCCGTCATAGAAGCCAGGAACGGTGATGCGGCGATCGGAGTCGTGCAGTTGGCTGATGATGGATGCGAGCACCTGCACGGGATTGGGCACCGCGCCGCCGTACATCCCAGAGTGCAAGTCCTTGTTCGGTCCATGCACGGTCACCTCCAGATACACGAGTCCTCGCAAGCTCGTCGTGATCGCTGGAGTCGCCACATCCCACATGCCCGTATCAGAAACCACGCACGCATCCGCGCGAAGCTCATCGCGGTTCGCCTCGAGGAACGGCTCGAGACTCTCGCTGCCAGACTCTTCTTCGCCCTCGAGCAGCACCGTCACGGGGCAGGGCAGCGTGCCGTGCACCTTGCTCCAACCGCGGAACGCCTCGATGAAGGACATGACCTGTCCCTTGTCGTCAACCGCACCTCGCGCAACGATGCGCGGTCCCCGCGGACCCTCGACAAGAACAGGATCGAACGGCCCGCTGTTCCAGAGTTCAATCGGGTCTGGCGGTTGCACGTCGTAATGCCCGTAATAGAGAAGGGTGGGTCCGTCGTAGCCTGGCGGTCCCTCGTGCCGCGCAACGACCATGGGATGGCCTCGTGTCGCGCGCACGGCGGCGTTCAGTCCAGCTGCACGAAGTTGATGGCAAGCCCACTCGGCGGCGCGCGCCACTTCGGCCTTCATCGCAGGGTCTGCGCTGACGCTCGGAATGCGGAGGAACTCGCGGAGGCGGTCGATCGCGGCGGGGCGCTCCGCATCAACCCACTCGAGCACGGCATGGATGTCATCCTTCGGCACTTCGGGCTCGATGCTAGGCGGTCAGGTGGGTGTTGTGCAGGATTGTGCAGTTCATGGGAAGATGCATCGGATGGATGGAATGCGTTCGTCGGAAGACGCGCTGCGCGCGCGCCGCACACTCGGAAGGGTGCGCGAAGTGGACTGGCTTGCGATCGTGCCATCACTGCGAATCCTGGGAGCGGTGCCCGCGGGACTTCGTCCCGTTCGCCTTGTGCTCGCCTTCGTGCTCCTGCTGACGGTGGTCGCAGCGGGGCGAGTGTGGGACGGCTTCGCGCAGCCCACCGCACCACCCGAGGGATTGCTCGCGGGACCGATGCGGGAAGCAGCTCTCGTGAGCGATCTTGAAGCGGTGCGCAGCGTGATCGTGCCCGAACTTCCTGCGGCGATGCGCGCTGCTGCCGCAACGGCAACCCTTGAGGAACTTGCGGAGATGCTGGTCGATGCGCAAGGCGCGCTCGGCGCTGATGCAGGCGGGGCGGCACGCTTCGCTTCGCAGATGAGCATGATCGCTGCGGCGCGCCCGCGACTTCCATTCGAAGCGCTGCACGAGGCAGTGAGGGGCGAGACATACCGAACTGCGGCGGCGGTGCTGCAGTTCAAAGTCGGCGACGCGGTGCGGGGATTGCGTGCGCTCGCGGTCGATATTCCTGCGGCATCGTGGAGCGCTGCGCCTGCGTTCAGTTCCTTTTTCGTGCTGGTGTGCGTCGTTGTGTTCGGATGGGGCGGGGGTTTGCTGTGCAGGTTGTCCGCTGGCGACCTCGCGAGTCATGCATGGACGCTGACGGATGCTGGCTCGTTCATTCGTCCTCGCGTTACCTCGCTGATCTTTGCGCCGATCTTTGCAGCGGTGCTTGTGGGGACCCTGCTGCTGCCATCGCTGTTGTTCGGTTGGCTGGCGAGCGTGCCCCTCGTCAACATCGTCGCCGCTGCCCTGATGCCGCTGGCGCTCCTATGTGCGATGCTCGCCGCAGTGGTGGCGGCTGCCGCACTCATCGGTGCGGTGCTCCTCGCACCAGCGGTCGCATGCGATGGTTGCGATGCAGTCGAAAGCATTCAGCGAGCGGGCGCCTACATACTTGCGCGTCCGCTGCACTTGTTGTGGTCGGCAGTGCTTTCAGCGGTGGCGATGTCGCTTGGGCTCCTCGCGGTGGACTTCGTCGTTGCGTTCAGCTGGGGCGCATCGATGGCATCGATGCAGGCAGGCGGTGCAGCGGAACTCGCGCGCGGCGCCGGCGCGATGCGGTTCCTTGAACCCTTGACCGAGGGGCCGTCCGTGAGTCATGGATTCACCGATGGCATTGCGGCGGCGCTCATCGACATCTGGCGAACCGTGCTCGGCGTTGCGATTGGCGCCACGGTGCTCTCCGTTGGCTTTGCCTGCGCGACTCGAACCTATGCGCTGCTGCGCGCGAGCGCCGATGGGCAGGAGTGGTCGGACATGTGGATCGACGGGGAACCCACAGGAGCACCGACGGCAGCACCCACAGGGTCTCGCGGTGGCGCTGAAGAGATCAGCGCGAACCCAACCCGCCCTTGAGTTCGCGCTTGCTGCTGCCGAACTTCGCGAGCAACTTGCGCATCTCGGGATCTGCCTCGCGAGGCTCGATGGCGTTTCGCCCTCCGAAATCGTCGCCGCGCCCGCGCCCGCGACCGCCGCGCTCGCCCGAGCCACTGTCGCTGCGAACGGGCGCATCGATCAGCGCCTTGATGGACAGGCTCACGCGCCCGCGCTGAGCGTCCGTCGACAGGACTTTCGCGGTCACCTCTGCTCCGATCTTCAGGGCCCTGTCTGGGCTCGGCAGGCGTTCACGCGAAATCTCCGAAACATGAACGAGCCCCTCCACTCCAGGCGCAACCTCGATGAACGCACCGAACGGGGTGATCCGCTTCACCGAGCCCGTCACCGTGCTGCCGACAGTGATCGTGCCGATTGCTTCGATCACTGGGTTCGCCATCGTCTGCTTGCGGCTGAGCGTGATGCGCGGCGGCTTCGCGTCCTTGTCGACTCGCAGCACCCGCACTTGGATGGTCTCGCCGACCTGCACTGCATCCGCGGCCTTCGCGACCATGCCATGCGCCAGTTCGCTGATGGGGATCAGTCCGTCCACGCCACCGAGATCGGCGAACGCTCCGAAGGGCTGCAACGACACGATCGTCGCCGTTCGCTCCGTGCCAACTTCGATCGACTTCAGCACTTCGTCGCGCTGCTCCGCGCGGCGGCGCTCCAAGACGCGACGCCGACTGAGCAACATGCGCTCCTTGTTGCGTCGGAGTTCGACGATTTCACACTCGACCTTTTGACCGAGGAAGATCGAGATGTCCTCGATGTGCCGAACATCCACCTGCGATGCCGGCATGAAGGCATGGTGGTGCGCAACTTCCATGTCGAGTCCGCCGGCGTTCATGCCAACGCATCGAGCCTCCACGATGTGCCCAACCTTCAGGTCACTCCAAGGCGCCTTGCTCGCTGCGCCCTCGCGCGCAAGGATCAGCAGTCCCTCAAACGGGTCGAGCCGCTCGACCACGAACTCCGCTTCATCGCCCGACTTTGGCGGCTCGGTGAAATGATCCAACGGGCAGACGCCCTGGCTCTTTGGCCCGAACTCGACATACACATCGTTCCCTCGGATCTCCATGACCCGTCCGACGCGGAGCTGACGCCCGGCGGAGGTGCGGCGGGGGGGCGCACTGGCTGCTGTTCGCGCGGCTGGCCTCGAACCGCCCGTCGCTGCCAGCAAGTCCTGCTCGCTCAGTCCGCCCATCGCGCGTTCGAGCTCCGCCTCCAAGGCGGACTGGATGCTTGGGACCTCGGGGGAGGCTCGGGGCTCGGGTGATTGACCCGGTGTCTCGGGGTCATGCGCCTGCATGGTGATAGGGTAACGCATCTCGCGCCCTGCGGCGGGCGTATACACTCCTGCTCCCAACATGTTCGACGAGATCCTGACGTGGATACCACGATCTGACGCAAGCTGAATCATGCCGCTCCACCAGATGATCGCTTCGGGCAGTTCCCTTCGCTGGGTCGACTCGTGTCGATCAGGGCTTGAATTGCCTTGAAATCAGCGCCAAATCTCACCGCACCGCGAAACCCGTCCCCCAGAGACCCCACCAAACCTAATGGAAGCGAAACACGCATGGGGCATCGAGGTCGGTGAGTTCGCGCTGAAGGCTGTGCGCCTGCAGTTGGTTGGCGAACAAGTGTCTGTCGTTGCGTTTGAGGTTATTCCCCACACCAAGGTGCTCTCGGATCCCTCGGTTTCCGATCGGGCGGGGATGGTGCAGATCACCCTCGGTGCCTTCGTGCAGCGGCACGAGCAGGAGTTGTCGACCGAGCCGATCGTGATGAGCCTCCCCAGCAGCATGGCGTTTGCGCGCTTCGCGGCGATTCCTGCCGTGGATGCCAAGTCGCTGCGGAGCATGGTGGAGTACGAGGCGAAACAGCAGATCCCATTCCCGATCGACGAAGTGGAGTGGGACAGTCATGTGCTGCCCCCTGATGACGCGGGTCAATGCGCCATCGGCATTTTTGCCGTCACGAAGGATCGGCTGCAGGAACTTCTCGGGCTGCTGGCTGAAAACGGCCTCGAACCCGATGTCCTGACATTGAGTTCGGTGGCGGTTTACAACGCACTGCAGTATGACCTGCAGCTCGATGAGGGCAGCCCAAGCGTGGCATGTCTTGACATCGGCACCAACACCTCGGACCTGATCGTCATGTCCGGTCCGAAGATGTGGATTCGTACCTTCGCGCTCGGGGGTTCGCAGTTTACCCAAGCCATTGCGGATGCCTTCGCATCGCAGAATATCGATTATTCAAGGGCGGAAGCGGTGAAGGTGCAGCGCAACCCAAACGAGAAGACCCAGCGGGGACGAACGATGGCCATGCGCAATGTCACGGCGCAGCTGGTGGAGGAGGTTGGTCGTTCCCGCGAATTCTTCCTGTCGGCGAACGATGGTGCGGCGCTCGATCACATCATCGGCGTGGGTTCGACGCTCAAGATTTCAGGACTGCGCACAAAG
This sequence comes from Planctomycetota bacterium, assembly GCA_009926625.1. Lineage (GTDB taxonomy): Bacteria > Planctomycetota > Phycisphaerae > Phycisphaerales > SM1A02 > F1-60-MAGs104. Next base: position 26,117 of record RFON01000011.1, read on the forward strand.
ATCGCAGGTGACCTGCAACTGAAGGTGGAACGGCTCGAGCGCTTCAAGCGCATCGAGGTCAACGGTCCGGATCCCGTGAAGTTCGAGGAGGGGTCGATCAATCTGCTGACGGCCGTCGGGCTCGGCCTGCAGGGGCTCGGCCTCGCCAAGGTGCCACTCAACCTTGCGCCAATCGCTCGAGTCCGCAAGAAGGTGTGGCAGGCGAAGACACCATGGTTCGTGGCCGCCGCGGCGCTGTTGGTCCTCGCCTCGATCAGCATGTTTGCGCGTGTCATGTTGGACCGCATCGCCCTGTCGAACATCGAGCCCGTAGTTGAACGAGCGTCGAGTACCGCGCAGCGTGGCAAGGCTCAACTCGGCGAGCTCCAACGGGCGCAGGAGGTCGCGGGCGTTGGTGCCTCGGACTCGAATGCGCTGGACTTGCTTGCCGGTCGGGAGGTGTGGCCTTGGATCGTCCACGACACATTCGCCGCACTGCAGGCGTCAGCGCCGGCAAGCGTTGAAACGGGCATGGATCCGCAAGCCATCCGCGCGATCGACCTCGCTCGGCGTCGGCTTGTTCGCCTCGAGGACCTCTCAGGTGAATACACGGTGGATCCGTCCACCCAAGCGCGCGTGATCACGGTCTCCGCACGCATTCGCCTTAGTGGGAAGAACGCAGACAAGGATCTCGATCCAACCCAGTTCCTCAACAACGAGCAGACGGGCGTTCTCGCTTGGTTGCGCGCAAACAAGGATCGCGCGGAGGTTCCCTATGTGATCGAAACGGACGCGCTCGACGTGCCCAAGTGGGTTGAGGTCAAGGGTGGAAAGTTGTCTGAGGAGTTGCCACCGAGCGGCGATACAGGTTCGGAAGGCGGCTTTGGCTCGGCAGCCAGCGGATCCGCGGGTATTGCAGCAGGCGGTGCAGGCGCTGGCCAGAGCGGCGGAGGTGCGCTGAAGAAGCGGAATACTGGACCGATCGAAGACAAGCCCACTGGCTTTCGCGGCTCGATCGGAAGCGGTGACGATGCTCCATCTGGGGCTGAGTCGGACGAGGCGGAAGGTCCAAGCGGAAGCGGTGCTGTCTCACGCCGTCGGGCCAAGACCCAAGTGAGTTCCGCGGAGGGACTGCCCGAAGTGGACATGGACAAGGAGGCTCCACTTCCGCAGGCGCCGCGGCTTGTCGGCGTGAATGACAAGGAGTTCGAAGGCGTCCTGAAGTTCCGCCTGAAGTTGCGTGCATCAGGTGCACCGGGCTCGAGTCCTGAGGGGGCGGCGCAGTGAAGCTCAAGCTCGACCTGAAGGGGTTGCTCGGGAAGAAGAAGGGCGCGGAGCTCGATCCCGACGGCATCGTGGTCGATGGGGAGAAGTCTGCGGGGAATGCCAAGGCGCGTGCTGCCCTCGTGTGGGTCAAGTCCAATGCACTCGTGGTGATCCTCGCAGTTGTGTCGATCGGCTCGCTCGTGCTCGCGTACCTTTTCAGCAGCGATCTTGCCGCTGGAAATCAGAAGAGCGCGTCTGAGAAAGCGCAGCATCTGGACAGCCTGAGGTCGCTTGAGCGATCAAGTGTCACCATCACCATTCCCGGGAACGAGCCTATTCAATTCTCGGGAGTTGTCAGCAGGAAGTTGGTTGAAGAGGTTCGTACTCGCATGAGTTCGGGGGACGAGAAGTCGGAGGATGTGATGGCGCTTGCCGTCTTGCACAACAGCAAGAAGCGCGAGCCAGCCATGCCACTTCGCCTCGATGCGAAGAGCCCGAAGGTTCAACAGGTGCACCTCGACATGCTCGAAGCGCTTTCCAAGGAGTATGACCAGTTGCTCGAGAAGTGTCGTGCCACGCTGCCGCCGAGCGAAGACGATGTGCGAACGGAGTTGAGGCGCACCAAGGCGCGCTTCCTCCAGATGAATCAGGTTGCGCAGACGAATCCATCCACCGCCCAAGCAGCGGGGCCATCGGGGCCCGTCGATGGCAAGAGCAAGTCGGTGCTCGATGCCGCGCTACAGGGGCAGTTACGCAGCGAACTGCAGGCTCGGCGGCTGGGCGAGTACAGCAAGGCCGCTGCGGAGGGCGGGTTGTATTGCTCTGCGGGCGCGCTTGGTTTCGACCCAAAGCCGGCCAGTGAAGGGAAGGCCGATGCGCGCCTCATCGAATTGTGGAGGCGCCAGATGAAGTTCTGGATCGCCGAGGATGTGGTGGAAGCATGCCGAGCCGTCAACGGATCGAAGTCGATCCCCGAGGCAGCCGTCAAACGAATTGTGGGAATCAACTTCGTGACGCTCCCTGGCGGCAGCGATGATGGTCAGGGTGGATCGCTCGCTGACTCGCAACCCCCTGCGGAGCAGCCGGTCGAAGGAGCAGCCGAAGGAACAGTGGGCAACGCGGATGCGCTCACGGGACCGCCCATCGACCCGCAGGCGCCCGTGACACGAAGTTTTGAGAAGAGCCTTTCTGGCTGGGCAACCAACCAACTCTTCGATGTGCACACTTCGGTGGTGCGATGCGTGGTCGAGACCTCCAAGATCCCCGCGTTCATGAATGCGCTGGCGAAACGCAACTTCATCGTGGTGACGGATGTGCGAGTTGCGCCGGTCGATCCCTTCGCGGCGATCCAAGAGGGCTTTTATTACGGAGCGAGCGAGCCAGTCTCGCTGGTGACGCTGACCATCGACAGTGCATGGCTGCGGCAGTGGACTGGCGCTTTCATGCCTGATCCCGTTCGGAAGAAACTCGGGACCTCAGGTCAGGTCCAAGGCGGAGTTCAGGACGGTGATGTTGCTCCGAACGGCGGTGCCGGGTCGTAGGCATAAGGCGCAGAGGCAGAATGAGTCGGTGAACCGCGATGATTCTCTTTGACGGACAGTGACTGACAGGAGTACCTCAACGATGGCCGGCAAGAAGATCGGATTCCTTGAACTGCACTGGGAGAAGTTGCTCGCGGGCGCCAGTGGCGCGGCACTCGTCGGAGTGCTGGTGTGGGAACTGGTGCTGAGCGGCACGACCGTGAAGGTCGGCAGCGAATCACTTTCGGTCCCCGATTTTGCGGACAAGTTGACCAAGCAGGAGCAGACGGTCGAGCGAAAGCTATCGGGCGACTTGCCGGATGGTCTTCAAATCCCCCAGCGCAAGAGCGTCTCCACGGCCGCTGAGTTCACTTCCAAGCGCGATGCCGACCTGGTGGCAGGCGACCTACCCCGAAATCGACCGTGGTTTGGCGGCATGCTGACGGGACTTGCGGGCGATCGCAATGTCTGGTTCCACGAACCGAAGTTTGCCGCGCCGAAGGCGGGGCGCGTCCTCGTGACACGAGATGCGTTCGACAGCGCGGCAATCGCAGCCGAAGACATGAAGGAGTTCGAGAAGTCCTCGCCGACCTTCGTCGATCGATTCTTGAAGTCGGAGTCTGCCGATGTGACATGGGCAACGCCGACTGCGACCGTGTCCCTCAAAGGACTTTGGGCAGAGTTGCAGCAGGAGTCGCCTTCGGAGCGTCCGCCCCGAGAACGGATCAAGGCGCCCTGGACCAACGGGACTGATGCGGGTGGACTGATGATCGTCGATGTTGTGTTCGAGCGCCGTCAGAAGAAGCCCGATGGGTCGTGGGGCAACCCAGTCGCCGTGGCGCCTGTGGTCGGAGCTCTTTCGTACCGCGTTGACATGTCATCGGCGGAAACTGGATCCGCGTCGCTTCGCGATTCGCTGACGCAAGGGCTGTTGGACATCGGGGCTCAAATGGACATCTTGCAGCCGCCGTTGCTGCCGATGAAGGGTGGCTACTTTGTCGAACCCACCGTTCCGAGTGGTGGTGCGACAGCAGTCGATCCCGCCGTGGCCGCACGCCAACGCGACGAACGAAAGCTCCAAGCCGCTCGCGCCCAGGTTGACCGCACCGCAAAGCAATTGGAGGACAAGGGGGGAAGACTCGACCCGCCTCCGCCGGGCTCCACCGGCGGCACTGGCGGTGGAACCGCGCCCCCCAAGGAGAAGGGTGGCGGAGGCCCTCCTGGCATGGGTGGCGGCGGATCCATGAAGAAGGAGAAGCGCGGCGCGGATGGCCAGGAAGAGAACAAGGAAGCGCGCATTGCATTGACCAAGAAGTTGGACCGCGAGCGGGCGAGCCTGAGGAAACTGGAGGAGGCATTCGCCAAGGCCTATCCGGAGCAGAAGGTTGCCGCGAAGGTCGAGTCTGCCCCAGAACCTCCGCTTCGTGATCGCGATGATCTCATGGTGTGGACGCACGATTTCGATATTCAAGATGGCGCCACCTATCAATACCGGGCAACGGTTGTTGTATTCAATCCGTTCTTCACTAGGAAGGATGTTCTCGTCACGGAGCAGCAGGCGCTCGACCGCGGGGCGGGACTCGCATCAGCCGTCTCGGCTTGGGGACCCGAGGTGACCATCGGGGACTCCACCGAGTTTTTCCTGACTCGCGGCTCTGCCCGCGATGGTGTGGGTGGTCGCCGTGTCACCGTGGAGCTCTTTCGCTACATCGATGGCGTTGTACGGAGCACGTCGGAGGATGTGCTCGTCGGCGATCCTGTTGGGAAGGCTGCGGTCGGCAAGAGCGGCGGCGGTGATTTCCGAACGCCGTATTATCTCGTGGATATATTCGATGACGGAGCCGATGGGCTGGTTGCGGTATTCGAAGCGCGCTCGGCAACTGGGCAGTCAGCGATTGAGATGCGCACGCTTGCGGACAAGGACTCTGAGCAGTATCGAACGCTTCGCAGTCTCGCGTCCGCCGCGTCGCCGAAGAAGGTTGCCGCCGGGGAATCCAAGTAGATCGCGCGTCCGCAGCGTTTGCGTCCACTCCCCGAGGGTGGGCACGGTCGAATGCGGGCAAGTGCGCGTCGCGAGCCGCGGTTGTGGGTGGGGGGAATCTTCGACCCACCCAGAGCGCTCGTGAGTGTAAGTATCTGTTGAAGAAACAGTTGTGATCAGCTGTTGATGTTGCATTTGCACATCACTTTGCACATCGATGGTGGGGTGGTGGGGCGTAAGGCGATTGTGCCTCGATGCGCTTGACAGCCTCGCGGTGCTTCGGTACGATTTTCCTTCTGCGCTGTTCCACAACATCGCAGGGGGCGCAAGCCCAAATGTCTCGTTTGATTCGTTCGATTGCATCTTTGACAAGTGAGGATCTGATGTCGCATGCTGAATGCGGTGTTTTGTTCAACCACATTCAGCAAGCATGTGAATCGAGTCAAGAATCCGGATTTGCGTGGCGTTCCAACGCTTCGCAGATCTGCGTGTTTTTTCGAGTTTTGTTAGTTTGAAATGAGCAGCTTGAAGGCTGGTCGCGTCAATCGGACTTCGGTGCAAACCGGGATTCGGTAGGCGTGGCCAAGCTAGAAAGGGCACACGGTGGATGCCTTGGCGTCGAGAGGCGATGAAGGACGTAGGAACCTGCGATAAGCCCAGGGGAGTTGGTAACCAAACGCCGATCCTGGGATCTCCGAATGGGGCAACCCGACCCGCAAGGGTCACCTGCACCTGAATGTATAGGGTGCAGGAGCGAACGCAGCGAACTGAAACATCTCAGTAGCTGCAGGAAAGGAAAGCAACAGCGACTCCGCAAGTAGCGCCGAGCGAACGCGGACCAAAGCGGCTACATGATGAACTGCCTGGAAAGGCAGACCAGAGAAGGTGATAGTCCTGTATTCATGAAACCGCCCAATGGCCTAGAGTAAGGTGAGACTCGTGAAATCTCGCCTGAACATGGGGGGACCACCCTCCAAGCCTGAGTACTCCTCGACGACCGATAGTGAACCAGTAAGGCGACTGAACGGTGAAAAGTACCCCGATAAGGGGCGTGAAAAGTACCTGAAACCGTGTGCTTACACAGCGGTCACGGCCCGCAAGGGTTGTGGCGTGCCTTTTGCATAATGAGCTGGCGAGTTACTCTATGCGGCAAGGCGAAGCGGCAACACCGCGAAGCCGAAGGGAAACCGAGTCTGACAAGGGCGTCAAGTCGCATGGGGTAGGCGCGAAACCGGTTGATCTACCCATGGGCAGGTTGAAGGAGGGGTAATACCCTCTGGAGGACCGAAGCCGTGAACGTTGAAAAGTTCTGGCATGACCTGTGGGGAGGGCTTAAAGTGCAATCATAACCGGAGATATCTCGTTCTCCTCGAAATAGTTTTGGGACTAGCCTCGGTGAGCAACACATGGAGGTAGAGCTACTGAATGGATTTTGAGGGCCTACCCGGCTACTCGGTCCAATCAAACTCCGAATGCCATGTGCCAAGTCCCGGGAGTAAGTCTGCGGGCGATAATGTCCGCGGTCAAAAGGGAAACAACCCAGACCATCGGTTAAGGTCCCCAAACAAGCCTCAGTTCATAAGGTAGTCGAATTGCAATGACAGCCAGGATGTTGGCTTAGAAGCAGCCACCATTTAAAAAATGCGTAACAGCTTACTGGTCGAGGAATTTGGCGCCGATAATTATTGGGAATAAGGCTTGTACCGAAACCGTGGACCGTCTTTGACGGTGGTAGAGGAGCGTCGCTATCAGCATTGAAGCTTTCCCGCGAGGGTTGGTGGAGCGATAGCAAGTGAATATGCCAGCTTGAGTAACGATAAAGGGAGTGAGAATCTCCCTCGCCGAAAACCTAAGGTTTCCTGGGCAAGGTAAATCCGCCCAGGGTTAGGCGGATCCTAAGGCAAGGCCGAAAGGCGTAGTCGATGGACAGACGGTCAATATTCCGTCCCCGTTGTATGAGGTCCGATGCGTGCGTGACGAATTCCAAAGTTCCACGGGACTGTAAAGAGTCCAGGCCGTATGGCCGATGTGGGGTGGCGGAGTTTCAAGAAAAACCGCAACGCTACGAATGCAACGTCCGTACCAAAACTGACACAGGTGGGTGTGGCGAATAGCCTCAGGCGCTCGAGAAAACGGTCGTGAAGGAACTAGGCAATTTAACCCCGTAAGTTCGCGATAAGGGGGCCCTACTCGCAAGAGAGGGCGCAGAGAAAAGGCTCTGGGAACTGTTTATCAAAAACACAGCACTGTGCGAACTCGCAAGAGGACGTATACAGTGTGACGCCTGCCCGGTGCTGGAATGTCAAGGAAGCCGGTTAGCGAAAGCGAAGCTGGCGACCGAAGCACCAGTAAACGGCGGCCGTAACTATGACGGTCCTAAGGTAGCGAAATTCCTTGTCGGGTAAGTTCCGACGCGCATCAATGGCGTAATCACTGGAGCCCTGTCTCCACGACCGACTCGGTGAAATAGTAGTGGCGGTGAAGATGCCGCCTACCCGTGGCAAGACGGAAAGACCCCGTGGACCTTTACTGTACGCTTGCTTGCAGCGATCATGGATTTGAACTGCGTAGGATAGGTGGGAGACTTTGAAGTTCCGCTCTCGGGCGGGACGGAGTCATTGGTGAAATACCACCCTGTTTGAATTCGTGGTCTAACCCTGAATCCCATGAAACTGGGCAGGGGACACTGCATGCCGGGCAGTTTGACTGGGGCGGTCTCCTCCAAAATAGTAACGGAGGAGTGCAAAGGTTGGCTCAGTGCGGTTGGCAACCGCACCAAGAGTGCAAAGGCATAAGCCAGCTTTAGTGCAAGCCATACAGGGCAAGCACTCACGAAAGTGGGCCTTAGTGATCCGGCGTTCCCGTGTGGAAGGGGCGTCGCTCAACGGATAAAAGGTACCCCGGGGATAACAGGCTGATCGCTCCCGAGCGTCCATAGCGGCGGAGCGGTTTGGCACCTCGATGTCGGCTCTTCGCATCCTGGGGCTGAAGGCGGTCCCAAGGGTTGGGCTGTTCGCCCATTAAAGCGGAACGCGAGCTGGGTTCAGACCGGCGTGAGCCAGGTCGGTCCCTATCTGCCATGGGCGCAGGAACATTGACAGGCGACAACCTTAGTACGAGAGGATTGGGTTGGACGTACCCCTGGTGTGCCAATTGGACCGCTCGGTCCATAGTTGGGTAGCTAAGTACGGCAGGGATAACCGCTGAAAGCATCTAAGCGGGAAGCCCCCCTGAAGATAAGTGTTCCATGTCGCAAGACGAGAGACCCCCGGTAGACCACCGGGTTGATAGGCCGCACGTGCAAGTGGAGTAATCCATTCAGCGAAGCGGTACTAACGGTCGATTGCTTGGCCTTGTCTACCAAGTCCCGTTTTACGGGCTCGGTGCAAGGCGACCAGCAACTCATGTTGCTCGTCTCAAACGCGCTCAGACACGCTCGAACCGTGCGCAGGCATGCCCTGCATGACCATTGCGCACTGATTTGCAAGATTGTTTGGATAGAGTTTCTTGCTTGGGATTGCTTTGGCAGTCCCATGCGACATCAGACCTCGACTTCAGCCGCGGCGGCCCGACAGGGCTTCCACGGTTTTGTCGGTGACAACAAGCGAAAGGAAACACCTGTTCCCATCCCGAACACAGAAGTGAAATTTTCGCTGCCGATGATACTGCTCAGCGGGAAAGTAGGTCATTGCCGACTTCTTGAGCCCCGTCCAGGAAACTGGACGGGGCTCTTTCGTTTCTCGCCGTGCATGGGGTGCATGGGGTGCATGGGGTGCATGGGCTGCATGGGCTGCATGGGGTGCATGGAGTTGATGGGGTTCATGGGGTGCGTGGCGCTCTCGGAGGGACTTCGATTGTTTCCGTGAGCTTCGCTGCCGCGATCCGCATTGCAGCGCGTTCCTGACTGCGGTGACCCTTGCGAGATTGGTTTTGTGGTAGTCTCCCGATCGGTTTCATTTCCTCCGGGGCTCGGACGAGTCCTTCGTGTTCAAGATCTACATCGGAAATCTCGATAACGATGCAACGCTTGAGCATCTCAAGCAGTTGTTGTCTGCTTTCACGGACATGGAGGATTTGGTGCTCGTGACCGATCCCGAAACAGGGAAGAGTCGCTGTTTCGCGATCGCCATGTTTCGCGATGCAACGCGCGGGCAACTGCTCATTGAAACGCTCAACGGAAAGTCCCTGCTCGGTCGGCCGCTTGTGGTGAACGAGGCGGTCAAGAAGCGAAAGGGGCTGCCGCCGAAGAAAGAGCCAGGACGAGGTCGCGGTGGCCCTGGTGGCGCCGGAGGCGGTGGTTCGGGGCGTTTCCCGCAGCGTGGTGGCGGCGGTCGCCCATCGAGTCGCCCGTTCGGTCGAGGAAACTCCAGCCGCGACCAAGGTGGCGGCGGTGGAGGGCGCGGACCGCTCGGTCCAGGTTCGCTGCGCGCGGGCGGGTCATCTGGATTCTCGCGCAACCAACCGCTGCGCCCCAATCAGCCTTGGCGTTCTGGTGATTCCGTACCGCGCCGCGATGCGCCACCTTTGAGTGGTCCTGGTGGTCCAGGTGCCGCTCCGCGATTTGGATTCCAGCGTCCCATGGGCGCGCCAAGTTCTCGACCTCCGATGGGATTTGGAGGGGCACCGTCGCCCAGTCGCCCTGCATCGCCCACTTCGGGTGTTGGACGCGCACCATCTGTGCCGCCGTCGCCACCCCGCGCACCATCCGTGCCACCTTCGCCGCCACGCGCGCCGTCCGTGCCACCGTCGCCACCTCGCGCACCGCGGGAGGGAGAATCCAGTTCGAGCGGCGATGCCAATCCGCCCCGTCAGCCCGCACCGCCCACGAAGCGACCTTCATCGCGACCCCCGTCCATTCGGCGAGCGGATTCGGGCGGAACTTCCAAGCCTCCGCAAGAGTGATTGCGCATGCACTGTGGCCGACGGGGTGCGCCGTGATGCATGACGTGACCAATGATCCATTTGAACTGCTGGGTATCGAACGAGGCTGGCATGTTGACCTGCCGCAGATTCGAGCCGTGCAGATGAAGCTCCTTGCGGCCCACCACCCCGATCGCAACCTGAGTGGTGTGTCAGAAGCCGACGCCGTCGCGCAGTCCGCGCGCATCAATCGTGCAGTTGCAATCCTGTCCGATCCGCTTCAGCGCGCCGAGGCGCTCATTGAACTTGGCGATGCATCTGGAAAGGTGATCGCGTTGCCGCAGGAGGTGTTGTTGGAGATGCTCGCGAAGCGCGATGCCTTGTCGGAGGCAACAACGCGGGAGGAGATCACCTTGTGCCGCGAGTGGATCGCGGCGGAACGATCAGCGACGGAGCACGAAATGGGGTCGGTACTCAGTTCGGCGTGTATCGATTGGAGCGCCGCGCGCCGACTGCTCGCGTGCCTGCGCGCGATCGCGCGGCTGGATGATGACGCACGGCGGGCGTTGGCAGCGTGCACGGGGGGCAAAGAGTGAACCTGCACCCGCTCATGCTTGCGATCCCGCCGATCATCGCCGCAAGCGCGCTCTGCTCTGCATCCGAGACGATCCTGTTTGGACTCTCTTCCGATCAGCGATGGCGTTTGCGGCAGCAGTACCCAAAATCCGCTCGGATCGTCGATCGCCTGCTGGCAGAGCCGCGACGCCTGCTGCTGACGGTGATTCTGGCGAACATGTCGGTCAACTCCCTCTACTTCGCGATCGCATCCGTCGTCCTGCAGGATGCGGAAGTGTCCACGGCAGCGAAGGTGACCATTGGCCTGTTCGAGGTGATCGCGCTGATCCTGCTTGGCGAAGTCATTCCAAAGTTGGTGGGCAACTCCCTGCGAGAGCGTGCAGCGCCCATCATCGCCTACCCGGTCATCGTGCTGCATTGGCTGCTCTTCCCGGTTCGCATGGTCATCGACACACTGATCTTCCTGCCCATTCATCGGATCACGCAGCCTTCGTTGCCGTCGAGCGGTCCGTCGGCGGAAGAACTCCGTGATTTCGTTGCCGTTGCCCGCGTGCAGGGTGACATCACCGCAGAGGAAGAGGCGCTGCTTGCACGACTCCTCGTACTGCGCCGAACGCGAGTGCGAGATGTGATGACGCACCGCACGGAGATGGTGTCGCTTCCGCGCACCAGCGGGCGGGCGGAGGTCGTTGCGCGCGCACAGTCCGCAAAGCTGAAGCGCCTGCCGGTCGTGGACGGATCCAACGACCGCGTGGTGGGCGTTCTCGATGTCCGCCGATACATGCTCGACCCCAAGGGTGCCGAGGCATCGATTGAACTCCACATGCATCAGCCTGTGTTTGTGCCCGACATCGCGCAGTTGGAGCAGCTGTTCGATCTCTTCCGCGCACAGCGGACCAGCCTTGCGATCGTGGTTGATGAGTTCGGCGGCACAGCGGGCATCGTGGCACTTGAAGATGCGGTGGAGGAGGTCGTCGGCGACATCGTGGCTGCCGATGAGATTGCCCCAAGTGCGCCCGAAACAGTGGCAGCAGGAACACGCGTCGATGGACGCATGTCGGCGTCGGCGTTCTGCGGCCACTTCAAGGTGCCGCTCTCGCTGACAAGGGCATCCACCGTTGCTGGCATCGTGATCGAGACGCTTGGCAACCTTCCGGTGGACGGTCAGCACGTGTCGTTCGGCCACTTGCAACTTCGCGTCGATGGTGTCGAACGCAATCGTGTGCGCCATGTCGTTGTGCTCACCGAAGGCGATTCGAAGGGAGGACGGGCATGAGCGTGATTCCGTTCGCGGTGGGCATCGTGTCGCTGCTTGTCTGCGGGCTGCTCGCGGGAATGGAGACCGGCACCTACACGCTCAACCGCGTTCGACTTGCAGCGAAGGCAGCGCGCAATGAGCCGGCAGCGAGGCGCCTACTCGCTGAACTGCAGCATCCCAATCGCCTGCTCGCGACGGTTCTCGTTGGGATGAACTTTGCGCACGCCGCGCTGAGTGCGTCGACGACCTGGTCACTCGAGAGCGTGACCGACGACCCGTTGCAACTGACGCTTTTGAACACGGTGATCGTGCTGCCGCTGGTGTTCCTCTTTGGCGATGCGCTTCCGAAGGAACTCTTTCGGGTGTTCACGAACTCGTGGAGCTATGCGTGCTCGGGAATCCTGCTCGTGATGCGGGTTGCGCTCACATGGACCGGCATCGTTCCAGTCATTCGACTGCTTGGTGATGGCGCGTCCTACCTGCTCGGTTTTCGGCGCGATCAAGAGGCACCGCGTCGGCAGCGCGTCCTGCAGTCGCTCCGCGACGGCATCGAGGCGGACCTCATCAAGGATGTGCACTTGGACATGGCGGATCGACTGTTCGGTCTGTCGGAACGCCAAGTCAGTCAGTGCACGGTGCCCTGGGCGCGCGTCGTGCGGCTGCCTGAGGATGCGCCCGAAGCCCTTCGGCGACGCATCTTCGGCGAGCAGTCGTTCAGTCGAGTGCCGATCTACCGAACCGAGGGAGCGCAGACGACCGTTGTCGGTGTCGTGTCGTCGCTGGAGGCGCTGCTGCAGCCGCAGGCGGCGCTCGTTGGCATTGCGCAGGAGCCGCTCGTGCTTGCGCCCGACACGCTGGTGCTTGATGCAGCGCGAACGATGCGAACCGCCCGTCGAACGATGGCGGTGGTGTGGGATGGGAAGTCATCGGCTCCACTGGGAATCATCACGCTGAAGGATGTGGTGGAGCCGATCTTTGGTCCGACCCCAGAGTGGTGAGACGCACAGGTGTCGACGCAACGCAGTGCGGGCAACAGCCGAAGGGTGCGCTATACTGCTTTGTTCGCGCGCCAGTAGCTCAGCTGGCTAGAGCACACCCCTGATAAGGGTGAGGTCGAAGGTTCGAGTCCTTTCTGGCGCATTGACCGACGGCGGGCCCGCGTGGGTCCGCCGTCATGCATTTTGTCGCTGCGGACGCATTCGCTGCGGACGCGTGGACTGCTGCAGCGATATCATCTGCCTCCCGATTGAGAGTCGTTTCAGTCTTTTCCCAATACACGATCAACAACTCGAAGAGGAACTCATGCGCCGCGCGAAGATATCGATCATCGGAGCTGGAAATGTCGGAGCGACCTGTGCCCACTGGGCTGCGGCCAAGGAGCTGGGGGACATCGTGCTGCTCGACATTCCTGACCGAGTGGGTGTGGCGAAGGCGAAGGCACTTGACTTGTTCTGCTGCGCACCGATTGAGGAGTTCGACTCACGAGTGATCGGCACCGCAGATTACGCGGACACGGCGAACAGCGATGTCGTGGTCGTCACGGCTGGCATCCCGCGAAAGCCTGGGATGAGCCGCGATGATTTGATTGCCACGAATGTCGGAATCGTCCGCGATGTGGCGGCGAAGGTGGCTCATCATTCGCCGTCGGCGGTCATGATCGTGGTCAGCAATCCGCTCGATGCGATGGTGTACACCGCATGGAAGGCATCGCGGTTTCCGACGAGCCGCATCCTCGGCCAGGCGGGCTGCCTTGATGTCGCACGATTCCGCGCGTTCTTGGCGATGGATCTCGGGTGCTCCGTCGAGGACATCCAAGCGTTGCTGCTGGGCGGTCACGGCGATGACATGGTGCCGCTTGCGCGCTTCACGAGCGTGCACGGCATTCCCATCAGCATGCTGCTGCCGAAGGAGCGCATTGACGCCTGCATGCAGCGCGCAAAGGTGGGCGGCGGCGAGATCGTTCAACTGATGGGGACGAGCGCCTACTACGCACCCGCGTCGGGCACCATTCAGATGGTCGAGGCGATCGTCAAGGACAAGAAGCGCATCCTGCCATGCGCGGCGTACTGCGAGGATGCGTTTGGTGTTGCGCCCGGCGACAAGGGCGGTGGATACTTCGTGGGCGTCCCGTGCATCCTCGGTGCCGGCGGCATGGAGAAGGTGGTGGAGATTCAGTTCGAAGCCGACGAGCGAAAGCTCTTCGACGAGTCCGTGTCGCATGTGAAGGATCTCGTGGGACTTGTGCGGAAGGCCTTCCCCGACCTCGGCTGATCGTCCACGCGTTTTCGCACGGTCCACGGCACGGGCAACGAGCGGGAGCAATCATCATGGAACATCGTTCAATCATGCGAGACTCGGGCGGACCATGGAGCCTTGGATCTGGTTCGGGTGGCAAGCCGGGTGGTCCGCCGCAGCAACCTGCGCAGCAGCCGGCGCAGCCGCAGGCGGCGCAGATCCAGTTGACCCGCCACGAGAAGCGGAACTTCGTCGGTCAGACGGTGCATCTCGCAGGGAACGCGTTCATCGACTGCACCTTCGACTCCTGCACGCTGGTTTTGACGGGATCGCCGTTCGTGTTTCACGGGCAGTGCCGCTTGCAACGCTGCAATTGGCGGATCGAGTTCGACATTCTCTGGGGGGCGCCCGCGACCCGAATGCAGTTGCGCTCGATCATCGACCAGATGGAGGCGGTGGCCGAACAGCCGCCCGTCGCCTAGCCGCCCGTCGCCTGATTCTCACGATTCCGGTGCATCCTGCCGATGAATGGAGGATGCGCGTGACCCTGCCGTTCTTCAATCCCGACCCAGGCTGGCTTTTCCTGGCCGCAGGGTTGGCCTTGGTGGTGTCGGCGGCGATCCTGCCCGAAGCGGAGCGCGTGCATGTCATGCGCAATCAGCTGCAGACGATCAAGTTTGCGGAGCAGCACAACTTCGCTCGCATGGCGGCGTGCTCGAAGTTCCTCGATGACCTGAAGGCAGGTGATCCTGCGCTCGTGCGCCGCCTGGCAGCGAGCCAGTTGAACCTCATGCCGCGCGGCGAGACGGCGCTGCTCGTGGCATCGTCGATCGAGTCGACTCCGAGCGACTGGATTGAGGCGAGCGTGACGCCGCCGCCGTACGAGATGGAGGCTTATCCCGACACGCTGTTGTCGCGGTGGACGCTTGGTCCGCAGCGGCTTTGGGTGATTGCCACGGGTGCGTTCTGCGTGTTCCTTGGCTTGGTGCTTGGACCAGCGCAGCGGCTGCAGGAAAAACTGGCTTGAACGGCTGAGTGGGAGTGCGGGGTAGTAGCGTGTGCCTCATGCCACGAGGCGCGGGGGAAATTCCATTGGAGGTACTTCGTGTCGCTCAAGCGCTTGACCGCGCACCACGGTCGTGGCGGCAGGCGGTTCGGCGATGCGGTGGCGTCACGGCGCTGGCGCGTTTGGCGCACTCGGGGGAAGCAGAGCTCGAGGGGCTTCTGGCGGAGTCGGATGGGTGCGATTCGATGCGGGCGTCTGCGCTGCGGGAGCGGATGAAGTGGTGCGATCCAATTCGGCAGCAGGAGGCGATGAGCGCGCTTGGCGCGGGACTTGTCTTGGTGGAGGACGACGACTACCCAGCCATGCTGGCCGCATCGGAGGACCCTCCAGTGGCACTTTGGATCCGTGGATCACTGCAGCGGAACGATGCATGGTCCGTCGCGGTCGTGGGGTCGCGGCGCGCGACGGCATACGGCATCGAGCAGGCGGGTCGATTTGCCGCGGCATTCGCGGCGGCGGAGATCGCGGTGGTATCGGGGGCGGCGCGAGGAATCGATGGCGAAGCGCACCGAGGTGCACTGCGCGCAGAGGGACGCACGGTGGCGGTGGTTGGGGGTGGGCTCGCCGAACCTTATCCGCCAGAACACCGCGAACTCCTCGACGAGATTGTCGCAAGCGGTGGTGCGGTGCTGAGCGAATGTCCAGTTGACGCTCCTGCGACACCAGATCGATTCCCAAGCCGTAATCGGATTCTTGCCGGGTTGAGCGCGGCCACCATCGTGGTGGAGGCCGCAACGCGGTCAGGCGCGATGATCACGGCAGGGATGGCAATCGAGGCGGGGCGCGCTTGCATGGCCGTTCCTGGGCCGGTTCACACCGGTCGATCGGCGGGGTGCCATCGCCTGATCCAGTCCATGCAGGCCGTGCTCGTGGAGAGCCCCGACGATGCGATCGCATGCCTCATCGACCATGCATCGACCATTGTGGGCGCGGAACAGATGCGCGCAGCGGGATTCGAGCCGCCGCGTGCCGCGATGAATCCTCAGTTGAGCCCGAGGCTGTAGAAGAGCGACGAGAAGAGAAGGTCGCAGATCACGATGGCAACGGTCGTCTGCACCACGGTGTTGGTGGTGGCTCGGCCCACGCCGGCGGCGCCGCCGGTGACCCGCAATCCGTTGGAGCACGCGATCAAGCCAAGGAGGACTCCGAAGACCAATGCCTTGATGAGTCCCGTGTTGAAGTCGACGGGGCGCAACTGATTGATGGTGTTCAGTCGGTAGGTTTCGTATGGGATGTCGAGCACCATGACGCCAATGACACCACCCATCACGATCGAGCAAATGTCGGCAAACACCGAGAGCACGACGAGGCTGACAGCCGTGGCAATCACACGCGGCACCACGAGGAATCGAATCGGGTTGAGCGCCATCGCCTCGAGCGCCTCGATCTCCTCGCCCACCTTCATCGTTCCAAGTTCGGCCGCGATCGAAGCGCCGGCGAAGCCAGTCAGGACAATCGCGGCGATGAGCGGGCCAAGTTCGCGTGTCACCGCGACGCCCACGAGGTTCGCCACCTTGTCCGTCTGGCCAAAGTCACTGAGGCTCGGTGCGGTCTGCAAGGCAAGAATGATGCCGATGCATCCAGACACCAGCAGCACGATGCCGATCGAGCGGGTTCCCACTCGTACGACCTGCTCCGCGAGCGCCTGCGCACCGAAGCGCGCGCGCCGCTGGATGAGCGATCGGATCACCCAGACGGAAACTTGATGCAGGAGCGCGGACCACGCGCCGACGAGCGCGAACACATCCGACCAAAGCGTCCAATACCAGTCGATGAATCGAAGGGGGAGCGCGGGCTTGACCTCGGTCGTTTCCGCTGCCATCGGGTCACGCCTTGCAGGCTTCCTCGACGGTGGGGCGGGTGGTGAACATCGCGGAGAGCTTGGTGATCTCCAGCAGCGTCTTGACGCGCGGACGGAGGCCCGCCAACGACAGGGCGATGTTCGCTTCGCGAGTCCACTTCAGTGCTTCCACGAGTGTGGCGATCCCCGATGAATCCACATAGTCCACCACCGACAGGTCGATGACCAACCGTGACGGCTTGGTTGTCAGCGCTTGCTTGATCGCTTCGCGCATCGCGGGCGCCCTCGCCATGTCGATATCGCTCTGCGGCGAAAGAACAGCACTGCTGTCGATCGTGCTGTTCTTGATGACGAGGGGAGTGCTCATGAATGGGGTTGCTCGGGATTGGAGGGGGCAGGATACGAGGCAGCGAGTTCTTCTGCGTTCAGCCACTTCGCGAGTGTCAGGCGCATGCCACCCGAGGCGCGCGGCTCCCACACGGATTCATTCATGGTTTCCTTGATGATATGAACCCCGAGGCCGCCAGGGCGCACATCGGCGAGTTCGCGCCCCTTGATCTTCGATGGATCAGTGACTTTGCCAAGGTCCTCGATGATGATGCGGAGTCCACGCGGCTCGGTGGAGCGCCACAAGTGCAGCCAGATCATGCCGTTGGTCTGGTTGCCATATCCGTGGCGGATGACATTGGTGAGCGCTTCATCAATGGCGAGCGCGATGAGCGCCCGCGAACGCTCTTGGAATCCGATGCACTTGGACCACCCTTCAATGGCACAGCGCACGGTCGCAAGCAGATGTGGATCGCTGAAGATGCGGATGCTGATCTCGGGCTCGCGTTCCATGCTCACCACGACGGGCGCTGCCGCGCCGGCGGATAGATCGTCGATGCATACGCCTGCTCTGGTGGCGCAAGGTGCTGATCGATGGTCCACTGACGCCAACGCTGATACGCCGAGAAGCGCAGCGGCTCGGAATCGTCGAACTGGTAGCCGAGGTCTTGCCCCGTCATTCGCTGCAGTGCGCCGATGGCCATGTAGCGAAGCAAGTCGTCGTCCGAGCAAAGGCACTCGACGATCTGCGGGATCTGGTCGCGGCGATTGAACTTGACTGCGTCCTCGATCGCGTAGATCCGCGCGCCTGGGGCGGGGTTCGAGAAGCCGCCTTCCGTTGCGCTTGGCGCACAAGCGCTCAGTGCGAGACCGGTTGTCGATGCGAGGACGACGGTTGCAAACCATCGACTGGTTCGGTCGATCGAGCTGTGGGGACAACGCCGCTGCATGCCGCCAAGGATAGCCATGTCGCCGCTACGATCCCGCCCTTCCATCCACGGCAGAATCGATGGCTCCATCAGATCCAAACACTCCGCAGACCGAGACGGTCTTGATCCTCGATTTCGGGAGTCAGTACGCGCAGCTGATTGCTCGCCGGGTTCGTGAGGCGGGCGTGTTCAGCCTGCTGATGCGACCGGATGCGCCGCTCGATGAAATCCGCGCGCACAAGCCCCGCGGGATCATCCTGTCGGGCGGACCGTCGAGCGTGTCGGAACACGCTGCACCGCGCTGCGATCAGCGCGTGTTCGAGTTGGGGGTGCCCGTGCTCGGCATCTGTTACGGCATGCAACTGACCGCGCAACTTCTCGGCGGTCGCGTGGAGGGGGCGCCGCACCGTGAGTACGGTCGAGCGCAGCTGAAGTTGAACGCACCCCGTGGTGGGTCGGGCGGGCTCATGCACGGCGTGCCTGATGGCGCAACGGTTTGGATGAGCCATGGCGATCAAGTGCTGGCGCTGCCGAGCGGATTCGCCACGATCGCCTCCACGCCGACCTGCCCGTTCGCCGCGGTGGAGGACCGCGCACGGCGCATCTTTGGCGTGCAATTCCACCCCGAAGTGACGCACACGCCGCATGGCATGGACATCATCCGCAACTTCCTGTTCCAGGAGTGTGGCTGTGCTGGAAGCTGGCGCATGGCGGACTTCGTGGAGGCGGAGTGCAGCCGCATTCGTGCTCGGGTCGGGTCGTCGCGCGTGCTGTGCGGACTGTCTGGCGGCGTCGACAGTTCGGTGGTCGCTGCGCTTCTTGCGCGAGCAATCGGACGACAGCTGTGCTGCATCTTTGTCGACAACGGATTGCTGCGCAAGGGCGAGCGGGAGCTCGTCGAATCGACATTCCGCGGGCACTTCGATGTCGACTTGCGTGTGATCGATGCGGGGGCGGAGTTTCTGGGGGACCTGTCTGGTGTTGCCGATCCGCAGCAGAAGCGGCGGCTCATCGGGCACCGATTCATCGATGTCTTCAAGCGTGCGTCCAAGTCCATCGAAGGCGAAGTGCGATTCCTCGCTCAGGGCACGCTGTATCCCGATGTCATCGAGAGCGGTCACGGGCATGCAGGAACCGCCGCAAACATCAAGTTGCACCACAATGTCGGCGGACTCCCGGAGGATCTTGGATTCGAATTGGTCGAGCCGCTTCGAAGCCTGTTCAAGGATGAAGTCCGCAAGCTCGGCGAGGTGCTTGGATTGCCCGAATCGATCGTGTGGCGCCACCCGTTCCCTGGGCCTGGTCTTGCGGTGCGCTGCCTCGGACCAGTCAGCGAGGAGCAACTGCGAGTGCTTCGCGACTGCGACGAGATCTTGCTGGAGGAGATCGTGTCGGCAGGGCTCTATCGACAGACAGATCAGGTCTTTGCCGTGCTCCTTCCCGTCAAGAGCGTCGGCGTGATGGGGGATGGGCGCACCTACGACTCCGTTGTCGCGGTGCGCGCCGTGACAACGCAGGACTTCATGACCGCGGACTGGGCTCGGTTGCCGAACGAGGTGCTGGCGAGCATTTCAAGTCGGCTCATCAACGAGGTCAAAGGAGTCAACCGCGTGGTGTACGACATCAGCAGCAAGCCGCCCGCCACGATCGAGTGGGAGTGATGCGGCCGCGCGTTCAGCGCGCGCCGCCGCGCTCACCGCCGGCACCCCGATCTCCGCCGACGCCTGGCATCACGCCATTGGGAGTTGGCGGCAGACCGCGTGCGCCGCTGCGATTCCAAATGTTGTTGATTCCATTTCGTCCGAAGCCGTTCACACTCAGATCGGTGCCCGCGGGATATCCGTAGAGATCTGGGTAGGTATCGGAATACGAATTGTAATTCGAACCCGCGTAGTAGCCGTTGTTCCCGAAGTTGACGTTGTAGTCGTTGCCTGGGGGCGTGTTGCCGTAATAGGCACCGCCGCTGTAGGCGCCTGCGTAGAAGCCGCCCTTGGCCCCCGCGTAACTCCACGGCGTGTTGACACCCACAACATTGGGCGCATTGACGCCGACGCCGCCACCTGGACCTGCGGAGGTGCCTTCACCGGTTCCACCCTCGTTCGCCCCATAGCCCTGACTGAACCCATAGTTGAAGTTCATGCCGGTGTCGTGGGGCTGCTGATCCCAAATCTGGTGCAGCGCGTCGAGGTGCTGCAAGTACGCCTGTTGCTTTTCGTCAGCCGCCTTGTTGGCCGCCGCGTACCGTTCCTTCTGCGCGTCGCGCTGTTTCGCGGCATACGCAGGCGCCCACTGTTGATAGCCAACGAGGGAGTCCTTGCTCTGCAGATACGCGGAGATCAGGGCAACGGTCTGGAAGTTCTTGTTCTGGGCGTTCCAAGATTCCTGGGCGAGCGTCGTGGTCGCTGCCACTTGCCGCGTCATCGCATCGATGTCCGTCGTGGATGGAACGGGGACGCCTGCCATCTTCTCGTTCTGCAGCGCGCCCTGATAGCCCTGCATGAAAGAGGTTCCCGCGGGCACCGCGGTGGTGCTGGACGAATACGCATACCAACCATCCATCAGGTTCTTTTCCTTCATGTACGCATTCATCGCGCTGATGCGGTCTTCCGAATTCTTGCGCGAGTTGCCAATGCTGTGGAGCATGTTGCGCAGCGCGTTCAACTCCTGCTGCAGGCTGACGAGCGCGGCTTGGACCTGTGGGTGGACGGTCGCCGGCTGCGACGCGCCATCTTGGGCGGAGGCTGTCGTGGCGGAGAGGAACGAGGTGGCGAGGACGGTCAGGGCAACGAGCGGAAACTTGATCATGGAAGTGAGTGTAGCGGTGGAGCGCAGTGTGTACCGTGGGTGCGTGACGAACGCCGCACATCCGACGAGTCGCCGCAGTGCTTTGCAGAAGTGCATGCTGTGGGGAGGTGCGACGCTGTTCTGCGGCTGCGCCGCGCCGTCGGTGTTGACGCGCGATGGCAGCGTGCGTTCAAAATGGTCGCCGCGCATCAGTCTCGCGCAGTGGACATTCCACCGAGCGATCAAGTCGGGTGCCCTTGATCCGATGGAGTTCGCGCCGTTCGCCTCGGAGCAGGTCGGGGTTCGTGGCGTCGAGTATGTGAGCACTTTCTATCGAGCGATGCCGATGGATGGAAGCTGGGCGCATGGGCTGCGGCAGCGCGCTCGGGATGCGGGCACCGAGAGTCTGCTCATCATGGTGGACGGGGAGGGGATGCTCGGCGCACCGTCGGCCGATGCTCGGCGTGCAGCGGTCGATGCGCATCGCAGGTGGCTGGATGTCGCTGCCGTGCTCGGATGCCACGCGATCCGCGTGAACGCGCTCGGCGAGGGCGATGCTGCGGCGCAGGTGGAGCCGTGCGCGGATGGAATGTCGATGCTGTGCGAGCACGCGGCGAAGCAGGGGCTTTGGGTGCTGATCGAAAATCACGGCGGATGTTCGTGTGACGGCGGCTGGGTCGCCGAGGTCGTTCGACGGAGCAAGGCTGCGAACCTGGGGACGCTGCCCGACTTCGGGAACTTCCGCTGCGAGGATGGGTCCGAAGGCGACCGCTACGAAGGCGTGGCAGCGATGCTGCCCTTCGCGCGTGCGCTGAGCGCGAAGAGCCATGACTTCACCGCGGATGGCAACGAGCAGCACACGGACTATGCGCGGATGCTGCGGCTTGCCGAGCGGGCTGGATACTCGGGTTGGGTGGGCATCGAGTACGAGGGCAAGGTGCTGGGCGAAGTCGACGGCGCACGCCGCACCCGCGACTTGCTGCTCCGTCTCGGCTGCCGAATCTGAATCTGGCGTTGGGCGATTTCGCCGAATCCGCGCGTGATTTGTCGGGCCACTCGCTACCTTACGACCATGGCACACGATCGAAACTGGGCGGAGTCCACGGCTGCGATGGGGCACCAGCGCGCGTCTGCGGTGTTGGTGACGGGAGCAAGTGGAGAGATGGGGCATGGGCTGCTCGGAAGCCTCGCAGCGGAGCGGGCGGTCGGCGGTCCCGCCGTCATTGCGGTGGACATCCGTGAACTCGATGCGTCCATCCGCGCCAAGTGCGATCACGCGTTCGTGGGCGACATTTGCGATCACGCGCTGTTGGAACGGCTGCTCGCGATGTACGAGATCACCGAGATCTATCACCTCGCCGCGCTGCTTTCGACGCGAAGCGAATTCGCGCCGGAAACTGCGCATCAGGTCAATGTCGGTGGCACGCTGAACCTGCTTCACCTTGCGGCGGAGCAGGCGCGCTCGCACGGAAGCACCGTGCGCTTCTTCTTTCCAAGCAGCATCGCTGCCTACGGCATGCCGGATCTGAAGACCAAGCATGCCGCGCGTGCCGTCGATGAGTCTTCGTATTGTGAACCGCACACGATGTACGGATGCAACAAGCTCGCGGGGGAACATCTGGGGCGTTACTACAGCGCTCACTACCGCAAGCTCGCGAAGGACCGCATCGCACATCCCGTCGACTTTCGTTCCATCCGATTCCCTGGAATCATCTCGGCGGACACCGTGCCCAGCGGCGGCACCAGTGACTACGGGCCCGAGATGATCCACGCCGCGGCGGCGGGGACGCCGTACCGCTGCTTCGTGCGACCCGATTCGACCATCCCGTTCATGACGATGCCCGAGGCGATCGAGGCGGCGACTCGGCTGATGCGCGCGCCAGCGGCGCGCCTCACGCGGTGCGTCTACAACGTTGCGAGTTTCTCGCCGAGTGCCGAGGATTTCGCTGCACTCGTGCGTGATGCGTTCCCGAATGCACAGATCGACTTTGATCCCGACCTGGGACGGCAGTCGATCGTCGATTCATGGCCAGCGGTGTGTGACGACTCTGCGGCTCGCCGCGACTGGGGGTGGAAGCCCACCTACACGCTCGACGGTGCATTCGCCGAGTACTTGCTTCCGATCATCGCGCGGCGCTACGGTGTGCGAACCGCCACGGCGGGACGGCATGCGGGCGCGCCTAGACTGGAAGGGTGAGCACTTCCACCGCGATAGCGTTCCCCTCCCGCACGGAGCAGATCCTCGAGTCCCTTCGCAGCAGCGGACAGCTGAAGTTGCTCCAAGTCATCGAGGGACCGATGGACGCCACCGTGCGACTGCGCGGCTTTGGTGAGGTGGTCTGTCTGTGCTCGAACAACTACCTCGGACTTGCCAATCATCCAGAGGTGATCGAGGCGGCACATGAGGGACTGCGCCGCTACGGAGCTGGAACAGCGAGCGTGCGTTTCATTTGCGGCACCTTCGATTGCCACGAGCGCCTCGAGGCGCGAATCGCATCGTTCTACGGCGTTGAGGCGGCGTACTCCTTCACCAGCTGCTGGAACGCCAACGAGGCGATCTTCCCGACGCTCTGCGAGCCCGGCGACATGATCGTGTCGGATGAACTGAACCATGCGTCGATCATTGATGGCATTCGACTTGCCGTTTCCATCAAGAAGGGGTTGCACCGCGCGGTGTACAAGCACAACGACATGAACGCGCTTGACGATCGGCTGCGCGAGGCGCGCGCGAATGCCGCCGTCACCGGCACGATTTGGGTGGTGACCGATGGCGTGTTCTCGATGGAGGGTGACATTGCGGACCTGCCGTCGCTGCGGGAGGTCTGCGATCGGCATGGCGCCCTGTTGGTTGTTGACGATTCGCACGGCACGGGCGTGATGGGTGCGACAGGACGAGGAACGCATGAGCACTGGGGAATGCCTGCCACGCGCGTCGATTTCTTCACGGGCACGCTGGGCAAGGCACTCGGCGGCGCCGCGGGCGGTTACATCGCGGGTTCGCGTGCAGGCATCGACTTGCTCATTCAGCGCGGTCGGCCCACGCTGTTCTCCAATGCGCTTCCATGCACCGTGGCATGCAGCGCCGACAAGGCGATCGAGGTCCTCATGCGTGAACCGCAGCGCGTGCAGCGGTTGCGGGACATGGTTGCACTTGCGCGCGAGGGAATCACGCGAGCGGGGTTCCAGGTGCTGAAGAGCCCGACGGCCATCTGTCCGATCATCGTGCACGACACGGCGCGGGCCATCGCCATGAGCCGACGACTGCTTGAACTCGGCGTCTTCGTGATCGGCTTCGGGTATCCAGTCGTGCCCGAGGGGCATGCTCGGCTGCGCGTGCAGATTTCCGCGGCGCACACGCCTGAGCACATGCGAACGCTGGAAATCGCGCTCGCGAAGCTCTACGCGGAAACTGCGGTGTCTGCGGGCAACGACCCCCGACATACGGAGGTTGGCGGGAGCCGAGCACGATGATCATCCGTCGCGTGACGGAACCGCTGCTCAGCCACAACTGCTGGATCATCGCGTGTCCTCGAACGCGGCAAGCACTGCTCGTGGACCCGGTGCGCGATCCTTCCGCTTGCCTCGCTGCGGCGACCGATCTGCGGGTGAATGTCGTGCGCGTTCTTGAAACGCACACGCCTTCGGACTATGTGTCAGGCGTCTGCGAAGTGCTCGTGCGGACCGCGGCGACGGCGCTTCTTTCCGCGGCGGAGCCGAAGCCGCGCTGGTACAGCGAGCGCGCCGACCGTTGGCGCGATCGGGTGCAATTCCTGACGGACGGAGACACATTTCGGATCGGTGACCTGGAATGCGGAGTGATGCACTCGCCAGGGCACACGGTCGGCTCGATCACCGTACTGCTGTCTCATCCCGCAACCGGCACTCGCGCCCTGCTTGCGGGCGATGCGCTCCTCGCGGGCGGTCTCGGTGCGCTGCACCCAGACCATGGCGGGCACATGTGCGAGACGCTTCGCCGACTGTGCCTGCTTCCTGACGATGTGCTCCTGCTGTCGGCGCATGATGCGGGAAGCGCGTGTGGCACTGGAATCGAACTGCCTGGCGCCACGAACATCGGCGTGGAGCGGCGTTTCAATCGGCTACTGGTGGCTGTGCAAATGGGCGACGACAGCGCGGTCCTCCAGCGGCTCGCCCAGCTCGACCGCCCGTCGTACTTCGCGCGGATCGAATCGATCAACGAGCGTTCCCGCGTGGATTTGCTCCTGCAGGGCACCGCGCCAGACCGACTGCATCAGGACACATTCCTGCAGTTGCTGACGCTGCCCAACACGATGGTGATCGACACGCGCAGCTGGTCGAGTTTCCGTGCCGATGGCGTCGTGGGAGCCGTGCACGCACCGCTCGACAAGGACTTCATGACGACCGTCGGCACTGCCGTCGATTCGGAGGAGGACATCACTTTCATCGCCGACGCCAACGAGGCACACGAGGTTGTGCATGCGCTGCGCCTGCTCGGGCTCGATCGCATTCGCGGTTGGATCGCGACGGAGGATTACAACCAACTGGAACGCGGGCTCCTGGATCTCAGCGATCTCGAGGAGATCGGCATCCGGCGTGCGGCGGACCTGTACGCGCGCGGCGAATGCGTGATGCTGGATGTCCGCACATCCACCGAATGGGGGCGTGGCCATGTCCGTGGGGCGCACCTCGTCACGCTGTCGCAGTTGGCGGAGCATGTGCAGCGCCTGCCCCGCGACCGTCTGTTGGTGGCGTATTGTCGCTCTGGCGGGCGAAGTGCACGAGCGTGCTCTTTCCTCGCGAGGCGTGGGTTCAACTGTGCCACACTTCAGGGCGGCTACTTCCCATGGCTCGGGCGCGGACTTCCTGTCGATGAGGAGTTCGGGGCGCCACCGAGCGATGCAACGGTCATTCCCGCGGGCAGTGCTCCGACTGGCGCGGCGGTGTAGGAGCCGTCAATCCTTCACCGAAAGCGTTGGTTGCATGAGACCGTGTCCGTGCGACTCGATCGACACCTGGCTCGCCACACGCTGGCAGATTCCGTCGAGTGCGGCAGCGAGGGCAGGAGTGCCGCTCCAATTCTTCAGGGGCGTTCCTGCGTCACAGTTTCGGCGCAGTTCCACATGGATGGGCAGCGCGCCCAAGAACGGCAATCCCATCGTGGACGCCATCACCTCTGCGCCGCCCCGCCCGAAGAGGTCGTGCACCGTGCCGTCATCATCGGTGAACGCACTCATGTTCTCCACGACACCGAGCACGGGGATGTGAAGCTGCTGGAACATTCGTACTGCGCGTCTCGCATCATCCTGTGCAACGCGCTGCGGAGTGCAGACGACCACCGCGCCCGTCAGCGGAAGCAGCTGAGCAAGTGTCAGCGGCACATCGCCCGTGCCTGGTGGGAGGTCCACGATCAGGTAGTCGAGTGCGCCCCACTCGGTCTGCAGGGCAAGTTGCTTGAATGCTCCGTGCGCCATCGGACCTCGCCAGATGAGCGCCTTGTCGGGATCCACCAACTTGCCGATGGTGATCGCTTCGATGCCATGCACCGCGAACGGCACGAGAAATTCTCCGCGGACTGCGCCCTGGAGGTCGTCGAGGCCAAGCATCGTGGGTGCGCTCGGTCCGTAAATGTCACCGTCGAGCAGCCCGACGCTCGCTCCCATGCGAGCGAGCCCGACAGCAAGGTTGACACTGATGGTGCTCTTGCCGACGCCACCTTTGCCTGCGCCGACAGCGATCACATGCTTCACCTGAGGCAATGGGTTTCCGCCGCCTTGGCTTGAGCGGGCCGCCGATCGCACTTGTGCGGTGAAGCGAACCTCGACCGACGGCGCGATGCTGCCGATGCTGCGCGCGCGTTCCGCGATCGCGCGCTCGATGTCCGAACGGATCGCATCCTTCATGGGGCATGCTGGGGTTGTCAATTCGATGTCGATGACGGCGCGCTGACCTTCCATGGTGGCGCCGCGCACCATCCCGAGGGTCACGAGGTCCTTGCCAAGGTCGGGGTCCTTGACCGTACGGAGCGCGGATTGGAGTTCGGCATCATTCATGGACATGGGAAATCGATGGTAGGGGCTGTCCCAATCGGAACATTCTGCGACAATCCTTGGCGAAAGGACTTCCACGATGACCATGATCAATTCTGTCCGAACGACCGCCCTGACACTCGCAGCCATTGCGGCATCCGCGTCATTCCTGTTCATTGCGCACTCGGCGTGCGCATGGACGATGGACGACGACGATGCAATGCAGGGCGGCACCAAGCAGCGCCAAGCCCCACCGCCACCTCCGCCTGGCCAAGGCGCGCCGGCGGGCAATGGCGATGGTGGGATCCTGAAGGGTCCGCCCGTGCCACCCGATGCAGCCCAAGGCAAGGGTGGATTCGGCGAGCGTGATGGAAAGGGCGGGCGCGGAGCGATGGGCCCTGGTCCTGGGCGCGAGTTGATGTTGTTCAAGGGGGCGATGAAGCGGGTGGATGGTTCGCTCTCGGATGATCAGCGCACGAAGATCGACTCAATCAGAGCAACCTTCGAGAAGGAGATGCAAGCGTGGCGCGAGAAGAACGGCGCCAGGATGCAGGAGCTCGAGCGCGCAGCGCGAGGCAATCGCCCGCAGCGCGGAGAGGGTCGACCCGCTGGACCAAACGGCAAGGATGGCACGCCAGGTGGCGCACCGAGCGGCACGCCAGGCGGCACGCCAGGCGGCACGCCAGGTGGCGCTGCGGGTGCTGCACCAGGTGGCGATCGCCAGAAGATGATGGAAGAGTTCCAGAGTCTGCGAGCGTCAATGCCGAAGTTTGATGCGGTGCGCGATCAGATCATGGCAGTGCTGACCCCTGAGCAGCAGGAGACGGTGAAGGAAGCAATGGAAGAGATGCGCGAGACCATGCGCGAGATGGGCGGCGAGGGTCGCCCTGGTCGCCCCGAAGGTCGTGGGGGACCTGCTGGTCAAGGCGCACCGCCAAAGGCACCGCCGCCAGCCGATCCTCCGAAGGGCGATTACAAGTTCCCCGACTGAGTTCCCCGACTGAGTTCTCTGACCGAACGATTGAACGATCCGCGTCTCCCTGCCCGCGTGCCTGATGGCGCGGGCCTTTTTGTTTGCGGGTCCGTTTGCAGGAATCGTCGATGCGTCGGAGTTCGCGGCAGGGCGACGATCAGCCGCCGCCAGCAACGATGATGTCGTTGTAGGTGTTGGTGATGTCAGGGCGACGTGCGTCCACACCAGTGAAGCTGAGCGTTGCGATCGATGGCGTTGGTCCGTCACCTGTCTTGGCAAAGAAGATGCCGTCCGAACCCGCAGAGAAAATGTAGTACTTGCCGCGAGGCGTTCCGCCTTGTGCGTCGGCAAGCGAAGCAAACGAACCCATCGCCGGATTGCGAATCAACTGAGCGAAGAAGTTGGCGCGGTCACTTGGCGACCCAGTCATGAAGACGGAGTTGGTTACTTGGTCAGACCCGAGGTCGCCGAGCGCGGTCGAGCGCCAATAAGGAAAGAGCGGCTCGATGAAGAACTGCGGGTAAGGGTCGGTCGCCGCCTGCGTGAATTCAGTGGCGCGTGTGATGCGTCCCGTTGCGCGACCCGCGCGCACATAGCCGATCGGCTGTCCCCAGGCATCGATCAGGTCCGGGAGCTGCACATTCGTCTCCCCAGTTTGACCGAGGCACACGCGCAGTTGCGTGTCCTTGGGCGCAAAGAAGGACTCGTACTGCTTCCCTTCGATGCGAGGGCCCTTCCCGATGTTGAAGGGCGAGACCTTGATCCGTACCACATTCGTGCCGGAGCCGAATGTCAGCACGGTTCCCGTGTCGGTGGCATAGGTCGGATCGTCATCGCGCACAGCGCCTCCCATGAGGTGGAGCAGTGCGTTCTCGGTGCCGCTGATGGGAGCATTCGGCGTGCTCGCGAGGATTTCCTCTGGCACGATGCCTGGGTAGTAGCCGAACTGTGCGTAGAACGAGTCGCACGCCTTGGCGAACTCGTTCATGGTGGATGTTGTCGAGGTGATGCGGGCCTTGTTCGAGACCTTGCCGAGGGCTGGAAGCAGGATGGCAACGAGCACCATGATGATGCCGATCGCCACGAGCAGTTCAACAAGCGTAAATCCGCGTGGCAAGCGCGTAACGATCGGCGATTTGGGTGGTTGCATGGGAAGTTCTCAAGGATGATACGCGGCAGGGAGTCGTTCCGTTCCTGTTGCGACCTGACGAAGTCCCTCGTAAACGCCGCATGCCACCGCCGTTGCAAGGTTGAGGCTTCGGGCCTCGGGCTGCGCGATCATCGGGAATGAGATGCGGTTCGCTGAACCAAAGGTGCCGTCCACCCAGGCGTGGACCGCCTCTGGAACGCCGCCGAGTTCCTGCCCGAAAAGCAGGTGGTCGCCGAGTCGGAACTGCGCGTTCCAGTGCGGTTGCGTGCCTCTCGTGGTGAACAGCCAAAGCCGATTTGGGCGCTGCGACTGGAGGTACGCATCCCACGACGCATGCTCAACGCAGTCGACATGCTCCCAGTAGTCGAGCCCCGCGCGGCGCCTTGCCTTTTCATCCATGTCGAAGCCGATCGGATGGATGATGTGAAGTCGGCAATGGGTGGCCATCGCCGTGCGGCCGATGTTGCCGGTGTTCTGCGGAATCTGCGGCTGATAGAGCACGATGTGGAAGAGCGGATCCTCCATGAACCGCGCAGCCTACGGGCGGATGCGCATCCGCCATGCGACCGTGTTCGCAGCGGTGCGCGCTATGATGCGGACATGGAATTGGTCCTTCTGTCGAATGTCATCTGGATGGTGTTCCTTGCCGGCTGGTGCGTGCTCTATTTCATGCAGGCCAAGATCGATCGCTCGTCGGGTGGGCGCTACAGCGACTATCACGAAGAGCCGTGACGGCGCATGCGCCGAGCCACCGACGGCGCCTCCAGTCTGGTTCGCGCATCGTGCCCGATTAGCTCAGTTGGATAGAGCACCGGTTTCCTAAACTGGAGGTCGCGCGTTCAAGTCGCGCATCGGGCGTTTCGACAGGGCATCAGGCGGGCATCACGCGGGCATCAGACGGGCAAGTAGTCGGATCGCAGCAGGGCACTGGCCGCTGTCGCGAGGCGCATGGTGGCGCTGCGAAGGTTGCGCAGGAACGCATCTTGGACTGCTTCGGGGTCATCGACGAGATCCGTGACGCACTTCACCGCAATGAACGGCACGCGCCAGTCGCGCGCGACGAAGGCGATCGCCGCGGCTTCCATGTCCTTGCAACGCGCTTCCAACGTTTCGAGGATTGCCCTGTCCTCTGGTGTTGCATCAAGACTGCCTCCGCTGGAACACGTCCCGCCGAGTGCTCCCAGTTCTGCCCGCAGCGCATCGACGGGGAGCGTGTTGAGTTCGCCGCGCGCGAACTCGCGGAACCCTGGGATCGGCACGCGCTGATCGTGGAAGGCGACGCGTTCGGGCAGGTGCAGATCGCCGATGGACCCACCACGCGCGAGGAATCCGCCGCAGGTTCCGATGTTCACGATGAGCTTCGGGCTGAAGCGAGCGAGCGCCGCCGCGCAGGTCGTGGCGGCGGGGATCGTCCCAATGCGGTCACACTGATGCGTTGGATCGCGGCCGTGGGTGACGAGAACGACTTGGCGGGGTCCCACTTTGCCAGTGAACGCTTCCGCAGGGGAGTTCGCATCGAACGCCCCGATCGGCTGCAATGCCTCGCGGTCGATGATCAACTGCGTTTCGGTGCGCATCGCTGCCTGCAGCAGGATGTCCGCCTTTAGTGAACCGAGCATGGCTTGGCGTGCCTCGTCAATCGCAGTGCGTGGGGGGGAGTGGCGATGGGCGGACTCGAACCGCCGACCTAAGAATTATGAATTCCTCGCTCTAACCGGCTGAGCTACATCGCCTCTTCGAAACAGATATCGAATGGACGAGTATAGCGGTGGGTCGCGCAGCGTCAGGCTGCGGGCTGGCTTGGCGCGTTCGATGTGCTGCGCACCCAGCGGCGACCAAGTTCCGACTGCGCAAAGGTCGGGTCGCGCTGCGCGATCGCGGCGGCGATGAGTCCCATGAACATCGGCTGCGGGACCAGCGGGCGGCTGGTCAACTCGGGATGGAACTGTGCGCCGATGAAGAACGGATGCTCCTTCACTGGGAGTTCGAGCATCTGCATGATGGGGTGCTTCGGGTGTCGCCCGCTGAACACGAGCCCCGCTGACTCGAGTTGTTGGATGAAAGTTGGATCCACTTCGTATCGGTGGCGGAATCGTTCGCGCACCGTGGTCGCGCCCTTCCAGAGGAACGACGCGAGTGATCCTGCCTGCACCGCGACATCTTGCGCGCCGAGTCGCATGGTTCCGCCCATGATCCCCTCGAGCCGCTTCTGATCGGGCAGTTCGCTGATGACGGGATGTCCGCACTTCGGGTCGAACTCGGTCGAGTGGGCGTCCTTCCAGCCGAGCACATTGCGCGAATACTCGATGACCGCCATCTGGAATCCCAGGCAGATGCCGAGGAACGGCACGCGGTTCACGCGCGCCCATTCCACGCAGAGCACCTTGCCTTCGACGCCGCGCATCCCGAAACCGCCAGGCACGATGATGGCATCCGCACCTTCGAGGGACGCCGCAGCGCGTGCACCTGTCTCGATGTCGGAGGTATCGATCCAACGGATGTCGACTTCCGCGCCGAGGGTGACCGCGCAGTGCTCGACCGCCTTGTCAATCGATGCATAGGCGTCTCGAAGCGCTGCGTACTTGCCGGTGATGCCAAGCGTGATGCGGTGGTCGCGCGTGCCGGCGAGCTGCGCGGTGAACGCGTCCCAACCCTTCCGCGCGCGGTCCTCCGCGGCGGTGTCGACTCGGTCATGGAGGTGGAGCAACGAGAGGATTTCGCGGTCAAGCCCCTCGCAGCGCATCGCGTCGGGGATGACATAGATCGATTCGCGGTCGTGCATCGAGAAGACACGCTTCATCGGCACATTCGAGAACATCGAGATCTTCTGGGCGACCTTGGGCAGCACGGGGTTCTTCGCGCGGCATGCAATGATGTGCGGTTGGATGCCCGCCTCCATCAGTCGCTTGATGCCGAGCTGCGCCGCCTTCGACTTCTGTTCGCCGAGGATCGATGGTTCGAGGATGTAGGTGAGCGCAACGAAGCAGGTGCTGCCATCGCCCTCCTCGAACGCGAGTTCGCGCAGCGCCTCGATGTAGAAGCCGTTTTCGTAGTCGCCTGCCGTGCCGCCCACTTCGACGAACACGACATCGACTTGCTTGGCGTTGGGACCCGTCATCGCCAGTTCGCGCAGGCGCATCTTCACTGCGCCGGTCACATGCGGGATCATCTGCACATCGCGCCCGAGGTACCCGCCGCGGCGTTCACGCTCGAGGATGTCGGTGTAGATCTGCCCGGCGGTCATGAAGTTGCGCCGTCCAAGATTCTGGTTGAGCACACGCTCGTAGGTCCCGAGATCCATGTCGGTCTCAAGTCCGTCGTCAAGCACGAACACCTCGCCGTGGCGGTAGGGGTTCAGCGTGCCGGAATCGATGTTGAGATAACCCTCGAGCTTGACTGGCGCGACGGAGAGGCCTTTGTCTTGGAGGAGTTTCGCGAGCGAACTGGCGAAGATGCCCTTGCCAAGGCCGCTCATGACCGTGCCGATGACGACGACGAACTTCGTCTTGCCGCTCACATAGCCAGTTGGTGCAGGAGAGAAATGTTCGCTGCTCTCTTCACTGTTGGAGAACTGCGAAAGGAAGGTGTCGCCCGATCCGGGCACCTCAGGAGGCATGCCCGATCGTACTCAAGGGTCGAAGCGGGTACAAGATGGGGATGACTGCGCACTTTCGATCGACTTGGCTGCGTTCTCTCGCCTTGGCTGCCGTCGTGACTGCCGCGTCGGCGCGGATGGTCGACGAGCCGCGCGAGCACTTTCCGCCCGATCCGCAGGTGGAGTGGCGGCGCGTGGAGTTGTCGCTGCGCTTTGAGGATCTCGATGATCCGTCGTTCGTGGGTTCTGCGGTTTACACATTTCGCGCGGCGGGGCAACGCGTCGAGACGCTGCGGCTCGATGCGGGTGACATGGAAGTCGCCGCGGTCCAGGAGGTCGGCGGCAAGGGGCGCACACTGGAGTGGTCTCATGCGGATGATGTCCTGCAGGTTCGGCTGGCGGATCCGATCGGTCCGCACTTCGGGGGCGCAGGCGACGCTGCCGCAGAGGATCATCGAGTCCGAATCGATTACCGAGTGCGCGACCCGCGACGGGGGATGACATTCTCACCCGCGCTTCCAACAACGGATGGCGCGCCAGCGGCGGCGGCCGAGGTTCACACGCAAGGGCAGCCGCAGAGCAATCATCACTGGTTCCCCGTCCACGACTTTCCCAATGTGCGACTGGCCACAGAACTGATCGTCGATGTGCCGCAAGGCGTGTCGGTCAGTGGGAACGGCAGGCTTGCCAAACATGAGTCACTCGGAAAGCGTGAGGTGTGGCACTGGGTCCAGGACGAGCCGCATGTGCCGTATCTGGTGTCGCTCGTCGCTGGGAACTTTCAGCGCACCGAGCTCGCCGCGCCGCTCAGCGGAGTTCCGATGGCGGTCTGGACGCGCCCCGATCACGCCGCATTCGCGCGCAATACCTACGCAAACACCGATCGCATGATGAAGGTGTTTGAACGCGTCTTTGGCGTTGCCTATCCCTGGGCTCGCTACGACCAACTGGTGGTTCGCAACTTTGCCGCAGGGGGCATGGAGAACACATCTGCAACGACGATGAATGCGGGGGCGCTGCTCGATACGACATCGCTCATCGAGGGCGATCTCGATGGTTTGATCTCGCATGAACTCTGTCATCAGTGGACGGGTGATCTGATCACATGCAGGAGTTGGGAGCACATTTGGTTGAACGAGGGATGGGCGACCTATGGCACTGCCCTTTGGATGGAGGAGCGCGACGGAGTCGACGGCTACTACGACCAGGTCCTCGGCAGCGCTGGCGTTGCGGGCGCCGACTCTGCGGCCGCCGCAGGAACGCCACCGCTCATGCCGCAGGCGATGTGCTCGCGCGTGTACGGTTCGCCGGGCGAGACATTCCGGCGCAACGCGAACCCGTATCCCAAGGGTGCATCGGTGCTGCACATGCTGCGTCGCCGACTCGGCGACGATGCGTTCTTCCGAGGAGTTCATCTGTATTTCAAGCGCTTCGGCGGACGATTGGCGGAGACGGCGGACTTTCGCCGCTGCCTCGAGGAGGTGAGCGGATCGAGCCTCGAGGAGTTCTTCGAGCAGTGGTGCTTCCGTCCTGGAAGTCCCGAGATCGGCGTGAAGGCGTCGTACGACCCTGCACCGCGTCGGCTGCGCATCGAGGTGACGCAGTCGATGCGCAACGCAGCGGCACCTTGGATGCGATTCGACTTGCCAGTCGTCGTCCGCACCGCGAGCGGAGATCGCACCGTGGCGGTGTCGGTCGATGGCGCGGCGTCCGTGCGTGAGGTGGAGCTCGATGGTCCACCGACGATGGTCGCGGTCGATCCGATGCTCGATGTGCTCAAGGTGCTCTCGGTGGACCTGCCTGATGCATGGCTGATCGAGCAGCTTCGGGCAGGTCCCACCTCGGCTGCGCGGCGTCAGGCTGCGCGTGCACTTGCCAAGCGCGAGTCGCCGAGCGCGCTTGAGGCGCTCGCAGCGGTGGCGGCAGATTCGGGCGTGCGCGCCTCGCTCCGAAGTGAGGCGGTCGAGGCAATCGCTGCCTACGGTTCGCCGAGCGCACGCGAATCCATGACAACGCTGTTCGATCGGTTGGTGGTGCCTGCGCTTGGGAAGCCGCCGGCAGAAAACGAGAAGGAATGTCCCGCGACGGTGCGCGCATCCATCGCTGCAAGCATGGGCGCGGTGCCGTTCGAGCAGTCGCGTGCGCGCCTGACCGACGCCCTGCAGCGCGAGAATGGCTACGCGGTTCGGACGAGTGCGTGCGAGGCGCTGCGGCGGCTCGGCGGAGTTGACTTCGCCGAGCAGCGCACGGCACTCCAAGGCGATGCAGCGCTGCGCAGCGGGCTCGAGCGGATGCTCGAGCAAGGCATTCCAAGCGAACGCGTGCGGATCGCTGCGCTCGAAACCATCAGTGCGCTGCAGCTGAACGAACTGCGTGCGCGGGTGGAGTCGCTCGCGCAGCTTGGCTTCATGGATCGGATGCGTTCCACTGCAATCGGCACGCTGGCGGAGTTAACGCGCGGCAGCTCGGATACTGCGCAGCGCGCGGAAACAGTGCGGCTGTGCATGCGGTGGCTGACCGACCCTGAACTTCGTGCGCGCGATGCAGCGGGCGAAGCGCTCGCGAAGCTCGCAGCACGCGAGGCGCTGCCCGACATCGACGCGATTGCTGCGAGCGACCGCGATCCGCGCGCGCGCGATCGAGCGCGCGAGTGGGCTCGGACGATCAGGGATGCGGCGGCGAAGCCTGCGCCGAAACCTGCGGTTGGCGCTTCCAGCGGCTGACGAACGCGTCGTACTGCTCTGGCGTGTCGATGCCCTGCGAGCGCGCAATGCCTTGGGCGACCGCGATGGCGAAGCCATGCTCGAGCGCCCGAAGCTGCTCGAGTTGTTCGGTGCGTTCAAGCTGCGTCGGCGGGAGCGCTGCGAACCGCGGGAGGAACGCGCGTCGGTACACATAGAGTCCGACATGCTTGAGCGGTGCCGCTGCGCCTTCGCTCGCGGCGTCGCGCACGAAAGGGATGATCGCGCGCGAGAAGTAGAGGGCTCGCCCTGTGCTGCCCACGACGCACTTCACGATGTTCGGATTGGCGGGGTCCTCGCCGGGGAGGAACGGCGACACGACGGTCGACATGTCCGCTGCCGCATCGGCGATCAGTGCATCGATCGCTGCCGTGATGAGTTCTGGTTCGAGTTCCGGTTCGTCACCCTGCACATTCACGATGATGTCCGCATCGACCTGCGCGATCGCCTCGGCGATGCGGCAGGTGCCGTTGGGATGATCTGCGCGGGTCATGATGCAGCGCGCGCCGAACCGCGCCGACGCAGACGCAATGCGCGAATCGTCGGTGGCGATGATCACCTCGTGCACGCGCGGGCAGGCTCGAGCGCGTTCCCAGACATGTTGGATCAGCGGACGCCCCGTCGCGTCCGCCAGCATCTTGCCGGGGAAGCGGGAGGAGTTCATGCGGGCGGGAATGACGGCGGCGATCCGAGGGCAATTCTCCGCAGTCGTTGCCATGCTCAAGGTGCTCGGGACTCCTGGGATGCTCAGGAGAGTTCCTTCACCAGCGCGTCGAGATCCTTGCGGCGCTGACGAATGTCGCGGAAGTTGATGTCCTTGCGAAGGATGGCGGAGCAGATGTCTGCGGCATCGCGCGCGTGCTGCGCGCTGCGTTCGAGCTTCGCCAGCTCGGTCAGGGACAGCATGAGGTCGTAGCGGATGTCTTGCTCACGCGCGGCACTCGTCACATCGAGTGCGGCGAGAGCTTCCTTGAATTCGCCGACCGCTTCGGCATGCCAGTCCGAAGCCGCGAAGCATCGACCGAGCATGTGCGCCGCCGACACGCGCATCTTCGGCTCTTCCTTGGCCACCTGTAGGCAGCCCATGGCCTCCTCGAAGTTGCCGAGTTCGAACAGGATCCGACCGAGTTCTGCCTTCATGCTGCGGTCGGACGGATAGTTCTGCACACGCTCGCGGAACTCGGTCGCCTGCAGTTCGAGCACTGCCTTGCGCAGGCGATCCGCATTCGCGCGAGCGGTCGCGTCCGTGGGTGCCTTGGTCGCCGCATCTTCTGCTGCGGCAAGATGGCGCTGTGCCCGACCGATTTTGATGTCGCCCGCCGCCATGCGGAAGCGGTACTCCTTGAGCGCCTCATAGGCTGCGAGATACACCTTGAAGGCGGCGGCTTCGTGCTCTGGAGTGCCCGTTCGCTTGAGCGCGAGGCAGTACTTCTGTACCGCATCGGGCGAACGCGGATTCGCCTCGTAGTCCGCTTTCGCACGCTCGAGGTTGCGTTCCTCCGCGCCGACGCTGCCCGTGATCGCATCCTGCTCCTCGAGACTGCGCTGCTTGTCGAGGTCCTTCACATTGTCGCGGAAGTTGCCGCGTCCACCGTCGCGATCGAAGCCGCTTGCCACCATCGCGCGGTTGGCCAGGATTTGCTTGAACTCCCTTTCGAGCTTGGTGTCGGACGGATCCATCTCGAGCGCCTTCTCGATGCAGAGTTTGGCTTCCTCCCATGCACCCACCTCGACGAAGAGATCCTTCGCGCGGAGAACCACTTTGCGGTTGGGCTTGTCGCGCATCACGACGCTCAGGAGGTTGAACACCTTCGGAGCTGCCCATGCGCCCACGGCGGGCAACTCAGCCTTGATGCTGGCACCGAGCATGTCGAGGCTGCGTTCGTGGTTGTTGAGGTCGCGCATCCACAGCAGCGTTGCCACCGCAAGGCGATCCACGGCTGATGGTCCCTCGAGCGGCTTTACCTCTGCTCCAGTGGCAGGTTTTCCGCCTCCTTGGTGGTTCTGCTTCGCGCACGCCCACATCGAATCGAGCGTCGGCACGCTCGCGGGGTCGAACTTCAGCGCGTTGGCGAAGTAGAAGAGCGCCACCTCGAAGCCCGACTGGGCGATGGCCTTGTCGGCGCGTTCGAGGAACAGCCGCGCCTTCTCGGGCGACGGTACGAACACCGCCTTCTTGTCGCCTTCGTTCTTCTTCCAGGGGAGGATCAAGGGGAGTCTCCGGGATGTCATTTCCGTGGGATGCGTTTCCTCGGAGACTTGGAGGGTAGCGCATCGCGCATCGCGCGGCAATTCTTCGCGGCAGACTCCATTAGACTCTCGCAGCGTGCGATCCCTCGTGCTGCATCCACATCCGGTGCTGCGGCGGCGCGCCGATCCGATTGGCGAAATCGACGGTCAAATCCGCGATCTTGCGGAGCAGATGATCCGCATCATGCACGAGGAGGATGGATACGGGTTGGCAGCGCCGCAGGTCGGCGAGTCCCTGCGACTCTTCGTGACGCAGCGGGAAGATGACGAAGGTGACGCGGGCGGGATCGTGTACATCAATCCGCGAATCATCCGTGTGGAAGGAACGCTCGAGGCGCAGGAGGAGGGGTGCCTGAGCCTGCCGGATATCCGCGGTTCGGTACGGCGGCAACCGATCGTGGAGATCGAGGCGACCGACTTGGATGGACGCGCCTTTCGTATGGAGTCAAGCGAACTCATGGCGCGCTGCTGGCAGCATGAGATGGACCACCTCGATGGCGTTCTCATCATTGACCGCATGAGCGTGATGGACCGGCTGGTCAACCGCAAGAAGTTGAAGGCGCTTGAGGAGGGTGAGTGAGCGGTTCGGAGCCCGTGCCGATCGTGCTGCTTGGGAGTGGAGCGTTTGCGGTCGCGCCGTTTGCAGCGCTGCGAACGGCTGCGCCTGAACTCGGGTTGCATGTGGCGTGCGTCGTCTCGCAGCCGGACCGCAAGGCGGGGCGCGGTCAGACGCTTGCGCCGACGCCAGTCAGCGCATGGGCGCTTGCGAATGCGCTTCCACTCGAACGCACGGACGATGCGTCGTCGGGAGCCTCGCTGGCGCGCATTCGCGGCACTGGTGCAGCCCTGCTGGTGGTGGTCGCATTCGGGCAGCGGCTAGGTCGGGAACTGCTCGATGGAGTCGCTGCCGTGAATGTGCATGGATCGCTGCTGCCCGCGTGGCGCGGTGCGGCGCCGATCCAACGATCACTGATGGCGGGCGATGCGCGCGTTGGTGTGACGGTGATCGGACTCGCCGATCGAATCGATGCAGGTGCGGTCTTCGCCGAAGCGTCCACGGAGCCGCGCGAAGGAGAGACCGCGGGCGATTTGCATGATCGGTTGAGCGTGCTCGGCTGTGCGCCGCTGCTCGACACCGTGCGACGCTGGCGCGCGGCGTTCGATGCGCACTCGAATACGCCGCGACACCAGCGCGCAGCCCGCGCACTTGAATCGCTCGGTGGCGTTCAACAGGATGAGCGGTTTGTGACGCGCGCCGCGAAACTCTCGCGGGCGGATGCATGGGTCGACTTCGCTGCGGATGCAAAGGCGGTGTGCGCGAGGATCAATGGGCTCAGCCCTTGGCCGGGCGTTGATGCGGTGGTGGGGCAGCATGCGCTGCGCATCCTTCGGGCGCGAACGGCGGTCGGTGGCAGTGCGCAGGGCGTGCCCACGGGCGAGATCACTTTGGACGGTCATGTGGGCTGCGGTCAAGGCACGGTTGAGTTGCTGGATGTGCAGCCCCCGGGCGGAAGCGTCATGTCATGGGATGCGTTCCGCCGCGGTCGGCAGATTGCTGCAGGCGCAGTCGTTTCCTGTCGCGGTATGCCATCACGGGACGGCGATCCATCCCCATGAACGCCAGCACCGTCACGCCCGACGACCTCGACTATGCGCTTGACCCCGCGTGCATCGCCACGCATCCAGCAGAGCCGCGCGATTCGGCGCGCATGATGGTGCTGCACCGCGCAGCGGACCGCGTCGAGCACCGATCCATCCGCGACATCGTCGGCTACCTCGATGCTGCGGGCGCGCTGATCGTGAACGAGACGCGTGTCGAGGCGATGCGCTTTCTCGCCGCGCGCGATGGTGATGGTCGGACATGCGAGGGTCTGTTCGTCGATCCAACGAGTGATGGGCTGTGGCGCGTGATGATTCGAGGCGCCAAGCACTTTGCGTCTGGCGATGTGCTGCGTCTGACGCCGCCGACGGACGAAATCGAAGTGAGGGTGCGGCTCGAGCGGCGCGATGGTGTTCACTGGGTCGTGTCGATATGCGGCGGTCTGACGGCCACGGCGGCATGGAA
This sequence comes from Planctomycetota bacterium, assembly GCA_009926625.1. Classification (GTDB taxonomy): domain Bacteria; phylum Planctomycetota; class Phycisphaerae; order Phycisphaerales; family SM1A02; genus F1-60-MAGs104. The sequence goes on from RFON01000011.1 coordinate 65,478, forward strand.
CGCGGCTGGTTGGACTCCGCTGCCGCCGTACATACTGGCGGCTCGGCAGCAGCGCGGGGAATCGTTGGCTGCGGCGGGAGATACAGACGATGCGGACCGCCGCGAGTACCAGACCGTGTATGCGCGCGGAAGTGATCTGCCGAGCTGCGCCGCTCCAACCGCAGGGCTGCACTTCACGACTGACCTTCTGCAAAAGATTGCGGCGCAGGGAGTTGCAACGATCCGCACCGAGCTGCAGGTGGGGCCTGGCACCTTCCGCCCAGTGGACGCGCCAACGCTCGAGACGCATCCGATGCACTCGGAGCGCTGCCGCGTTTCGGCCGCAGCCATGTGCGCGCTGGCACACTGCGATCCAGCGGCAAGCCTCGTAGTGGGAACGACTTCGGTTCGACTGCTCGAGTCGCTGTCACGACCGCTGCCCATCGACGCGCTCGAGCGCGCGCGGCAGTTGGTGGCGAGCGGGCAGGGTGATCAACCCGCGCTGGCGTTCGCGACCGACATGCTCATCGCGCCAGGGTTCGAGTTCCGCTGGACCAACCGACTGCTGACCAACTTTCATCTGCCGAGGTCAACGCTGCTCGCGCTTGTCGGCGCGCTCATCGGACTCGATCGGCTCAAGCGGGTCTACGCACTCGCGCAGCGCGAGGGGTATCGCTTCTACTCCTTCGGCGACGCCATGCTGATACTTCCCTGACCCGCCCGCCTCGCAGCGCGCGGATTCAGTCGCGGATTCAGTCGCACATTCGGTCGCTCGAACCGTCAAGCGTCGGGCGACCAAGTGCCGATATCCATGGTGAGTTCTATGAATCCATGAAGTTGTCTCACCTGATCGCCAAAGTGGACGGCGTGACGGTCTTGGGAGATGGTGACCCCGATATCGGATGTGTCACGGACGACTCCCGGAAGGTCGCGCGCGGTTCATTGTTCGTCGCCCGCAGTGGAACGCGCGGCGATGGTCGCGCCTTCATCACGGATGCGGTCGCGCGCGGGGCCGCAGCGGTCCTGTGCGACGGCAGCGTGCCCCTGACGGAACTGCGTGATGCCGGGGTTTCGATGTTGCAGTGCGACAACGCGGCCACGACTGGCGTTGATCTCGCGCATGCGTTCGCGGGCTTCCCGTCAGCGGCGATGCGGATGATCGGCATCACGGGAACGAACGGCAAGACAACGGTGGCGTTCTTGGTGCAGCACATCCTGATGCATGCGGCGACACGGTGCGGCCTGATCGGCACGGTGGTCATCGATGACGGCGCGACGCGCACGCCCGCGGAACTGACGACGCCGGGCGGGATCGAGTTGGCACGCATGCTCGGCGCGATGGCTGGCAATGGCTGCGAAGCGGTCGCGATGGAGGTTTCCAGTCATGCGCTCCACCAGGGTCGCGTGCGCGGGATCGACTTTGCAGTGGCGGTCTTCACGAACCTGACTGGCGATCACCTCGACTACCACGGGTCGATGGATGCGTACGCGGACGCCAAGGCCCAACTGTTCGATGGGCTTCCATCAGGCGCGTTCGCGGTCGTCAATGGCGACGATCCGGCGCATGCGCGCATGGTGCGCTCGTGCGCGGCGCGCGTGATTCGCTGCAGCACGACCGATACGCGCGCGGAGTGCACTGCGGAGATCACATGCGTGGCGCTCGGCGGCATGCGGCTGCGGCTGCATGGTCCGTGGGGCACCTTCGATGCGGACTTCCCATGCGTGGGGCGGCACAATGCGATGAACGCGCTCCAAGCAGTGGCAGCAGCGTGGGCGCTGGGTGTCCCTGCGAAGCAACTGGAGCAGGGACTGTCGACGGCGTCCGCTCCGCCGGGACGATTGCAGCCGGTCACCGCCCTGCATGATCCGTTCGCGGTGCTCGTGGACTACGCGCACACCGATGACGCGCTCTCGAATGTGCTTTCGGCGCTGCGTCCAGTGGTCGGGTCGGGTCGCATCGTGTTGGTCTTTGGATGCGGCGGGGACCGCGACCGCACGAAGCGTCCGCGCATGGCGGCAACAGCGGTGCGCGGCGCGGATCTCGTGTTCGTGACGAGCGACAACCCGCGCACGGAGGATCCCAACGCAATCATTGCGGAGATCGTTGCCGGCATTCCAGCCGATCGTCGCGCGCGCGTTCATGTGCAGCCTGATCGCGCGGCTGCGATTGCCGCTGCAGTCGCGGCGGCACGCACGGGTGACATCGTGCTCATCGCGGGCAAGGGGCATGAGGACTACCAGATCATCGGGACGGAGAAGCGCCACTTCGATGACTGCGAACAGGCGCGCGCTGCGATTCGGTCGACTCGGATCGCAGCGGCGAGTGAATCCGCCGCAGAAAGCGCAGTTTCAGCGCGCCAGTCCGAACCACAGGGAGTCCACGCATGAATGGTCCTCACGCAAACGCCGCCAGCACACCGTCGTCGTTCCTGACACCTGAGGAACTGCGAAGCGCGGTCCAAGGTGCATGGGTGGAAACACCTTCGGATGCGACGGTTCTGCGAGGCATCGGGACCGACACGCGGAGCGACTTGGGTGGGCGCGCGTTCTTCGCGCTTCGAGGCGATCGGCACGATGCGCATGATCATCTGCTGGAAGCGGTGCGAGCGGGCGCGAGCGTGATCGTTGTCGAGGAGTCGCGGTGGAATCGAATCCGACTGGCGGGGCAGCAGCCAGCGTCGGTGCTGATCGTGCGCGACACGCGCGCGGCGCTGCAGGCTGCGGCGCGTTTCTGGCGCACGCAACTGCACGGAACCCAAGTGGTGGGGATCACGGGCAGTTCAGGCAAGACCACCACGCGGCGCCTGATGGAAGCGGTCCTTGCAACGCGATTCCGCGGCACGGCGAGCCCGAAGAGCTTCAACAACGATGTGGGCGTTCCGATCACGCTGCTTGGTGGTCGGCGGGGCGACGATTTCCTCCTCGCCGAAATCGGCATGAACAGTCCGGGTGAGATCGCCGCCCTGACTGCGCTTGCGCGGCCTGATGTGGGCGTGATCACCATGGTTGGAAAGGCGCATCTTGGCGGGCTCGGATCGGTCGACGCGATCCTTCGGGAAAAGTTCTCGCTCATTGCTGGTTTGCATGCGGGATCCCTGGCCATCGTGCGCGGCGACAGCAGCATGCTCGATGCGGCCCTTGAATCCGCGCTGCCGACTGGCGTCCGCGTGGTGCGATTCGGCATCGGTCCAGCCAACCATGTTCGGCTGCGCACGCGCGCCGCGCGACCTGAGGGTGGGCAGGACATCGAAGTCGACGCGTGCGGGAGGCGTTTCGAGGTCCGCCTTGCACTCGACGGCGAGCACAACGCCATGAATGCCCTTGCCGCGATCGCGATCGGCATCGATCGTGGACAGAGCGACGATGAAATCGCGCGCGGCTGTGCGGCGGTCGCGCCAGCGGACATGCGCTTCGTGCGTCAGCAACTCTGCGGCATGACGCTCTTCAACGATGCCTACAACGCGAATCCAGATGCCATGATGGCTGCGCTGCGCACCTTCGGTGAACGCGCCGCCGCGGGTCAGCGAAAGGTCACGGTCCTTGGGGACATGCTTGAACTCGGCGATGCGGGCCCGCACCTGCACGCAGAAATCGGCCGCGCGGTCGCAGCGGGAACCTGCGGCGGTCCACCCGCGCTGGCTGTGTTCGTCGGTCCGCTCTCCGCTCATGGCGCCGCGGCCTGCCGCAGTGAGAACACTTGCGAGGTGCTTCATGTTCCAGATCTCTCGACCGAGTCGATCAAGCGCGTGCTCGGGGCGCTTCGCCCCGGCGATGCGGTGCTGCTGAAGGGTTCACGCGGGTGTCGGCTGGAACTGCTCCTCAACTCGCTGCAGGAGAGGATGGCTGCCTGATGATCTACAACCTCGTGGAGGCAACGCAGGGCTGGCTCGACGAACGCGGTCTGTCGTGGATCGTGATGGTGCTCTACCAAGTGGAGTTCCGCGCGCTCTTCGCAGCGCTGCTGGCGTTCGTGTTGGTGGCGATGTTCGGACCGCGGGTGATCCGCTGGCTCGCGCACAAGAAGATCGGCGATGTTCCCGAGTTCGGCAACGAGGCGCTCAACCAGAAGATGCAAGGGCGCGCGGGCACGCCCACGATGGGAGGGCTGGTGATCGTGGGCGCCCTCGTGGGCAGCACACTGCTGCTCGGTGATGTGATGCACAGTCGATACATCCAGCTTGGATTGCTCGTTGCGATCAGCTTCGCGGCGCTCGGTGGTGTGGATGATTGGCTGAAGCTGACCCAAAGCCGCCGCGAGGCGGGGATGCGCGATGGGCTCTTTGCATGGGAGAAACTCATCTTCCAGTTGGGGCTCGCCGCTCTCGTCGGATTCTTCCTGTGGCGG
>RFON01000101.1 GCA_009926625.1 Planctomycetota bacterium
CACGCGCCGACCTCGCCTTCTACCAAAAAGCGCTTTCCAAGACGCGTGATGACGTGGTTGTCACGAAGCCAGGCCAAATGTTCGCAGATCTTGCCCGGCTTCCCGTCCTCAGTCTCCACCCACCCGGTAGTGTCGATCTTAGCCAGGTATTCGGCGGCACGGCTGTCTACATCAAGGTGCAAGATCCGAATCGCGATCGCCTCAAGATCGGCCCGGACCAGGTCCTCCCGGCCGAAGCGCAGGGCGTCGTCCGTGTTCGAGGTAACGATCAGCCGCGGGCACCCGACAATCGTTCCGCTTGGCTGGTACTTTTCAGTGTACGGGTGCGAGCGGTTTCCGATCAGCGACCGAAACGCGGCGGTCCCGCGGCCGTGGTGGTCCTCCGGAGCCCGCTCGTCCAGCCACACGATCGGCTGCCGGATGATGCCGGCCGAGTACGACCCTAGGACCACATCGGCGTATGTCGTGATCCCGGTTCCCCAGCACCGCTGCAGCCCCTGCGCAAGCATTGACTTCCCAGTGGAACCGGCGCCCTCAAGATACAGCGCCGCCGTTGGGTGACGCAGGTCCCACGCGGAGCAGAGCCAGTCTAGCAACCGGCAATGAGCGCGCTCGGTCGTCACCAGCGCTTCAAGCCAGTCGGCGACGTCGCGGTGGAACGTCGGCGTGACTGCAGCTGAACGCCCGCATGCCAAGTAGAGCGTGGTGTCGACGGGGTCGTACCTGTCGCGCTCTGCTCCAAGCTCGTACACCACCCTCGACACCCGAGCGCCTACGCGCTGATACGCCTCGACAAACGTGCACGCCCGGGTCCCGTTGGCCGTGTCGACCGTGAGCAGCGATCCGTATCGAAGCAGCTCACTGACCGCGACCTGCTCGGAAACGGGCGCGTATCCACCTTCGACCCATACCCAGCACCCTCCGCGCGCCGACAAGATCATCGGCATCGATATCAACCCCAAACGCGAGGCGATGGCGCGTAAGTTTGGCATGACGCATTTTCTGAATCCCAAAGATCACCCCAACATCGTCGATACCATCGTGCAACT
>RFON01000102.1 GCA_009926625.1 Planctomycetota bacterium
CGGTGCTCACGAACTCGCGGGATGGAGCGGAACAGGCGCACCATCTGGACTCGATGAGTGCGCCTGATTTGGCTGAATCAAGCTCCGACTGCTGGACTCGAACCAGCGACCCGGTGATTAACAGGCCTCGGTCCCACTCGGAGAACGCTGCGGAAGTCAAGCAGGATGTGCCGCAGGTGCTCATCGGTCTCGCGAGAGCCGTGCGCGTCGTCGACGCGGAGATGGCGGCGCTTGAGCGCTGGGAAGCGGAGGCCTCGTGAGCAGGACCATTTTTCTTGACATCGACGGCGTCCTCAACTCGCGCGAGTACCTCATCAGCTTGCCAAAGCCGGAGGGGCTGATCGTGGAGGCGAACATCGAGCACCACATCGACCCGGTGCGCGTGGAGCGACTCAACAAGATCGGCGGCGCCATCGTCATCAGCTCGACGTGGCGTCTGTTTCACTCGCACGTGGAGATCGGAGCGATGCTGGAGAGGCGCGGCCTGCGAAGTCGTAGCCTCGTCCTCGGCGCAACTCCGGACCTGGGCAACCGCGGCGACGAGATCACCCACTGGGTGTCGCGAAGGAAGCTCGACCGCTTCGTCGTGCTCGACGACACCGACGACGGGCTGAAGCAATTCGGTCGGCGCTTCATCCACGTCCGCGACGGTCTCGAGGACGCGCACGTGGAGCGCGCGATCGAACTGCTAAGGAGGAGGCCGTGAGGCTCACCTACAACCTCCTCCGCGGAGCGAGCACGGAGAACCTACGCCGGCTCGCGCTGGCGCTGAAGGTGCCCGATGCGGAGGCGTTGCCGCGGGCACTGCTTCTGAACGAGCTAGAGGAGAAGATCGAAGCACTGTGGGAGCGCGACCATCCGAGGGGTGGGTGGTTGTAGCGCTGTTGCTGTTGGCTTCGGAATAACTCACGCGCGCCCGGGGTTGAGCGCGCACGACACGCAAGAGCGTGGCAACGTAGACGCATGAAGAGCGCTGTTCAACTGCTCCACGAGCGCATTGGCGGACCTGTGTCCGAAGGG
>RFON01000103.1 GCA_009926625.1 Planctomycetota bacterium
TCGTTCTGGACCGGCCCCTTGCCCTGATCGATGAACGCATCGACGACCTTGAGCAGCAGATCGCTCGCGGTCTTATAGTCGCCCTGCGCCTTGTACATCATCGCCTGCGAGTAGATCGCCATTGAGCGCTTGATCGGGTCGCTGGTGTTGCTGGCCTGTTGCAGGCGGGTCAGCGCGGCGTTCGTGTCGAGCTTGCGCGTCGCGACCGGCGCAGCGCCCTTGTTCGGCGCGCCCGACTTCTCCTGCTTGGCTTCCTCGGCGGCGATCCGTTCGTTCTCCGCCGTCTGGTAGAAGCGCATGCAAGAGACGGCGATGTACATCTGTGCGTCGACGGCTTCCTTTGAGCCTGGGAATTCCGAAACCACGCGGTCGAAGAGGGTACACGCGCGGCCGAGGTCGTCGTTGATCTTCGCCATCACGCCCGCTTCGAGCACGAACGCCGGGTCGCTGGAGTTGGTCTCCTTCGCCACGTCGGTCGCGAGCAGGTAGTGCTGAATTGAACCTTCGAGGTAGTCCTTAGCTTGATTCTCGTCACCGCGCGCCGAGAGGATGTACGTCAGGCGGCACTCGAGGCTGGCGAGGTCGGTCAGCGCCTTGGGCAGGTTGTCGCGCGACTCGTAAATCAGCAGCTCGCCGAACTTCTGGAGCTGCTCGTTGTAGCTCTTGAGCACGTCATCGTCGGACACGTAGCTGTATTGCAGCGCGCGCCCGTCATCCATCAGCTTGCCGTAGAGGCGTGGCATCGGGAAGTACGCGGTGCCTTTCTTCTTCAGGGCGGGCACGACGATGTCGCGGACCTTAGGATACTTGTTGAAGATCGCCGCCATCTCCTGCGGATCGACCGCGATCTCGTCGGCCTCGAAGCGCGAGCACGAGGGGCTGATGGCTTCAACCCAGTCGCGGAACACGATGTCGAGTTCTTCTTCCTCGAACGTCAGCTCGGCTTTGTTCTCGGGGTAGGGGCAAACGACCTTCGACCCCTCGTCGTTCTTCGCCGCCTCGCGCGCCTCGTTGGGGATG
>RFON01000104.1 GCA_009926625.1 Planctomycetota bacterium
CGCATTCGCGCGAATCTTGCACCATGGATCGATCGCGACATATTCGACCCTGCGGTCGCGGCGTGCATTGATGGCCAAATAGCGGGGCAGGTTCGCCAGTTGCGGACTCAGGGCGTTGCGTCCGGCGGACCGGCCCTTGGATGTCCGTTCAGTGTAACTGGTCTTGTTGGCGAAGCCTCGGATCGCGCCCAGCAGTGTTTCGGTGCGCGCAAACTCCATTTCGTCGAGGGGGCGCTCGCCGCGTTCGGCCATTCGGCGTTCCATCGCGGCGCAAGCGAGATGCTCCGTGGTGGCGAGAAATCCGCCCTCCTGGCCCGGCTCGAGCAGCCAAGCTGGTGCTACGGCGAAGTGGGGTACTCGGAGTCTCCGCGCCACCTTGAAGGCAAGCAGGCTGCAGAGCGTGTCCGCGGTCTGGCAGACCATAGCGTCACATCCCTCGATGGCACGCTCGAGGAATCGAACCAGCCGAACCACGAGCGCTTGCACATAGCTCGGGGTCTCCTGGCGATCTCCAGCGGAACCGAGAAGCATGGAGTAGTCGGTGAACGCCCTCTCCGCGGCAACGGCCTCACTCCAGTGCACTCCTGGATACTCACGAAGGAGTCGGTCGACATCGCGTTCCTCCGAGGCCGAGAGTTCACGCGCGACGTGCTCAAGAGAGACAGCATCGCTGCCGGGTGGCGCATCGGCGAGTGCGGCAGCGGCCTCGCGTTCGAGCCATGTCGCGAATCGGCTGTGCCAGCCATGCGAGTCCGAAAGCCGCTTCGCCATTGAGCGATAGAGGGCAAGAGGCTCAAGTCCCCCCTGATTTCCGATGAATACCACGCGAGGTGCCATGAATCGCTTCATGCCCCGTGCCGGAACTCAAGTTCGGCGAGACGACTCGCGATCCGGGCGCCGGCATCGCCCCGACCGAATCGAGGATCGGAGGGATATGGTCCGTGTTCCAGTTGCGCGCGCACCGCGGCTTCGATCGCGGCCCGCTGGTACGGGACGAATCGGGCGTTGTCACCATGCTCG
>RFON01000105.1 GCA_009926625.1 Planctomycetota bacterium
CGCGGGCTCGGTCGGAGCATTTCCGGCTTTGCTGCACAGTGTGAATCACGCGCTGACCAAGGCCGCGCTGTTCCTCCTGGCGGGCAACATCCTGACGGTCTACCGGACGAAGATCGCGCGCGATGTGCATGGGGCCGCGACCGCGTTGCCATGGACAGGCTCTTTGTGGGTGCTGTCGATTCTGGCCATCACCGGTGCGCCGCCATTCGGTATCTTTGCCAGCAAATTCCTGCTGATTCGCTCGCTGTTCGCCGCCGACCTCGGGTGGATCGGGATCACTGCGCTGATCCTGCTTGTGGTCGTATTTGTCGGTCTAGCGGGGTTGGCCGTGCCGATGGTGTTTGGGCCGCCCCCACCGCGCGACACGCTGCACAGCGCACCGAAGCTGAGCTGGTCGGTTATCCCGCCGCTGGTCCTGTTGGTGCTCACGCTCGTGTCGGGGTTCTTCCTGCCGCGGGGGATGCGAAACGGCTTTGACGCCGCCGCAGATTCAATCTTTCCGCGACCCAAGCTCACCGCGATCCAAGACCGCATGTCCGGGACAGCGGCGCTCGAGTGAGCGCCACGACCTAGATTGCCAAGCCCTCACCGGAAACCACTGGAGCAAACAGCCATCATGGCGAACCTGCACGAGACCAACGCGGCATTGACGACGAACTCCGGGGTGGTTCCGCTCAAGAGCATCCCGCGCTTGGGGTTCGAGGTCTTTCGCCGCGAGATAATCCAGCGGGTAGCCGCTGGGGGGCGGGTGATGTCGCTGTTTGGCGTGCCGGTGGACGGGCGTCGCACGGATATCTTCGGGGTCGTCGAAGTGCCCGCGAGCCCCAAGGCGATCGCTGTGTTCTCGACGCACCTTGAGACCAACCGCTACGAGTCGATGACGCTCGACTGCCCGGAGGTCCACCTGTTCGAGCGCGAGTTGGGCGAACAGTGCGGGCTCATCGCGGAGAGACACCCGTGGTTCAAGCCGGTGCGCTACGCCAAGCCCCTGCCACGGCCCGGCGGCAACTTCCCCGACC
>RFON01000012.1 GCA_009926625.1 Planctomycetota bacterium
CCACCAGCCCTCGAGCCGCGGTGGTGGATTCGCATGATGGCGTTCATGCACGAACGCACCTGCCACTGCGCCGGGGCCTCCGCAGAGATACTTGTACGAACACCAGCAGGCGAAGTCGACATCCCAGTCGTGGAGCGCCAGCGGCACATTGCCGATCGCGTGCGCAAGGTCCCAGCCGCAGCGCGCGCCCGCAGCGTGCGTCGCGCGCGTGATGCGCCGCATGTCAAGGACCTGCCCCGTGTAGTACTGAACGCCACCGAGCATGACAAGCGCAAGCGATTCGCCGGCATCGGCGATGGCGCGTTCGATGTCCGCCTCATGCAGGCATGCTTCGCCGCTGCGCGGACCAATCTCGATCACATCGCCATCTGGATCGCCGCCGGTTGCCGCGACGAATGAACGCACGGCAAAGCGGTCGCTCGGAAACGCGCCTCGCTCGATGAGCACCTTGCGCCGCGCGCCTTGCATGCGCGAGGCGGGCAGGAAACTCGTCAGCAGCAGGTGCAGATTCACCGTGAGGGTGTTCATTGCGACCACCTCCGATGGCAACCCGCCGGTCAGGAGCGAAAGCCCGCTGCGGAAATGCTGGTGGTAGTCGATCCACGGGCGCAGTCCATGCACATGACCCTCAGCCCCGAGCCGCGCCCAGTCATCCAATTCCTCCTGCACTCGCGTACGCGCTGCCTTCGGCATCAGTCCGAGCGAGTTGCCAACGAAGTACGCCATCTCGCGCCCCGCTGCGTCGCGCGGCATCTCGAAGCGACCGCGCAGCGATGCGAGAGGGTCGTTCGCGTCTGCCCAGCTGGCGAACGCGGCGGACGGTTCGATGTCGCTTGCGGACACCTGGAAAATGCTGCGTGCAACAGTCATGCGTTCACCTCTGGAAGGCCGAGGAAATCGAGTGCGGTGCCGCGGAGCATGCGCGCACGCTGCGCATCGCTCAGCCACTCGCAGGCGCGGATGATTCGCCCAGGGGGAATCTCGCCAAGCGGGAACGGATAGTCCGACCCAAGCGCGATGCGATTCGCACCGACCGTGTCGACAAGAAATCGAAGCGCAGTCATGTCATGCACGATGCTGTCGAAGTACAGCCGCTGCAGATGCGCGCGCGGCGGAGTGGTCGAGTGCGTGGCGCACAGGTCGGGGCGCGCCGCGAATCCATGCTCGATGCGGCCGAGCGTGTAGGGGAACGCACCGCCGCCATGCGCGAAGCAGATGCGAAGTCGCGGGTGGCGGTCAAGGACGCCGCCGAACGCCAGCGCGCAGAACGCACGCGCGCTTTCGGCCGGCATTCCGACGAGCCACGGCATCCAGAAGCGGGGGATCTCCGCGCGCCCGAACATCTCCCATGGATGGACGAAGATCGCCGCGCCGAGATCCTCCGCCGCTGCGAAGAATGGTGCGATCGCGGGGTCGTCGAGATCGCGCCCCGCGACATTCGTGCCGATCTGCACGCCGGGCAGCCGCAGTTCGCGAACGCACCGCTCGAGTTCGCGCACGGCACGCGTCGCGTCCTGCAACGGCACTGTTCCCAGTCCAACGAAACGCGCAGGACTGCTGCGCACGACGCCTGCGAGGTGGTCGTTGAGGAGTTGCGCAAGGTCATGTGCATGCTCGGCGCGTGCGCCGTACGCGAACATCACCGGCACGGTCGAGAGCACTTGAACGCCGATGCCATCCTGGTCGCACTCGCCCATGCGGCGCGTCGGATCCCACAGATTCGATTCGACTTCGCGGAAGAGAGCGCCATCGATCATCATCCGAGCGCGGCACTGGCCACAATGCTCCATCGCCACCCACCCGCCGCAACCATAACGCTCCCGCAAGTCGGGCCAGCGTTCGGGCAGGATGTGCGTGTGCAGATCGATGGCACCAAGCGCCAGCATCAAGAAGTCCGCGGCGTGGGCTTGGGAACGCGCGTGCCGCAGGTGGGGCATGTGCATGCGGCAGGATCCGCCCAGAACTCCTCCATCTTTTCGCGGAAGTGCTTCACGATGTCGATGCAATTGAACTCAATGTCGCGCACCAGCGTGTCGCACGATTCGCAGAAGAACATGATGTGCTCCGTTTCGCTCGGAGGTCGCCTGCGTTCCACGACGAGCCCGAGCGTGTTCGGTCCGCGCTGCGGTCGGTGCGGCACTCCACCCGGCACAAACAGCACCTCGCCCTCTCGCAGCGGAATGTCACGCGGGCCGTGCGCGTCGCGCACCCGAATGCTGACATCTCCCTGCAACTGCATGAAGAACTCCTCGGAGTTGGTCATGTGAAAATCATTGCGAGCGTTGGGCCCCGCGATCAGCATCACGAAAAAATCCTGACCGCTGTATAGGTACTTGTTGGACACCGGCGGCACCATCAGATGGCGGTGCTGCCTTGCCCACGCCGCGAGATGCACGGTGTTGGCGACACCGCCGACGCCGTCCCAACCTGTGGGGTCCCCAAGATCGTCGTTCGCAGGCCGCGCAGGACCGACCACGGCATTGGTCTTGAAGGTCGTCATGCGTGCAGTCTAATCCGAGCCCACCTCGCGCGAGAATCGCTGCGGCGTCGGCGCCGTCAACCAATCCAAGCTGCAACGACAGGCCAGAGCACGGCGGACCAGACGGCAGCTGAAATCACCAGCGACAGCAGCACCGCCGCACTGCCCATGTCCTTCGCACGCTGCGCGAGCGGATGCTCGTCCATCGTGATGTGATCGGTGTTCGCCTCGATTGCCGAGTTGATGAGTTCGACGATGAGGATGACCTGCAGCACGGAAAAGAGCAGCGCTCGCTCCAGCAGCGACACAGGGACGAACCAGGCGACGATCGACAGCGGGACGACGAGCATCAACTCTTGGCGGAACGCTGCCTCGTGCTGCGCGGCGGCGCGAAGTCCGTACCAGCTGTACTGCAGCGCACGAAGCAGGCGGATCAAGCCTGGCTTCGACTTCATCGACTTTCCGAAGGGCACGCCTCCCATAGGGCGGAGGAGTTTAGGGTGTGCGCCCCGGATGCAGTAGCCTCGCCCCATGCATAAATCCAAACCATTGTGCTGTACCACCGTGATCGCCCTCGTTGCCGCTGTTGCAAGTGGCGTTCTGATCTCTGCATCAACTGGTTGTGCTGCGCGCGTTGTCGCCATGCAAGCGGCGCGTAAGCATGCAACGCAGGAAAACAATCCGCCCGCGACGACATTTGCGACGATGGCGGATGCCAACAAGGGCTTCTATGCAGCGCTGAACGAAATGTGCAAGGGCAACGAAGTGCCGATGGAAAGTGTCTGGGCGCACACCACAGATGTGTCGGACTTCGGTCCCGATGGAGAGATGCACATCGGTTGGGATGCCGTTCGGGCACAGTTCCAGAAGGAAGCTGCGATGAAGCTCAGTGGCACGGTGACTTGCGAGAGCGTCCACTCCCTCATGGGCGACACCTTTGGTGTCGTGACATGCACCGAGGTGGGCAAGGGAATGATGGTCGATGGCAAGCCAGCCGACCTGCGTTTCCGTGCCACCAATGTGTATCGCAAGGATTCGCACGGTTGGAAGATGGTGCACCATCACACCGATCAGTCCGCGCCGATGGAGGCGTCGGCGGCGGTTCCTTCTCCCGCTGCACCGAAGTAATCGCGCGTTCGAACTGCGCCCACCACGCGTACAGTTTGGCGAATGAGTGACGACGCTGCGGCGCAGAGCGATGGGCGTTACCACCGGCAGCAGTTGATCCCTTGGATCGGCACGGGCGGGCAGCGCTCCATCGGTCAGGCGCATGTGGTCGTCGTGGGATGCGGTGCGCTCGGTTGTGCGGCTGCCGACATCCTTGCGCGCTCGGGTGTCGGTCGTCTCACACTCATCGACCGCGATGTCGTCGAGCTGTCAAATGTGCAGCGGCAAACGCTCTTCACAGAGCGGGATGCGCGCGAGCGGCGACCGAAGGCCGAGGCGGCGCGTGCGCGAATCGGCGAGATCAACTCGACGATCGAGTGCCGCGCATGGGTCGATCACCTCTGCGCCGAGAACGCGCTCGATTACCTCGGGGGTGCGACACTGCTGATCGATGGGCTGGACAACCTGCGCACGCGTTTCCTGCTGAACGATGTCGCGGTGCAACAGGGTGTGCCCTACATCTATGGCGGCGCTGTTGGCACCGAGGGGCGCGTGATGCCCGTGCTTCCTGGCGAAGCGTGCCTGCGCTGCATCTTTCCAGAGCCGTTCGCGGGTGCGCCGCAGCCGACCTGCGATACAGCGGGTGTCTTGATGAGTACGGTGCTCGCCGTCGCTGCGCGGCAAGCGATGCTGGCGCTGCAGTGGATCAGCGGAAACTCGCAGCAGGTCAGCAGGACGCTCTGGTCCTTCGATGCAGCGAGCGGGCGAACCGCGATGGCATCGATAGGACATGCGCGCGACGCGCAGTGTGCCTGTTGCGGTCGGCGCACCTTCGAGTTTCTCGGCGCTTCGTGCGAGGAGCAAGCGACGGTTCTGTGCGGGCGCAACGCAGTGCAGATCGTTCCCGCGAAGGGAGCCGCTGCGACGATTCGGTGTGATCCGCAGTTGCTCCAAGCAACGCTCGCGCCACATGGCAACTTTGAAGTGCATGGGTCGCGCCTCGTCGGCACGATGCGCGAAGTCACGGCGGTCGGCGGTGGGCGGATCGACTTGACCATCTTCTCAGATGGTCGTGCGATTGTCGGTGGCACCACCGACCCGATCTTCGCACGCACCCTCTATGACCGATTCATCGGTGGGTGCTGAACAATGATTTCCCAAACAGCTTTTATAGGCGTGTGCAGTCGCCTATCTTGACGCCCATGGATCGTTCATCCCACAGCATGTTCGGATTCGGTATCGCAGGTGCGATCGGTACTGTGGTGGTGCTTGGTCTGGTCGCGGTTGGTCGGGCTGGCGGCGGCGGCGGTGGTGGTGGGTGGTGCGTTCCATTCGAGGTCGTCGGTGCCACGGGCGAGTTGTGGACGATTGGCGTGGTCGGATCGCAGAATCAGAGTGACGGACCAGACATCACGGATGCGAACGCGCTGGGGCTGCAAGCAGATGCGGACATGACGAATGGCGGATCGTTCGGCCGCGCGGTCAGCACATACTCGCTCGGCACGGGAGATCTCTTCGGATACTCGAACTTCGGATCAGCGCAGGCAGATGCCACGAAGGGACCGTCCGCATTCGCGCGTTCGGATGTGCTTGGCACATGGCACCTCCAAACAACGGCATCGGTACCGCAGCGCGTTCGGCTGATGTGGCAACTCGAAGCCGCAGGCATTGCATCCATCCAGTGGACTTTGCGGCACGCAGGCGCTTCGCAACTCACTCTAGTCGCAGAGGATTCGCTTAGTGTCTACATCACTCCCGAAACGCGAACAGGCGCGACGACGGTGATGATCCCTGCGGGGCAATTCCAATTGTTCGTTGTCGGCACGGTGCAGGCCAATTCGGGATTCACGAATCCAGACGAAGGCATGTACCGGCTGGATTGGTATGCCCTGTGCATCGCACCCGCGGATGTGGATGGCAGCGGGGATGTTGATGGCGGGGATGTGGCGGCTGTGCTTGCCGCTTGGGGGCCGGTTCCCGCATTCACGGCCGCGGATCTCAACCAGGATCTCGCCGTCGATGGAATGGATCTCACGGCGGTTCTCGCGGAATGGTGAGTGTGCACGCCACCGTTCGAGCGATCCAAGCGTTTGCGGTTCCACTCTTGATCTTCGGATTGATGACGGGATGCGCAAGCAGTATTGCGCGGCGTGATCCCACGGGTGAACGCTTCCCCGTCGTGAACGGCAAGTCACTCGATGGCACTGAAGTGCAGTTTCCAACGGTGGGCAGTGGCAAGCCGCTGCTGCTGCTGATCGGTTACGAACAGAGCACGCAGTTCGACCTCGACCGATGGATCATGGGCATCAGCGACAGTGGGCTCGCGGTCAGGGCGTACGAAGTGCCGACGATTCCTGGCATGGTGCCCGGCATGTTCTCTGGATGGATCGATGGCGGCATGCGTCGCGGCATTCCGCGTGAGGATTGGGGAGGCGTTGTCACGCTGTATGCAGACGGTGCGCGCGTCGCAGCGTTCACGGGCAATCAGGACGGACTGCCAGGGCGCATCGTGCTGCTCGACGGCAACGGTGTTGTCGTGTTCTTCCACGACCGCGGCTACTCGTTGAAGTCGCTGCAGAAGTTGCGTGACGCGCTCACGAAGTTGGCAGGCACCGTGCCAGTGGCGGCGCCAGAGTCCCCGCCGAAGTAGTTGCGTGGAATCACGCAGGGTCGCTGCGTTTGGCGGCCTTGCGACGCGTCTTCTCCTTCACTTTCTCCGCCACGCGTGCGGCCCACTCCTTCGCCTTCGAAAGCCAGCGACGCGCCCAAGCAAACTCCAGCGCCAGGATCGCCAAACCTGCAGGAATCACGATGAATGCTGGACCCGGCAGCACCAGCAGCGCAATGCCAATCAGCAGCACAGTGCCGCCCACGACGAACACCGCCACCTTTCGCGCCTTGCGTTTGAGTGAGCGATCATCACCGGTCATGCGCGTTCAGGCTAGCCGCGCGGCACGATCAAGCCTCCTACCATGGCGGCTTTCACCACGCCCCTCACGAGAGACTCCCGAATGGCTGTCCTTCCAAAGCATGTTCTTGACACGCTCTTCTTCGCTGCGCGAACACACAACGCGTGGCAGCCGAAACCAGTCACGGATGAAACGCTCCACGAGCTCTACGAAATCATGCGCTGGGCACCGACTAGCGCGAACAGTTCGCCGCTGCGCATCGTGTTCGTGCGTTCGCAAGCCGCGCGCGATCGGCTCTTGCCTTGCGTCAGTGCGGGCAATGCCGAGAAGACGCGGACCGCACCCGTCACGGCGATCCTCGCGTTCGACCGCGCATTCCACGACAGCCTGCCGAAGCTCTTTCCCCATGCGGATGCGCGGTCGTGGTTCGCAGGAAATGACACGCTCATCGCCGATACGGCGTTTCGGAACAGCAGCATGCAGATCGGCTACTTCATCATCGCTGCGCGCGCGGTCGGGCTCGACTGCGGGCCGATGTCAGGCTTCGATCAGGCGGCTGTCGATGCGGCGTTCCTGGCGGGAACCAACTGGAAGTCGAACATCCTCTGCAACCTCGGCTACGGCGATGCAAGCGGGCTGCACCAGCGCTTGCCTCGACTGAGCTTCGCGGATGCGTGCCAGATCGCCTGAACGCCCGCATGCCGCTTCCGCGCCGCACATTCGCGATCATCTCGCATCCCGACGCGGGAAAGACAACGCTCACGGAGAAACTGCTGCTCTATGGCGGCGCTCTTGACCTCGCTGGATCGGTCACGGCGCGCAAGCATCAGCGCGCAACGGCGAGCGACTGGATGGAACTCGAGAAGCAGCGCGGTATCAGCATCAGTTCCACTGTGCTGCAGTTCGATTACAGCGGGTTCCGAATCAACCTCCTCGATACACCAGGGCACAACGATTTCTCCGAGGACACTTACCGAGTCCTGACTGCGGTCGATGCCGTCGTGATGGTGATCGATGCGGCCAAGGGCATCGAAACGCAGACGCGCAAACTGTTCGAGGTCTGCCGAAGGCGCGGCGTGCCCATCTTCACCTTCATGAACAAGTGCGATCGCCCGATGCGCAGTCCGCTCGAGCTGATCGACGAACTCGAGCGGGTACTCGGACTGACGGCGTTCCCCGTGAACTGGCCGCTCGGGTCGGGCCCGACATTCCGCGGCGTGTACGACCGACTCGATCATGCCGTGCATCTCTTTGAACGCACGAAGGCGGGCGCGTTCGTTGCCCCAGTGCAGGTCACGGGATTCGACGACCCAGCCGTCGCAGGCAAACTCGATCCACTCGACGAGGCGCGCGCGCGCGAGGAAATCGAACTCCTGCAGGCGGCGGGCGAGTCCTACGACGAAGCGCGCATCCTCGGCGGCAGCGTCACGCCCGTCTACTTCGGAAGCGCGATGAACAACTTCGGCGTTCAACTGCTGCTCGATGGGTTCCTCGGGCACGCGCCAGGGCCAGGTCCGCGGCGGTCAGGTGAACGCACCGTGGGACCCGAGGACCCGTTCTTCAGCGGATTCGTCTTCAAGATCCAGGCGAACATGGATCCGCGTCACCGCGATCGCATCGCATTCATCCGCGTTGTGTCGGGCATGTTCACGCGCGAGATGACCGTCGTGCATGCGCAGTCGGGGCGGAAGATTCGCTTGTCGAACGCGCAGAAACTCTTCGGGCAGCAGCGCGAGACCGTCGAAGAGGGACACGCGGGCGATGTCGTCGGCATCGTCGGACAGGATGCGCTGCGGATCGGCGACACGCTGACCGAAGAGCGCACCGTGCAGTTCAACGAGATCCCGCGCTTCCCGCCCGAGTGCTTCACCTATCTCACGAACCCGCAGCCCGGCAACGCAAAGAAGTTCCAGCTTGGGCTCGATCAGTTGCTGCAGGAGGGCGTCGTGCAGACGATCACCGTCGGGTCGGGGCAGACGCAGCGGCAACTGCTCTCGGCAGTCGGTCCGCTCCAATTCGAAGTGGTGCAGTACAGACTCAAGGCGGAGTACGGCGCGGAATCGCGCCTCGAGCAGTCGCGCTGGCGCATCGTGCGTTGGTGGCGCAAGGCGGATTCGCGCACCGACTGGGCGCCCGAACTGCTCTCCGATGCAACGACGGGCGCCGACCGCGATGGCAACCCGGTCGTGCTGTTCACCGATGACTGGGCGATGAAGCAGTTCACGCAGCGCAATCCAGGCGTCGAACTGTCGGAAATCCCTTGGAAGGTCTAGCGGCGCGCGAGCACTTCGTCATACGCCTGCGCGATCGCTGCGGTGGTGCGTTCCCATGTCAGCGATTCCGCGCGCGCGCGTGCAGCGGCGCCCATCGATGCGCGCGTCGCGGGGTCCGCGAGCAGCGCGAGCTGATGCGCCACGCTCGCTGCGGTGGGCGATGCCATCACGGCGCCGACGCCGCTTCCAGCCACCAGATCGCGCGCGCCCATCTGATCCGTCACGAGCACAGGCAGACCAGCCGCCATCGCCTCCGCGACGACCATGCCGAAGGTCTCGAAGTCGGACAGCAACGCGAACGCATCCGCCGCGCTGTACCAAGGCGCCGTATCGGGCACCGCGCCGACGAAGTGAACGCAGTCGCCAATCCCCAACTGCTGCGCTTGCGCGCGGAATGGGGCAGCATCGCCACGACCGACAACGATCAGTCGCATTCGTTCGCATCCATCGTGCTTCGGAGCGAGCGCGAGCGCATCGATGAGCAGTCGCAGTCCCTTCGTCTTGAAGTTCATCCCAACGAAGAGCAGCGCACAAGCGTTCACAGGGATCGACAGCTGTGCGCGCAGTTGGGCGCGCGCGCTCGGGTCGTGCGCGAAGTGCGCACAGTCGACGCCGGGCGGAACCACACGCCACTCTCCGAGCAGCGGGCTGAAGCGCTCGCGGTATCGATCATGCAGGAACGAACTGACCGGCATGAAGATGCTGTCGGTACCACCCGCGATCATTCGCTGATCGATCCGCATCATCACACGGTCGATGGGCTGCGGACGCCGCTGCAGGATGCGCTCCATCCAATGGACATGCGGCGCGCTGTGCGTGCTGAAGACATCGGCGCGCCAGGTGGGTTGATGCGAGTGGATCAGGTCGAACCGTCCGCGCCGCATGCGCCGCTGCGCAACCCAGTTGAACAGCAGTGGCCGCATGAAGCGCGGAAACTTCAGTCGCGGCACATGATGAAAGGTGACGCTCGTGCAGTCGGCATGCGTCTCCGCGCCGCGGCGCCAGCAGAACACATGCATCTCATACCGACCGCTCGCCGCGAGCCGGCGCGTGACTTCGTGGCTGAATCGCTCGCCTCCGCCGAGTCCGCCGAATCGTTCCGTCAACACGGCTATCCGCGGTCGCATGCGGCGCAAGCGTACGCTCCCGACGAACATGTCCTCAGGTGAGCGGCTCCACGGCATCGACTTCCTTCGAGCACTCATGATGCTGCTGGGCGTGGTTCTGCACACAGCGCTCAGCTTCATCGAGGGGTCGCCTTCAGGTGATTGGATGTACCGCGATCCAAGCCGCTCTCCGATTGCGGGGCTGCTGACGCTGTCGATCCATGTGTTCCGGATGCCTGTGTTCTTCGTGATGGCTGGCATCTTCGCTGCGCTCATCTGGCGGCGATCGGGCGCATGGGGGCTTGCGAAGAATCGGATGCGCCGCATTGCGCTGCCGCTGATCGTCGGCTGGTGCGTGCTGTTCCCGCTCATCAAGTGGACGGTGGTGTGGGGGATCACGGTGATGCAGCCCGAGCAGGACCTTCCGAAGATGGCAGGTTGGACGCTGCTGATGGTCATGAACCCGTGGAGCGATCCGAACCTTGTGCACTTGTGGTTCCTCTATCAACTGCTGCTGCTGTGCGGCGCGGCGATCGTGTTGTGCGGAGTCCATGCGCTGCTGCCAGAGCGCGTGCGCAGCGCATGTTCGGCGGCGATCACGGGGGTCCTCATCGGTCGCGCGCGCTGGGTTCGCGTGCCGCTGCTCGTTGCTGTGTCGTGGTGGCTGCTGATGAAGTCGTCATCGCCGGGGATCGATACCTCCACATCACTGCTGCCGCCGCGGCATGTGATTGCGCTCTATGGACTGTGCTTCTTCATGGGCTGGATGCTCTTCACCACCCCAGGTGCACTTGGCGCGCTTCGATCATGGGCATGGCTGCGCTTGAGCGCAGGCGTGATCGCGCTGCTTCTTGCGGTCGTCGGATCGATCGGCTGGTACGCCTCGCGTTCCGCGCTGCAAGCCGATGCAACGGCTCCCATGCGCGGGAGCGCAAACGCATTGGTTGTCGCGCAGTTTGGCAGTGCGCTGGCGATGTGGTTGCTGGCGTTCGGTGCGATCGGCGTTGCCGAGCGGCTGTTCACTCGCCCGCACAAGTGGATTCGTGCCGCATGTGATTCGTCGTACTGGGTGTATCTCGTGCACTTGCCGATCTGCATGGCGATCGCGATCCTGCTGCGCAGCTGGGATGTGGCGGCGATGGTCAAGATGAGTGCGGTGATCGCGCTGACCTACTTCGTCTGCGTTGCGTCGTATGCGGGGGCGCGTGCCGTGGTCGCGCGCTGACGCGGTCCGCGTTCGCAGGCTCAACAACTCGCCCGACCGCCACACGGCTTGGGGCGCGATCCGTACGACGCGGCGCGCCACAGCCGTTCGACGGGGCCGTCGCCGAGCAGACGACGCCATGCGAAGGCAACGCCGACGAGCACTACCCAGACGGTCGCTGCCAGCAGCGTGAACTGTGCATCGTTCATTGTGCCAAAGAGCCCGAATCCCCACCAACTCGCCAGCGCGGTGCAGAGAATCGACTCGCACAGATAGATCGTCAGCGCCATGCGCCCAGTGGCAGCAAGTGGCTCTCGGATGAATGCCGGCAGGCGCGGTCCAACTTCGACGATCAGCGGCGCATAGGCAAGCGGCAGCGTGAGTGCGGAGACCACGAGCAGCGAACCCTCCAAGAAGGTCGCCATTCCATCGCTGCGCCCCCAAATCCAGTGTGGAAGGACTGAAGCGATGGCGCATGGCAATCCGATCGACAGCCCCACACGAATGAAGCGCCAACGAGCGGGCGCTGCATCGGGCGTGAACAGCGCACTGCGCTGGAACAACACGCCAATCAGCATCATCAGCAGCACATGCCAGCCGTAGCTGAAGATCGCAGCGACGACCGCGAACGCGTAACTGGCTGATCGGAAGGCCATCGCGTCGAGCCACGGGCCTTGCTGAGACGCAGCGATTTCCGCGCTGATCCAGGTCCGCGAGTTGGGATCGAAGTTCGCCTTCATCATCGCGTCGAATCCACGCGGGGGAGGTGCTTCGGTCGCTTCTTGCTGCACTGCAGCGTCGCTCGGTTCAACCGCACGCACCTCGGCATCGACGCGCTGCGCAGAAGTCCCGAACGCAAACCGAAGCGCACCGACGAGCGTCGTGAGCGTCAGCGTCAGTACGGCGAGCGTGATCACGATGCGCCGAAGCCAGCGGTCGCTCAAGCTGGCGGCGGCAACCACGACCGTTCCAATGACCGCGTAGATCGCGAGGATGTCGCCGTACCAGACGAACAGACCGTGCACGAGCCCGATCGCAAGCATCAGTCCGAGCCGACGAAGCATGAACGGCCATCGCGATTGCCCTGCGGCGCGCGCTCGCGAGATTTGCTGTGACAGGCCGAAGCCGAACAGGATCGAAAATGTCGAAATGAACTTGAAGGTGCAGAGTGCGTTGACCGCATCGCGCACGAGCAGGTCGAGCGTGTTGACAGGATTGGGATGGTCCGCAGGCACGCCGTTCGGTTCGGCGGCCCACATGAACGGCAAGAAGAAGAATCGCGCGTTCACCAGGATGATCCCAAGCAGCGCGATGCCGCGAGCGATGTCGATCCCTTGCACGCGCGCGCGCGAAGCAATCGGCGCAAGGGCAGCGTGGGATGGAGTGGCGGTGTTGACTGGAGGGGAGGCGGACATCATGAAGCGATCACCTTCGCCGCCGAAGCGAGCAGAACCAGCGCGAGGGCGATTCGCAGCCATGTTGCGGAAAACCGCTGCGCCGCGACGCTGCCAACCAGAACCGCTGGCACGGAACCGATCAACAGCGCAAGCAACATGGACCAGTCCACCTGCCCAGCGATCAGGTAGCCAGTCCCCGCGAAGATCGCCAGCGGGATTGCGTGCGCGATGTCGGTTGCAACAAGCTTGTGCGGAGTCATGCGAAGCGGATAGAGCGCCACAAGCATCACGCTACCGAGAGCGCCCGCACCGACCGAGGTCAACGAGACAAGCAGGCCCAGCAGTCCGCCGGCAGCCACTGTGAGCGCAGGTTGCCGCGCCTTGAATCGCGCTGGATCGGCGATGCGGCTGATACGCGCGCTCTCGCGCAAGGTTGGCGCGAAGAGAAGTCCGATCGCTGCGACGGCGACGAGTATCCCGATCGCGGTCGTGAGCCAATCGAGTTTGCCGATCCGCATGCCGGCTGTGACAGATACAACCGTCGCAAGACTGACTGGCAGGCTGCCGGCCCACAGGCGGCGCACGATCTGCCAGTCGACATTGCCGCCGCGCCGATGCACGAAGACGGCTGCGATCTTGGTGATGGCTGCGAACCACAAGTCGGTCGCGACAGCGGTCACGGGCGAGATGCCGAAGACGATCAGCAGGATCGGCGTCATCAGCGCGCCGCCTCCGACGCCTGTGAGGCCGACAACGAGGCCTGTCACTGCGCCAGCGATGATGAATCCAGCGTCCACGCGCCGCGCAAGTTAGGGGATCGCGGTGCGGTCGGCGATCAGCAGTCCGCGCAGCCAGTCGTACACGCGGCCGTAGATTTCGTGCAAGGCGATCTCGGTTTGTTCGAGCGCTGAGCCCCGCGGGATGAACGCGTGGATCGTGATCGGTCCGCTGGCGCGGAAGTCGACGGCGAAGGGAGTGATGTCGAGTCCAGCAGCGCGGAAGAGCGATGCTGCGCGTGCCATGTGGAATGCGGAAGTGACGAGGATCAGGCGCGGAGCACGCGGCTGCGCGATTGTCGGATCCGCCAAAGGATGCGCGGCGAAGTAGTCGGCGACTGCACGCGCCTCCTCGCTGGTGTTGGTCGCACGGCCGACAAGGAGGATGTCGGAGTCTGGCACGCCGAAACTGAGCGCGCGTTCACGAAGCACATCGCCAACGGTCACGGGATACCGGCGCACGGGGGACCAACCACCCGTGAAGATGAGGTGGCGCGCCTTGCCGGCTCGGTAGAGATCGAAGCCGCCGAGGAATCGATCGAAGTCGAGAAACTCGTAAGTGCCAGAGTCGCCAGGGGGCACGATGAGCCCGCCGCTCAAGACAACGATGCCGTCGGCGACAGGGATGTCGGCAACCTTCGGGCGAACGAAACCAGATTCGGCAAGGCGCACCAGCCATCCGCTTGCCAGCGGCGTCGAAAGGATCCACAGAAGCAGCGTGCCGCAAGCGGCAATCCGCCAACTGCGCCGCCATGCTGCGAACGCCAGCAGTGCCAGCACGATGGGCACTGGCATCAAGAAGAGAGGCAGGACTTCACGCAGCATGCACCGGGGTCGCGATGCTACTGAGCGCGGCGTTCAAACAGTGCTTGGCAGCATCGGCGTAACGGTGCATCGACTCCGCGTCGATCGTGTGATGGCAGAGGAAGGTGAGTGAGGTCTCGCCCAAGTGGCGCGCGGTTGGCAGGCGACCGTCTGCATCGATTGGGCCGCGTCCACACGCAGAGGGTGTGTGACCGCTGCGCTGGAAGAAGGGCTCTTGATAGATCTCGGCGCACGAGCCGTGCATGGCGGGAACGCCCGCGGCGTGCAGGGCAGTCAGGAAGCGATCGCGAAGGGCGGCGGCATTGCTGCCTTTAGTGAACGCCACGCATCGATAGTGGGCGTGTCCTTCGGGCGTGCCAGGAACGCGCAGGCCAGGAATGCCGCGCAGCGCGTCCTGCATGATCAGGCTGTTGCGGTGGCGGGCGGCGGACCATGTCGGCAGCTTGGCCAGTTGCCGCAGGCCGATCGCTGCCTGCATCTCGGTCATGCGGAGGTTGGTGCCGTCATGCTGCACCACCCATCGGAAGCTTCCGGGGACGGCGGGCGAGCGGGGCGCGAACGACTCATCGTGGTCCTTACCGTGCTGCGCGTACGACCAGCAGCGGGCGAAGAGCTC
The DNA here is from genome assembly GCA_009926625.1 of Planctomycetota bacterium. Lineage (GTDB taxonomy): Bacteria > Planctomycetota > Phycisphaerae > Phycisphaerales > SM1A02 > F1-60-MAGs104. The sequence goes on from RFON01000012.1 coordinate 14,693, forward strand.
GGCGTCCGGCGTGCAGAGCATGCCGCCCTCGCCGCCGGTGGTCATGATCTTGTCCTGGCAGAAGCTCCAGCTGGCGAAGGTACCGAAGGTGCCAAGCGCCCGGCCGGCGATGCGGCCGCCGTGGGACTGCGCGCAGTCCTCCAGGATGTGGATGCCGTGCGGGCGGGCCCAGGACACGAAGCCGGGCATGTCGCACGGCCAGCCGCCGATGTGGACGGGAATCACTCCGCGGGTGCGTGGGCTACGGACCGCGTCGGCGGTGGCGGGCGTGATGCAGCCACTCTCTGGATCGACGTCTGCGAACACCGGCGTTGCACCGGCGAGCACCACACACATGGCGCTGGCCACGTAACTGCGCGGGGAGACGATCACCTCGTCGCCCGGGCCGATGCGCAGGGCGCGCAGCGCAGCGTCCATGGTCAACGAGCCGTTGGCCATGCTGAGGGAGTGCAGGGCGGCGGGGGCGGCGGGCATGCCAGCGCCATGGACGCGCGACCACTCGGCCTCGAAGTCGCGGCAGGCAGAGCCCGTCCAGTAGTTCACTCGGCCGGAGCGCAGGACAGCGTCGACCGCGGCAAGTTCGTCCGGTTCGAAGATGGGCCAGGGGGGGAGGGTCACGGGGTTGATTACGCAGTCGTTCCGCTGGAAGCGATCTGGCTGGAAGTGAATATATGAGTTGATCCTGGCTCGGCGAGGCCAGTCATGAGTGGCTGCGTGAGGACCGTGCAGCGGACGCCGTTGACCATGGTCCATGCGCCCTCATAGGGCGGGAAGAAAAAGGCACGCGCCTTTCTCTCCACATCGTCATCGGCTGTGATCTGCTTCGCCGCTTCCATGTGTTGCCGGGAGATGTAGCGTCCACCAACATTCGGTGTCGTGCTGAGCAGCGTTTGGTGGGTAGCAACTCGCTCGAGAACATCAGTGATCTGTGCATCCATGACCTCCATCGTTACCCGCTCGAGTGACTTTGCGGTGCAGGTGTGTGGACAGATCGGGAATCTCCGGACATCGATGATGGGACCGGTATCAATGGTTTCGTCGATGTAGTGAGCGGACGAAGCCCATTCCGCCAGTCCATCCAAGATCGCGAAGTTGTAGCCCCCGCAACCTTTGTAGTCCGGTAGGGGTGCAGGGTGGAAGTTGACAACTCCGAGGCCAGCCGTCGGGAACAACATCGCACTTTTTAGCCGTCTCCAGTACAGGATCGAGAGCACAAGATCAACTTGCATCTTGCCGAGCTCCGCAAGGCGGGAAACGTCCTGATGCTCAAGGACGGGAACACCTTCTTCCTGCGCTGCTGCGGCAGTGGGCGACCCGCTGAGGTGGGAGTCAGTCACTACACCGATCAACTTGAATCGCGCGTCGCGACCGAGGCGACGCAGCGTGTTCGCGGCGACCATCTTTCGACCAAGCAACAGCACCCTGATTGGGGTCATGACCCCTTGTCCACCGATGGGCACGAACCCATGAAGCGTGGCATCGTTGCGTGCCCAGGGGCGGAGATCCCTCGTTGGGCCAGAACTTGCCACACCGTCATGAAAAGGATTTTAGCATCAAGACCGAGTGACCTGTTGTCCACGTACCACACGTCGAGTCGGAACTTCTCCTCCCAGCTGATGGCGTTGCGGCCGTTCACCTGGGCCCAGCCCGTGATGCCGGGCTTCACCTCGTGACGGCGCATCTGCTCCGGGGTGTAGAGCGGCAGGTACTCGGGCAGCAGGGGGCGCGGACCGACGAGAGCCATATCACCTTTGAGCACATTCCATAGCGTGGGCAACTCATCCAGGCTGGTGGCGCGGAGGAAGCGACCGAACCGCGTGATCCGAATGGCGTCGGTCGCGAGCGGGTCCTCGCCAGGCCACGGGTCGCGCATCGTCTTCAGCTTGTAGAGCATGAAGGGCTTGCCGTGCAGACCGATGCGGGGTTGGCGGAAGAGTAGTGCCATGCTTGAGGGCTTGTGATCCAACTGTTAGCCAATCCTTAGGATAAGCGCTTTGGATCACGCCTCTTTCAGGTCGTCCCTTCGCTTCGCCATCAGTAGTTGCGCTGCGATGCCCTGGTGCGAGCCGACGAACATCGGACTCGAGGAGTACGCGACTTTTAGGTAGTCGTGCGATGGTCGGTCGGGTGTCAGATTTGTGTTCCGCGGAGACAGTCCCGTGTTGGATGGCAACCAGGTTCGTTTGTGTCAGTAGGGTAGGACGGTCACGGACCGATCAGAATTCTGCGGTAGGCGGTAGCAAGGTCCTTGTACCTACGGTGCTTGAGGAGCCACTCTCTTCCCCGAGCTCCCATCGCAACCCGATGGTCGGACCCAAGAGAAGCCAGTCGTTGTAGGGACTCCGCGAGCGCAATGGGATCTCCGGCTGGGACAAACTCACCGCACTTAGCTTCGTCGATCATTGACGGGAAGCCCGAGTAGGACCCGACCACGGGCTTCCCCGCGAGCATGTAGTCGATCACTTTGTTCAGCGATTGCCCGAAAGCCCAGACCCGCGACGGGTGCGTGGCGAAGTACGCGATATCGCACCTCTCTAGGATGACCGGAACCGCGGCGCTATCAACGCGTGGCACAACGGTGAGATTTCGGAGCGAGGCAAATCGTTGCGCGTAACTTTCAGCCAGATCTCCCGCACCAACCAAAAGGAAGTGGAGTCGTGTGTCTTCCGAGAGTTGTTGTGCGCACCGAAGCAATGTCTCCAGCGCATTGCTGATGCCAATCGATCCGACATGAGCCACGATACACTTTTCGGAGGGAAGGGAGATCCGCTCGATGACCTTTGGCAGGGTCGCTGATGGCTCAAGAGACTCATCGGGCACGCCCATAGGCACGCAATGAACTGTGCGTGCTTCCCGCAGCACCTCTTGCACATGCTCTCCCAAGTTTGGCATCGTGCCAATGATCGCATCGGCATGTCGATAGCCCAACCGCTCGATCGCGCCCAACATCCACACAAGTGGATTTTTTGCGCTGAATCCTCCCTCTGCTGTCAACGTGAGTGGCCAGATGTCGCGGACCTCAAACACAAGGCGGCATCCGAATCGTCGCCTCAAGCGAAGTCCATTCAGAACGGTGAGCAGCGACAAACTTGAAACTACGATTACATCGGGCTTTGGCAACTGTGCCAAGGGCATGCAAGCCAATCGCCACTCAAAGTGGATCCAACTGAGCGCTCGTCTGAGCGACTTCGCCGCGGAGTACCGCATGGTCCTAAGCCACCACAGTTGCATCCCGTCAACACGCTCCATCTCGAAGCGTGTTCGAAGCGTGCGAGGGACGGCAAGATGGTTCGAGTTGGACGTGATCAGGACAATCTGGTCACCGCGACTTGCAAGTTCGCGCATGATTCGATAGCCGCGAGTTCCGACCGTGCCGCGGCCTGGAGGAACGAGATATTTTGAGATGTACCAAATGCAGGCGGAATTGGACATACATTTCTTCCACGGAACACTCGCTGGAATCAATCTGGAGTCCAAAGGCAGCGGTTGGTCCGACGAATTGCAGCCTTGCCACGGACTTCGGAAGAGAACTTTGCTTCCCGATTCGGCTTGGAGGAACTTCCGCTGCTGTCGTTGGCTAGTCGCCTGAGCGAGCGTCCTGACTCCACTCTTTGAAGGCTAGCATCTGGCGGCGGGAATTGCCGCCCCGACTTTTCGAATGCGTGTACTCCATCTGTCTCATACAGACATCCGATTTGATGCGCGCATTCTGAAGGAACTTGCCGCCATCAAGCAGCAGCTGGAGGTGCAGGTGTCAGCTATCGGTATTGTGGATGACGAGGGAGCGGCCGCAGGGCCACCTATTGCTGACGTGCGAATTGACTCAATCGGACTGGGTCTCCGGCGATGGCGTGTATTGCCGCGGACGCTTCGGCATGCACTGACCTTTGTTGAACTCCTGGGGCGAATGGTTCCAAAGGTTCTCGCCTTGAAACCGGATGTCGTGCACTGCCACGACACCCTCGTGCTGCCAATCGGGGCTTTGGCACGAGTGCTTTATGGGTGCGCCCTGATCTATGACGCTCACGAACTTGAAAGCCAAAAGAACGGTCAGACCAGGGTCCTCTCGGGCGCGACGTTGCTTTTCGAGCGCCTGTGCTGGCCTCTGGTGGACTTGTTGGTTTCCGTCAGCCCCTCGATACTTCTCTGGTATCAGGACAAACTGGGGGCTAAGCGTTCGGTGTTGGTGATGAACGCGCCGACGGAGCAACATGGGGCGAAGTCTCATGATTTCCCAGATCGCTACTTTCATCGCCGTTTTGGCATCGCTAATGACCGAAAGGTCTTCGTTTACTTGGGTATCTTGGCACAAGGGCGGGGCATCCCGCTATTGCTTGAGGCGTTTGGGCGTCAGGGTTGCGAGGCGGACTTGGTGTTCATCGGGTACGGCGACTTGATCGGGGTGGGCGATGCGGCGCGCCGATTGCCAAACGTCCACTTGCACCCAGCAGTACCGCATGATCAGGTTGTAAGCATCGTTCGGACAGCGGACTACGGCATCTGCCTGATTGAGGATGTGTCGTTGAGCGACCGATTGTGCCTCCCAAACAAGCTCTTCGAGTACGCCTTTGCAAGCTTGCCAGTACTTGCATCCGACTTGCCAGAGATTCGACGGGTCGTGAACCATTATCGTCTGGGCTTGTGTTGCGCGCCGAATGCGAACAGCGTTGCATCCACAATCGGGCGGCTTGTTGCGGAGCGGTGGACCGTCGATGTACCGTCGCTCCAGGACTTAAGTTGGAGCAGTCAGGCGAGTCGTCTCGTAGAGGCGTACCGCGAGATCGGCTTTCGGCGGGGGCTATCCCTGCACGGAGATTGAGGAATTCCCATTATGTGTGGCATCTTTGGGATAGTGAGTACAAACGCGGTCGACGCAAAGTGCTTCAACTTGTTGTCACGACATGCGCAGCAGCGTGGCAGGGACTCGAGCGGTGTTCTCGTCATCGGTCGGGAGGCAGCGCATGTTTGGCGTGCGGATTACTCCATCCAGAGTCTGCTGAAACGGGTCATGCCTCGTGGTGCGAAGGCGGTTCTGGGCCACAGCCGCCTGATCACGAACGGCTTGGCTGACAACCAGCCTGTGGTCCGAGGTGGTGTCTGCGTCTTTCACAACGGCATTGTGGTCAACCACGCGGATCTCTGGGCTCAGATCGGCGAGCAGCCTCGTCAGGAGATCGATACGGAGGTGATCGCTGCCATCGCGGCGCGCCACCTCGCGGACGGCGGCGATGTCAACGGCATTGCGGACCGAGTGCTTTCGCTCTGCCGCGGCGTGGTCGCATGTGCCTTGGCGATTCCGTCAAGGGGAAAGTTGTGCCTCTTCTCGAACAATGGCAGCCTGTATGCGGGCAGTTTGAACGGGGCAACCCTCTACGCCTCGGAGGAGCATCCCCTCCGGTTGCTTGAGTGCTCATCGATTCATCAGATCCGATCGGGTGAAGTACTTGACATTCCCGTGGAGTCCAAGCCAGTCGCCGTGAGCGATGACCGGAAGCGGCGTCTTGACCTCATCCCGAATCTTGCGTCGGTGGCATCGGCTGAAGAGCGGATGCTTGAGTACCCGCAGTACCAGCTGCGTCGCTGCACACGCTGCATCCTGCCGCACACGATGCCATTCATCTCTTTCGATGAGCAAGGCGTTTGCAACTACTGCCGGCACTACCGACCACGGAACAACCCGCGTCCAAAGGAGGAGCTTTTCGGGCTGGTCAACCCCTATCGACGAGCATCCGGCGCGGAGTGCATCGTGCCGTTCTCTGGTGGCCGGGACAGCTGCTATGGACTGCATCTGATCGCAAATGAACTCAAGATGCGCCCGGTGACCTACACCTATGACTGGGGCATGGTCACGGATCTCGGTCGGCGAAACATCAGCCGCATGTGCGGTGAACTGGGCGTGGAGAACATCATCGTCGCCGAGGACATCGCGAAGAAGCGCGAGTACATCCGAATGAACCTAAGGGCATGGTTGCGTTCCCCGCATCTGGGAATGATCAGCATCCTGACTGCTGGCGACAAGCACTTCTTTCGCCATGTGGAGACTGTCAAGCGGCAAACGGGGGTACAGCTAAATCTCTGGGGCGTCAATCCGCTTGAGGTGACGCACTTCAAGGCGGGATTCCTAGGAGTGCCTCCCGATTTTGCTGAGAAGCGGGTGTATTCGCACGGCATGGCGAAGCAACTTCGATATCACTGGCTACGCCTTCGTGCCATGCTCCAGAGCCCGGGGTACTTCAATCGATCCCTGTGGGACACGCTTTCCGGCGAGTACTACCGAAGTTTCACCGAGAAGAAGGACTACTTCCACATCTTTGATTACTGGCGATGGGACGAGCGTGTGGTCGACGAGACGCTCGCCCAGTACGACTGGGAGCGTGCGCCGGACACCAGCACCACTTGGCGCATCGGTGATGGCACAGCCGCGTTCTACAACTACATCTACTACACAGTGGCTGGATTCTCCGAGCACGACACCTTCCGGAGCAACCAGGTTCGCGAAGGCGACTTGTCGCGCGAACGCGCGATCAAGTTGGTGCAGGACGAAAACCGCCCGCGTTACCCCAACATCAAGTGGTACCTGGATGCGGTGGGACTAGATTTCCGCGAGGTGATCAAGGTGGTCAACGCGATTCCGCCGCTGGCGGGGTCTGCGTGACGCACCGTCGCGAAGCGAGTGGCGGCGGGGGCGCGCTATGAGCCGACGGCTGCTTGGCAGCGTGATAACTCTGGCGGTGGGGAGTGGCTTGGCTCAGTTGGTGATGTTGGCGTTCGCGCCTCTGTTGAGCCGCCTTTACACGCCAGCGGACTATGCGTGTCAAACCGTCTTCCTCACGATCGTGGGCACTGTACTGCCCTTCGTTTGCGCGAAGTACGAGGTTGCGATCGTGGTAGCCGGGACCGAGCGCCATGCGGTTGCACTGCGAACGCTGAGCCTCCGTATTGCCATCGGCGTCTCGATGGCACTGGCGGCGATCGTCGTCGTGCTTCGGCAACCCATCGAGACGCTGGTGCACGGCGAGGCGCTCGGGCGATGGCTATACGCCGTACCTGTGGCGGTGCTGATGGGCGCGGTCGCGCTGATCGATCGGCACATGGCGAATCGATGCGGCGAATACGCGGTGATCAGCCGATTCCTGTTGCTCCAAGCCCTTCTGAGTTGCGCGTTGAATCTGGCACTTGGCTGGCAGGGCATGGGTGCGGATGGGCTGTTGGTGGCGAATGTGGTTTCGGTGACCATCGGTACCGCTTGGCTTTCATGGCGAATGCGGTCGCTGTATTCCGGCGGTTCCCCACCCAAGACATGGTCGCTCCGCGCCGTTGCGCGGAAGTACCGCTCCTTCCCCCTTTACAACGCGAGCAGTTCCGTACTTGATTCCCTGACACTGGCACTTCCCGTGTTCTTCCTCGCTCGGCTGACCGATAGCGACACGGTCGGTCAATACGGATTCCTGATGCGGTTTGCTCAGGCCCCGCTTGCGCTGGTGTCGGGAGCTGTCACACAGGTTCACCTGAAGCATGTTGCAGACATGGTGAGAGCAGGCGTGCCCGTACGCCCCTATCTGGCACGGATCACCGCGATCTTGGCGGGGCTCGTGGCGGTGCCCACGCTGTGCGCCATGTTATGGGGCGGTCCGCTATTCGCGTGGACCTTCGGTCAGCGCTGGCAAACTGCTGGCGAATACCTTGCGATCCTGATGCCGTCACTAGCCCTCCAATTCGTGGTTTCCACGCTCAGTCCAACCTGCGGCGCCACGGGAAACAACAGAGTCGCGGCCTTATGGAAGGCACTCTCCTTCGTCGTGACTCTCGGCATGTTCCTCGCGGTGGCGCCTCTGTTAGACACGCGAGCACTATTGTGGGCGATCGCGAGCACGAATGTGGCGCTCTATGTCCTCTATTACTTGGCGATCTGGTACGCCGCGGGACGACCAAGGGGTAACACCTGATGTGCGGCATTGCCGGCATCATGGCCACGTCGCCTGAGGCAGGGGCATCGCTGCACGCTGTGCTTCGAATGGCGCGCGCGATGCGCCATCGCGGTCCTGATGACGAGGGGTTCCTGCTTGGGGACCGCCAAGGCTCGGTGCAGGGTTTCCTCGGAACAGACTCGCCCGCCGAGGTGCGACGACGCTGGGGATCATCGATGCGCGATGCCGACGGGTCGGACGCCATGGGCAGGGTGGCACTAGGTCACCGCCGCCTAAGCATCGTCGACCTGTCGTCGGAAGGGCATCAGCCGATGGCCGACTCGGAAGGGCGGCGATGGATCGTGTTTAACGGGGAAATCTATGACTTTCGCCAGTTGCGACGCGAACTGGAGTCGCTCGGCTACGCCTTCCGATCCGACACTGACACGGAGGTGATCCTCGCCGCTTACGCGCGGTGGGGTTGCGCCTGTCTCGCGCGCCTGCACGGTGACTTTGCTTTCGCAATCTGGGACCGCCAGGACGGATCGTTGTTCTGCGCGCGAGATCGGATCGGCATCAAGCCCTTCCACTATGTGCATCTGCCAGGCCATTTCATCTTCGCATCCGACATAAAGGCGCTGCTGGCTTCGGGACTTCACGCGCCGAGACCTGATCCAGAGGGGTTGTACCTCTCGATGATGTATGGCATGGCCCCCCGCCCGCTCACCGCGTTTGAGGGAATTCGTGCGCTCGAGCAGTCCTGCTGGATGCGGGTACTAGCTGATGGGCGTATTGAGCGAGGACGGTACTGGCGCATCCCCATCGGCACGCAGGATGCCCGAATGAGCCTTTCGGATGCCACTGCGGCACTGGAGGACGGACTGGAGCGTGCCGTGCGTCGTCGTCTCGAGGCTGACGTGCAGGTCGGAACATTCATGAGCGGCGGCATTGACTCGACAACTGTCACGGCCATTGCGGCTGCGTCGAGGCCGGGCATCCACGCGTTCACTCTTGGGTACCGCGATTGCCCGCCTGAACTGGACGAGGTTGGCCAGGCGGCGGACACGGCCCGCATGTGCCCCGTGACCCATGTGATCGAAATGGTTGATCCTGTGGAAGTGCTGGGCGACCTGCTCGCGTGGATCGATGGCTACGAGGAGCCCTACTACAGCCTGGCGGCGAACCACGTCGTTTCACGGGTCGTGCGCCGTCATGGCGTCAAGGTGGCGTTGAACGGGCTCGGAGGCGACGAACTGTTTGGCGGTTACGACATGTACCGACTCCCTGGGTGGCTCGGTCGCATCTGTCCGTCACCAATGGCGTTCTTGGCGGATTCGTTCACCCGCCTCACGGGCTCGAACCGGGTCGCACTTGCCGTCGCCTCGTCACCCGATCGAGTCCACTCCATCGCATTCTCAAAATGGCCTGAGTCCGACCTTCGTCGTGTGCTCGATCCGCGTTGGCACCTGCCGACTTCGGCAGCCGACTACATACACCATTTGTACGCGCGCGACCTTTACTTCCAGGACAATGTTGAGGCGTTCAGCTACATGGACCTTATGAACTATGTGGGCAACCATCATGTGCACCGCGTGGACCAGTTCACGATGGCGTGCTCGATCGAGGGGCGCTTTCCACTGCTTGATCATGAGCTTGTCGAACTAGCCTTCCAAGTACCCTCGCGTTGGAAGGTTTCGCCAACGGAGCAGAAGCTAGTGCTGCGCCGCGTCGCACTGGATTGGATCGCACCCTCCTGCCTCTCGATGCGGAAGAAGGGGTTCAGCCTTCCGCTGGGCCAGTGGGTTCGGGGACCGCTCGCGCCGTTGGTGGCGCGTTCGCTAGAGTCGCTCATGCGGCGGGATATCGTCCGTCCCGAGGCAGTGAAGGAATGCATGAGGTCCTATCGCGAAGGTCGGCTGCCTGTGCAGCGCATCTGGCACTTGGTCTCGCTTGAACTCTGGATGGAGCGTTTCATCGATCGGTGGCGGGTCGACTCTGCCGATGCGTGAGGCGGTTGAGTGCGGCAAAGTGATGTCGAGTGATGTCGCCGAGCCCGTTGCGATACAATCCCCTTTAAATGGCAACATCACTCACGGCATTCCAAGTTTTGGAGATCGTTCGGGCGGCGCAGACGCGCATCCAACTGGATGCCCTCACGCCATCGGCGTCCCTGCGGGACATTGGTGCTGACAGCCTAGACATGATGACCATCCTGCTCGATGTGCAGACGGCGGCCGGGGTAGAGATTCCTGACGCCGATGTCGGCAAACTCACCACGGTCGACTCGATAGTGGAGTACGTGAGTCGTCTCGCTAGTTAGTTGACCGCAGTTCGGAGCTTTGGATTAGGCGCCGGGTCTCACGGGCCCTCGCTTGCACTTGCGCCAAGCACCCAGCGCTTGGGATCCAGGCGATGAGCTTGCGGTCCTTCAGGATTGGACCAGATTGGAGGACCCTGCTCCTCCGAAATGCCTGGACTTGTCGACTCGCGGAAGAGGGACCAACCGCACGATTTGAGAACGTTTCGATGCGCTCTGTTGGCGCTGGCGACCTCGATGGCGATGACCGCGTAGCCCGAGTCCAGCGCGAGTTGCAGCACCCTGCGCCAAAGCTCGTGGCGGGCCAGGTCGACGATGTCCCCCGGCAGCACCTCGTCGAGCACCAAAATCGCGCGACGGAATTCGTGCGCCACCACGCACACATCACCAAGGTTGGAAAACGCGTAACAGCCCGCCGGATGGCGGAGGTACCTCCATGCCAAGAATTCAGGACTCTTCGAGAGGTGCACCCCTGACCTATCTCGTTCCGAAGCCATCAGTCCCTCGATCCGCTGGCAATCAGCCGCGTCGAGTCGGTGCGTCCAGGGTCCACGCCGCGGGGTCCGCGCATCCCACGCACCAATGCAATGGGGGATCCGTCGTCTGCCACGCCACCAGCTCTGGCCCATAGACCGCAGGCAATTCCGCCAACCGTAGTACCAAATCTCGGAGATCAGACGAGGTCCAGGGCGATATCCCAGCGCCGATCGCATACGGAGGGCCGCAGATGGCCCGCGCAGCGAGAAGATTCCATCAAACTCGCCTCGGTACCTGAGCAGCATCTGCCGCTCCATCCGCGGATAAAGAAGGCGAGCGCGATGAGCAGGGTCAACCATGGTGTTTTCGGTCTTGCCGACGCGAATAGGTGATCCATCCGCCCAGCCATGCAGTCGTACCACGCCGTGATGCCCGACAAGTTCCTGCGCCCGTCCGTCCGCGTCAACGCGCTCAATGACATTCGAAACGCCAGCTCCGGCAGGCGCCTCGCGCCAAAGCCAGTGCCAGTGTTGCAGTGAGCGGCGATAGCCCGTAACGCGACAGTACAACTCGTTGATGGCTGCGCCGTCAGCCGCGCTGGCGGTCCGAAAGCAGTAGAGCGGCGCGGGTTCGGGGCGCATTGGGGTAGGGCCTCACGACGAAGGTTTGTCCTAGCGTTAATATCCTATCGGATGCATCATGCGGTTGTAGATAGGTTGCCCTTGCGTATGCCGCTCTTTTTCAAGGGCGATAGGGACTATGTTCACGGACCCGATCTCTACACCGCGGCACTCCTTTCGGCGCGAGGGAAGTTGGGACCGGCCGCGTGGATTGATCGGATCACACTCTCCGCGATGGTTCGGTCAGAATGCGAGATTGTCGCGCAATCGGTCGAGGGGGCATCCGCGTCCATCTCAATTCGCAATGGCGCTCAGGTGGATCGCTGGAGCATCGTGGCTACCGATTTTCCGATCGAAATCCGCTACCAATACGACGAGGAAGGAATGGTGGGCACCGCGCGGATCGAGGGTTCACGCATCGAGTTACCTACGAGAAGTCGCGCCACCGCCGCCGAGGAGGTGGTCGCGCTCACGAAGCGGCTGCATCAGCAGCTGCGCCCTCGCCCGAGGTCGAAGTGGATTGTGGTGGGGTTCCGCCTCGACCAGCCGCTCGAGATCCGCTCGCCGGGTCCTTTCGCGGTAGAACTTGTCCGTTGCCTCGGGGACGCGCTCACCATTAGCCGCATCTATGCGCAGGGTCGCGTGATTGGCGAGGTGACATTCTCCTGCATCTCGCCGGGCGGACCTGCACGATGACTTGGCTTGGGTCGATCGGCCAAGCGATCGCTGGCGGCGTGACCGATGCGCTCGACGTGGCAGCACGGCTCGGGGTCGATCCAACCTTCGTGAGGGACAAGCTGGGTACCAGATCGCTGCCTCGACTCCAGCAAGGTTTTGGAACGGCTGATCTGGCCGTCGAGGCCGTGCGCGATGCACTTTCGCGATGGGCGGGCGATACAGGGCAGTTGCGAGTGCTCGTGGTGTGCACCCAAAGCCCTGATGGCGAGGGGCTTCCTCACACAGCCGCAATCGTGCAGCAGCGGGTCGGACTTGCCCGAAATCTGGCCGCCTTCGATATCTCACTTGGCTGTTCGGGCTACGTCTATGGTCTCGCGGTCGTCGAGGGCATGCTGCACTCCACTGGCGGATATGGACTTCTTGTGACAGCTGATCCCTACTCGCGGATGATCAATCCGGACGATCGTGACACGGCGCTGCTGTTCGGGGACGCCGCTACGGCCACCATTCTCGGCCCCGAAGGTACATGGTGCCTCGGAGCCCGACGGTTCGCCACGGATGGATCTGGTGCCGCGGCCCTGGAGCGTCGGGGCGGACGGTTCCACATGGCTGGTCGGCAGGTGTTCAACTTCGCCGCAACCCGCGTGCCTGAGCAGCTTTCGGAACTGCTATGCAGTGAGGCGCTTGAGCCGCGCGACATTGACCAGTGGATCCTTCACCAAGGGTCGAGGTACATCGTCGAAACGATCGCCAATCGAATGGGGCTACCTCTGGATCGCGTGCCGGTGGCACTGGAACGCACGGGCAACACGGTCTCGAGCTCCATTCCATTGATCTTGCGGCACTGTGGCGATCGTCCAGACCTGCGGCGCATCGTCCTTAGTGGCTTCGGAGTTGGTCTCAGTTGGGCAAGCATGATCCTCACTCGCGAAGCGAACGATGGATCCACCAAAGGGGGACAGGCATCCAACCTCATTGGCGTTGGGGGGAAGCACGTGCCCCAACGCGGCGCGCGCGAATGAAGGCGACGATGATCCGCAACGGCGTTTGGGCATCTCAACACCCCGTGAAACTCCGTCCGACGTCGAAGTTGCCTCCGTTCTCGCTACGGATTTGAGAACCCTGAAATCAAGTTCGCCTGACACAAGTGACGGCCCGTCCAGGTGTCACTTTGCAGAGCGGACGCACAAGGTGTTGAAGTTCGGGCATCCAATCTCGCTGAGTCCAACCTCAATTCGATTGGATTGGTGGCACAGAACAGATCTGGAGTCACACCTGCAGCGGTGAAGAGCAGCAACAGCACCGCCAATTCGTTGTTTGGGATCAACCCGTCGGGAGCGATGCTCTTGAAAAGCGAGGCGGGGTGGACCCGACTTCACGTCTCAATCGGTCCGTACCATCGGCGCCGTGATGTTGACCGAGCGACGCCGGTATCGGCGTCTAGGCAGTGAGTACCAGTTCGCAAGCTTGCTGAACCACTAAACAACCCTGTCTTCCGTGCAACGCGTAATTCGACCTGTCATACGGTTGCCTGCGGGCAGATTCAAGGAGCGATCTTGGATTTGCGATGTGATCATGGGTCGACTGTTTGAGGATTGGGGCTACGAAGTTTGGAGCGGGCGCTACTGGGAGATTCGTTGCAACGGCGCAGATGAACCTGCAGACCGGCAACTCCGAATGCCCGATGTGTTTCTGAGCACGGCAGATGATGATTGGCTCTCAGTGCGGTCCCTTCCAATCGAGCCGCTCACCGCCATGGAACCAGATCGTTTGGGGCTAAAGCCTGCATTGACATCTCGCGAGATCCCTGTTCTCTTCGGCTTGCCGACCTTTCAACATCTGCACGATGGTTGTGCACAACTCGGACTCGACGTCCTAGGCTCTGCATTTTTCATGCTGTCTCGGTACGAGGAACTCGTACTTACTGATCGTGACGAATTCGGGCGCTTCCCTGCTCGGGCGTCCGTGGCCTTCCGCTGCAACTTCCTCTATCGCCCGATCATCGACGAGTATGTAGAGATTCTGTGGTCGGCAATGCGGCGATTGTGGCCACAACTGGTGCGAGCTTCTCGAGCCTTTCAACTGACGCCTAGTCATGATGTCGATCGACCAGCAAGACACGCGTTTCACGGACTAGGGACAGCGTGTCGACTGTCTGTTGGAGATGCATTGAAGCGACGCAAGTTGTTGTGGGCGATGGAGGGTCCATGGCAATGGATGCTCGGACCCCGCAAGATGCACCCTCGGGATCCGTTCAACACCTTTGAAGCGATAATGGACCTGTCCGATTCTGTGGGCTTGAAAAGCACCTTCTACTTTTTTGCTGGACGAACCAGTGCAGAGTTCGACGCGCAATACGACCTCTCCGACCATTCCATCGGGATGTTGATGGCAAGAATTCATCAACGCGGTCACCTACTCGGACTTCATGGAAGCTTTGAGTCCTTCCGATGCCCTGATGTATTGCGGGCGGAGGCAGACTGTTTTCGGGCACGGTGCAGATCCCTCGCAATTGCGCAGCAGAGATTTGGCGTCAGGATGCACTTTTTGCGGTGGTGTGTCTGGAAGTCATGGCAAAGTATTGTGTCGGCAGGGCTTGAATATGATGCGACAGTTGGATTCGCCGATCACCCTGGGTTTAGGTGCGGAACCTGCCATGAATATCAGGCTTTCGATGCTGCTCATCAGGAGGCGCTTGCACTCACCGTGCGACCACTGATCGCAATGGATGTGTCGCTCACCCACAGCGGCTACCTTCATCTTCGCTCATACCAGGAGGCCTCTAAGACTCTCAGGCGACTGCGGGCGGCATGCGAATTGGTATGCGGTAACTTCTCATTGCTTTGGCACAATTCAGAACTCGTTACCGCTGACCAGTGGAGATGTTATCGAGGGGTACTAGGGTCGATCAAATGATGACTAGGGCAGATGCACCCTTCGAAGGCAATACTGGGCGGTTCCTATCGGCGCAGCAACACCACAACAGACTAGGTAAGGTCAAACAAGGCCGTGACCGCCTGCGGGTGTTTAGCTTGATTTTGGAGTTGCTGAGTATCGAGCCGCCAAAACGTGGTATGGGATCCAGTAGTAATCTTCACTGGGAGTCGTTTGAATGAGCATGCTTAAGGGCCAATGTGGTGTTTGTGAGCGCACGTGACAACATTGGGCTTGGAAGAAGGTGGAAGCCGATTAGCCCAATCACCACCGCAGTCGCGTACGCATCAATGATATAGTTTGAAGCAGGCGTATTCGATAAATCTTTAACATGGAGGCTAAACCATGCTATCGCTGCCAAAGTCAGCGGTGTAGGGCTAAAACGATCGAGAGTGTCAGCGATCCAACAGACGGCAAAGCCGACGAACGCCGGCACCAAGAGCACTCCGACGGTGCCGAAGTTGGCCCACAGCTCCCCCCAAAAGAAGGTAGGCATAGACCCAACCACCCCCTCGCGCAAGTGCCACGGATGGACCATCGACATCACCTCGATGGTCAAGGGATAGTGCTCAAAGGGAAGTAGCCCAGCAGGATTTGGCATAGATCGACCAAGCAAGAAGTCGTGTTGTTGCGGAAAGATGACCAAGTAGTGATAGAGCGGCTCAATCTGTCCCGTGAATAGTCTTGACGTTGCTTGCAGCGCCGCGTCAAGCGGGTCCGAAGCACCCATGAATGCCATGTAGAGCAGCGCGACCGCGCCGAGTGCGGCGAGTGCTGTGCCGAAAAGCCAGCGGCGGAGCAAGAAGCCATTACTCCTGATGAAAAGTCCGACCAACATGAGTCCCGCCAGGTAGTTGATAAGCGGTCCCTTTTCTGTAGCAATTGTGAATGAAAGCGTGGCAACGACGGCCGATATCAGAAACAGAAGCAGGCGGCGCTTGCTTGGTCGAAGCAGCGCGACGGCGAACAATGTGGATGAACCAATCTGAAGCCCGTCCCGCATCAGTAGTTTGTAGAGGTAGTAGCGCCCCTCAAATGCGTTGCCCATGTGGCTTCGAAGAATGTTGATTCCTAAAGTATCAGATGGGTCTTCTATTGCCGCAACAAGAGCAAGGTTTGACGGGCCAATCTTCATAATATAAATCACAAGTGTGGCTGCGCCAAGCATCGTAAGCGCAACGCCGCCCAGAGTATCCAGTCGAGTGGTGTTGGCAGGCTCTGGATGATGGCGCGTGAGGGCGCGGGTGGCAAAATCAGTCCGAAGCGCGACCCTTGACGCGAGAAACCCGATAATAACCAGCGTGGTTGCCGTCGAGGTCAAGAGGAATATGTCGCCTACGACCTCGGTACTCTCAATGTCTGGAGAGCGGTAGTCGTCAAGTTTGAAATAGAGGACTGGCAGGCCAATATACTGAAACGTAATTATAAAATACACTAGGACAGATGGGATCGTTGCTTTACGCAGCGAGACTCGAGCAAGTCGGAGTAGTCCTACCCAGAAGAGGGGGAGGCAGACATAGGCAATCATCGGAAGGAGTGTTGACATGCTAGAAGCTGTCTAGATCGCAGCCCGTGAGGCGTGCGTTGACTTGCCGTCGATCATAGTCAGCGCTGCCGTTCGCCTAAGCGGATAGCAGGTCGTACGGGGCATGGGTAGCCTGACCGCCACAGGTTGAATGCAGCGCGGTGTGCCGAGCGAAGTGTTGGCGCAATTCGTCTCAGGTATCCTCGATTGACCATGTTCAAATTACGGTGCGTACTTTTTCTCCTTGCGGTGACGCTTGTCGAAACAAACCTCATGAGTTGCCCTTGCCACGCAAAGGACGAGTCAGTTGGCTGTGCGGGCGAGGTCAAGGGTTTGCGAGTCCAGATTGATGCCGAAGTCAAACTTGAGGAGGATATCGGGCAGCCATTTGGCTCGGTGTTCGAAGCGGTTGATGGAAATGGGAGGGTAATCGTTGGAGCGTGCCTTTCCGACTCGTACACCATGTTCGGTCCAGCGGCTGAACGGAACCGTCTCCACTGCTTCGTGATCGACAACAAGTCAACGCCTTGCGCTGAAGTGTTGCCAAAACCATTTCCCGAGATTCCTGCAAGCAGGCTGGTCGTACTTGCGGGTCGGCTTTTCGCTGTTCCCCGAATGAGACTTTCGCCGCAGGCGGTAGAGTTAGAGGGTGCTGAGTGGAAAGTGTCCTCGGCAGCTGTGGAGTTGGCTTGCGAGAATTTTGGAGGGGCTCAGGAAGTGGATGGTCAGGAATTGCTGTTTTCGAAACAGGGGGTCGTGTACGGGGATCGGGTTGTGTTCAAGCCCGAAAAAGGGTTCGAAGCGAAGTACTTTTATTATTATTCGGAGGGGGTATTGATTGCCTTCCGATACGGCGATACTGATTCTGGTGTGAAGTCATTGGTTAGAGCCTATAAGTGGCGCCCGACGCAAGATGCGGTCGTCCTTGAAGACGCGTTTGCATCAGCCGAGTTGGGGATCGATTATCCATTGACTTTTGGGACGGTTGGTGGCCGAATTGTGTTTTCGCTAAACAGTGAGCCCGAAGTGTGGGCCCTTGATGGAACCTTTAGGCGAATCTTCCGTGGGGATGCGCGGGAATCGTGGCAAGCCTACTGCGCCATGCCTTTTTACGACAAACTTATCATTGGTCAGTATCCGAGCGGCTCGCTGTATGAGACCGATGGAGTTTCGGTAGTGCCCTTCCAGACTCCGTTGCCCATGCTGACGGATTGGCCAAGAGAGGCGCAGAGTATCGCAGTGTATCGAGGAGAACTCTATGCGGGTCTCTGGCCGTGGGGCTGGGTGTATCGCCTGCGCGGATCGAAGTGGGAGCTCGCCTTTCGTGTGGTGCCACAGGTACCCATTCGGGACGAGATTGCGCCGTATTCAAAGGCGTGTGAACGGGCTGGACTGATTAACAACCATTGGGGGCAGCGGGTGAACTCTCTCGTGGTTCATGACAACTCACTTTTCGCTTCATCCATGAACAAAGGTGGTGACCCGCGTGGAAGTGCCTTCGTAGACTCAGTCTCGGCGTATGGATCAGTGACCCGCTACACGCTGCCTGGCAGTCTCGGTACAAAGTTGACCCCTGGAGTGCCGTATGCATTGAGGATCGTTGTCTCGGAGAGATTGGCGATCTTGACGGTGGATGGAGCGGTTGTAGATGTTTGCAGAGGCGACTTTTCTTCGGTTGCTGAGTTGAAGGGCGTCTCGTGGGGGGCGGGTATTGGAGGGAAGTTCCGCGGCGTGATTCAACGGCAGCAGGGCTGGCTTACGGTCGAGGGCGGTGACCCAAAGCCCCTGCCCTCCCACAAATGACTCGGGATTGACTGCTTTGCGAAGGGGGGGATCGGGACCGTGTTCCGGTTCTTGGGTGATGAAAGTGTCACACCCTGGACTGCGAGGGCTTCAGGACACCGTTTCCTCCGAGTAGCGACGAAGAGACTTTGCGAATATAATTTGTCGAGTGTGCACAGTAGCCATTCGACTCTGTCGCCACTTCGGGCTCGTCGGCGCCGCTGGCTTCATTGCGCCGCGGCACTTAAAGGCGATCAAGGAGACCGGCAACACGCTCATTGCCGCGCTCGACCCCAGCGACAGCGTCGGAATCATCGATTCGTACTTCCCCGACGCCGATTTCTTCACGGAGTCGGAGCGTTTCGATCGGCACCTGGACAAGCTGCACAGGGCGGGGCAGTCGGTTGACTTTGTCTCGATTTGCTCGCCGAACTACCTGCACGACGCGCACATCCGAATGGCGCTGCGCAATGGGGCACATGCGATCTGCGAGAAGCCGATCGTGCTGAACCCTTGGAACATCGACGGTCTCGCAGCCATCGAGGCAGAGTGCGGTCGCAGGGTCCACACCATCCTTCAACTGCGGCATCACCCTGCGATCGTTGCTTTGCGCGATCAGTACAGCGGCAAGCGTGACGGCATGACCGACATAGATGTGGCCTACATCACTTCGCGCGGCAAGTGGTATCACCGCAGCTGGAAGGGCGATCTGGACAAGGCGGGCGGCGTGGCCACCAACATCGGCGTGCACTTCTTCGACATGCTTGGCTGGATCTTCGGCGGCCTTCGGTCATCCGTGGTGCACCGTCGCCAGGATGATTGCGCCGCGGGGGTGCTTGAGTTGGAACGCGCCCGCGTGCGGTGGTTCCTCTCCGTGAACGCCGATCACCTGCCCGATGCACAGCGTGCCAAGGGGCAGCGCACCTTCCGTTCCATCACGGTCGGCGGGACAGAGGTGGAGTTCAGCGAGGGCTTCGGCGATCTGCACACCGTGAGCTACCAAGAAATCCTTGCTGGCCGCGGGTACGGACTGCTTGATGCTCGGCCGTCCATTGAGATGGTGCACGCGATTCGTGAGGCGCCGCTGGTCCCGCTCACTGGCGAGTACCACCCGATGTGCCAGCAGGTTGAGGCGGTGCGCGCGTGAGCGCGGCCTCGACGAGCCCCACGGGCGGGGCGAGTTTCACTGTCCACCCGAGCGCCATCGTCGACCTAGGCGCGCAGATCGGCGGCGGCAGCCGCGTCTGGCACTTCGTGCATGTGTGTGGCGGCGCCCGCATCGGCGAGCGCTGCTCGCTGGGGCAGAATGTGTTCGTGGGCAACCGCGTAGTGATCGGGAACAATGTCAAGATCCAGAACAATGTGTCGGTCTACGACAATGTCACGCTTGAAGACGATGTCTTCTGCGGTCCGAGCATGGTGTTCACCAATGTCTACAACCCGCGATCTGCCGTCACGCGCAAGGACGAGTACCGCGACACGCTGGTGAAGCGGGGCGCAACGCTCGGTGCGAACTGCACCGTGATCTGCGGCATCACCATCGGCGAGCACGCGTTCGTCGCAGCGGGCGCAGTAGTGAACCGTGATGTCAAGCCGTTCGCGCTGATGGCAGGCGTGCCCGCTCGGCAGATCGGCTGGATGAGCAAGTTCGGCGAGCGCGTTGACCTGCCGCTCACGGGAACCGGCGAGTACCGCTGTCCGCACACGGGCAACATGTACCGCCTCAGCGGCGATTCACTTTCCTGCACTTGAGTGTTCGGTGGGGGCGGGCGGCGCCTTGATGTCCATCGACGGGAGCCCTCACCACTCCGCCGTCGCAGCCTCATTCGAATCCTGCGTCAGCAGCCGCATCAACCTCGTGTTGACGAACACCTTCGCCTGGCCGGCCGCGCGCTCTTCCAGCACGCCCGCCGTCACCAGGGACCGTGCATAGGTCGCCGCCGTCTGCCGCTTGGCGATCCACGGCTCCCATGCGTCGGCAGCGGTGACCCCGTGAAGCAGACGGTAGTACCGGTCCTTGTCCTCGATGATCGCGCGGCTGAGGTAAAGGACTGGCTGGCCGATGAGCCCCTGGCTGACCAGGTACAGGCTGTTGAGAACCCGCCCGGTTCTCCCGTTGCCGTCGGAGAATGGGTGGATGGCCTCGAATTGGTAGTGGCCGATGGCCATCTTCACCAAGGGGTCGAGTTCGCCGGTCTCGTTGAGGAAACGCTCCCAGTTGGCAAGCAGCTCCCGGAGCAGGGGTTCTCCCTGCGGAGGCGTGTTGGTCCGGGCGTCAGGACACGCACGGGAGTATATGTCGATCCGATCGACAAGTCCATATAACCTGTCGATTTGCTCGTCATCTTTCGACACATCCATTTAGCAATCCCTTGAGCGGCCTTCGCCGATGAGCGCTTACGCCATCGCCCGAGGCGACCACCTGCCCGCTCGGGCGCCTTTGCCTCATTTTCCCCCCTTACGCTCCCTCCATGTCTGACTCAATCCTCCTCACGGGCGGTGTGGGCTTCATCGGCAGCCACATCGCGGTCGAGGTGGCGCGTGCAGGCCTGCGCCCCGTCCTGCTCGACAACCTCTGCAACAGCAAGCGCGGCGTTGTGGATCGACTCGGGCAAATCATTGGCACGCCAGTGGATTTCGTGGAGGGTGACATCCGCGATGGCGCTCTCGTTCGCAGTGCCATCCGCGACTTCGGCATCACAAGCGTGATCCATCTCGCTGGCCTGAAGGCGGTGGGGGGATGCCGCTGTCGTACTACGACAACAATGTCGTGGGCACGCTGCGCTTGCTTGAAGCGATGAACGACTGCGGCGTGCGGTCGATCGTGTTCAGCAGTTCATGCACCGTGTACGGCGATCCGCAGCGACTGCCGCTTACCGAGTCGCACCCGCTGAGCGCGACCAATCCATACGGACAGACCAAGCTCGCGATCGAGATGATGCTGCGCGACCTGTCCCGCAGCGATGAACGCTGGCACATCTGCATGCTTCGCTACTTCAACCCTGTCGGCGCGCACGAGAGCGCCTTGATCGGCGAGGATCCGTGCGGCGTTCCAAACAACCTGATGCCGTTCGTGCTGAAGGTCGCCGCTGGAGAGTTCCCCGAACTTGGCGTGTGGGGAAGCGACTACCCAACGCCCGACGGCACTGGCGTGCGCGACTACATCCATGTGGTCGATCTCGCGGTCGGTCATGTGCGCGCGGTGGAGCGACTTCCCGAAATGCACTGCGAAGCAATCAACTTGGGCACTGGTCGTGGCAGCAGCGTTCTCGATGTGGTCAGGACCTTCGAGCGCGTGAACGGCGTGCGCATTCCCTACGCGCTGCGTGATCGTCGCCCTGGAGATATCGCAGCTGCGTGGGCCGACCCGACGCTCGCTCGCACCCGCCTCGGCTGGCAGACTGAGCGGTCACTCGATGACATGTGCCGCGATGCTTGGAAGTGGCAACGCGCCTCGTCGTGATGGTGGGCGTCAGCGCGCGATGCGCGCGACGCGCGGCCAATCACCGCGTGGGCTGCTCGTGCACCGGCTGCTTCGCTTCGCGGCCGAGCAACCCGAATGTCAGTTCGCGCAGCACTGAACGCAGGTTCGACTTGAGGTCCTCGACATCCGGATCCATCTGGTTGCCTGAACGGAAGCGGTGGATCAGCAGCACAAGCCCACAGGACCCCATCAGCGCGACGAATGCTGCGATCAGCACGGTCTGCGTGCGCCGCGGTGCGGATCGCTGCAGCGGTGCCACGGCGGGCTCGATCACTTCAATGGACACCTGATCTTCTTGCTCTTGGATCCGCGCGATTTCCAGTTGCTTGGTCAGCGTGATGAACACTTCCGCCTGGACATTCACCGCGCGAGCCAGCCGTTCCTGTTCCGCGCGCAGGTCTGGCGTTGCGATCTTGCGGTTCACTCGGTTGAAGTCCGCCAGCGTCTTCTCTGCCCGCTCCAGCATCAACTTGGCATCGGCGAGTTGCCGCTCGATGAACGCCCGATTCTCCGCAGCCTTGCTGCTGCGGGTGTCCTTGGTGAACCGGATGAGTTCGTTCACGAGCGCGTTGGCAGAATCTGCTGCCAGAGTGGCATCCCCAGCGGTCATCGTCAGGGTGAGGATCGGCGGCGCAGTCAGCGACTTGATCTTCACTGAATTCACCTTGGCGATCTTTCGCAGTGCCTCGATCGCGCGCTCCTGCCGCTCGGATTCTGAATCCGCCTCGATCTCCATGGTGTCGATGAAAGCCACCTTTGTTCCGAGCGTTGGCACATCGAACTGTGTCTTCAGCAGCGCTTGCAGGAATGCCCGACTTGTCAGTAGTTCGGTGTAGTACTCGGGCGCGGTGTTCTCGACAACCACATCGGCCACCTGCGCGGATGACCCTGCGATGACGCCCATGCGCGACGCGGCTCCCTTGCCTTGCGAAGGCATGAACTTCGCAGTGGCGGTGAACTCGGGCGGGATCGTCATCACATACCCAGCCGTCGCGCCCGCGACAGCGAGCGTCAAGCCGGCGATCAACCAGCGACCGCGGATCAGCACATTCACGATCCGAAGCGGGCGGATCGGCTCTTCGGCCTCGAGTGGCGCCTCTGGTTCGGAAGCGTTCACTTCGTGTCTACCTGTGGCTTGGTCATGATCACGACCGTGCTGCCGGCGGGCACTTGCGGGTTGAAGGTCTCGCCCTCTTGCTTCGTCAGCATTCCGCCATCTGGAAGGTGGATCACGATCTTGGCGGTGTCAGCTGTCGTGCTGAAGCCGCCGCACATATTGAGGTAGTAACCAAGCGGAGCGTCTTCGATCCACTGGAGGCGCGCGGGCTTCATCACGGCACCCGAGACATCGACAGTCCGCAACCACTCCGATTCCTTGATCAGCGGCACATCGATCACGCTGCCTGCGCTCAGGCGAACGGGACGGTCTGGCTTGGCGATTCGCGCGACATTGTTCGCTGCGAATACCAGGACCCGCTCGCGGTCCGCCTTGTCAAGGAATCCGCCGCACATCGCGACATACTCATCAAGCGTGCGGCCCTCCTTGAACTGCAGCACGAGCGGTCGACGCACCGCACCGCGCACTTCAAGAGTGCCAGGATTGGTCGGGATGTTGATCTCATCGCCGTTCTTGAGCACGATGTCATCGCTTCCGCCAGGTTCGGCCAACGCCGCCGCGAGGTCGATCGTGATTTCGTAGGTGTCCGTTGGCGCTGACGGATCGAGGGCAATCACATTGCGTCGGCGGCGCACGGCGGCTCCTTCGGGCAACCCCTCCTTGCGAAGTCCGCCTGCCTTCTTGATGAGGCTTGAGATCGTCTCGTCCTTCGACGCAAGCGAGTAGTTGCCTGGGTACAGGACCTCACCAGTCACCGAGACGACATCCAACGGCTCCCAGCCCAGCACATTCCTCACCGTGATTCGATCGAATGGCCTGACGGGCAACCGCTGTGCGGGCGCCTTCGCCAGAAAGTCAGACGGGACGGGTACCACGAATGTGGGCGCGGTGTGATTCGCTTCGTTGCTTGCGCCGCCATCAGCTTCCACCCGAGCCACGACCGCTTCGACCTTGTACGCATCGGGACGCAGTCCGCCCGCAAGCACCAGCAGATCCTCCAAGGTCAGTCCATCGACCATTGGATACGCGCCTGGCTTCTTCACCAGTCCATCAATCTGCACCGTTCGCTTCATCGAGAGGTCCTCGAATGAGTACAGGCGGATGACATCGCCGTCCTGCAATTCCATGTCAGCCGCCGCATCGGCGCGCAGCACGGCGCCGAGATCGAAGGGAATGAGTTGCTCGCCGATCGATCCAGGCACCTTGCGGATGATGTGAGCGACATCCTTGTATGCGGCGCGTTCGAATGCGGGGTCCTGGAATCCGCCCCGCAGGAAGATCAGGTCGGCGAGCGTCATGTTCGTCGCCAGCACGGTCGGTCCTGGCTGCTTGACATGGCCCGCAAGGGTGACGAACTTGTCCTTTCCGACAAGACCGTATGAGGACTGCACGAAGACCTCATCCATCTCGCGCAGCGGGATGTTCTTGTCCGAGTTCCCAGTGAACACATACTTCCCTGATGCGTCCTTCTGGAAGAGCTCATTCAGTGCGAAGGTGGTCAGCGACTTGGAAAAGTCATCCTCGGTGCGGACGAGGTCCGCTCGCTCGGTGAACGCGTATTCGCGCAGCCCCTCTGCGCGGTCGATCAGATCGCGCATGGTCATTCCAGGGCGCCACTCGTAAGTGCCAGGCCGAACAACGCCATCCCCGCCAACCGTCACCACGCGGCGGCGCACCTGCACATTGGTGGGCACTCGCACGCGGTCACCATCCTGAAGCGCAATGTTGGTCGCGGACGGATCCATGACGGTCGAGACATCAATGTCCATCACCGTCTCGCCCTTGCCAGGTTCGTTGCGGACGATTTGCGCTTGCTTTGGGTAAGCCTCCGGGGTGAACCCGCCCGCGAAATCCAACAGTTCGCGCATCCCTTCAGATCCAGTCAACTCAAATCGGGTGGGTCGGCGTACTTCGCCTTCGATTGCCACCGAACGAGTCTTCAGTGGAACGATGATGTAATCGTTCGGCTTCATGCGCACGGCATTCAGGTCGAGCGACCCCTTGAGGAAGAACTGGTAGAGGTCGACCGTCTCGGTGTCGCCGTTGCTGCGGCGCACCTTGACTTCGCGCAGTGTGCCGCTCGGTCGAACGCCACCCGCATTGTTCAGCGCATTCAGCACATTGGCCATGCCCGCGCCGATCAAGTACGCGCCCGGGCTGCGCACCTCACCGAGCACATACACCAGCAGCGGTCGAACCTTTCCGAGGCGGATGTCCACGAACGCAGTCGACTTGCTCGGATCGGCCGCATTGATGTAGCTGGCATAAATCTGCGAGAACGCCTGCATGAGCACCGGACGCAGTTCCCTGAGCGTGACGCCACTCGTGGAGATGCGGCCGCCATCGTCGGGGAGGTCGATGAACCCTTCGTCGCTGACGACGAGATTCAGCTTCTGGACAAGTTCACCCCAGATTGACACGATGACCTCGTCGCCTGGACTCAAGATGTAGAGTTCATCGATCGGGCCCTCGGTGATCTTGGCGACATCGGGGCGGAAACTGTCGTATCCAAAGCCTGCTGCAGAATCGGTGCTTCCTTGCGGCAACCCAGGCGTTGTTGCGGACATCCCTTGTTCCACGGTGCTGCGTGATGAGTCCGATTGCCCCGCTGCCGCCGCGGATGGTGCCGCGGCCGGCGCCGCGGATGGTGCCGCGGCCGGCGCCGCGGATGGTGCCGCAGCCGGCGGAGTCTGCGCCGACACCCACTTGGTTGGCGCGCACAGCAGCACACAGAGCATCGCACAGCGAACGAGCGTTTTCCCCAGCGCAGCAGCGCATCCGAAAGAGGTGTCCATCATCGCGCGGGAGAATACTTGAAGGCGGCATGTTCGATGGATGCGCGGCAGGTGTTCGCGCTTCTAGCATCGCGCACGATGTTGCCGACTTTGGTACGAACTGCGATGGCTTTTCTAGCCTGCGCTCCCTCACCATCAGGCGGCGCGGACGAAGTACCGCTGCCCGCAGCGCTCCATGCGTTCCTGGGCGAGCATTGCCTCGACTGCCACACGGGCCCGCGCAGCAAGGCGAATCTGGATCTCGCTGGGTGCGTTCAAGCAGAGCGCGCATCGTCCTCGCTGCTCGCGTTGCTGCGTGCGCGGCTTGCACGCGAAGACATGCCGCCGGATTCCGTCGAAGATCGTCCAACGCCCGCCGATTATGCCGCGGCGATCGACGCGGTTGATTCGATCGTGCCACCTGCGCGCTGCGAAGTCCCGGTCGTGATGCGGCTCAACCGCTGGCAATACGCCAACAGTGTGCGCGATGCGCTTGGATTACTCGCGGTCGATGCTGCAGCGGAAAATGGAGACGCTGACGCGCGCGCGTTCGCCGAGTCTCTCCGGAACATTGCTCTGTCGCTGCTGCCCCCTGACGATGTCGGCGAGGGCTTCGATACGACGGGCGACACGCTCGCACTTCCGCCGCTGCTCATGGACAAGTACCTCATTGCTGCCGAGGCAGTGGCGCTCGCGGCGCTCCCGCCAGCAGCGACCGACACGCGCCGCACGATCAGCGGTCCAGAACTGGAGCGCGACGGCAAGGGACAAGTCATCGACAACACCGCCTGGCTCTTCACCGTCGGCGAAGTGGGCGCGCGATTCAAGCTGCCCCGCAGCGGCAGATACACCGTGCGCACGGTGATCGAGCAGATGAAGGCTGGCCCCGAAGATGCGCGCGCGGAGATCCGAGTGAACGGCAAGGCGGTCAATGCCGTGACGGTGGCGAACACGCGCGGCAATCCAGGCACCTTCGAGTGGAGCGGAAATCTTGCGGTGGGCGAGCAGCGCATCACCGTTGCATTCCTGAACGACTTCTACAACCCATCCGATCCCAATCAGTCGGCGCGCGACCGAAATCTCGGCTGCAGATCGATTGAGGTGCAGGGGCCCATCGGGGGCATCACGCGAACGCCGTGTGAGGTGGCGCTTGATGCCGCTGCAGGGACGGTGGAGAGTGCGGACACGGCGCGGCTTCGGCGCGTGGCGGCGGCGCTCGCGCCTCGGCTCTTTCGGCGTGCGGTCGACGAGAAGGAGTGCGCGAAACTCGTGCAGACTGCACGCACCGCGGCGGGCGGCGCGAAGTCCTCGTGGGACGCGCAGCTCCGCGCCCTCGTCACCGCGGCGCTCATCGATCCACGGTTCTTGCTGCGGGTTGAACCCCCAGCGCGAACAACGGACCTTGGTCAGCAGCCAGGCGTTCGCGCGCTGACGGGCAGCGAACTCGCGTCGCGGCTTTCGTTCTTCCTCTGGGCAAGCGTGCCCGATGCAGCCCTTCGACGCGCAGCCGATGCGGGTGAACTGGCGACACAGGAGGGACTCGCTCGGCAGGTCAGCCGAATGCTGGCAGACGAACGCGCGTCCGCGCTCGCCGATCGATTCTTTGCCCAGTGGCTCGGGATCGATGGGCTCGATGCTCGCTCGTTCGATCCGCGTGGATACCCAGCGCTCAGCGGCGCAACGCTGCGTGCGATGCAGGCGGAAACTCTCGCGCTGTGCGCTCGAGTGGTGCGCGGGGAACTTCCGCTGCGCGCGCTGCTCACGAACCGAGAAACATTGTGCAGCCCTGAGTTGGCGAAGCACTATGGACTGATCGATGCGCGCAGCGCCACGACATCGGGCGACCTGGGCACATACGAACTACCGCCGACCCGCCCGCCTGGCGTTCTCGGGCACGGCAGCGTGCTCGCCGCAACGAGCAACCCCAATCGCACGAGTCCCGTGAAGCGGGGCAAGTGGGTTCTCGATGTCATCCTCGATCAGACGCCACCCCCGCCGCCACCTGGGGTTCCGCAACTGCCCGAGGGCGCCGCGAACCAACAGCATCTCTCGATGCGTCAACTGATGGAGCAGCACCGCGCGAACCCCGACTGTGCCGCGTGCCACACGCGGATGGATGCGATCGGGCTGGCGTTCGAGCGACTTGATGCTGATGGTCGGTTGCGCAGCGAAGCCGATGGTGTGCTGATCGACGATCGCAGCGAGTTGCCAGGAGGCACCCAGATCGATGGTCCGCAAGGGGTGGCGGAACTGTTGCTCGAGGGCAACGCGCTCGAGCGTTCGCTTGCGCGGCGATTGATGATCTACGCGCTTGGGCGAGGCACTGCCGCCGCGGACGATCGACTGATTCAGCAGCTCGCCCGCGATGCGCGCATCGCAGGCACATTCGAGGCGCTCGTGCGCGGGATCGTGCTGAGTGACGCATTCCGCACGCGCCGTGAAGTCGGCACGCCAGCGGGCAACTGACGCAAATCATCCGCATCTTCCCTTGCCCCGCCAGAGTGCGGCGTTACAGTTCGCTCATGCGTGAGCCACTCGTGCATCGCCGCACCGTGCTCCGCGGCATCGGCGCAACGATCGCGCTGCCGTGGTTGGAGGCGATGCTGCCGCGCGGCATCGGTCCTTCGGCGCTCGCGGCGAGTCATGCCGCGCTCGCACCAGAGCGAACCGCACGCGCTGTCTTCGTCTTTTTCCCCAACGGAATGAACCCAGCGACCTGGCGTCCAACCATGGCGGCGAACGGCGCGTGGGTTCCATCGACATCACTACTGCCGCTCAAGGGATTCGAGCGCAACATCACGGTCCACACGGGTCTTCGACATCAGCGCGCGGAAGCGAACGGTGACGGTCCGGGCGATCACGCGCGCAGTGCCGCGTGTTTTCTCACGGGCATGCAGCCTCGCAAGACGGCGGGGGATGACATTCGTGTCGGGAAGTCGATCGATCAGGAGATCGCCGATGCACTCGGCACCGCGGGCAGGTCGACGCGCCTGCGATCGTTGGAACTTGGCACCGAACCAGCGATGACTGCCGGCAACTGCGACAGCGGCTACTCCTGCGCGTACAGCGCGAACATCTCTTGGCGATCGGAGAGCCTGCCCAACGGCAAAGAGACCGATCCGAAGGCAGCGTTCGAGCGCTTGTTCGGCAGGTCGGGCATGACACCCGAGGAGGCGGCTGCGCAGTCGCGCTCTCGGCGGTCGGTGCTCGATGGCGCGGCCGCGCAGGCGAAGCGAATCGCGGGGATCGTCGGTCGAAATGACCGTGAACGGCTCGACGAATACCTCGATGCGGTGCGCGACCTTGAACGCCAGATCGACGGCGATGCACTTGCTGAAATCGATGCGAAGGATCTCCCTGAATTTGAGGGCGGTCCGATGGATCTTGCGCGCCGCACCGACCTGCTGTCGCAAGTGCTCGCCTTGTCGCTTCAGACGGACGCTACGCGAGTCGTCACCTTCATGCTCGCCAACGAGGGATCGAACAGGCCCTATCAGGAGATCGGCGTTTCACAGGGGCATCACGATGTCTCGCATCACGGGAACGACGCAGCCAAGATGGATGCGTTCACCCGCATCAATACATTCCAGTCGGAGCGGCTCGCAGCACTGCTCACCGCGCTGTCGAGGACCCGCGAGGGCGGCCGTTCGCTGCTCGACACGACGCTGGTCCTCTACGGCAGCGCCATCACCGACGGCAACGCGCACAACCACGATGACCTGCCAATCTTGGTTGCTGGTGGCAGTGTGCGCGGCCACCGCGGCGGTCGCATCGTGCAGCATGCTCCCGGCACGCCGCTGTGCAACCTGCACCTTGGCATGGCTGCCGCTGCTGGCGCGCCGATGAAGTCGTTTGGCGACAGCACGGGCACGATCGCGATCACGAGTTGACTGCGAATTCAGTCGCCGTCGTCGCTGAGTTCGATGTCGACGATCTTGTCGCCCGCCACGATCTTGTCGATCACGGGAAGCCCCTTCGTCACGATGCCGAAGCAGGTGTGGCCCCCATCAAGATGCGCAGTGTTGTCGCGACTGTGGCAGATGAAGAACTGCGATCCGCCCGTGTCCTTCCCTGCATGCGCCATCGACAGGACGCCGCGGTCATGTCGTTGCTTGCCGCCCTTGGTTTCGCACTTGATCTTGTAGCCAGGACCGCCCGTACCGGTTCCTGTCGGGCATCCCCCTTGGATCACGAAGTTCGGGATCACGCGGTGGAATGTGAGGCCCTTGTAAAAGCCTTTCTTGGCGAGTTTGCGAAAGTTCGCAACGGTATTCGGCGCTTCGGCGTCATAGAAGTCGACATGCATGTCGCCCTTCTCGGTCTTGATGATTGCTGTGGACATGTTCGCGAGTATAGGCAGGCTTCGCGCGTCACACGGCCGCCGGCGCGAGCACACCGATCCGCCGCGCCACCTCTTCCACATTCGCTCGCGAGTTGAACGCACTGATGCGGATGAATCCCTCGCCACAGCGACCGAATCCCGCGCCTGGCGTTGTCACCACCTGCGCTTGTTGAAGCAGCAGATCGAAAGTCTCCCACGATCCGAGTCCGCGCGGACAACTCACCCACACATACGGCGAATTCGCCGCGCCGAACGCGCGCAGTCCAAGCGCCTCGCATGCGCGGGCCAGAATCGTTGCGTTCGCGAGATAGAAGTCCGTGAGCGCGCGCGTCTGTCCCCGACCCTCCGCTGAATAGAGCGCCGCGGCCGCGCACTGCACGGGCCACGAAACGCCGTTGGAGCATGTTGCCCATCGGCGCATCCACAGGTCATGCAGCGCAACGCGCGTTCCATCCGCCGCAGCGCCGACCAACTCCTTCGGGACCACCGTGTAGCCGCAGCGAACGCCAGTGAATCCGCCGACCTTCGAGAACGAACGGAACTCAATTGCGCAGCGGCGCGCACCTTCGATCTCATAGATCGACTGCGGCAGCGATGGATCTCGAATGAAGTCTGCATACGCCGCATCGAACAAGATCAGCGCATGGTGCGCGTGCGCCCACTCGACCCAGCGCGCCAAGGCCGCGCGGTCGAGCACCGATCCGGTCGGATTGTTCGGCGAGCAGAGATACACCACATCGGCGTGCTCCTTCGGCGGACATGGCGCGAATGCGTTGTCCTCGGTGCAGGGCAGGTACACAAAACCCTCGTACCCGCCGCCGCGCAGCGCAGCGCCCGAGTTGCCCGCCATCACATTGGTATCGGCATACACCGGATACACGGGGTCGCTGATCGCGATGCGATTGCCTTCACCGAGAATCTCGAGGATCGCGCTCGCGTCGGGCTTCGAGCCATCGCTCAAGAACACCTCATCATCCGCCACGGCGCAGCCGCGAGAACGGAAATCGCCGTCCGCAATCGCTCTGCGTACGAAGTCATACCCCGTTGCAGGTGGATAGCCGCGGAACGACTCATGCTTCGACAAGTCGTCGACCGCTCGGTGCATCGCCGTTGCCGCGGCGTCCGGCAGCGGCTCGGTCACATCGCCGATGCCACAGCGAATGATGCGCGCGGCAAGCGAGGGATTCGCTTGCGTGAAAGCCTGCACTCGCCGCGAAATCTCGGGGAAGAGATAGCCAGCGGCCAACTTCAGGTAGTTGTCGTTGATGCGGAACATCCTGCCTCCGTGCGTGAGTCTCCGCCTGACTTGGTGATATGGAATGCGCAGGCTGGCGGAATATTCGCCATGATGATCTCGCGCCGGAAGGCGTGCGAGCGTGCCGTCTGCCGATGGAATGATTCGAGCCCGTCGATCGCGAGGCGATGCTCCCGACCGACGAAGGGCCGCTTCAACTCGCGCGCGCCCAGATACTCAAAGAAAGTCAGCACGCCTCCTGTGCGGAGCAGGTCGAGCATCTGCCTGAAGATCGACTCCGTCAGGGGCAGCGGGAAGTTGTTGAACGGCAGCCCACAGACGATGAAGTCGTATCCATGATCGAGTGCGGAGTCTTCGATCGCGGACTCATGCAGGCGCACAGGGATGGATGGATGTGCGGCACGGAACGGCTGCAGGTGCTTCTCCTCCAGATGCGCGCAGAAAGTCTGGTTCAGTTCGACGATGTCGAACACATCGCCCGCACGCAGCGACGGCAGCACCGCAACCGTGAATGGTCCCGTGCCTGGCCCCACTTCAAGGACACGCTTGGGCCCAACATGCGTTCGGATTGCGCGCGTCATCGCGCTTGCGAGCGCGGGCGATGATGGCATCACCGAACCAGTCGTTCGGATGTTGCGAATCGCTTCGTGGAGGAAACTCAGCATGACAGTGGCAAAGGGTACGGCCGAATCGTTCAGGGAATGCGGCGCATCAGGCGCGCGAGCCGAACCGCTCGTCGCCTTGGAGCGCGAGGATCATCGCCGCAAAGACCTCGGAAATCTGCCTCAAATCGCGCAGGTTGGCCATCTCGACGGTCGTGTGCATGTAGCGGATCGGCAAGCTCAGCAGCGCGCTTGGAATGCCGCCGATGCGCGTGAAGATCGCGTCGGTGTCGGTGCCGCTGCGTCCTGGTGTTGCAGATCGCTGCAGCGGGATCGACTGCGCTGCCGCCGAAGCAGTGAGCCGCGCCACCACATCAGGATGCATGGCGCCGCCAACCGCGAGCTTCGGTCCTGCGCCGAGCTTGAACTGTCCGTGCTGCGCATGCGAGATGCCGGGGCTGTCGGTCGCATGTCCAACATCCGTCACGAGCGCAATGTCGGGGCGAACGCTCTCGGCGATCATCGACGCGCCATGGAGTCCGACCTCCTCCTGCACGGTGCTGACCGCCACGAGCCGCACACGAAGCCGCGCGCGCTGCGCCGCAACAAGTCGCAGGGTCTCGGCGGCCACGAAGGTGCCGATGCGATTGTCAAGCGCACGCGCCACGATGATCTCATCACTCATCATCAAGCTTGCATCGAGGAACACACCCGCGTCGCCGATGTTGAGCCGCGCGGCGGCGCTCGCCTGATCCTTCGCACCAATGTCGATGAACAGTTCGTGCAGCTTCCGCACCTTCGCGGTCGAATCCTTGTCCTGCAAATGGATCGCCGTTGCGCCGACCAAGCCGATGACAGGATTCGTGACGCCAGCAACGGATGAATGGAACTGGATCCGCTTGCCGATGATCGCAGCGGGGTCGATGCCGCCGATTGAGCGGCAGTAGATGAACCCCTGCGCGTCGATGTGGTTGACCATCAGCCCGATCTCATCGGCATGTCCGCACACCGCGACGGTTCGCTGCGCGGAGCCCGACATCGGCAGCAGCTCTGCAAAGTGGTTCCCATAGGCATCGCACGAACAGCGGGCGCCAAGCGCGCGCGCATACCCACTCCAGATGCGCTGCCCCGCCGCCTCGAAGCCCGACGGGCTGGGTGTATCGAGCAGTTGGCGCAAGAACGCCAGGGATTCCGCACGCATCGGTGCCTCGGTGGATGGCTCTTGATTCATGGTCAGTGCAGGGGGGACGCGGCGCGGCGCACTTCGGTGCTGGTCTCCGATGCCAAGCATAGCGGTCCCCGATGGGTCTAGATTGTCGCCATGCATGTGACTTGCCACTTTCGATGCGCCGCCGCGGTCCTTCTGGCGCCGCTGGCCTTTCATTCGGTGACCTCGGCCGCAGATGTGACGATGCCTCGCCTGCCCGCAGCGAGCCCTGACGGCAGTGCCGTGATATTCACATGGCGCGGCGATCTCTGGCGCGTGTCCGCAGAGGGTGGTGTGGCGACACGATTGACGAGTCATCCGGCGGATGAGTCCGCGAGCGCATGGAGCGATGATGGATCGCTCATCGCCTTCGAGAGCACGCGCGATGGTGGACGAAACATATTCACCATCGATCCATCGGGCGGTTCGCTGCGGCGCGTGACCAATACCGACGAGTTGCTGGCACTCAGCGGACTGTCACGATCCACGGACGGATCGCTGCACGCGGACTTCGCTGCCGCGATCGAAGACGACCTGTATCGATCGCAGCGCCCGTACTTCGTGCCCTTGGCGGGCGGCGAACCCACGCGAAGGCACGACGCGTTTGGGCGCTGTGCGCGCCAGAGTCCAGACGGTCGCCGCTGGCTGTTCGAGCGCGGTGGCAGCGACTGGTCGCGGCGCAACTATCGCGGCAGCGATCAGGTGGATGTGTGGCTGTTCGATCCGTCGGCGACGGGCGTTGATCGCTTCACCCAATTGACTGATCACCCTGGCAACGATGGGTGGGCGCAGTGGCGTGGCGATGGAACAATGCTCTTCCTGTCGGACCGCGATCTGTCCACGGTGAATGTGTTCGCGCAGGATGTTTCCAAGGAAGCAAAGCCACGGCGTCTGACGGCGTTCGAGGGAAACGATGTGAAGGATCTGACCGTGAGTCGAGATGGGCGGCGAGCGTTCTTTACAGCATGGGACACGCTGTACCGCCTCGATCTTGATCGAGCGGGAGCCCAGCCAGTTGCGCTTCGCATCACCGCGCCAGACGACACGCTCGATGCAGATGAAGCCAAGTCGCTTGCGGCAGCGACAACGGAAGTCGCTCTCAATCCAGATGGCAAGACTGTCGCGTTGATCGCCTTTGGTGATGTGTGGGTCAAGCCAGTCGAGGGGAAGTACCCCGCTCGCCGCGTGACGAGCGCGATGGCGCGCGAACAACAGATCGCCTGGAGCCCCGACGGTGAGCGTCTGTATTTCACGAGTGACGCCGATGGTGGCGAATCGATCATGGCGGCAACCGTCGCGGGGACGCGCAGCGATGTGATCGCTTCGGCCCGCGTGCTTGAGCCCGCGCCAGCAGCCGAACCTGCGCCCGTCGCCGAACCTGCGCCCACGCCCGAAGCGCCCGCGCCCGCGGCTGAAACGTCCGCGCCTGAAACGCCCGCGCCTGAAACGCCCGCGCCGAAGGCGAAGGAGAAGCGCAAGCCAAAGGAGAAGCCCGTCAGCGAGCGATGGACCGAGGCGGTGCGCTTCGAGATCAAGCCCGTGGTCGCATCCGATTCGCAAGACCGTATGCCCACTCCATCTCCCGATGGAAAGCAGTTGGCGTTCCGCCGAGGGCTCGGCGACATCATGGTCATGGACCTTGCCACGGGTGCAGTGCGGCGGGTTCACGAAGGGTGGCACCCAGAGACCGAGATCGTCTGGAGCCCCGATAGTCGGTGGCTGACTTTCCTCGGCACCGACCGCGACTACAACACTGACATCTTCATCGCGCCAGCAGATGGAAGCGCGCCGCCGATCAACATCACGCGCCACCCCGACATGGATGCATCGCCGCGCTGGTCTGCGGATGGTCGCATCCTGGCGTTCACATCGACCCGCGTCAATGACGAGTCCGATGTGTGGATGGTGTTCCTCGACAAGTCGCTCGAAGGATTCGCGAAGTTCGAGATCGAGCAGTACTTCAAGGACGCCGCCGACGCAGCGAAGAAGCGGAAGCCGCTGCAGAAGGACCCGCCCAAGTCCGACGCAAAGTCCGATGCCAAGTCCGACGCAAAGTCCGATGACAAGAGTGATGACAAGACCGACGAGAAGGCTGACAAGAAGGACGCAGCCGACGACGACACGAAGGATGCTGGGAAGTTGGGGCTGAAGAACCCGCCTGAACTCGCGCTCGCCGATGCATACAAGCGGCTGAAGCGCATCACCACGACGCCGGGCAACGAGGGCAATCTCCAGATCGCTCCCGCGGGTGACAAGCTCTACTTCACGGGCGGCGAAAGCGAGGGCGGGCTCTTCGTCATCAACTGGGACGGCACGGGGCAGAAGAGGATCGGTGCGCGCTGCGAAGTGGTCGGGATCTCGCTCTCTGGGGAAAAGTTGGTGACGATCGCGGGCGGCAAGGCGCAGTTGCAATCGACCGCTGGCGGCGGTTCTGGCGGTGCCTCGAGCGGCGGCGGCGCTTCAAGCGGCGGCAGCGCATCGGGCAGTGATGGCGACGGCTCGCGTGGCGGCGGGCTCGAAGTGGACGCAACAATCGTCGTCGACCGAGCCGCGCTCGCGCAGCAGAAGTTCGCAGAGGCTGCGCGCCTCATCGGTGAGTACTTCTATCACCCCACGATGAAGGGGCTTGATTGGGGAGCGATCACGCGCCGTTACGCGGAACTCGCAAAGCACGCGCGCACGCCAGCGGAGTTCGACCATGTCGCCAATCGGCTGCTTGGCGAACTCAACGCCAGCCATTTGGGGGTGCGTTCACCAGCGAGCGGGGGGCGATCCGTGTTGCCGCAAGGGCGGATCGGCGTTCGCGTGCGACCCGTCGATGGTGGACTGCGCATCGATGAAGTCCTCGAGCAATCGCCCGCGGCACTCGCACGCACGCCGCTCGCGGTCGGCGATGTCATCCGCGCGATCGACTTCCAGCCGATCGTGACAGGCGACACGCTTGAAGCGCGCATGGCAGGCACGATCGGGCGCGATGTCGTGGTCGGCGTGGACCGCACAATGCCCGATGGCAAGAGTGCATCGTTCGAGACGGTCCTGCTGCCAGTCGAGCAGTCGCGCATCGCGCGGCTCGCGTACGAGGCAACGCAAGCGCGAAACGCGAAGCTGGTCGAAGAATGGTCGGGCGGGCGCATCGGTTACATCCACATTCAAGGCATGAGCCAGCCCGCGCTCGACGAGTTCGAGCGCGACCTCTTTGCCGCATGCGATGGTCGCGAGGGGCTTCTCATCGATGTGCGCAACAACGGTGGCGGCTGGACCGCAGACCGCCTGCTCGCATCCATCTGCGCGCCCGTGCACGCGTACACGATGCCGCGCGGCGGCGATCCAGCGCACACCGACGGCTATCCAACCGATCGCCTCTTCATCCAGCGTTTCACGGGACCGATCAACATGCTCTGCAACGAGAAGAGCTTCTCCAATGCAGAGATCACTGCGCATGCGTTCAAGACCCTGCGCCGCGGAACGCTGGTTGGCATGCCGACCTACGGCGGCGTCATCTCCACTGGTTCTGCATCGCTGCTCGATGGAACGACCGTCCGCATGCCAACGCGAGGGTGGTACCTGCCCGACGGCACGGACATGGAACTCAACGGCGCGGTTCCCGACATTCTCGTGCCGCAGACGCCGCAGGACGAGGAGGCCGAGGACGATCGCCAACTGCGTGCTGCAGTCGACAATCTGATGCAGCGACTGCCCTAGCGCGCGCAGCAGCGGCAGGGCACCTGAACACGACTACACGCACACCACTCATCATGGATCCCATCCCATTTCAGGCAAGTCGTCCGCACCCGTGGCACGGGCTGACCGTCGGGCCGCAGCCGCCGTCGATCGTTCATGCGTTCATCGAAATCACGCCGTACGACTTGGTGAAGTATGAGGTCGACAAGTTGTCGGGCTACATGCGCGTCGATCGACCGCAGCGCAGCAGTTCCACGCCGCCCACCTTGTACGGATTCATCCCCCGAACACTGTGTGCAGACCGCGTCGCGGCGCTGTCACCCAACGCGCACAGCGCCGACGGCGACCCGCTCGACATTTGCGTGCTGTCCGAGCGACCGATCAATCGCGGCGACATCGTGATCGATGCGCGAGTGATCGGCGGGCTCCAGATGCTCGATGACGGCGAGGCGGATGACAAGATCCTCGCCGTACTGGTGAACGACCCCGCCTGGGGCGATGCGCGTGACATCGCCGAGGTACCACCGCTGCTGGTGGAGCGACTGCTGCACTACTTCAGCACCTACAAACTCCGTATCGGCGAGGCATCACCCACCGTCATTCGTGATGTGTACGGATTTGAACGCGCGGCGCGAGTCGTGGAGGCAGCGCTTGCCGACTACGCGAGCGTTTACCCGATCGCCGCGGATTGACCTGCGGAGTCAGCTGCCCCAGTTCCCCAGCAGCGTGGCCAGGTCTGCGCCGTTGACGAATCCGTTGCCGTCGAGGTCGCCCGCGCCGGACCCGCCCCAATTGCCAAGCAGCATCGCCAAGTCGGCACCGTTGACCGCGCCATCGCCGTTGAGGTCCGCTGGGTTCGACGGCGTCAACTCGATCGTGGCGGAGTCCATCGCCACAGGAGCGCTCTTGCCGTGCTGGACCCACAAGTTGTAGACGGTCACCCCGCTGCCATCGAGCGCAGTATCGCGAAGGAACTCCATGTACTCCCTCGTCGAGGTCTGGAAGTAGAAGGTGACCGCCGCAGTTGCTGCACCAGTGGGCACCGAGAAGGTCGAGTCGTCCCAGTGCTGTCCATCGGCATAGGTGTAGCCAACAGGAGCGGCGCCCGTACTCGCGAACGCGGCGTTCGTGAAGCCACGCGGCGGAATGCGGTTGTCGAACACCTTCACATTGTTCAGTGCAAGGTGGTTCTCCGTGCCAAGCGGCAAGTGGGTTGCCGTCGCGATCGCGTCGCTGATCCCGTGCCGTGCCAGATAGACCTTGGTGTCGCTGACATCCAGCGTTGCTGTCGCGGGGTCATACGCACCGTGCTCGTCAATCAGTTCTCCCGACGCATCGAAGAACTTCACATTCAGCCATGCGCGGCGTCCTTCGGGGTAACCAGTCGGCAACTTGTGACCGCTCTCGTTCGTGATGCGAACCTTCAGAGAAGATCCCTCCTGGGTCAGCGCCATGTCCGATGCGTCGCGCAGCATTTGCACATTGCGGGCCACCGATGCATCGACGCGGTCAGCCGTGAGCCCGTAGTACTCCGCATCTTCGCCGAGTTGACTGGCGACTGCGCGGATCACCCATGTGTTCGCGCCTGAAAAAGAGTGCTGCGGCACATTGGGTCGCTCGAACTCCGTGAGCACGCCGTCGTCGCCGTCGTCATAGAACACGCAGCCTCCGCCCGCCTGATCGGGCATGTGGCAATCCTGGCAAGACTTCATCACGCCAGTCGGGTGATTGCCGCCGAAACGACGATCCGCGTAGTAGACGCCATCCGTCGCAAAGGTGCTGTTGAGCCACTCCGAGTAGGTGCGCTGCTCGGGGAACATGTCATTCTTGTTCATCGTCGGGTGCGGTTGCCCGAGCGGATTGAGCACCAACTCGCCATTCGGACCGGGGCTGTAGACGGGGTTGCTCACATCATGACAGGTGCCGCACTGCGAACTCGTGCGGTGGTACGGCGAATAGACCAGCTCGTTGCCGCCGTGGAAGTTCTGCGGAACATCAGCGAATGGACCGCGCCGCACATCAGCGGGGTCAACGACAAAGGTGCCATTGCCGTGGTCCACGCTCGGGAGGAGGTTCGCGGCAATGAGCGGCGCGAGCACTTCTGGGTCGGGCGTTGGATCGACATTGTCTGGATAGCCCTGCGCGTCGCCTTCGAGCGATGGATTCGGATCAACCGTACGGTGGCAGAAGTGGCAGTTGATGCCATCGAAGTCGTCTGGCTCGAAGAGCGAAAGGTCGCCCGTGGAACTGCGGCCGTTCAGCCATGCCGCGGGTGCGTGGCATCGGATGCAGAATTCGCCCGACATGTGCGCGTCTTGATTCGAAATCGCCAGCGCCGCCTTCCACACAGGGTCGCGCGCCGACTGCCCCATCATGCTCACAACCCATGCGTCATACGGCGCGTGAGCGCTGCTGTAGTTGCCGTGACAGTACGAGCAGCCGTTCGATGGTTGGATGAGTTCGAAGCCAGATCCGTCGAGCGTGGGTTGCGTGCCGCGTTGAAAGAAGTCGGCGCTGCTTGTCGGCACTTGCACCTGATCGCCGACGCCTGCAGTCAGCTTCGCTGGCACGATCAGTGCGGCAGTGGTCGCAGCGGCAACGAAAAGACAAATCTTCACGCGGCGTGTCATCATGAAATCAGTGCTCCGTTCGAAACAGGTACGGACAGATTCAAGGTGTGCTCCAGCGTCCTGTTGTCAATTCCACAACAAGATTTACAAGACATTGCCAATGATTATTGGTCACTTGGCGCTAGGTCGGTGCCGATCGGGCTTGGACGAGCCTTCGGGGAACGCTGTTGGGTGCCTGAAGGCGTTCGGTTGGGTTCGCGGGAGTCGCTCGCGGCTGGTGCATCGGCGGCAGCAAGAACCGTCAGTTGGTCTGCGACCCTGGCGGTAAGCGTGCGTTCGAAAGCGTCGTCACGACCCATCGGAGTCCACAGCGGGTTGTCGCGGATCGATTCATCCTGCGCTTCGGGTGGCTTTGCGTTCATCCGATTCGTCCATGTCGACGCAAAGCCGCCCGTGTACGGGTCGGGCTTCGCACCCTCAATAAAGGAACGATCGATGTAGACCCACACCACCATGTCGATGGGACCTGTTGCAGTTTGGACATCGAAACGATCATCTGACCTCGTGCTGCCAGGTATCGCGGGTCCCGTCAGTGCCGCGTCAGCGCGCACCGACTCCATGGGCGCGCTTTCGGGCGTGAACTCCACCCGCACGCGCCTTCGCCTGCTCATGAGCGTGTTCCCTGCGGCATCTCCTGGACCGCTGTTGTCGATCCGCCATGGTTCGAGCGCGCCGCCCGCATGGCGAGGTTCGCTCTCGATGATGCCGTTCGACCGATCCACCAACGCGATCTTGAAACCCATCGCTCGGATCGCGTTGGTCGCGGCATCCACTGCGCCCTGGTACTGCGCTGGTTGAATCGTCAGTTTGTCAGGGCCCTTGCTGCTCAGTGCGCCCATGCACCCGCCGAGCATCATCGTCGGCAAAAGCAGCAGCGAGAGAAACCGCATGACTTGGATCGTACTCCGCGCAGATCACTGCGGACGAGCGGCGATCTCGATGCGCGGATCGATCCACGCGTACAGGATGTCGACCAGCAGATTCAGCAGAACCAGCAGTGCGGCGTACACAAGCACCACACCCATCACGAGCGTGATGTCCTTGCCCAGGACGCCATCAACAAAGTGCCTGCCGAGCCCAGGCACCGCAAACACCTTCTCCACCACGAACGAACCAGTCATTGCAATGGCGGTCGCTGGTCCGAGATAGGACAGCACGGGAAGGAACGCGTTCTTGAGCGCATGCTTCAGCGCGGCATCGCGGCGCGAAAGTCCCTTCGCCATCGCGGTCCGCACATGATGCGTCTGCATTTGATCGGCGAGCCCGAAGCGCAGGAGCCGCGCGATGTACGCAGCGAACGGCAGCGACAGGGTCAGCATCGGAAGGAGCGCATGTGCGGGTGTTCCCCATCCACCGACGGGAACGAGTCGCAACTTCGCGGCGAGCAGCACCAGCAACAGCGAACCAGTCACGAAGGATGGAACACTGATGCCGATCAGCGCGAGCGCCTGTGTCGCACCATCGCTCCAACTGCCTGGACGAAGTCCGCCGATCACGCCAGCGACCGATCCAATGAGCAACGCAATCATGATCGCGCCGAGTCCGATCGTCGCTGAGACCGGCAGTCCAGCGGCGATGATCTCGTTCACGCTCCAATCGGGATGCCGCATGCTTGGCCCGAGGTCGAAAGGAACGGGATGCGCGCCGACGACCCATGCGACTCCCGACGCGCGCGCTGCGTACTGCGCCAGAAATGCTCCTGGCCGATCAAGCTGGTATTGACGGCGCATCGCTTCGGCAACTTCGGCAGGGGGACGGCGACTCTCGTTCTCCATGGGATTCCCAGGGATGATCCAGAGCAGCGCGAAGGTGATCGTGAGGATGAGTCCAAGCACGAGCGGCAACTGCAGCAGCCGACGCGCGATCAGCATGCTCATGGTTGCGCGTCCTCGGCGTTTCCGCCGATCGTGTGCAGTCGCTGCAGGCGCTGGTCAAGCCGAGGCGTTCGCACGATGCCGCGAAGGCGATCGGGGTCATACATGTAGAGCGTCACATACCGACAGAGCGGCAGGATCGGCATCTGCTCCTCCATGATCAGCCGTTCCGCATCGGTGAGCAGGCGCATTCGCTGCGCGGGATCCGCGGCTCGCTCGGCATCGGCAAGCAGCGCATCGAAGCGGGGATCGGAGAACCCGCGGTCGTTGTTCCCGTTGCCCGTGCGCGACAGATCGAGGAATGTGGTGGGGTCGAGGTAATCCCCGTACCAACCGCCGCGCGCGATCATGAAGTTGCCCGCGTGCAGGTCTTCCTTCGCGAACTTCCCGTCCTTCTTCCGCACATCGAACTGCACGCCAAGTCCATCGCGCCACATCGCCACGAGTGCAGACGCGATCGCCTGCACGCGCGGGTTGCCGGTCATGAACAGCATCTCGACGGTGGGGAACTGCTCGCCCTGTGCATTCTCGACAAGCCCGTCGCTGTTGCGGTCTTTCCAGCCCGCGGCAGCGAGTTCTGCGCGCGCCGCCGCAAGGTCGAAGGTCAGTCCGACGGGCGACTCGTATCCCGCGATCGATCCTGGTGGAACAAGCGTGGTGGCAATGGGCTCGTGCAGTCGCGTGACCGACTGCACGAGCGCTTGCTTGTCTACCGCGCGTGCGAACGCGCGGCGCACGCGCGCATCGGCGAAGGGGTTGGGGCGCCCATCGGGCATGGTGGGGCGGCAGTTGAAACTCCAGAAGTCCGTGCCGAATGCAGGAAGCACATGAACATCGTTTCGACCCGCACTGACCAAGTCTGCGCGGAACTCGGCGGTGAGATCGCTCACCCAGTCGATGCTGCCCGACTCGTACGCGAGCACGGCAGTCGATGCATCCTCGATCGGAACGATCTCCACCGACCGCGCCTGCGCAGGGTGCGCGCCGCGGTACATCGGGTTGGGCTCAAGCAGCATCGAACGCTTGTACTTCCAATCCGCAAGTCGCATCGCGCCATTGCAGACAAGAACGCCAGGCTTCGTCCATCCAGGTTCGGTGCGCACCATGGCGGTGTCGGGATCGATACGGCTGAATCGCTCAAGCGTGGGTCGGTGCACGGGCGAGAGCGACTGGAATCCGCAGATGTCCATCCAGTAGGGAATGGGCTGCTCCAAGCGAACGACCAAGGTGTGCGGATCGGGCGCTTCGATGCCCACCGTCGAGTCGAAGCGCGCGACTGTTTCCCGCCACAGTTCTTGGGCAGCCTGCTCGGAATGGCTTCCACGCTTTGCGTACGACTCGAGTTGCGCGGAACGCCAGGCGAAGAATGCGCGGGCCCCCGCGATTGGAAAGAGCAGTTCCGAATAGTCCGCCGCAAGGTCCGGCAGCAGGAGCCGCCGCCATGCTTCGCGAAAGTCCTGCGCCGTCAGCGCATCACCGTTGCTCCAGCGCGCATCGGGCCGCAAATGGAATGTGTAGCAGCGACCATCGGGCGAAATGCTCCACGACTTCGCGACGCCTTCGACCACGGCGCCAGTGTTCGGGTCGCTCCAGCACAACCCCTCGAACAGCGCGCGCGCCACGCGCAGGTCCTGCATGTAGGTCATGCGCTGCGGATCGAGCGTGAACACATCCGCACTCGCGACTCGCACATCCGCTCGGCGTGCGCCAGCGTTCCATCCCCACGACAGCAGGAGCAGGAGAACGAGCAGCCCGACGATCCATGCGGTCCATCGCATCGCCGTTCAGGCTACGCGCCCGATCCACAGCGCTGCCGATCACTTGGCCGGCGGCTTCGTCGTCGGCTTGGTCGATGGCTTGCCTGACTGCTTCGACGAGCCGAAGCTTCGCAGCATCATGTCCGCTGCCTTCGCGGCTTGTTGGAACGCGGCAGTGTCGGTCGCATCGGCAGGCGGCTTCTCGGCGAGCAACTTGATCTCCTTCAGCGTCGGCTCAAGCCCCTTCACATACGCCGCCACGTCGGCGGGTGCAGCTTGGGGAACCTGATCACGCAGGTAGATCGCAAGGCTTCGGTGCACGGCACGCATCAGCGCAGCATCTGCTTCACCCTTGCGCACGCGAGCGACGATTGAACCGAGCGAGCCGA
The DNA here is from genome assembly GCA_009926625.1 of Planctomycetota bacterium. Classification (GTDB taxonomy): domain Bacteria; phylum Planctomycetota; class Phycisphaerae; order Phycisphaerales; family SM1A02; genus F1-60-MAGs104. Next base: position 58,045 of record RFON01000012.1, read on the forward strand.
TCAGCAAATTGCGCGCCGTGGATTGGCTCTGCTTGGGTGCCTGTGGGAGGACCGAGAAACTCTGCAGCGCCTGCAAGTCGTACGCCGTGACCATCCAGTCCGACTCCTTGGCAAGGTTCGCCCCGATGTCCTTGATGATCGCATCTGCTTGGCTCTGCTGCAGCTCGATGGGCGTTCGCACGGATGCGAGTGCCGCTGCGGCCACGAGGCGCGTGGGGATGTGCTCGTGTGACTCGGGCGACGAGAGATCGGCGAGCGCAGCGATCGAGTCTGGGCACTGGAGCGCCTCGATCACCTCGATCGCATTGGTGGAAGTGAAGCCATTCTGTGCCTCGACGACCTTGAGCAGACGGGGCAGCAGCAGCGCAGCGAACGAAGTGCGGAACGAGTTGCTGACCTTCTGGCGCGTCAGCATGGTGACCGCCATCTCTCGTCCTGTCTTCACCGCCTGTGGATCCTTGCTGCCGAGCGACTTGTCGATCGCATCGATGAACTTGTCCACCTCTGGCTTTGCCGTGGCGTCGATCGTCGCTGCCTGCGTGATTGTCTCCGCAAGCTTCGTCAGCGGTTGCTGCGCCGCCGCCCCGAAGCAGCACGCTGCGGCAAGCACAGGCGCGATTGCCGTGGAAACCATCGATCGCATGAGTGCCATGAAGCGGGAGAGTGTAACCACGCAAGTTAGACTCCATGCATGATCGCCTCCTTGATCGCGCTGTGCATGTGGTTGCAGGGGAGCGATCTCGCTCCGCCAAAGCGCACCTTGGAAGAGGGGGCCAAGTCGCGATACGCGGAGGCGCTGCTTCGTGAGGCATACCTCATCCTCAATCCGTCGGACATCTCGGTGAGCGAGTTGGAGGGGGCGATCCTCCTGACTCGGAAAGCCGCGCTGCTCGAGCCAGAAAACGCCGAGCGTTGGTACCTCCTGTTGGCGCAGGCGGGCTATGCGGGCGATGTGCTTCCTGCGGCAATTGAAGCGACCGCTGAAGCGCTCATGCGCCTGTCGAAACTCCGACCGGCGGATGAGCAAATCAGGTTGCGGCGGCTCCTGCTCGAACTCGATCGGCGAGAGACCGCCGAGTTGCGCATCGCAGCGTTCGGCAAATTGCTGACGCCTGAGTCGGTTCAGGTGATCGGTCCGGCAGTGGCATCGCGATTGGCCTACGACCTCGCCCTGCTGGAGTCGCGCAGTGACAATGTCGAGGGATTCGCCAGTGCGATGAATCTCGCGCTCAGCTTGAGTCCATCGTTCCCGGCGGCGGCTGACACCGCTGCGGGGTTCATCAGCGAGCGCGTGGAAAACCCGATCGACGAGTGCGAGTTGCTGGTGAACGCTGCAATGGCCAATCCGGCGGAACTGCGCGGATGGACGAGGCTCGCGGCGCTGCTGATGCAGGAGGGCGCGTACGGATCGGCTGCCCGCGTGATCCGACTGGCGATTCCATGCTTCCCCAACCGCGAAGATCAGGAACTGGGACGAAACATCGCCGCTGCCGACTTGGCACTGGCACTCTGGGGGTCGAATCGTCCGGCCGACGCCCTTCAGTCGCTTCGGCAGCACGAGAGCGATTCCAAGCAGCGCCAAGTCACGCTCATCCAGACCTACAACGCCGAACTCACGCGCGCGGAGTGCGAGGCAGTTCCGTTCCCATATTCGCAGTTGATCGCCACGGTGTCCGCCGCGATCGAAGTGGACATGAAGTCGCCCACGGCAGGCGAAGCACTCGCTCGCTTGGCGAAGGTGGCGAAGGAGTCGGCGGAGCAGGAGTCGCCGCTGAATCCGGCGGAACCGCCGAAGAGTCCTGAGGAAACTGAGCGGCGTGCCGAGGCATCGCGTAGCGCCGCTGCCCAATTGCTCGACGCGGCCGTGTCCGCGGCGTTGCTCGGCGCCGAGGGCGCCCTCGTTGAGGACTTGCTCGCCGTTTCCGGCCAGCGCGCTCCATTGCCTGATGGTGTTCGACAGCGGTTCGACGCATGGAAGCGCCTGCAGTCGGGCGATGGGGCCGGCGCGCTGACGCTGCTTGGCGAGGGGACTCGAGATCAACCGCCCACACACTTTCTGCGTGCCGCATGCTTCGAAGCCACAGGTGACCGAAAGGGCGCGGCCCGAGCGTTCCTCGACATCGCGCAAGACATGCGCGGCACCATGATTGGCATCCTTGCGGCAAGCCGACTGAAGTCGGTGCTCGGCTCGCCACTGCCCGACAAGCCAGAGGTGAAGCAACTCGATGGAATCGTTGCGTCCATCCCCGCCAAGATGGAGCGCTACCTCAACGGTCTCGATGTACCAGTTCGCTTTGAAGCGCGACCGCTCGCGTCGGCCGTGGAGCCGTTCGATCCGATCCGCATCGATTTCGTGATGACCAACCAGACAACGCTCACGCTCGCCGTCACGCCGACGGGGCCCATCGAGAGTCTCGTGCTGGTCCAGCCGCGACTCTCCTCCACCACCCAAGATGCGGTGTCGAGACTGCAGCCGCAGATCGTCCCGTTCGACCGAGCGGTGCAGCTCGCCCCTGGAGAGTCGATGTCGATGCGATGGGACTTCGGATGGTCGGAGTGTGGACTGCGCATCAGCCAACAACCGCTCGAGGGCGGCCTCATCGACGCGCGCATCGCCAGCAACTTCAACATCATCGCGGGCGCCTACTCCGCTGGACCGTTCGGCGTCATGCCGACGATGCGTTCCATTCTCGTCCAAGGCGTTCGCATGAACGACGCATGGTGGGAGTCCGCGTTGCGGGCTGCAAGCGAACTGAAGACCGACGCGGACCTGGTGCAAGTGGCACTGTTGGCGTTCGCAGCCGACAACAAGTTGGTCTCTGCCGAACGAAAGGCTGCCGCAGCGGAGGCGGTGACGGCGGCTTTCCCGAAGTTGCCACCGATGGCACAGTCCTGGCTGCTGCTGGTTGGCCCGCGCGTTTCGGCGGCATTCGGCCCCGTGCTGGACTTGGCGCGAGCGACAGCGGATCCAGATGTTCGCGTGGCGTACCTGCTTGCACATTGCACGACGAAGGACGATCCGCAAGTTGCCGCGGCGGAGCGCTCGGGGTCTGCCGAAGGACAACTGATCGCGCAAGTGATGCGCGCCCGATTCGAGCGGGAGTTGGTTCGTGCGGATGAACGCATGCGCGGGCAAAAGTCCAATGCACGGACCAATGCGACCGAACGGCTGAAGAACATGAAGAAGCTTCGCATCGAGGAAGTCGAGGCGGGGACTGACGGCGCACAGGGCGGCGATGCGCAGCCCGGGCCGAGCGGCGGACAGGCTGCCACGCCATGACGCCAGGACGGCGCCGCATCGTGCGGATCGCCGCATTCATCGTCGCGATCGCGCTGCTGGTTGCTGCGGTGATCGCGATCCTCCGAAGTGCGCCCACCATCGACCAGGTGCGTGCAGCCGTGGTGCACCCCGATCCCACCAAGGTGCTGCTGTGCATCGCGGCGCTGCTCGTCAACATCGTGGCGTGCGGCGGCATCTTCCACGCGCTGCTCGCGTCGTTCGGACGAATCCGCCGCTTCGAGATGGTGCAACTCATCGCGACCTCAAGCGTGCTCAACTACCTGCCCTTGCGGCCGGGGCTCATCGGGCGCATCGCGCATCAGGATGTGGTGAACGGGATTCCACTACGGCGGTCCGCCATCTCGGTCGTCGAGGCGGGCGCCGTGTGCGCGTGCTCGATCGTCTGGCTCGCGGGCGCGGTCGCGCTTGCGCACTGGACCGGCATCGACACGCTTGGTTGGATCGTTGCAGTACTTCCATCGCTCGGTTGGTGTGCAAGGCGCACGACCCAACCGACGACCGTGCAGCGGCTGCTCAACGCGCTCGCGTGGCGACAAGTCGATCTGTTGGCGTGGGGCGTTCGCTACTGGGCGGTCTTCGGACTGCTCGGTGTGTCGCTATCGCCGATCGACTGCGCACGCGCGGTGTGCATCGGAGGCACCGCGAATCTTGTGCCGTTCATCGGGAACGGGCTCGGCATTCGCGAGTGGGCCATCGGACTTGCGGGTGAACGCATGGCGCTGTGGAGCACGGATGTCGGGCTGGCAGCGGAACTGCTCAATCGCGCAGTGGATGTCGCGGTGGCGGTGCCCATCGGACTGCTCTGTGCCGTCCCGATCACGCGTCGCCTTCGCGCTGCGATGGCCGCCCGCGACGGAACCGCTTCGGGTTCATGAACTACATTCGAACGGTGGCCGATTCGACCGCAGCGAACGAGGGATTGGACCTGGCTGTCGTGGTCACCGCGTGCAACAGCATGCGGACGATCGAAAGGTGCATCTCGAGCGTGCGTCCGATCGCTGCAACGATCATCGTCGTGGACAGTGGCAGCACCGACGGAACCATCGCGGCGTGCGAGCGGCTGGGTGCCCAAGTGGTGCACCACGACTGGGAGGGATTTGCACGGCAGAAGTCCTTCGCCCTGTCACTTGCGTCGAAGCACGCCTGGGTGTTGCTGCTCGACAGCGACGAGAGTCTTGAACCAGACCTCCAGACTGGGCTGGTGAGCGCCATCCGAAGCGTGCCCGCCGCCACGCGCGCGATCGCGATCAATCGGCGTCTCTGGTTCGATGGTGGATGGCTGCGACGCGTTGCGTTCCCCGACTGGGTCGTGCGCTGCGGACGCCGCGGAGCGCTGCGAATCGACGATCGACCCGTGCATGAAGTCGTGGAAGCGGATGGTCCCGTTGCGCGGGCGGAAGGGATCTGTCGCCACGACTCGTGGGCCGATGCCGCCGATGCGATCAAGCGCGGCGAGCGCTACGCCGAACTCGGCGCGCCCTATCGCCGCGCGAGTGCGTTCCCACTGCTGCCCTTCCTTGGCAGTGCGTTGGCGATTGCGTTCAAACAGGGGATTGTGCGGGGCGGTCTGCTTGACGGATGGCGCGGCATCACGGTCATCGGTTTGTTCATCATCGGGGCGTACTGCAACCACAAGGCGGCAAGCGCTCATCGGCGTCGATCCAAACTGGCGGGTTCGTGAGGCGGGGGGGGGCGGCGGCGGACGCGGCGATCAACGCGTCAATGCCTCAATGACTCAACGACTCAAGAGCTCAAGCGCGCTCGCACACTGTCCACCACATTCATGAAGTTGATGTACGCGTCGTACGGACTTTCGTACGGGCTGAAGTACTTGTGGACATCACCATCGGCCCAGTACTTGGTGCACATGTAGTACAGATGATCGCTCGTGGTCAGCTTGCGCCAATCCTCGAGGATGTACGGATCGCCCGATGCGTGTCGTCGCTTGACCGCCTCTTCCAGGCGATACAACTCGGCAGCCGCGTTGTCCTGAAGCGGATTGCCAAGCCATGCGCTGAGATCGCGCTCGGTGTCCGCCCAGGAAATCGGCTTCTCAGCGTCATACTCGCCCACGGGCTGATGCAGGTCCGCCACTTGCGACGGCGTGAGGAACGAATTGTGACCAGGGTTGACATCGAACACCTTCTCCGGCATCGCGTCGAGGAACTGGAAGATGCCCGTCTCTGCCCACTGATGCTCCCCGAGCGTTTCGTAGTCCATGAACAGGTTGCAGAGGAACCCGTTGCCGTTGATCTGGTTGACCCAGCGCGCGAACTTCTCCGCCGAAAGCGGCCAGTCCGCCCAGTTGCGATCCGAGAAACGGAATGCGATGTCATCCGACAGCCTGTAGTTCTTCAGCAACACCTTCACGGGCGCGCAACCCTGCGGCACTGAGCGCGCGGGCGGCGCGTACACGAAGTTGGGGGACCGCGAGCCGAGCAGGCGATCAACTCCCTCGCACAGGATCGCCTTGTGACGACCAAGCCACGAGATGTGCCCTGCGAGTTCGTTGGTGTAGATCAGTTCCGTGTTGCGGAAGGTGACGGGAGTCACGCCGAACAGCCGCTGCAGGTTTGCCTCCTGCGCCGCGACCTGCTCGTTGAATTCCGCCTTGGAAAAGAGGAACGAAAGCGAGTGATGGCTGGTCTCGCCGATCAGCTCGCATGCGCCCGTGGCGAGCAGTTCCCGCACCATGTCGAGTACATCGGGTGCCCACAGCTCAAACTGCTCGAGTGCGGTCCCCGAGAAGGAGTACGACACGCGGAACCTGCCCTGATGGCGGCGGACCAAGTCAAGAATCCTCGCAGTGGCGGGGCGGTAGCACTTGTCCGCCACCTTTCGCATGATCGCAGCGTTCGCCTCGTTGTCGAAGTAGAACGGATCCGCGTCGAACACGGAATACTTGCGCAGCCGAAACGGCTGGTGCACCTGGAAGTAGAAGCAAACGGCGGCCATGGAACGGCGCGGAGTCTACGGCGGGCGTTGCTATCCTCGCGAGGAGAGAGGAGTCACGCATGACCACCGCCATTTCGGTTCCCCTGCTCGATCTGAAGCCCCAGTACCAAGCCATCAAGGCGGAGATCGACGAGGTCATTGCCCGCGTGGTCACTTCGCAAGTGTTCGTGCTCGGCCCCGAAGTGGAGGCGTTCGAACAGGAGATCGCCACCTACTGCGGCGTCCGCCACGCGGTCGGCTGCTCCAACGGATCGGATGCGATCGTGCTTGCGCTGCAGGCCATCGGTGCAAAGCCTGGCGAGGAAGTGGTGTGCCCGTCGTACACATTCTTCGCAACGGGCGGCGCGGTCGCGCGCGCCGGACTCAAGCCCGTTTGGGCGGACATCGACCCAGTCACCTACAACCTTTCCCCGCGCCATGCCGCAGAAGTGGCCCAGCAGTGCCGACGCCTGCGCGCGATCATTCCGGTGCACCTCTACGGTCAGTCGGCCGACATGGAAGCAATCCACGCGCTCGGCTCGCGGCTCGGCGCCGCAGTGATCGAAGACGCGGCGCAGGCGATCGGCTGCAAGGACGCACAAGGCGCCATGGTGGGAACGCGCGGCGCAGTCGCCACCTGGAGTTTCTTCCCGTCCAAGAATCTCGGCGGATTCGGCGACGGCGGCATGTGCACCACCAACTGCCCGAACCTCGCCGACATGCTGCGCATGCTTCGTGTGCATGGATCGCGCGTGAAGTACATGCACAAGCATGTGGGCATGAACGGTCGACTCGACGCGCTGCAGGCCGCGGTGCTACGCGTGAAACTGCGGCACCTCGAGACATGGCATGAAGGGCGCCGTCGGAACGCCGCCTTCTACGACAAGGCGTTCAGCGCTGCGGGCGCGGCGGACTCAAGAACGCCGCTGGGCCAGGGCAGTGGGCTGCCCCTGCGATCGCCGTTCCAGTTGCCAGCGCCAGCACGGCACATCTTCAACCAGTATGTGATCCGGGTCCCGCGTGGACTGCGCGACGACCTTCGCGGTCATCTCAGTGAGCAGAAGATCGGGACGGAGATCTACTACCCCGTGCCGCTCCACCTGCAGGAATGCTTCGAGCATCTCGGAGGCCGAGAAGGACAACTGCCTCACAGCGAGGCGGCCGCGGTCGAAACCATCGCGCTGCCGATCTTCCCCGAACTCACCGAAGCGCAGCGTGCGCATGTCGCTGAGCAGGTCGTGCAGTTCGTGCGCACCCACTCCAAGTCGGCGGTTGCAGTCTGAGCGACGGGCCAGTGCATGGCACAGTCTTGGGCGCTTCACGCATGGGAACATGAGCATGACTGGCGCGATGCCAATCTGGCGACGCGCGATCTCGTCGGCGAGCCAGCGCATCTGATCGTGGCGATCTTTGCCATGGTGATGGAACCCCTCGGCACGGCACCCGCGAGCATCGGCTTCACGACGCTCTGCGGTGTCGGAATTCTCCGTGCGCCTGTGTTGTGGCCAACATGGCAGCGCATGTGGCGACAGGGCTGGATCAAGGTGCTGGTGGTGTGGCTGCTCTGGAGCGCGCTCACGATCCTCTGGTCCCCCGACCGCCTCAAGGGGGTGGATCGCCTGTGGAACCTGAAGTACTTCGCGTGGATTCCGCTGTTGTGGCCGCTCTATCGTCACTGGAAGTGGCTGCTGGGAGGATTCCTCCTCGCGACGGCGGTGATCCAGGGGATCCAGTTCGCGGGCGTCGTCTTCGGCGTACCTGGACGAAAGGGACCGCTGTCGCACGGGCTTCGCCATCCGACGATGGCTGGGATGTGGAACGCGATGGCGCTCAGTGCATGGCTGTTCATCTCTGTCGCCGGCAGGTGGCGGATGTTGCTGCTGTCCGTGCCGATGGCGGTACTCAGCACCTTCGGCTTCTTCTGGGCGAGCCAGCGTGCCGCGCTGGCAGCGATCATCGTGGAGGTCGTGGCTGCGAATGTGGTGCTTGCCGCAGTCAGCCGCGAGTGGATCCGCAAGGCGGCCGTTCGTGCGGTGATCGCGGTGCTCCTGATCGCTGCGGTGTACGCCGTTGCCGGCAAGTCCATGGAGAGCAAGATGAAG
>RFON01000013.1 GCA_009926625.1 Planctomycetota bacterium
CCAGGACACCCAGAAGTCCTTCTCGATGATCACGGCGGAAACGCCACGGCGCGTTGCTGCTTCTTCGAGATAGAGCCGTCGCTCCGACTCCTGAAGCCCGAGGAAGGCAATCCTCATCGAGCAGCTCCCGCCAGTTCACGGAAGATCGGGTGCATCCATGCCGGCGCGAAGCGCAGATCCTTGAGCAGCGCCCGTCGCTCAGCAGCCGGAATCGAGCGCTTGAGGTGCGCGATCCGCTGAGGCGTGATGTGCTGGCGGCCAAGCGAGCGAAGCGCTTGAATGAGCAATCCGCTCAGGCGTCCCGCCGTCGCCATGTTCCGGGGAGTCGTGCGGCGCAGCTGGATCGTGATGTTTCCGATCCGCGCCTCACGCGACGCGCCGTCGGTGAGGAACACCACCTTCGCCGGAACCTGCTCGCTGAGCCCCAGCAGGTTTGCCGCATACGCGCCGCTCGGCTGCAGGCGCAGCCGGTCACGGCCCGCGAGGGCAGCGGCGATCGCGTCGGCCGATGGCGTGACCTCTCCCAGGACGCGATGGCGCTTCGGGAGGTCGTAGACGCCGCGTCCCAATCGTCGGATCGCGCCCCGTGCCACCAGCCGATGCAGGGCGACATCGATGGCGCTCCGGGTCCCGAGTTCGAGGAAGTCGTTGGGAACGAACACGGTTCCTTCGCCGCGCCGCCGGAGCGTGGCGAGGATGCGGGCGTCGATCGAGCGTGCAGGGCGGAGGTTCATCCGTAAGAAATACTACCACAGATTTCTTACAGCAAAGCGTGTGGCTTGGCCACCATCGGATTCTCCTGAAGGAGCCGCCGCCCGCACGAAACGCGCGCTTGGCATTGTCGTAGAGTATGCTACATTAGAGACCATGCTCACGATCTCGCTTGCCAGCTCCGTCCCAATCCACGACCAGCTCGTGGCGGGCCTGCGCGGACTGATCGCCGCGGGAAGCCTGGGAGAGGGCGACGATCTTCCCCCCGTCCGACAACTGGCCGCGGACCTCGGCATCAACCTCAACACCGTCGCCCGGGCGTATCGCGAGCTCACGGACGCAGGGCTCCTCGCCTCCGTGCGCGGCCGCGGGACCGTGGTCATCGCCACCGTCGAGCGGCCGTCCGGACCCAAGTCAGACGAGCGCAAGCGCATCGAGACCGGAATCGCCGCGGCCTTCAGCGACGCCAAGATCGCGGGCATGTCGCGGGAGGCGGTCGAGGCGATGGTGGAGCGACAGATCAACCGCCTTTGGAGAACCGCGCCATGAGCGAACCGCACGTCACCTACGACGGCTTCCCGATCCTCTTCTTCCCCGTGCTCATGATCGTCCTGCCGATGGTCCTCGCGGCTGGACTGCCGAACCGCGTCACCGAGACAGCGGGCCAAGCGGAGGTCCGGCGATGGATGGCGCGGCTGGGGATCGGCACCGCCGTGGCACTGGTCGTCTGGGGTGTTACCACGTACTTCTCCGTCAGGACCCCAGGCTACCCATGGGCGACGTTTTTCTCGTGGCCGCTCTTCTTCCCGCTGTGGTTCGGCCTTGCCATGCCGCTCATCCGGGCCAAGAATCCCGGCTGGGGCCTCGCCAAGCCGGATGCTCTCGGCGGCTCGGGTGCGGTGCGCACCGCATCGCTTGTGAACCGGGAGCGCGAGAGCCCAGTGACTCGCGCGATGTGGGCCATGGCCATCGTCGCCAACATCGCCGGTATCGCCGCGATTGCGGCACGCGGGCTGATGCCGTTCCCGATGGAGTCCTCGGCCGCGAGCGACGCCGCTGCCGCGCAGCGCCTGCAATGGCAGCTGTTCCTCGGTCTCTCCTGCCTTGGGCCAATCGGCCTCCTGTGGCTACCGCAGATGCTGCGCGCCATGCGGACCGAGCCGGAGCCGATGGACGCCGCGGGCTCGCGCGAACTGGCTGACCTCTATGCCGCCCAGCGCCGCCGTCGCGTGCTCGGCATGTTCTGGATCAACGGTGTCGCCGGCCCGCTCGCGATCGCAGGCACGTTCGCGCTGGCCGTCTGGTTTCCCGACCTCGGGGGTTGGTGGGGTGTTGTGGGCGGCGTCGGCGGCAGTGCCGTGGGGATCGCTGGCGCGATCTTCGGCGTGCGCATGTCGGCCGAGCGCGCGAGGATCGCGGAGGTGCGGGCGCGGCTCGACAATGCGACCTCCTCGGCGACAACGTGAGTTCGATCGGGCGGCTACGCACAGTCCTTGATGCCCGTGATGTCGTCGAGATGAGGCGTCGCGCAGCGACGACGCCGGGAGCGAAGCGAAAGAGCGCGCCGCGAGCCATCGGCTCGCGAGCGCGCTCTTTCGCTGAAGCTCCCTGATCGAAACGGCTTCGAACTTTAGATGGCGTTCTGAGCGCGCCAGAGGGGGTGAAGGGCGATTCCTTCGCTACCTCGGCTCAGGGTGCTGATCGAAACGCTGGCGAAACCACGCTTCGGCGGGATGATCACGGTGGCACCCGCTGCCCAGCCTGGTCAACCCGTGCCGCGGGTTGGCCCGGAGGGATCGAATCCCATGTCGGCATGGCGCTGCGCCGCCGCCAGCAACGCGGCGCCGGTGCTCGCGGACTTGCCGCGGCTACTGAGCGTGATCACCTCGCACCGCCAGTTTCCGGGGTCGACATGCAGGGTGACGAGGCCGGCAAACGCGCCTGCTGCCTCGGCGACGAAGCCGGGCAGCGCGTCTGCGAGGTGGCGGCGGCCCAGCGACCAGATTTCGTTGGAGCTCCAATGCTCCTGCAACTCTGCGCGGATCTCCGAAAGGTCTCGCGCCTCGATGGGCCGGCTCGTTGGCGGCATGGGCGCAGGATACGGCAGCGAAAGCCGCGCCCACTCACCCAGGTACCGCTTCACCAAGCGCCCGACCTCGGTACTGCTCGCGGCGGCCCTCCGCGGTGAAGCTCGCGACCAGCCTTGGGAGCCGCAGCACCAGCCTGTCGCCGGGCTTGCGATGCGGTTCGACCCTCGGGCGAAGGCCGACGGGAAGAGGTCAGCGCATGGGCTGCATCATCGTCAGCGGTGGGGTGAGCCGCGCAGAACAGCAAGAATGGCTGAAACGGCAGTAGCCCATTTCCCCAAGTAGTGTATCATACATACTACCGTCGTGCCCTCCGACCTCCCCAACAAGATCGAACGAGACCTCAGCGTCGGCACCGCTTGGCTCGTTGTGCTCGCGACCATCGCGGGCGCCGACGAGCCGATCCACGGCTACGAGATCGCGCGTCGCCTCGCCGACGACGCTCCCGAAGGGCTTTCCTTCAAGCAGGGGACGCTCTACCCGATGCTCCGCACGATGGAGGCCGACGGCCTTGTTCGCAGCACGCTGGTGCCGTCGAACGAGGGTCCCGCGCGCAAGTGCTTCACGCTCACGGCAGACGGCAAGCGGGTGCTTGCAGCGTGGGTCGCGACCTGGCGCCGCACCAACCGATGGGTCAACACGGTTCTAGGAGAGATCGATGTCCGCTGATGAGCGCATCCATGAACAGACCGCAAGCCGCGACCCGATCCGCGCCTATGTGCGGCAACTCGCGGCCGAACTCGATGGCTGCGATGTGGCACTCAGGCACGACGCGCTGATCGATGCCGAAGTGCACCTGCGGTCCGCGGTTCGCGCGGGCGCCACGGCCGAGCGCGCGATCGCCGACTACGGCGCGCCCGCCGAGATCGCGCGGGCCTATCGCGAAAGCACGGGCGCAGGGCCGTCGCTCGCGGCGGGCGCCTCCACGCCGCCTCTCGGCGCGCCTCCAAATGCGGCCGCGCAACGCGGTTTCGGCAGCATCCCGATCATCGGCGTCTGGGCGCAGCCGGCCGCATGGGGCGGATTGCTCTACTTCGGCGCGCTCGGCTTCGTGCTCGCAATCTGCTACTTCACCTGGGCCGTGACTATCGGTTCGCTTGCGCTCGGCGCGATGCCGCTCATCATCGGTCTGCCGCTTCTTTTGCTGCTTCTTGCGAGCGCGCGCGGCCTGAGCTTGTTCGAGGGCAGGGTTGTCGAGCTCCTGCTTCGGGTGCGCATGCCGCGTCGCACGCAGCCTGTCGCAGGACTCGAGGGCGTCGGTTCCGGGACGCGCCTCGGCTTCTGGAAGCGCATCGGTTGCTGGCTACGCGATGTGCGCAGCTGGATGTCGCTCGGCTACCTGCTCGGAAACCTCCCCGTCAGCACCTTCCTGTTCTCGGTCACGATCACGCTCGTCGTGCTCAGCGCGTGGCTTCTTGCAGCACCCGTGTTCTACGCGCTCGACATGCCGATCTCGCAGGCCGCGCCCGACGACGGCTTCGTGCTCGAATCCCTCCTCGGCGTCGAATCCGATGGCAAGATCTTCCTCACCGGCGCCACGGTGGTGCCCGTCTTCCTCATGGGTCTCGCGCTCATGACCGGCACCCTCTGGCTGATGCGCGGACTCGGCTTCGTCTACGGCCGCGTCGTACAGGCGATCCAGGTCGCGCGTCCGCAGTAGTTCCGCAGCCCAAGCCTCGCTGTCCGACAACCTCACTCTTCTCCCAAAGGACTCAAAAACATGAACCGCACTATCTCCATCGACTCGAATAGCCCCGACAACACCGCTGAAATCACCCGCCTCCGCCGCCAGATGCGCATCATGCAGGGGTGCACGCTCGCGCTTGCTGCGACGATCGGCGTCAGCTTCATGCTCGGCATGCAGTCTGCGGCGAAGCCCGCATCGCCCGCGGACGGCAAGAAGGAGCCTGTCCGCTTCGGCGAGATCACCGTCGAGCGCATCAATGTCGCCGGACCTGACGGCGTGCGCCGCTTCATCATCAGCCATGACATGCCGAAGGCGCCGTTCGCGGGCCGCGAGTGGGAGCGAACCGTGCCGCCGGGGCTCGCGGGACTCATCATGCTTGATCCGAAGGGCAACGAGGTCGGTGGATACGCTGCGAGCGAGTCGCACAGTCTCATCACCCTCGACTACCGCAACTATCCGCTTGAGGCGGCCGGGATGGTGGCCAGGGTGGCGCCAGACGGCAGTCAGTCGGCCGGAATGGTGCTGCTTCAGCCACCGAGCGGCCCATTGATCGACATGGATGCAATCCACCGCGGCGCAGAGAAGATGAAGGAGGCAAAGGATGGCAAGCCTGACCTCAACGATCCCGATGTGAAGGAACTGCTGCGGTTCCAGGCGATGCAGTTCGCCCGCATCGCGGTGTTCGCCGAGCAGAAGTCTGCAAGCATCGGCCTCCAAGATTCGCAGGGGCGCCAGAGGCTGCTCCTGCAGGTCGACGAGAACGACAATCCCTCGATCATCTTCTACGACGCCGAGGGCAAGGAGACGACGCGGTTCCCCGAGGCGAGGTAATAGCCGGCGCTCTCGCGTCGCCCGTGCTTCCGGCGTGGATCTCCCGCGCTAGTTGCGATCGTCGGAATCCGCGGCCTGAGACGAACCGTTGCCAGTCGGGCGCGCGATCGTTCCGCTCGAACGCAGCACGAGGAAGACGGCAAGCTCGGAGTGAAGTCGTTGCGTGCTTCGAACTTCCAGCAGTTCGTCAGGCGTCGAGTGGGGGTGGAGTCAGATCGCAGGGAGGTGACGGAGAGGGGGGGGCTGCTCGGATAGAGCAGTTTCGCGCAGCCGCGGCAACCTGCAAGTCGCGGCGGTAGGCCATATCGCCGCGAAGGATGGCAGGCAGATGGACGAGGGGCGGCACGGGCGCGGCAATGCGAAAGTGCGATACTCCCGCTCGGGAACTTCCCGGAGGCCAACGCCATGCCCATCACCATCTCCACCGACCCCGCTCGCCACGACCTCGACGCGATCCACCGCATCGTCGCAGGCACCTACTGGTCGCCGAACATCCGCCGCGAGGTCGTCGCCGAGGCGCTGCGCAACAGCATCACCGCGGTGGCGATCGACGAGTCGACGGGAGCGACCGTCGGCATCGCGCGCGTCGTCACCGATCGCGCGACCTTCGCGTGGCTCTGCGATGTCGTCGTCCTCGAGCCATGGCGCGGGCAGGGCCTTTCACGCTGCTTGATCGACGAACTCGAACGGCATCCGTCGCTCCAGACCGTGCGCCGCTGGTGCCTCGCCACGCGCGACGCGGAGGGCCTCTACGAGAAGTTCGGCTACCGGCGGATTCCGCCCGAGCGGACATGGATGGAAAAGCAGGGGCCGAAGGAGCGGTGGCAGGCGAGCGGGGTCTAGGCAGACCGCGGCAGCATCCGCCTGTCAACGAAAGGGCGGGCCCCGTTTGAGACCGACCGTTTGAACTCCCTGATCGAAACGGCTTCGAACTTTAGATGGCGTTCTGGGCGCGCCAGAGGGGGTGAAGGGCGATTCCTTCGCTACCGGAGCGCGGGGGCCTGATCGGAACGGTGGCGAAACGTGTCGCCGGGGCGAAGGGCGAGCGGGCGGATCAGCGTCTGCATGGCTTCAGTATGGCTGATCTGCGATACTCCCGCACGAGGTCAATGCGTGTCCATCTCGGTCTCCCTTGATCCCGCCCGCCAGGACCTGGACGCCATCCACGGCATGCTGGCTGCGACCTACTGGTCGCCGAACATTCGCCGCGAGGTGGTCGCCGAGGCGCTCCGCAACAGCATCACGGCGGTCGCCATCGACGACGCCACGGGCGCGACGGTCGGTCTTGCGCGCGTCGTCACCGACCGCGCGACCTTCGCCTGGCTCTGCGATGTCTGCGTCAAGGAGCCGTGGCGCGGCCAAGGCATCGCGCACCGCATGCTCGAGGCGCTCGAGCGTCACCCCGATCTCCAGACTCTGCGGCGATGGTGTCTGGCGACCCGCGATGCCCACGGTCTCTACGAGCAGTTCGGCTACTGTCCCGTGCCCGCCGGCCGCTGGATGGAGAAGCCGTGCCCGAAGGAGCGTTGGCAGGCCGGTAGCGCATGAATCGAACCGACAGCCAAGGACATCCGATGGACATCCTCTTCCTGCTCTCTCCGGGATTCACCGACAGCGCCCGCGACCACGAAGGCAAGCGCTACTACTGCCCCGACTGCGCGTTCCTCGAGGGCGTGCTGGGTTGCTGTCCCGAGCTGCGCACGCGCCTGGACATCCGGTACGTCGACTACGTCGACTTCCCGCGGCCGCGACGGGAGATCGTGCAGCTGGTCGGCGACGCGCACCAGGGCTGCCCCAATCTCATCCTGGATCCGGCGAACCACCGATTCGTGGACGCGAGCCGGTTCCACAAGGCGGGCGATCGGCTGCACGCCACCGATACGCGGGTGATCGTCGAGTACCTGGCCGAACGCGACGGGGCGCTCGTTCCCCACTTCTAGGCGCACGCCGTGATCACGGGAAGCGGCGATCGAAGTCACGGGCGGCGGCGGGCGCGTCGGTCTGCCTCTTGAGAAGCCGAGCACTGCCGCTCGCGTTCCTTCATCGACCCGCGGTCACCGCCTCCAGCGCGGACCGCAGCGAACGGTCGAACGCCTCGGGCTCGTCCATCCAGATGCTGTGGCCGGCGTTCTCGATCGTGTGCAGCTGCGCGTTCGGGAGAGCGTCGACGACCTTCGGCCACGGGCACGAGGTAGCTGTGCTCCATACCCCAGCCTCCGTGCAGAACGATGACGGTGTTGCCGGGCCTCGACTCGATGCCGTACTCCGCGATGTAGTGGCTCAGCTTGGAGCCATCCGCGTCCTGCGTGTTCATGTACCACTGGTCCACCGGGACGCCGTCCTCCATCGGCAGCGGGATCGGCTTGCCAGCGCCCGCGATCGGACTTGGGCGTGCGGCGCAGCCCACGATGGTCTTAAAGACGAGGACTCCGACAAGCGGCAAGGCCGACCTTCGAAATGGCATGCATGCTCCTTAGTGCGGGATCGCAGGGTCCCGAGACGGAGGTAGCCTGTTGCACACAATAGTGTAGCAAGTACACTACCAAAGTACCGACCGCGGGCGGCTAGGCTGCGCCGCCACGCAAATCGCCCGCCTTCCAATGGCCGAGCCCACGAAAGGTCCCAGATACATGAATCAGAACATGATCGCCGAAGCACGACCAGCGCTCAACGGCTCCGAGATGATCCGCCTCCGCCGCCAGATCCGGTTGTTGCAGGTTGGCATCCTCGCGCTCATCGCAACGAGTGGGGCCGGCGTGATGCTCGGCATGCAGAACTCGGATGCCCGCAAGGGTCCCGTGAGATTCGAAGAACTGACCGTGCAGCGCCTCAATGTCGCCGAGGCCGACGGAACGCTTCGCCTCGTCGTATCGAGCCGCGATCGCTTCCCGGGTGATTTCTACAAGGGTGCCGAGAGTCCGCGGCCGGACCGAAAGCATGTCGCAGGCATGCTGTTCCTGAACGACGAGGGCACGGAGTGCGGCGGATTGATCTACGGCGCCAAGATGGACGGGGATGGATCCGCCGGCGAGGCAGGCCTTTCGCTGACCTTCGACCGCCTGCGACAGGATCAGACGCTGCAGCTCCTTCACCAGGAGGGCGGCGGGCGAGCTATGACGGGCGTGTCCATCAGCGATCGTCCAGATGGACTGAAGTACTCGATCGCACAGCTCAAGCGCGATGTCGCAGAGATCGAGAAGCTTCCGGCCGACCAGCAGCAGGCCGGCTTCTCCGAGCTGAAGGCTGCGGGAAAGTTGGGAAGTTCGCGGGCTTATCTCGGGACCACTCCGGATCAGGGCTCTGCACTCGTTCTGAACGATGCTTCCGGCCGCCGGCGTCTCATGCTGCTTGTGACCGCGGAGGGCGAGCCGAAGATGCAGGTCTTCGATGACAATGGCAAGGTGAAGGGCGAGTTTGCCATCACTGCAGCTGGATCGGCTGCGCCTGCTGCACCCGCAGCGGCGCGCGAGGCGAAGTAGTCGCAACAATGCGGATTGGTCAAGGTGCGGAAGCGCTGGTGCGCTGCGGTGTCGCGGAAGTGCCGGTGGTCATCCGTCATTTCCTTTGAGCCTTCATGCGATCCACGGTTCGCTGCGGTACGAATGCGCTGGTTCTTGCGTTCTGCGCCATCGCCACCATTCCTGAATGCGCGCCGCGGAAAGGAATCGGCCGACCCCGCCTTGGCATCGTTCCGATCTACCCCCTGATCTCGGCGAGCCGTTAACCCGTTCAGAGAGCGCGTGAGAGCGGGGCGGCGAATCCACCGTTTCCCCACCGTTCGGATCAGACCCTTCGGCTCTCTGCACAAACCCGAGAGCGCGCAACCCCCGCCACGACGCGCCCGCAGGGGGTTTCTCTGGGGTCAGCCTGTAAACAAACCGGTCGGCCCCATTTGAGGCCGACCGTTTGAACTCCCCCAGCTGGACAACTCCCCCAGCTGGACTCGAACCAGCAACCTGGCGGTTAACAGCCGCCCGCTCTACCATTGAGCTATAGGGGAATTGAGTCGAAGCGAAAATAGTAACGGGGGCTGCATCATCGTCAAGCCGCGCGCATTTCTGCACAGTTCTCAGACCGTGGTGGGATACGCCTGCCCTGATCGCCCGCTTGCATTGCCGCGTGATTTGCCTACACTTCGCGACTCGACAGGAAGGCAATGGCATGAAGCAAGACATCCACCCCAAGTATTACCCAGAGTGCAAGGTGAACTTCCGCGGCGAGGTCGTGATGACCGTCGGCGCAACCGTTCCCGAGCTGAATGTAGAAGTTTGGTCTGGATCGCACCCCTTCTACACGGGACAGAAGACCTTCATCGATACCGCGGGGCGCGTGGAGCGGTTCCAGCGGAAGTTCGCAGGCGACTACTTCGGCAAGGACAAGTCGAAGTCGAAGGGTGCTGCGAAACCCGACGCCAAGAAGTAGATCCCCCACTCGAAAGACACCATCCACCGTGCCCCTCGAACGGGCACGGTGTTTTGTTTGGCACGGTGTTTTGTTTCTCTCGCGCATGACCGAACCCGCTGACAACCTCGTCCGACGGCTCGAGGAAATCGAGAGCGAGCACGGCCGCATCGAGAGCCAGTTGAACGACCCCGCCGTGCTGGTGCAGCACACGCAGGTCCGCGCACTGATGATTCGCCGCGCAACGATCGGCTCGACGGTCGACGCCTGGCGGCGCTGGAAGTCGCTCCGAAAGGATGTCGAGTCCGCCGCGCCGTTGGCGGCCGATCCCGATGCTGCAATGGCGGCGCTTGCGCGGGAGGAGATGCGGCGCGCAGCGCTCGAGTGCGATGCGCTGCTGACCCAACTCGTGCATGAGCTCGTGACGGCCGACGACCGCGCGGTCGCTCGGCTGATTCTCGAAGTGCGCGCGGGAGTCGGCGGCGATGAGGCGAGCCTGTGGGCGGGCGATCTCATCAACATGTATGCGCGTTACTGCAAGGCACGCGGTTGGCATGTCGAGGAGATGGAGTCGAAGGCGGGCGATGTCGGCGGCGTGACCCATGCCGTCCTCGGCATCACGGGCGAAGGCGCCTGGAGCGCGCTCGGCTATGAAGGGGGAACGCACCAAGTGAAGCGCGTGCCTGCCACCGAAGCGCAGGGGCGCATCCACACTTCGACGGCAACGGTGGCGGTGCTTCCCGAACCCGAGTCGATCGACGAGAGCATCGACCCATCGGAGGTTCGTGAAACGGTCACCACCGCGCAGGGTCCTGGCGGACAGAATGTGAACAAGGTCTCGACTGCCGTTCATCTGGTGCACACCCCGACAGGAATCGAAGTGCGCATGCAGGAGACGCGGAGTCAACAGCAGAATCGCGACAAGGCGTGGCGCCTGCTGCGCGCGCGCGTACTGGAGCGGCGAAGCGCCGAAGCGCACGCTCGCCGCGCGACCGAGCGGAGCGCCATGATCGGCTCCGGCGACCGCGCGGAGAAGATTCGGACCTACCGAGCGAAGGAGAACATCGCCGTTGATCACCGCATCGAGCAGTCGTTTGCCCTCGACACCCTGCTGTCGGGGGCGATGCAGGAACTGGTGAACGCGCTGGCGATCAAGGACATCGCGGACCGCGTTCAACAGCTCTGACGCTCAGCGTACGGATAGGACTGCTTCGACATCCGCGGCGCGTGGACCCGCGCGCACCGCGATCGGAACGGTGATGATGCCGCTCGCATCGGCGCGCGGAGTGATCCGCACCGAAACAGCCGTTCCATCTTCCGCGCCAGGCGCCGTGGCCGCCAGTTCGACGGTGGCATCGGGTGATGTGGTCGTGACGGAATCGACTTTCATGTCCTTCAGCTTGAAGACGAATGTTGCCGTTCCACTTGTCCCCTTCGCCACGCGGCCGATGTTCAATCGCTGTTCGATGACCGCGATCTTCGGCTTCTGGGGCGGATTCCTGCTGCGTACTCGCACATCGACAACCCCCGCTCCTGCTGCATCCGTCTCGACCAACAGGAACGCAGGAAGTGGCGCGCCAGCGGGCACGCCGCTGATGTCATAGGTCACGACCCACGACGAACGCGGTGCATCCTGCGACCCGTCGCCATACTGAATGACCATCGGCGCGCCAGTCATCGAGAGAATCTTGAAGGGCTTTCCGTCGATCGATTCGAGCACCAATCTCCCGATGAGGTTCTTGCCGTCGACGGCGTTCACATAAGGCGGAACGCAACGAACCGGCAGCGTCACCTCTGCTCGCACGGGAATGTCGAGCGGGCGGGTGAACCCATCGACCATGATCTTGACGCTGGAGTTTCGTGGACCGACTGCAGGCGCACCTTCGAGCTTCACCTTCATCTCGATCGATGAGCCCGCTTCGATGACCTTGCCTACGAGATTGTCGAGCGTCGTGCACTTGCACGACGGCTGCACCTGCGAGATGGTCAGCGGCGTGCTGCCGGTATTGAGAATCCGCACCGTTCCCTCCCCCGCCATGTTGGGAGCGAGGAACCCAAGGTCGGCAGTTGGTGGCTCGGCGGCGAGGGGGGGCACTGGCGCGCCCGTTCTCGGCTGCGCGGGCGCCGCTCCGTCGCGACCGCGAGCGGGCTGCTTCGGAGGGTCTGTCGGGGGCGATTGCTCGCCTGTCGGAGGAGCCGCTGCAAGCGGCATCATGGCGCAAAGGACTGTCGCCGCGAAAGATCGAAGATGCCAACGACACTGGCTATGCGTAGATGGGTTGCTCAAGCGGGCTCCTTGATGGCTAGGTTGTATCCGATCGTCGCGATTTCTCGGCGCAAGAAGGGCTCCGCTGGGGGGGCAGCTTTCGCTCGAACGCAAAACGCAGTTCCATTCTGCGAGTGCAATAATTGCACCATTGGCAAAATCTTGCCGCTGAAATTTTACAAGTGCCAGAATGGGGTTATGGTGTCGATCGCAGATGAGAGTCTGCATCAGCCAGCCTTTTCCGGGTTGGCTGATCAAACAAGCCCTTTTCCCTCCCTCCGCCTCCGAGCCACGTGCTCGGGGGTTTTTTTTCGCCAACGCGCGCTTGGCTATCCTCCGCCGCTTCCTCGCTGCCGAAGCACGCAGCCAGTTCCTCAGTCCAGCCAGACTTTTCCAGAGACGCAACCATGAACTCCACCGACCTTCGTCCAGGCATGGCCATCAAACTCGATGGACGCATGTACGTGATCACGCAGTACACCCATGTGACGCCGGGCAACCTTCGGGCTTTCGTGCAGATCAAGATCAAGGACATCGAGAAGGGCACGCTCTTGGAGAAGCGGCTGCGATCGGGCGAGGCAGTGGAGCAAGTGGAACTGGACCGCCGTCCGATGCAGTACCTCTATGCCCAGGGGAAGCAGTTCGTGTTCATGGACAACCAGAACTATGAGCAGTTCGAACTCGATCCGGATGTGGTTGGCGAAATGCCGATGTATGTGCTGCCCGACAAGGAAGTGGTCGTGCTGTGGTGCGATGGGAAGCCTGTGAGCATTGAGCTCCCCAATGTCGTTGAACTGGAGGTCACGGACACACCCCCAGGCATCAAGGGCGCAACGGCGACCAATCAGCTGAAGGAAGCGACGCTCGAGACTGGGCTGAAGACGCGCGTTCCGCCGTTCATTACGACTGGTGAGCGGGTGCGCATCAACACCACCGACGGCTCCTACGCGAGTCGCGCCTGATGCGCGCCGCCGCTTCAGTGCGGCAGCGGGAACCGCTCGCAGAATCCGCGGATTTCCTTTCGAACGGCATCGCAGGTTGCCGTCTCGCCCTTTGATCCAATCACGCGATCGAGCCACTCCGCCACGAGCGACATCTCCGCTTCGCCGAGACCGCGCGTCGTCAGCGCGGGCGTGCCAAGCCGCAGTCCGCTCGTCACCATCGGTGGACGCGTGTCATTGGGAATGCCGTTCTTGTTGCAAATGATGCCCGCGCGCTCGAGCCACTTCTCCGCATCGGCGCCAGTCAGGTCGGCGCTGCGCGCGCGAAGGTCGACCAGCATCAGGTGATTGTCCGTCCCGCCCGTGCACAGGCGGTAGCCGCGCTTGGTGAGCGCCGCCGCGAGCGCCTGCGCGTTGCGCACGACCTGCGCGCAGTACTGCGTGAACTCGGGGCGCAGCGCCTCGCCGAACGCAAGCGCCTTCGCAGCGATGATGTGCATCAGCGGTCCGCCCTGCGAACCTGGGAAGACCTTTCGGTCGATCTTCGTGGCGAGTTCCTCGTCGTTGGTCAGCACGAGCCCACCTCGCGGCCCGCGCAGCGTCTTGTGCGTGGTCGTCGTCACGACATGCGCGTGCGGGAACGGCGATGGGTGAACGCCCGTTGCACACAGTCCTGCGATGTGCGCAATGTCAGCCAACAGGAGGGCCCCCGCCTCATCCGCAATGGCGCGGAATCGCGCGAAGTCGATCGTGCGCGGATAGGCGGAGAAGCCGCAGATGATGAGCTTCGGCTTGTGCGTTCTCGCGAGATGCGCGATCTCGTCGTAGTCCAGCAGCTCGGTGTCTGGGTGCAATCCGTAATCGATGATGTTGTAGAAGGTCCCGCTGAAGTTCACCTTCAGTCCGTGGCTGAGGTGGCCGCCCGACTTGATCGGCAGGCTGAGCACGGTGTCGCCCGGGTTCAGCAGCGCCATGAACGCGGCAATGTTGGCGTTGGCACCGCAGTGGGGCTGCACATTCGCAAAGCGGCAGCCGAACAGTTGCTTGGCGCGCGTGCGGGCGAGTTCTTCTGCTTGGTCATGGAACTCGCACCCACCGTAGTAGCGCTTTCCCGGATAGCCCTCGGCGTACTTGTTCGTCATCCAACTGCCGGCCGCGTGCATCACTGCGCTGCTCACATGATTCTCGCTCGCGATCAATTCGAGCGTGAACGCCTGGCGATCGCGTTCGCCCGCGAGGATTCGGGCGAGTTCGGGGTCGGTGGATCGCACGAGATCGAGCAGGCGCTCTCCCGCGTCCGCATGTGCTGGCGTTGCGTGAGCGTGCGTGTGCGCTGGTGCAGTTGTCATGAACGCATCGTAGCCCGATGACCCGCGATATCATGCGCGGGCCAATGGCTTCCCGGTACGAGCGGATGTGCGGCGGCGTGCTTCAAGTCGACGCGCGCAGCGGCGCCCTGCGCACCCGCTGGCGCGCCGAGGCGCCACGGAGGCGCGCACTGGCACGAGACATCAACGACGCGCGACTGCTTCGAGATGGGTTGCGCATGCTCCGCGCGTGGCGACGAACCGGCGAGGTCGATGTTCGATTGCTCGCCCCGCTGCTTCCTGCGGCGAGTGCGTTCACCAGCGCCTGTTGGCTTGCAGCTGCGCAGATCCCGCGCGGACAAACCTGCACCTACGCAGAACTGGCAGCGAGGGCAGGTCGCCGCGGTGCTGCGCGCGCTGCGGCATCGGCAATGGCGCGCAACCCGCTGCCACCGCTGGTCCCCTGCCACCGCGTCGTTTCGCGCGGCGGCATCGGCGGCTTCTGCGGGGTTGCACAGCGACAGCAGCACCACTGGGCAATCCGCCTCAAGCACGCGCTGCTTCGACGCGAGCGTGCGATTGGTCCTTACACTTCCACCCCCGCGCCGCGGGCAATCGGTCGAGCGCAACAGCGAAGGAGTCATTCATGAAAGTCACGATGGTCGGAACGGGTTATGTCGGGCTGGTCACGGGCGCATGCTTCGCGGACATGGGAAACACCGTCACATGCCTCGATGTGGATGCGGCCAAGATCGAGACGCTCAAGCGCGGCGAGAGCCCGATCTACGAGCCCGGACTCTCGGAGATGATCCAGCGCAACGCGGAAGCGCATCGCTTGCACTTCACGACCGACAAGTGGGAGGCGTATCGCGAGGCGCGAATCATCTTCATTTGCGTCGGAACGCCGAGCAGCGATGATGGCAGCGCAGACCTGAAGTATGTGCTTCGTGTGGCTGAGGACATCGCCGAAGCGATCGAACGCCTCGGCACGGGGAGCCAGCCGAAGACGGTGGTGGTGAAGAGCACCGTGCCCGTGGGAACGAGCCACCGTGTGCGCGATGCGATCCGTGCGAAGACCAAGGTGCCCTTCCATATCGCCGACAACCCCGAGTTCCTGAAGGAAGGCGATGCCATCAATGACTTCATGAAGCCCGACCGTGTGGTGTGCGGCGTCGATGACCCAACCACGGGCGAACTGATGCGCACGCTGTACGACCCCTTCGTGCGACAGGGCAATCCGATCTTCGTGATGGATGTCCGCAGCGCCGAGATGGTGAAGTATGCGAGCAATGCCATGCTCGCATGCAAGATCTCGTTCATCAATGAAATCGCGAACCTGTGTGAACGCACGGGTGCTGACATCAACGCCGTCCGCGAGGGCATGTGTTCCGACAAGCGAATCGGCAACCAGTTCCTGTACCCCGGGCTCGGCTATGGCGGCAGCTGCCTGCGCGGATCGCATCTTGTGCGCATTCGCGATGCGCATGGCGAGAGCACGCTGCGGCTCGACGAGTTGTTCACGGGCACCGATGATGGAGCGCATGAGTTGTCGGGCGTCGAAGTGCTCTCCTGGTCGCCGCTTGATCGTCCCGCTGCATTCCGCCGCGTTGTTGGGGTCAGTCGACGCTTCCATGTTGGACGCGGCGTTGAGATTGAGTTGTCCTGTGGCACTCGGCTTGTGATGACCGCGGACCATCCGATGGTCGTGCTGCGCCGCGGCGCCGAACCACTGGTGTTTCCAGCGAACGTGGTCTGTGAGGGCGACCTGCTGCCCTGCGTGGCTGGGGCGACCGCGGACATCGGCACCGATCCGCGGGTCGAGCCGCATGGGTCGGCGGAGTGGTGTTCATCCCGCCAAGTCTCGACAGGCGCAATTTCGGCAGTTTTGGAGGTTTCTGGCGCGGCGCGGGTCGTTTCCATTCGGCAGATCGACCTGGCGGAACATGTGTTTTCCGTCGAGGTGCCCGATGCCCACACCTTCGTCACCTGCGGTGGAGTGGTCGTTCACAACTGCTTCCCCAAGGACACCCAGGCGGTCGTTTCGATGGGGCGCGAACTCGGATTCCCATGCAAACTGAACGCGGCGGTTCATGAGGTGAACCAGGACCAACGCGCCCACTTCTGGTCCAAGGTGGAACAGGAGCTCGGAGCGAATCTGAGCGGTAAATCCTTGGCATTTTGGGGGGTTGCGTTCAAGCCGAAGACCGACGACATCCGCGAGGCGCCGAGCCTGACGCTGATGGAAAGAGCCATCAAGGCGGGCGCCAAGGTGTGCGCGTACGACCCTGTTGCGCTCGAGCACCTCGCGCATGAGATGCCCGCCGTCGCTCGCGCGGAGGACATGTACAGCGCACTCGACGGTGCCGACGCGCTGGTGATCTGCACCGAATGGGCCGAGTTTCGCGCTCCAGACTTCGCGGAAATCCGTCGGCGGCTTGCCAAGCCCGTCATTTTCGATGGGCGAAACCTGTTCCGCCGGGCGCAAATGCAGGAAGCTGGGTTCACCTACGCCTCCGTTGGGCGTGCCACGGTGCGCCCGAAGTGACCGCAGAGGCATTCGACGGATTCGTGAAAACATCGGAGATTCGTGCATTTTTTGCACGCTGCGCCTTGCGGCAAGGTCGCTGAAAGCATTACATTTCGCGCGTCGCACGCTTTGTGCGGCTGGGAGCGAGACCAGTTTTCTCGACACGGATCGTCTATGAAAGGACAGTGACCAGATGGCAACGATGACCAAGAAGTCGCCAAAGAAGACGGCGACGAAGACCACCACCAAGACCACCAAGACGGTGAAGAAGACCTTCAAGCCCACCAACACCACGAAGCAGCGCTCGCGCAGCCAAGTCATCAGCGAACTCGCAACGGCGAGCGAGTTGAAGCGTGGAACGGTGAAGGAAATCTTCGACAACCTCACCACGATCATCGGCACCGATCTCGGCACCCGTGGTCCTGGCGTGTTCTCCCTCTTCGGACTTGCAAAGTTCAAGACCGTCAAGAAGCCCGCCACCAAGGAGCGAACCGGCGTGAACCCATTCACGGGCGAGACGCAGGTGTTCAAGGCGAAGCCAGCGAGCAAGAAGGTCCGCATCCGTGCGACCAAGACGCTCAACGCTCTCGTCGGCTGATTGACAGTCTGCGATTCGAGAAAGCGACAATCGCGCGCCCCTGCAGTGGATGCAGGGGCGCGCTTCGTTTTTGCATCGCGCCTTTGTGTGGGGCTTCGCTCTTCAGTGAGCCGCGCCGAGCGCAGCACGAAGCACATCGCCCGCCTGCGCGAGGCGAGCGACTGCTTCATCGCGTGAATGCCCGCGCAGGTGCATGACGATCGCGACCTTCAGTCGTCCGCCTGCCGCGCCAAGCAGTGCCGATGCATCCTCACGCGTGAGCCTCGCATCGATCATCCGGAGCGTGCGAATTGCACGGTCCACCAACTTGTCATTGGTTGCGGCGAGGTCGACCATCAGGTTGCCATGCACCTTGCCAAGCTTCGTGAACAACACAGTGCTGATGCAGTTCAACGCCAGTTTCGTGGCGGAACCAGCCTTCAGTCGCGTGGACCCCGTCAAGACCTCCGCGTTGGTTGCCAGCATGATGAGATGGTCACACGCGGACGGGCGCGCAAGCGGCGAGCACACGATGAACGCGGTCAGTCCGCCTCGAGCGCGCGCGTGATCGATGGCGCCGAGGGCATAGGGCGTGGTCCCGCCAGCCGCGATTGCGACGAGCGAGTCCCCGCTGCCGAATGCGTGCGCCTCGAGCTCTGGCTGAATCCCGTTCGGATCATCTTCACGGCGCTCGCTGCTGCGGCGCAGCGCCGCGTCACCGCCGGCGATGATGCCGATCACCTGCGACGGATCGCTGCAGAATGTAGGCGGGCACTCTGCTGCGTCGAGAACGCCCAGCCGACCCGATGTGCCCGCACCGCAGTAGAAGAGCCGCCCCCCAGCGCGCATGCGCGGGACGAGCGCGTCGACGAACGCCGCGATCGCCGGCGCCGCATCATGCACGCTTCGGTGGACCGCAGCGTGGTCATCCGCCATGAGCCGCACCTGTTCGACGGTCGTTTGAAGATCAAAGTCCGCGCTGCGTTCGTTGCGCTGTTCCGTCGCCACATGGCTGCGGTCGGGCGGCAGCGCATTGCTCACGGCGTGCCATCCTGCACAGCCAGTGGGACGGCGTTCAATTCGCGCACGAAGAATGACCACGTTGCGGACCGCTCCGCGCCGCCGAAGCCACCATGCCCAGCGCGCGGGAAGAGCAGCATGTCGAAGGGGAAATCGCGCTCGAGCAGTCGCTGCGCGAGTGCCCATGCATTCGACGGATGCACATTGTCATCCTCCATGCCGTGGATCAGCAGCAGCCGACCGCGCAACTTGTCCGCATGCACGACGGCGCTGCCCGCGTCATAGCCCTCGCGGTTTTCCGCTGGGGTTTGCATGAAGCGCTCGGTGTAGATCGAGTCGTACTGCCGCCAGTCCACTGGTGCGGCGCGCGCGACGGCAACGCTGAACACTTCGGGGTGGCGTACCAGCGCAAGCGCTGCCATGTACCCGCCGTACGACATGCCAGTGATGCCGATGCGCTTCGAATCGATCCCCGGCCGCTGCGCCACCTGACGCGCGGCCGCAGCCTGATCGTCGAGGTCAGGCCCGCCGAGCCGCAGATAGGTCGCGTCCTCGAACGCCTTGCCCCGCCCCGGCGTGCCGCGATTGTCCACCTGAAGGACGGCGAATCCAAGTTCGCATTCCTCGCGGGGTTCGCCGAAACGATTGAAGACCGTTGCAAAGTAGGGACCGCCGTACACATCGACCACCAACGGGCATGGGCGCTCTGGCGAGAAACCGCTTGGCAAGTGCAGGATCCCGTAGAGGTCGGTCACGCCGTCGGCAGCCTTCAGCGTCAGCAGTTCTGGGGGACGCGCGCCAGACTTTTCCCACGGATCGGTCGACTCCTCTTGCAGCGCGATCGTGCGGCTGCCGTCCACTGCATGCAGCCGTGCGAGTGGCGGACGAACGACGGTCTCTTCGGTCGCGACGAACCATGCGCCATCGGGCGACAACTCGAAGCGCGCGTAGTGCAGGTCATTCGGTGTCAGGCGCCGCTGCCCCGTGCCATCGAGCCCGACGCGCATCAGCTGCGCGTTGATGCGCGTCTCACTCGCACACGCGGTGTAGAACAGGTGTCCCGCGTCCTCGTCGACTTGCACAATGCGCCCTGCGGGAAACGACCCGTTCGTCAGCGGCACCACCCGACCATCGTCGAGCGATCGCAGTTCGTACTGCTTGAAGCCGGACGCCTCGGAAGCCCAGATGAATCGACGTCCATCCGCGAGGAAACGCTGTTCTGGATCGTGATGGTTCCAGCGCGGTTGCGTTTCGCGGACCACCGTTCGCACCTGCATCGACTTCGCGTCCGCCGCACACCACTCGAGCACATCGTGCCTGCGGTTGAGTCGGTGAAAGAGCAGTTCACGACCCGACGGCGACCACTCGATTCCGTAGATGTATTGATCCGCGCTGCCGACATCGATCGATCGAATGTGCTTCGCGGCATCGCCACTGGGATCTGCGCAGAACGCTGCCACATCGAGCACCTGCAACCCTGCAATCGGATTGGGATCGCCTGGCTTGGGGTAGCGCTCCGATTCCACCCGCGGGCGAACGCCCGTGAGTCCCGACAGCAGCGTGTATTCGGGGACCTTGCTGTCATCAAATCGGTAGAACGCAAGCTGCGATCCGTCTGGACTCCACCACATGCCGCTGGTCTGGTCGAGTTCCTCGCCATACACCCAACTCGCCGTTCCGTAGCGAAGCCCGCCGCCGCCATCCGTGGTGACCGCACGCGACTCTGCGTTCGCGCATGCGAGAACCACATTGCCACCCTTGGACTCAGCTCGCATCGAACCATCCGCCGAAGTGGCGACGGGCTGCTGCCGCCCCCGCGCTGGTGGCATCGCCCGCTTCGGTGTGCGGTCACTGCGCGGCGCACGATCGGGTGGCTGTGCATCGTCCGCCGCGTCGATCACTGCGCCCGTGGAAAGATCCGCAATGCGCCAGACACCGCCGCTCCGCACCCATGCCTTGCCGTGCGCCATGTCCCAGCGCACATCGCGAAGTCCCTGGCGGCGTTCCTTGGAAAACGCATCCGATTGCCGCGCGCCTTCGACCGCACCAGGCAGTTCATTGAACGGCACCCAATCCGCGCGAACGCTGCGCAGCGCAGGGCTCGCTGCGAGGAGCACCACTGCGACGAGCACGCTTGGCGCACGGGTCGACATCAGCCGATCCGCACGCTCCGCTGGAACTCTTCCAAGCGTTTCTGGACCTCCGAAGCCTCGAGTGAACGCATGCGATCGAGCCCAAAGGACTCAAGCGCGAAGCTCGCGACGACCGTTCCAAATCCCATCGCGGACTGCAAGGTGGCGAAGTCACTCGAGTTGGTTCGAGCGACATGCGCCATGAATCCGCCCGCGAAACTGTCGCCCGCGCCGGTCGGATCGACCACCCGCGCTTCGTCGACAGGGAACGCGGGCACGAGTGCGGTCCCCTGCGGATGGAACAGGATGGCGCCGTGCTCACCCTTCTTGACGACCGCGAACTTCGGCCCCATCTCGAGGATGCGGCGCCCTGCGCTGACGGCATTGCGGAAGCCAGTCAACTCCGCTGCCTCGCTGTCGTTCACGATGACGCCATCGACACGCTGGAGCAGCTGATCGACATCGCCGCGCGCCGTGCGGATCCAAAGATCCATCGTGTCGGCGACCACCAACTTCTTCTGCGGGAATTGATCGAGAAAGCCCAACTGCACTGCCGGGTGCGTGTTGCCGAGGAACACGAATGTGCTGTCGCGAAATGCGTCAGGCACTCGCGGCGGCGCTTCCTGCAGCACACCGACTTCGGTGAAAAGCGTCTCACGGCGATTGACATCTTCGAAGTACCGCCCGCCCCACGCGAAGGTGCGCGACGACGCGCGCGTCTCGAGCCCGTCGAGGCACACGCCAGGCAGTCCACTCAGGATGCGTCGATGCTCGTCGGGCCAATCGCCGCCCACCACGGCAACGACGCGCACCGGCGTCAGGCGGCTCGCCGCCGCCGCGAAGTATGCAGCGCTGCCGCCGGAAACACCCTCGCGGCTGTCGCGCGGCGTGTGCACGGTGTCGATCCCAATTGTTCCAGTGACGACAAGGCTCACGGCGGGATCGTATCGCTGCGTTTGAAGCTTCGCGCCCAACCGATACCGATGGCGACGCCGATCAGCCCACCCGCGACGACATCGAGCGGCATCATGCGTGCGAGCGGCGACAGCGACCCATTGGCAAACTGCGCATCCATCTGTGCGCTGGCGTTGCTCGCCGTGACGACCTGCACCGCACCCGTGATCAAGATCGGGGCGATGAACGCGAGCACGGGCTGCACATCGCGCGCGAGGAGGCGGAACACGATTCCCACCGCGATGCCGCCGAGGAATGCGCCGCCGATGGCCTGCCCCTTCATCATCGTGCGCACCACGAACCAAGCCGCGACCGGCAGGAGCAGCCCGGCCACACCGCCTCGAAGCGCATCGACATCGAAGTACTCGCGCCAGAATGTCGCGCTCGGATCGCGCGGCGGAACATCGAGCAGCGGGCCCGACCATCGAAACACGACGACCGCAGCAACCGAAGTGGCCGCGCCCCACAGCAGCGTTTCCAATCCAATGCTCCGCAGCGAGGCGCCCATGAAGACCGCGTCAGACGCGCTGCCGCCGGCCATGCTGAAGACCATCAATCCCCACCCAAGCACGAAGAGACCGACGACCGCATTGATGGAACGCCCGACGACCGCGGCAAGCACCGTCAGCGCCGCGAATGAGGCGAGCATCACCGATGCGGTGGCGAGCGGCGACTGCGAGAGCACGACGGTGGTTGCGGGAATGCCAAGCCCATCCCGCGTAAGCATCGGCGACGCGAATCCGATCAAGGTTGCAGCGAGCAGTCCTCCCGCGAGAACGACGCCGCGCGCGAACGCGCGCTCGCCGGACACGCGGGGATCCGCGGGAACGAGCGAGGCTCTCGAGTGTGTGCTCACGCTGCAGGTGTATCGCATCCCGCTCCGCCGCGCAATTCATCCGCGTCCACAGGGCCGCACGCGCCGCACCACAGCGGTATTCTCGCACCGTGCCCGGCGCGCTCCCGAGCGTGAATCTTGATGGCCGACCCCTCACACTGCTCGAAGTGCGTGCGGTTGCCGATGGCAGCACCGTTCAACTATCGAACGCCGCGAAGGCGCGAATGCAAGCGGCGCGCAGTGCGATGCTGGCAGAGGTCGCTGCAGGCGGTGTGTTTTACGGGATCAACACGGGGTTCGGCAGCTTTGCGCATGTTCGGCTCGGTGCGGAGCAGCTTCGGCAAGTGCAAGCGAACCTGATCCGCTCGCACGCGAGCGGCGTCGGGGAGTTGCTGCCGACGGATGCCGTGCGCGCCACGATGGTGGTGCTCGCTGCGAGCCTTGCGCGCGGACACTCAGGCGTTCGCAGCGAAGTCGTGGAGCGCATCATCGCGCTGCTGAACGCTGGGATCACCCCCTGCATCCCGTCCCGAGGGTCCGTCGGCGCATCCGGCGATTTGGCGCCGCTGGCACACCTTGCGCTCGCACTGCTCGGCGAGGGAAGCGTGTTCGTGAACGGAAGCGTGTTGGATGCACGAACGGCCCTGCGCAACGCACGCATCGAGCCGCTCGAACTCGATGCGAAGGAAGGGCTCGCGCTCATCAACGGCACACACATGATGGCGGGCATCGGCGCGTTGGCGGCACATGGCGCCCATCACCTGATGCATGCCGCCGTCTGCGCCAATGCGATGGCGATCGATGCCTGCCGAGCCTCTGCGGGACCGCTCGATGAACGCATTCATGCCGCGCGAAACCAGATCGGGCAATCGCGCATCGCGGCTGCGCTTCAGTCGCTGCTCGATGGATCCACGATCGGTCCGTCGCATGCGGTTGGCGATCCGCGCGTGCAGGACCCCTATTCGCTTCGCGCATCACCGCAAGTGCTCGGCGCAGTCCTCGATGCCCTGCTCCACGCCACGGGGGTGATCGAGGCAGAACTCGGTGCGGTCACTGACAATCCGCTCGTCTTCACCGAGGGGGGCGCGTGCGCGATCCTTTCGGGCGCCAATTTCCACGGCATGCCGTTGGCGATCTCGCTCGATGTGCTGCGGATCGCACTCTGTCATCTCGCTGGGATCGCCGAACGCCGGATCTACTGGGCGCTTTCGGGCCACGACCGCGAGAGCCGCCTCCCACCCCATTTGGCTGCGGATGGCGGGCTGCAGAGCGGTTTCATGGTCGTTCAGTATGCGGCCGCCGCGTGCTGCAACGAACTGCGCACGCTGGCTTATCCATCGAGCGTCGGGAACATCCCCACCTGCGCGGGGATCGAGGATTACAACAGCATGGGAGCCACGAGCGCGCTGCATGCCGCCGATGCGCTGCGGCTCGCGCGCGATGTCGTGGCGTGCGAACTGCTGGTGATGAGCCAGTCGCTCGAACACCAGCGTCCGCTGACGAGCGGGCGTGGCGTCGAGCGCGCGCATGCGATCGTGCGAGAGTGCGCAGCCCCACTGACGGCCGATCGTCCGCCGTCGCCCGATATCGCTGCGATTTCGCAGCGGATCGCCGCGGGTGCGTTCCGCGTTCCCGTACTCGATGTGTCGGGCGCATGAATTCGTCGAGGTGAACGACCTACACTGCGTGCCATGAGCACCGTGCAAGAGCGTGTCATCCGAGCGCCGAGGGGAACGGCGATGACCTGCAAGACCTGGGGAGCCGAGGCAGCGCTTCGAATGCTCATGAACAACCTCGACCCAGAGGTGGCGGAACGACCCGATGACCTGATCGTGTACGGAGGGCGGGGGCAGGCAGCACGATCGTGGCCCGCGTTCGACGCCATCTGCACGAGCCTCCGCTCGCTCGCGCCCGACGAAACGCTGCTCGTCCAGAGCGGCAAGCCCGTTGGGATCGTGCGGACGCACATCGATGCGCCGCGCGTGCTGATCGCCAACTCCAACCTGGTGCCGCACTGGGCGACGCAGCAGCACTTCGATGAACTCTGCGCTCGCGGTCTCATGATGTTCGGCCAGATGACCGCGGGCAGTTGGATCTACATCGGCACGCAGGGCATCCTGCAGGGGACATACGAGACATTCGCCGAGTGTGCGAGGCAGCATTTCGGCGGCACGCTCAAGGGGACGCTGAATGTGACGGCGGGGTGCGGCGGCATGGGCGGTGCGCAACCGCTCGCCATCACCATGAACGAGGGAACATGCCTGATCGCCGACATGTGCCGCGAGCGCCTCGACAAGCGCGTGCGCGATCGATACCTCGATGAGTGGCATCTGGAACTCGACACGGCCATCGACCGTGCGTTGGAACTCAAGCGCCGCGGCGAGGGAGTCTCCGTCGGCGTGCTTGCCAACGCCGTCGATCTGCTGCAGCGACTGGCTGACCGCGCAATCGTTCCCGACACGCTCACCGACCAGACAAGCGCCCATGACCCGCTCGAGGGGTACTACCCGCAGGGCATCACGCGCGATGAGGCCGATGCGCTTCGCGCGCGCGATCCGCTGCGCTACCAAGCGCTGAGCACCGCAAGCATGGAGCGGCATGTGCGGCTGATGGTGGATTTCCTGCGCGCGGGCAGCAAGGTGTTCGACTACGGGAACAACATCCGCCAGCGCGCGCTCGATCACGGATTCGCCGATGCATTCGCATTTCCAGGATTCGTCCCCGCCTACATCCGCCCGCAATTCTGCACAGGACGAGGTCCATTCCGCTGGGTCGCGCTGTCGGGCGATCCAGAGGACATCCGCGTGACGGACGAGGCAGTGCTCGAACTCTTTCCGCAGGATGCCAGCCTGCGGCGTTGGATTCGCATGGCGCAGGAGCGTGTGGCGTTCCAAGGCCTGCCCGCGCGCATCTGCTGGCTTGGACTTGGTGAACGCCACCGAGCGGGACTGCGGTTCAACGAGTTGGTGGCAAGCGGCAAGGTGAGGGCGCCCATCGTGATCGGCCGCGATCATCTCGACTGCGGCAGTGTCGCGAGCCCCAATCGCGAGACCGAGGCAATGAAGGACGGCACCGATGCGGTGAGCGATTGGGCACTGCTGAACTTCGCGGTGAACATCGCCAGCGGCGCGTCCTGGACGAGTTTCCATCACGGGGGCGGTGTCGGCATCGGATTCAGCCAGCACGCTGGGCAGGTGGTTGTGGCCGACGGAACGCCCGAAGCGGCGCGGCGATTGGAACGCGTGCTGACGAATGACCCGATGATGGGTGTCTTCCGCCACGCCGATTCAGGCGAGGTGATCGCGCAGCGCTGCGCCGATGCACTCGGCGTCAAGATTCCAATGCGCGAGTGGTGAGCGCCTCGTGCGCGAACGCTTCCCGCGGGAGCGCGCGTTCACATCACGAGGTCATGGCGTCATGGCGCCGTCGCGCGGGTCAGTCGATCCTGCACTGCGGACCAAACGCCTCCCCGACCTTCGGGGCGTTCGAGCACGATCCGCTCACAGCCGCATGCGTCGGCGCGTCGCAGCATGCCATACAGCGCGGCGGCATACTGATCTCCCGAGGCTGGCATCTCCAGTCGAACATGGCCCGCGGGTACCTCGGTGCCGGGCAGGCAAATCACCGCAGCGGGTCCGCCGCGGCTCAGTTCATCGGCGAGCCCCTCGCGCGGAACGACCACGGCGGGCAGCGTCGGCGCATAGTGACGAAGCGAACTGCCGGGACTGCTGCCCTGCGTGATCGCAACATCGACTTCTATCGGACCGAGCAGTTCCGAGATGCGTTCAATCGTGATCGATCCGAGTCGGCGCACCACAGGCTTGGACTCGGACAGGTCGACGACGGTCGACTCGATGCCGAGATTGCACGGGCCGCCATCGAGCACGATGAGCCCCGTCTGATCTTGGTAGTCATCCGCGACATGCTGCGCCGTTGTCGGGGAAACGCCACCGCTGCGGTTCGCGCTCGGCGCACTGATGGGCGATCCGAACGCGTAGAGAAGACTGCGCGTCAGTGGGTGCCGTGGGCTGCGAATCGCGATGGTTTCGTGTCCGCCAGTGGCAATCGCAGGCACCTCGGGTCGTCGAGGCAGGATGACCGTGAGCGGTCCCGGCCAGCATGCGCCGATGAGCCCAAGCGAGCGGCGCGTCCAGCCCGTGGACACGAGTTTCGCCGTCGCGAGGTCGACCACATGCGCAATCAGCGGATTGCCCGCGGGCCGCCGCTTCAACTCATACACGCGCGCGAGCGCACGCTCGTTGAATGTGCCAGCACCGAGTCCGTACACCGTTTCGGTGGCGAAGGCCACGACCGAGCCACTGCGAAGTTCGCTCGCCGCGAGCGCGATGCTCGCATCGGTGTAGGGCAAGATCGCTGCCACGCCGCTAGGGTGCTCCCTCGACGACGGCGAGATCAATTCGGTTCATGGTCAGTCCCGTCCCCATCGCGTTGTACAGGCGCGCCAGCGCACTGTTGTATCCAACCTTCGCGTCGATTTCAGCAAGCCAAGCCGACGCCAGTCGATCCTGCGCCACGAACTTCGTCTGGAGGAACTCGGGCGTGAGCGAGGCGAGTGTGTCCTGCAGCGCGGTCAGCGAACGCACGCTCTCGGCAGCTGCGATGCGGCTCGCGCGCGTTTGCTCGATCAACTCGAAACTCGCGACGACCGCGCGAAGTGATGTCTTGACGGTGAACACCGCGTTCTCGATGGCCGACTGATACGCAATCACCGCGCCCGATCGCGCAAGGCGCGCGCGGCGGTACTCCGCCTCCGCCGCACGGTTTCCGATTGGCTGGCTGAACGCCAACTGACCGAGCCAGGAAACGAAGTTCGCATCGGCGATCTCGTTCATCGCCCCGCCGAACGAGCCTGATCCAGCGTTGGTGTCCTGCCCCGTCAGCGTGACCCCCGCCTGCAGTCCCAGTTGCGGCAGGCGACCGTTGTCCGCGACCACCATGCCGATCGATGCATCATCGATCCGCAACAGCGCCGTTGCGATCGATGGGTTCTGCTCCATGGTTGAGACGAGTGCCTCGCGCAGGTTGTAGCGCATCGCTTCATCGCACATCGTGTCCACGGGCACCAGCACCACCTCCGACCCGATGGATGCCGCAGGGTCGTTCATCAGCAACTTCAGGCGATCGCTCTCGTCGCGTGCGCGCAAGCACGCGCGGATGAGCGTCGACTTGCGCTGCTCGACAATCGCGACGGCAAGCGCGTAATCCGCAACCGTTGCATCAAAGTTCATGCGCCGCTCAAGCTGGTTCCGCACATCCTCGCCGACCTTGACAAGCCATGCAGACGCAACCACCTGCTGCCGCGCCGAGACCAGCGTCCAATACTGCGTCTCGACCTGCGCAATGAGGTCGAGCAGCGTCTTGCGCAGCGCCACCACCGCCGCGCGATCGCGGTTCCGTGCGAGTCGAATCTGCGCCTCGTTCACATCGCTGCCGAAACCCTGCAGCAGCGGCTGGTTGATGTTGAAGTTGACCGAGTTGGTCCAGTAGTTGGCGGGGTTGTAGATGCTCTGGATCGACTGTTGCGTGTAGTTCGTGTTGAACGACGCGTTGATCGTCCCACCAGAGACCAATCGCTTCTGGATTCCCGTGGACGCCGTCGTCTGTGAGTTTTCCTGCACGAATGCGTTATTGAGCCCGCCCGGGATATTGATCGGCGGCGGCGGAAGCTTGCTGACTTGATACCCCGTGCCCGCGAGAAGCACCGCATCGAACGCTGCCTCCGCCTTCACGACATCCGCCTCGGCAACCGCCTGCTCAATGCGCGCACCCTGAAGCGACAGGTTGTTGCGAACCGCCGCCAGCATCGCCGCCCGCAGGCTGACCTGGACCACCGGATCGGGCCCATCCGAAACATCGACCCCGAGCGGCAGGTCCGATCCGCCATCACGCGCCTGCGGTCCGAGTGCG
Source organism: Planctomycetota bacterium (assembly GCA_009926625.1). Classification (GTDB taxonomy): domain Bacteria; phylum Planctomycetota; class Phycisphaerae; order Phycisphaerales; family SM1A02; genus F1-60-MAGs104. Next base: position 28,205 of record RFON01000013.1, read on the forward strand.
TCGAGTTCCTTCAGCCGTGGAGCCAGTTTTTCAACGATCGCGCTCGTGTCCTGCGTCAGCGGGCGCAGGGGCATGGGCTGCCCCGCTGGCAGTGGCACTGCATCTTGCCGCGCAATGGCCGCCTCGATTGCGCCACGAAGCTGGTCGTCGCCTCGATCCGTCCCCAGCGGCGCCCCACAGCCGCTGAGCAGCAGCACAGCCGACCCGACGCAGGCCAATCCTCTCCGTGTCAGTGGCTTGAAACAATCGCGCGACACTTGAAAAATTCCTTCAGCCACTCGGGGATGGTATCCGATAAAAACGAAATGGAGAGAGCATCACTTCCGTCCGTCTTGTTCACGCACGCACTCGTGGCATCAACGCTGCTGCTTCACGGCGCTGCACTGACTGCAGCTCCGTTGCAGGAGGCCGCTGTCGGTGCCACGCCGCACTTTGCAACGGTGACCGCTGACAATGTGTATGTCCGCAGCGGTCCGAGCGTGCAAAGTTCCTATCCATTCGGCAAGATGGACCGCGGCGATGTGGTGCGGGTCGTCGAGGAGAACTTCGGCTGGGCGCGCGTGCAGACCGCGGGCCGTGCGTTCGCCGATTCATTCGGCTATGTGACGGTGGACGATCGCGTGCAGATGTCGACCGATGGCACGACCATCACCGCGAGCGCGGTTACTGAGGTTCGTGCGCCGAACATCAGCACCGACTCGACCCCTGACAGTTCGTGGAAGCAGGTTGCACGGCTTGAGGCGGGTGCGACGCTCCCAGTCGTGCAGCGCATCGATACGGAGCGCGGATCGGTCTGGTCGGTTCGCCTTCCCGAGAGCGGCGAGGGATGGATCAACTCGAACTTCCTGCGCCGCGCAACTGCGGACGAGGCACGCGGCTACGACCAAGAGGTCGCCGCTCCTGCATCGGCAAACGGCGTTGCGTCCACCGTGCAGCCGGCAGCGGCGCAAGAGGGCGTCGAAGTCGTGACCGAGTCGGTCACCCAAGAGACGCTCACCATCGATGGATCCCGCGACATCGAGGTCAAGACCGTGGAGACCACAGAGGTGGTCGTCCCCGCCAAGACTGCGGAACAGGTCGCTGCGGAGCGGCGCCGTGCATTGTTCGCCGAACTGGAAGGCAAGTGGCTCGTGATGAAGGGACAACCCATCGAGTCGGCTGAACTCACTGCGCTCTACGCGGGCTACATGACGCTTGCGGCCGAACCCGGGCTCGAGCGGGCAATCAAGGCGACTGCCGCGACGCGCCTCGAGCAAATCGAGGTGCAGCAGGATGTTCAGGAGCGCATCACGCAGTTGAAGGACACGAAGGCTCGGCTCGCGCAGGAGTGCGAGCAGATCAACGGCGTCGCATCAGCCATCGAGGCTCGCAGCGAGTACACGGCGGTTGGCGTCCTCAACGCGTCGATCGTGTACGACGGCAAGACGCTTCCCCTGCTGTTCCGACTGCAGGATCCTGCGAGCGGCCAGACCACTGCGTACCTGACGCCAGCCGATGGCTACCAACTGTCGACCATGGTGGGCACGCTCATCGGCGTCAAGGGCGATACTTCGTACGACGATGCACTGAAGCTCGACACGATCACGCCGCGGACGATCGACTTCCTGAGTCCGAAGCAGAGCAACTGAACGCTCACGCGGACGGCGCACCGATTCGAAGCCTTCGCTACAATCTCCCGCTCGACTGCAGACAGGGGCGTTAGCTCAATTGGGAGAGCGCCGCCTTTGCAAGGCGGAGGTTATCGGTTCGACCCCGATACGCTCCATTTCCCTCGCTGCACGAGCGCCTGCGCCATCGGTTTGGCGCCATCGGCGCGCGCGATGGGACCGCTATTTTTTCTCTGCCTGCGCAGCTGAGCGCGGCGTCGCACCAAGCCGAAGGATTGCGGCTGCGCAACTGGCTGCCAACTCGATTCGGAGAATCGATTCTCCGAGCACGAGACGGCGTGCGCCGCGCGCGTGTGCGGCGTTGACCTCGTCTGCGCTGAAACCGCCTTCGGGCCCGATCAGCACGACGACGCCCGCCCCTTCGCATGCGACCGCAGCAGCCGACGCAGCGTCCTCGGCTGCCGATGGTGCCCCGTTCGCCTCCGTCTGCGGGTGCGCGAGCAGGATGGACAGTGAACGCCGACGCGCATCGTCACAGCAGTCGGCGACACTTCGCGCGGAGGAGACCTGTGGCACGAACGGCTGCCTCGACTGCTTGCACGCTGCGACGAGCACGCGCCGTGAACGCTGGGCGAGCGCATCCGAGAAACGCACCACCGAGTGGCAGCAATCGAGCGGTGTCCATGTCGCAACGGCGAGCGGCGCGATCGACTCCAACAGTGTGGCGAGCCGATCCCCTTTGGGGACCGCACTCGCAATCTCGACGCGCGGCGTGCATGGCGTGCGGCGTTCCACTGCGGTGAACTGCGCATGAGCGGCACCACCGATGCCCACCACGAAGCGCGCGACTGCGACCGATCCATTCCCGTCGAACACCGTCACCGCGTCTCCGTCGCGCAGTCGCCTGCTGCCCGCAGCGTGACGCGCCTCTTCGGGGCTGATCGGGACGGTGCCACCCCCCGCCAGTGGAAGCGCCTGCACATGAATCCACGGGTTGCTCATGCGGTCCGATCTCGAAGCGTGCGAAAGCCGCGCCCTGCACGCAGGTAAACGTCATAGCGCACGAGTTTGCTCTCGAACTGCGCATCGGGCGGACACACCAGGCTCGGCGCGCCATGCGGCCGCTTGACCACGATCCGCCCAGTGGCTGTCGCGGCGGCAGCGCGCAGCAGCGCATCGGCGTCGGCATCGTCGCCGACTGCATCGCGAACCATGCGAATCGACTTTGGGGCAAGCGCATGGCCTCGCTTGGCTGGATACATCGGATCGAGATAGATGGCGGACCACTCGCCCGCGATCGTTGGCAGCAGTTCGGTGGCATTGCCTTCACGCAAGTCGATTCGCGCAGCCACCGTCGACAGCCGCTCGTCGGCGCTCGCCCGCTGCAAACCATCCGCCAGGACCCGCAGCACCAGAGGTGAACGCTCGATCGCCAGTACTTCACACCCCGCGCCTGCGAGCAGCCACGAGTCGCCGCCAAGTCCCGCCGTCGCATCGACCACCCTGCCGCGTCCGCCACACGCACGCACGAGCGCCAACTTCGCGACGCCGCGCAGTGCGACGCGGCGGAAGTCGACGCACACGCCGAGCCCAAGTCGGTCTCCATCCCACGCCAATTCCATCCGTCCATCCGGATCGATGCGTGAAACCACCGTTGCGCCGACGCTGACCATGCCCGCAGTATTACACTCGCCGCATGCCGACTGCCACGACCGCACCCGTCTACAGCAGCATTCTCGACACGATCGGCAACACCCCGCTGCTGAAGATCCAGCGGCTCGAGACGGGTCCCTGCGAACTGTTCGTGAAGCTCGAGAACCTGAATCCAGGGCAGTCGATCAAGGATCGCATTGCGCTCACCATGATCGCAGCCGCCGAGCGCGAGGGACGCCTGCGCCCCGGCGGTCGCATCATCGAAGCAACCGCAGGCAACACGGGCATCGCGCTTGCGCTCATCGCCGCCGTGAAGGGATACCGACTGACCGTCGTGATGCCCGACAAGATGAGCGAAGAAAAGATGGCGCACCTCCGCGCGATGGGCGCGGAAGTCGTCCTGACTCGATCGGATGTCGAAAAGGGACACCCCGAGTACTACCAAGACATGGCGGAGCGCATGGCGTCGAACGATGCGAACTCGTTTTATGTCAACCAGTTCGGCAACGCCAACAATGTGAAGGCGCATTTCGAGGGAACGGGGCCTGAGATCTGGGAGCAAATGAACGGGCGAATCGACGCATTCGTCGCGGGCGTCGGATCGGGCGGCACCATTGCGGGCGTCGGCGCGTTCCTCAAGTCGCAGAATCCATCGTGCGAGATCGTGCTTGCCGATCCCGTGGGATCGATTCTTGCGCCGCTGGTGAACGAAGGCAAGACAGTGAAGCCTGGTGCGTGGCTTGTCGAGGGGATCGGGGAAGATTTCGTGCCGCCCATTCTCGACCTGAAGATCGTCGACAGCGCCATCGCGGTTTCCGATGCTGAGGCATTCGCTGCCGTTCGCGAACTGCTCCGAACCGAGGGGATTCTCGCGGGTTCGAGCGTCGGAGTGCTGATGCACGCGGCGCTCTCCTACTGTCGTCGGCAGCGCGAGCCCAAGCGTGTGGTCACGCTGATCTGCGACAGCGGTGCCAAGTACCTGTCGAAGATGTACAACGACTTCTGGATGCGGGATCAGGGATTCCTCGGGCGAAAGCCAACGGGCGACCTCCGCGATCTCATTGCGCGGCGCCACGACCTGTGCGAGGACTTCGTCCTGCAGCCGACCGTTCCGCTGTCGATTGCCATTCGTCGAATGCGGCTCTTCGGCGTCAGCCAGCTTGCGGTGCTCGACGCAGCCGACACGCTGGTTGGGATCATCGACGAAAGCGATGTCCTGCTCGCGCTCGCGCGGCAACCGAAAGCAGCCGATGCTCCCGTGGCCGATTACATGGTGACCCGTGTCGAGACGATCCAGCCCGAGAAGCCCATCGGCGACCTGTTCCCGATTTTTCGCGCCGATCGCGTGGCGGTCGTTCACGACGGCAGCCGCTTTTACGGATTGATCACCAAGATCGACCTTATCAACCACTTGCGCAAGCAGGGCTGATCCGCGCGCGATGGGTATCGGTCGCGTCCCATCGAGCCATCGTTCGAGTCGTCGTTCAAGTCGCTTGCATTTCAGCGCCGTCTGTGCGACACTTCGCGGCTCGCCCCCAAAGCGGGGCCCACATCTTCAGCCCGCCTTGCCTCTGCATGCGCAGGGGCAGAACTCGCTGGGGCCGACAGGCGGCACCCCTAACTCTCCACTGAAAGGACAGCGACTCATGGCCCGAAACTACGAACTCCTCCTGCTCGAGACGATCGAAAACCTTGGTCTTGTTGGCGATGTCGTCAAAGTGCGACCAGGATTCGCACGCAACTTCCTTCTTCCCAACGGGATGGCGGAAACACCGACGCCCGAGAAGATCGAATCGCTGAAGGAAGCGCGGGCGATTGCCGAGGCGCAGGTTGCGAAGCAGCGTGCGGACCGCGAGGCGCTGATCGCCCGCCTGTCCGGCATTTCGATCACGCTCGTTCGTGCGTGCAATGATCAGGGCATCCTCTACGGCGCGGTCACGCAGCGTGACATCAGCGATCAACTCATGAGTGATGGCTACGGCGTCGACATGCGCGCCGTTCGCCTGAACAATCCGATCCGCCGCGTCAGCACGGAAAGCGTCACCATCCAGTTCGGACGCGACCTGATCGCGGAGATCACCGTGTTGGTGAAGCCGGACCGCATCATTGAGCTCGAGACGTCGGCAGCGCCGTCGAGCAGCAACGAGCAAGAGCCACAAGCCGACGCAGAGGATGGCGAATCCGCCGATGCGGCGGCGGGCGATGCGACGGACGCCAGCGCGAAGTCGAAGGGCAAGCCTGCTGGAAAGCGACGCGACAAGGCAGCTGCGGCGGAGTGAACTCCGCCCAACCTGTGCGAATCCTCGGATAGGAAATCCGCAGTTCGACCGCTCCGATGGTCGATGACCACCAACGCCGCGTGACATGCACGGCGTCGCGGTCAACGATGCGTTGGAGTCGAAGCCGCTGCAGTCGGTACGTCAGGGAGATTTGCACCATGAGCCTGAACAGCGCTGGACCGCGACGGGAAGTGCTTCCAGAAACACGCCAGTCCACGACACACAAGTTCTCGATCCAGACCTACGAGGGCTACCTCACGATCGGACTGTTCCCGGATGGTCGACCAGGCGAGATCTTCATCAAGATGAGCAAGGAGGGTTCCACGCTCTCTGGTCTCATTCAGGGATTCTGCCGCGCGTTCAGCCTGTCGCTGCAGCACGGGCTGCCGCTGCGCGACGCGATCGAGCGCTTCCGCGGCATGCGCTTTGAGCCACACGGCAACACGAGCAATCCTGACATCCCCGAGTGCGCAAGCATTCTGGACTATGTCGCTCGCTACCTCGAGTTGCACTACATCGAACGCCGCCGCGCGGCTTGAGACGAATCGGCCGGTCCGCGCAACCGCTTCAGCAACTCCCGAAGCAGTGCGCGCGGCTGCGGCATCTCGTCGGGTCGCCAGTACACATCCGTCAAACCCCCATCGTCGGCGCTGCCCACGACCCGCACGGAACCGTGCGTCCTCCGAAGCAGGTCCTGCACGCTTGTGGGCTCCTGCGCACGGAAGATGAGATCGCCCTCGCGGCGAAGCAGCGCCCGAACGCCGAGCATCGTCAGCCGGAGCCGCACCTCTGTCAGCAGGAAGAGGTCCTTCACCTCCTCGGGCGGATCGCCGTACGCGCTGTGCAGATCCGCGATGGACTTCGCCAACTCCTCGGGGCTCTCTGCATCGGTCAGCCGTCGGTGTCCCTCGAGCCGCCGGCGGTCACTGGGGATGTATGAACGCGGCAGCGATCCGCGCAGACCGACATCGACCATCGTGTCGATCGCGATCACCGTCGGCTCCGCACGCAGGACGCGCACCTCGTGATCAAGCAGCCGGCAATACATCTCGTAACCGACCGATGTGATGTGACCACTCTGCTCGCGTCCGAGCAGGTTGCCCGCACCGCGCAGTTCGAGGTCCCGCACTGCGATCTTGAATCCGGCGCCGAGCATCGAGCAGTCCTCGAGCGCTCGCAGTCGCTTCATCGCTTCCGCAGTGACGGTGCGTTCCTGCGGCAGCAGCAGGTAGCAGTACGCGCGGTGGTTGGAACGCCCCACGCGCCCGCGCAGTTGGTGCAGTTCGGACAGTCCGAAGCGGTGCGCGTCATCGATGATCATCGTGTTGGCGCTGGGGATGTCGATGCCGCTTTCGATGATGGTGGTCGAGACGAGGATGTCCGCCTCATGTCGCATGAAGCGGCGCATGACATCCTCGAGCTCGCCGTCGCTCATCTGCCCATGCCCGACCACGATGCGCGCTTGGGGCGCCAGTCGGCGCACATCATCTGCAGCCGAGAGAATGTCATGCACGCGGTTGTGGACCCAGAACACCTGCCCATCGCGCGCCAGTTCGCGCGACAGTGCACTTGCGAGGCGTTCGCGCTGATAGGGCATCACCTCGGTCACGATCGCGCGCCGATCTGGGGGTGGCGTCGTCAGGCTTGAGATGTCGCGAAGGCCGAGCATTGCCATGTGCAGCGTGCGCGGGATCGGCGTGGCGGTCAGCGTCAGCACATCGGCGGTCAGGCGGAACTCGAACAGCCGCTGCTTGTGTTCGACGCCGAACCTTTGCTCCTCGTCGATGATGACGAGCCCGAGTTCGCGAAAGCGCACATCCGCCGAGAGAAGGCGATGCGTTCCAATCACGATGTCCACCTGCCCGTTCCCGAGCCGCTCCAGAATGTCGCGTACCTCGGCGTCGGTCCGGAAGCGGCTCACCGACTCGATGACGAAGGGGAACGCACCCATTCGACTTCGGAAGGTGCGCTCGTGCTGCTCCGCCAGCACGGTGGTCGGCACAAGCAGTGCCACTTGCCGTCCCGCCTGCGCACACTTGAACGCTGCTCGCAGGGCGACCTCCGTCTTGCCGAATCCGACATCGCCGCACACCAGTCGATCCATCGGTCGGGTTGCTTCCATGTCACGCTTCACGGCAGCGATCGCCGTCACTTGATCTTCGGTCTCGGTGAACGGGAAGGAGCCTTCGAACTCCACCTGCCACTGCGAGTCTGTTGGACATGAAACGCCCACCGTCGAATTGCGCACCGCCTGCACGCGCAGCAGCTCCCCCGCCAAGTCACGCACGGCCTCGGTGACTTCTTCCTTCTGGCGCTTCCAACGCTTGCTGCCAAGTCCGCTCAGTTTCGGCCGCGCAACGCCTGCACCGATATAGCGCTGCACGAGCGCGACCTTGCTGGCCGGCACATGCAGGATCGTGTTGCCGTCGAACTCGAGTTTGAGGTGCTCCTCATCCGCCGCGTCACCCGAGGCGGAGGGCATCCGAACAAGCCCGTGATAGAGCGCGATGCCATGATCACGGTGCACCACGGCGTCGCCCGGACCGAAGCTGAGGAACGCCTCGCGCGAGCGCCCGCCGAGCGCCGCGGAAGGTGGCTTTCGGCTTCGCGTTCCAAATCGGTGCAGTAGTTCATGCCACGGCACGAGTGCAAGCGAGCGCGCGCCATCCTGCCAGATGAACCCGCGGTGAAGATGGCGCTGTTCAATCCGCAGCGCATCTCCGCGCTCGGTGAAGAGTTCGCGCGCGCGCTGGACATCGCCTGACGTCTCGCACATCACCACGACATCCGCGTGCTCCGTGAGCGACTGCGCCTGCGCGATCGCCTCGGGCAGCGGCTCGGCAAACATCGGGAGCGGTGCAGCCGGCACATCGATCCGCGCTCGGGCATCCACCGACTGCACGCTCACGCCGGCTTCGATGGTGGCGTGGCAGTTCTTCACGAGTGCGCGCAAGGAATCGGACCAGGGGAAGACACCCGCTCCGTCGGTCACACGGTCGAGGTATGCGCGCGATTGTTCGGCGATCTCCGCTGTCTCGGCGAGCATCAGGACCGTGCCGTGCGGCAGGCGCGGCGCAACCGACTCCAGCACTTTCGGATCGAACATCCCGTGAACGCACAGCAGGTCGACTACGTCGAGCCGTCGATCCGTTGCCTGCGTCGCAGGATCCACCTCGAACAGTCCTTCGAGCTCATCGCCGAAGAAGTCCATTCGAACTGGTGCAAGCGCGCCGGCGGGAAAGACATCGATCACGCCGCCGCGCACAGCGAACGATGCCGGTTGCTCGACGCTCGGGAGTCGGTCATAGCCAGCGCGCGCGAGCCAATCGATGAGCGCTTCCCGCGGTTGCGGCGTCCCCATTCGAACGGTGCGCATCATCGCGTCCATCGATGACTCCGCCGCCACCCCCTGCATCAGGGCGGGGACGGGTGCAACGATGACATGCGGCGCGGACTCGGTGGATCGCTTGCCTGAAGAATGTGCAGCGTCCGCCGCGTCGACTGCGCGCAACACGCGCATCCGCTGCGCTTGAAGCTCCGCGGCTTCCTGCCCATCAGGCGCCCCCTCGAGTGCAGGGAACAGCAGCACGGGAACGCCGAGCGACTCCAGTTCCGCCGCCGCCTCATCCGCCTCATCGCGGTGTGCTGTGACGAGCAGAAGCGAACGGTGTGCGGCGAGGCTCACCGCACCTGCAAGAACGGTCGAACTTGATCCAGCGGCCCCGTGGACCGCAATCGGGATCGTGCCGCGCGGCATCTCGATGCGCTCCACGATCTGCGCAACGGTCGTCGACGACACGATGCGCGTGAACCAGCGAGGGCGCTCTGCGTTCACGGCGCTGACACGCTGCACACGGCGTGCGGCTCGACGGCGGCGAGCGTGGCTGGACCGATTCCCTTCACGCGCCGCAAGTCAGCGACCCGCGCGAACGGTCCCTGAGCCGCGCGCGAATCAATGATGCGCTGCGCCACTGAAGGGCCGACTTCAGGCAGCAGGCACAGTTGCGCTGCATCGGCGGTGTTGATGTCGACACGCGCCTCATGCACGGAAACGAGCGGGCGAGGGCGTTCCCACAGCACATCCGCTGCGAGCCCCACAACAGTCATCGCCGAAACAACGCCGATCGCATGACGCGCGCGAACACTCGGCCGCACGCGGCGTTGCTTGGCTTGACGATTTGGACGAGCGTTCAAGCGTGATCCCCCCCGCTCGCCGATGCCTGCGACCTGACCTGCTGCGTCGATGTGGCGGTCCAGTCCCCGAGCGGCTTGGCGAGGCGGCGGCGCGCCTTCACCAGCGCCTCGAACGCGGGCTTCGGCATGCCATCGCCCGTAGTCAGTCCGCAGGTCACGCCACGCGATGCATCGTCCGCGAGCGTGTTCCACAGGACCGTTCCGACATGCCCCTTGCTGAGTGCGACCTGAAACATCTGCAGCGCCCAAATCGACTGCGACTTGGCGGACCAGGGCGCGCGCCAGTAGCCGGCCTTCGGATCCGTCGGTCCGCTCGGCACATCGATCGACACGAAGAGCGTCTTGCGGATCGAGCGCAGTGCATCGAGCGCTGCGCTCACTTCGAGCAGGTCGCGCGTGAGGTGGTCTGCGCCTGCTTGTCCCATGCAGAACTTCACGAGAACGCAATCAATGCCGACTCCCTCGGTACCGAGCGTGTCGACCAACGTTGTCGGCGTAACGGCGCGCGACAGCGATCCAACTGCCTCGGCGAAGGGGCGGGGAATCTCCAGCATGATGGGCACCTCGCGGCGCGACTTGCGAAGTCCAACGGCGATGCGCCGCGTGACCTCGACCATCTGCTCCAACTTCAGCGGCCACCATGCGCAGTCGTTGATGCCCGCTGCCACATTCCACATGCCTGTCCGCGCGCCGACCAGGTCGCCGACGGCCTCGGCGTAGCGCCAGACCGCATTACGCAGCGCATCAAAGTCGCCGCAGCGCGCGCGAAGCCATTCAGGCAGCGCGTGTTCGCGCAGGTCAAGCAGCGGACCAGCCACCACGACCTTGCCTTGCGATGCCGCCCATTCGAGCCAAGGCTCGACGGACGAGAAGTCAAAGCGCCCCTCGGTCCGCTCGATCACGCTCCAGTCGAGCGGGACCTGAAGCAAGTCGAACGCCGTCGCAGCCGATGCAATCGCCCGCTCGCCCGCTCGACCTGTGACGCGCGCCCCAAGGGTGACCCGACCCGCTGGGCGCGGTGGCGGCGACGAACGGCTGGAAGGCGTGGCACACACCGTCACCCGCGCCGTACACGACCAGCGGCCGGCCCTTGACCAGCGCCAGCGCTGCCTTGCGATCCGCCTCTGCGCCATCGGCACTCGTCATCGACGCGGTGAAGTCGCTGCGCGCGTCGTTCCACTGTGCGATGGCAGCCGCGCACCCCGGATGATCCCACACCTGCCACTCCTCGCACTTCGCAATGAAGAGTTTGATGCGATGGCGCGCCAACTCTTGCAAGAGCGCATAACGCTCGTGCCGCTGCTGCAGCAAGCAGGTGGACAGCGCCAGTCGACCCATCGAGCGTGTTTCGCATTCGACGTTCACGGCCAACGCGACATCGAGTTCGCTGGCGCAGTCGAGCTTGCCAGGGCGCAGCGTGAGTTCGCCGGCAACAGACAGGTCATTGGCCCCGAGCACATAGCCATGGCTCGCGTCGACCCGCACGGGCGGCTCGTCCATCGTCTCGAACGCAAAGCGCAGCATCGGCGAAGGCGAGTGTAGCGGTCTGCTTGCACAGAACTCTGCAGTTGCCGCTTCGGCACACGCGCGTTCGACCTCCGTTCCTACACTGCCGCGCCATGCAGACTCCCGCGTGCGACGCGCTGTTCCAGACGCAGCTTGCCCTGCCTGGACGCCGCGCGGGAAAGGTGCGCGATCTCTACTCGCTTCCTGCTGCGCAGGGCGCTCCACGCATGCTGCTCGTGGCGACCGACCGCATTTCTGCATTCGATGTGGTGATGCCCACGCCGATCCCCGGCAAGGGTCGGTTGCTGACCACGATTTCGGCAGGATGGTTTGGATTGATTCGCCGCGCGAAACTCGTCGACGATCATGTCCTCAGCCTTGATGTGCCCACCTGCAGCGGCATCGACCCAGCGCAGCGCGAAGCACTCGAAGGACGCACGATGGTCTGCCGCGCAGCCCAGGTCGTGCCGATCGAGTGCGTCGCGCGCGGCTATCTCGCAGGCAGCGGATGGAGCGAATACTGCGCGAACCACAGTGTGTGCGGCGTTGCCCTCCCGCGCGGACTGCGCCAGTGCGAGCGACTACCCGAGCCGATCTTCACGCCTGCGACGAAAGCGGCTGAGGGGCATGACGAGAACATTTCCTTTGAACGTGCCGCTGCGGCCGTGGGCGAGCAGTTGATGGAACGCCTCCGCGACCTGACGCTGCGCATCTACTCGCTCGCAGCCGAACACGCATTCGCGCGCGGACTCATCCTGGCAGACACGAAGTTCGAGTTTGGGTTCGAACTCGCAGAAGATGGGCGACCCACGGACCGTCTGCTGCTCGTCGATGAGGTGCTCACACCCGACTCGAGTCGCTACTGGCCGCTTGACGGTTACGAGGTGGGACGCGATCAACAGAGTTTCGACAAGCAATTCCTCCGCAACTGGCTCCTCGAACTCGTCGCGGCGGGCCGATGGGGAAAAACACCACCTGGCCCCGAGATTCCAGCGGAAGTCGTCGATGGAACGGCCGCCCGCTACCGCGAAGCCCTCACGCGGCTCTTCGGTGGACGCTCCTCAGCCGACCTGCTGCGAGGCTGACGCGGCGGAAATCGATCAGCGGACTTGCTGTCAACGAAGCGCAGCTTCCGCCACATTTCTCAGCAGCATCGCCACCGTCATCGGACCGACGCCGCCCGGCACTGGGCTCATCCAGCCGGCGACTGACGCCACATCGGGATGCACATCCCCCACCGTCACTTGTCTCCCATCCTTCCCGGCAACGCGGTTGATGCCCACATCGACAACGACAGCGCCCGGCTTGATCCATTCGGGAGTGACCAGCGCGGGAACGCCCGCCGCGGCAATCACAATGTCCGCCTCGCGCGCGATCTTCGGCAACTCCGTCGTGAATCGGTTCGCACTGATGACCGTTGCCTCCGCGCGCATCAGCAGGACTGCGATGGGCTTCCCGACGATGTTGCTTGCCCCCACGACGACGCACCGCGCACCGCGCAGCGACGCACCAGTGTGCTCAATCATCTCCAGTACGGCGAGCGCGGTGCATGGAACGAGGCTTCGCCTTCCGTACACGACATTGCCGATGTTCGCGGGATTCACACCCTCCACATCCTTCTCGGGGGCAATCAGCGACTGAACGCGTTCCGTGTCCACACCAGCCGGCAGCGGCAAGTGCAGCATCATCGCGGTGACCGCCTCGTCCGTGTTCATCAGCAGGACTCGGCCTGCGATCTCCTCGTACCCGCTGCCGGCACCGAGGCGATGCAGTTGGTATTGGATCCCAGCCTCCTCGCAGGTTCGCACCTGATTTTGCGCGTAGATGGCGGCTGCACCGTCATCACCCACGAGGATCGCATCGAGCCGCACGGAACGACCGCTTCGCGCGATGCGTTCCCGCAGCGATGAGCGCACCGCGGCACCGAGTTGCTTGCCATCGATGATCCGCGCTCCCATGCGGGCAGCGTAGCGGTTGCCCGTATGCTCATGCGGAGTCCGGATCCGCCCACTCTCGAGACCAACCATGATCACATCACTCCTCGCGCTGCCGCTGGCAGGACTGCTGTTCGCCCAAACCGTTCCTGCGACACCCATCACTCCACCGAAGGAGGCAGCAAAGGGTGACGCGAAGGCGTCCCAACCAACCGAGCCCACGCTCGTGCCTGGCTCACCCGCACCGTTCCCGCAGATCGAGAAGTTCGTCAAGGGCGAAACGGTCTCCTCGTTCAACCCTGGCGGCATCTATGTGATCGAGTTTTGGGCGACCTGGTGCGGTCCATGCAAGTCGAGCATGCCCCACCTGAGCGAAGTGCAGGAGAAGTATGCGGACAAGGGTGTGCGCATCATCAGCATCAGCGATGAGAAGATCGACACCGTCACGAAGTTCCTGGAGGACCCCAATTGGGCAGCGAAGACGCGGTACACGCTCTGCGCGGATCCAGATCGATCGGCGCACGACCAGTACATGAAGCCCGCGCTGCAGTCGGGCATCCCATGCGCGTTCATCGTGAAGGATGGAACGGTCCAGTGGATTGGGCACCCGATGCAGATGGACCAGCCGCTTGAGTCCGTGGTGGCCGGCTCTTGGAACATCAATGATGCCAAGGCATCGTTCCTCGGCGCAGCGACGGCAAAGGTGGCGCAGCGGCGGCTCTCGGCAGCGCTCCGCGATGCCAACAAGAGCGGCGATTTCACGGAATTCCTGACGATGCTCGATGACGCCATCGCCAAGGCGGATCCGGAAACGGCTCGCAGCATGCGCCTGCAGAAGTTCCAGCTGCTGCTTGGACCCGTCAACCAGCCCGACAAGGGCTACGAACTCGGTCGCGCGCTCGCCGCAGAGTTCACGCAGACGAAGGAAGCCATGGGCCTGAACCAGCTTGCGTGGTATGTGCTCGATGCACCGAAGCTCAAGCAGCGCGACCTTCCGTTCGCGCTCGCTACGGCGGAAGCCGCGGTGACGGCCAGCGGCGGCAAGGACGGCGCGATTCTTGACACGCTCGCGCGCGCGCAGTTCGATTCAGGCAAGGTGTCCGATGCGGTCGCCACGCAGAAGTTGGCCATCGAGAACACCCCCGCCGGCGACATGCTCACTGAGATGAAGGAAACGCTGACGCGGTACGAGAGCGGCAGCAAACCAGCGTCGAAGTGATTCGCCAACATCACCGCAGCGCTAACGCACTTCCGTTTCGCGCCCAAGCGCGGCACTTTCGTAGATCGCCGCGATGATTCGCTGCAGTTCGAGCCCATCGGCAGCCGTCGCGGCAGGCTCGCTCACGCCTCGAACCACATCGCCAAAGCGGCGATACTGCGCATCCCACGCCGCATCCCAGCCGCTCATCGATTGCCCGAGCAGCACGGGTGAACGCTCGTCAAGAAGTTCCCCGTCACGATCGGCGACCGTGCGCACTTCCGCACCAAAGATCTCGAAGTGAACACCCGCCTTCGCACCGCGCAGCAGCAGACCGTCACGCGCCGCGCCAGAAGGAATGTTCGCCGCCCACGCCACATCCACCTCGATCGAAAGCCCACCGTCACACCGAAGGAGCGCGATCGCCGAGTCCTCGACATCGAAGGTGCCGTCCACTTTCGGCGGACCGCCCCACATTTCAGGTGAGCGGTACGCCTCGATGGGCGAGCCAAATCGCGACGCGGTGCACGCACTCACGCGGAGCACACGCGGCCAGCCCGCGAGATGCAGCGCCAGGTCGATCAGGTGAACGCCCACATCGATCATGCATCCTCCGCCCGATCGGCTTCGCGTCGTGAACCAACCACCCAGCCCAGGGATTCCGCGGCGCCGCGTGCAGCGCGCCTGAATGAAATCGATCGGACCGACGCTCCCAGATCGCACCAATCCCATCACATGCTGCGCGGCTGGCGACGAACGGCACACGAGCCCCATCTGAAGCCGCCCCTTGGATCGTCCCGCCGCAGCGCAAATGGAATCGCACTCGGCGACCGTGAGGGCCATCGGCTTCTCGAGCAGCAAGTGCCGGTTCGATGCGAGCACCGCCTCTGCGCAGTACGCGTGCGCGTCCGTCGGCACGGCGACGGTCACCGCATCGACCCGCGGATGCCGCAGCAAGGATTCGAGGCTCGACGACGCCGCCGCACCGTGCTTCGAAGCGAGCGCATGCGCTCGTTCAGCCTGCGAATCCCAGCATGTCACCAGTTGGAAGCCGCTCCGCATCGCTGCGTCCGCGTGCACATTGGCAATCCCGCCGCAGCCGACGATTCCGAGCCCGATTGCGGTCATTCCCTAGGATACGGCGGCAATGAGCAGCACCAGGACGGTGATCGTTGGCGCAGGGATCGTGGGCCTGTGCACCGCGTACGAACTCCTGCAGCAAGGGCGCGATGTCGTCGTGCTCGACCGCGAGTCCACGCTCGACGGCGCATCAGCAGGCAATGCTGGACTCTTCTCGATCGGCCACGCGCCACTCACGAAGCCAGGCGCATCCTGGCGTGGACTTCGGTGGATGCTCGACAGTCGTTCACCACTGTGGATTCGCCCGAGCCTCTCGCCAGCGCTCCTGCGTTGGTTGTGGACATTTCACAACCACTGCACGCCAGAGCATCTGGAGCGCGCCACTCGCACGCTGTGCGCGCTCGGATGGCGGACCGTGCAGGCGCTTGAACGCATCCTCGACCTCGAAGGCATCGACTGCTTCTACCGTCGATGCGGCTGGATGGATCTCATCCTCGATGAACGCAACCTCGACGCAGCCCAGCGAGAGGGACGCGCGCTCGCGCGCTACGGCTATCGAACGGATCGCATCAGTGGGAACGAACTGCGTCGGCGCGACGGTGCGTACCGAGACGAGGTTGCGGGAGCCATTCACTACCTCGATAGCGCGATCGTGCACCCAGGACTGCTCCTGCGCGGGCTTCTCGCCGCAGTCCGCACGCGCGGCGGATCGGTGCGGCTCGGCTGCGATGTGGCTGGATTCGAGCGCGCACACGATGGGCGCTGCGTCGGCGCAAGGCTCCGAAACGGCGAGGTCATCGAAGGCAGCAGCGTGGTGCTCGCCGCGGGCATCTGGTCCGATCCGTTGGCGTCACAACTCGGCATCGCACTGCCGATGCAAGCCGCACGCGGCTATCACGTGCAACTGGAAGGGACGGGCATCCTGCCGAGAAATGGCGGCGTCATGCACGAGACATTTGTCGCGTTCAATCCGATGGGATCACAGCTGCGGCTTGCGGGAACGCTCGAGATCGGACCGACCGGCCGACCCTGGATGCGCAAGCGTCTCGATGCGCTGACCACTGCAGCGCGCCGCTACCTGCACGGCATCGATCAGGCACACATCACCGCGGAATGGGCGGGCTACCGACCATGCACCGCGGACGGCATGCCACTTGTCGGTCCCGTGCCGACGATCCCTGGACTGTTCGTGGGAACGGGACACGCCATGATGGGGCTGGTGCTCGGTCCCGTGACCGGCCGCATCCTGTGTGCGGACATCTGCGGGACGCGCCATGAGATCGACCCCGAATTGCTCGACTGCATGCGTCCGCATCGGCTGCGCACATCGCGCGCTGCCTAGCACATCGTGAGCCGCGCCGCCCCACGCACGCCGCTCGCATCGCCGTGCATCGCGCTCCGCAGCGGTGTGTTGAATACATCGGAGAAAAGCCGCTGACCGAGGAGTGAAGGCACACGCTCGTAGAGCGCTGGGATGTTGCTCAGCCCTCCGCCGAGCACGATCACATCGGGATCGATCAGGTGAACGACACCCGCGAGCGCATCAGCGAGTCTCGTGCAGAGCAGGTCGATCACCCGCTTCGCGCGCTCGTCCCCGTCCGACGCGCGCTCCGCGATCACGGACATCGCAGCCGACTCGCCGCCAAGCGCGACATGCTCGCGGGTCAGCGCGGGGCCCGATAGAAACTGCTCCGTGCAGCCGTGCAGACCGCAGTAGCACGGGCGCGAGCGGCGCTCCGCCGCATCCGTGCCTGGCATTTGGGTGTGCCCCCACTCACCCGCGACGGCGTTCTGCCCGACCAGGATGCGACCGTCAACCACCACGCCGCCACCGATCCCCGTGCCAAGGATTGCAGCGAAGACCACACGCGCGCCGCTCGCTGCGCCGTCATGCGCTTCACTGAGGGCAAGGCAGTTGGCATCGTTGGCACCTCGCACCTCGCGGCCGAGCAACCTCGAGAGATCGCCCACCACATCTCGCCCGTTGAGGCAAGTCGAGTTCGCGTTGCGGTGCAGTCCCGTGCGCGGCGACACGCTGCCTGGATAGCCGATGCCGACTGGACACTCGCGTTTCGCGACCGCGTCAAGTTGCCGAACCAACTGCGCGATGGCGGCGAGCGTTCCGTCGTAATCGCCGTGCGGAGTCGACACGCGCGGGCGCTCCAACTCCTCTCCATCATCGTCGAGCAGGCACGCGGCCACCTTGGTGCCGCCAAGGTCGATGCCGATGCGCTTCATGGCAGCACGGGCAGCGCCCGCACAACGCAGTCGAGCAGCGCAGCGCCGAGGCGCGCGGTGCGCCCCCCGATGTCCAGCGGCGGCGAACACTCTGCCAACTCGATGCCCGCGACTTTCCCGCTGCCCGCGATTCTGCGAAGCACCGTGCGCAGCATGGCATCAGGCAGGATGCCCATCGGAGATGGCGCACTCACGCCCGGTGCGCTCGACGCCAGGAATGCATCGAGATCGAGGCTGAGGCACAGGAGGTCGACCGATGCGATGAATCGATTGATGATCGCAGCCATCGACGACTCCTGCGACGGTGTGAACGCATCCGCATCGACGATCTGCGCTCCGTGCGCCGCGGCGGACTGCAAGAGCGCCGGCGTGTTGTGCGCAGGCTGCATCCCAAGCAACAGATAGCGAAACGGTGCACCAATCAGCGCGCTGTGGCTGTGCACTTGCATGAACGGCGACCCAGAGTGCGGATGCCCGCGCGTCAGCGGACGCATGTCGACATGCGCATCGATGTTGATGCAGCCAACGATCGCGCCCTTCGATGCGGCCTCGACAACGCCGAGCCAGTGACCGAATGCCTGATCGTGTCCCCCACCAAGGACGATGGGCATCCCACCGCCGACCCGCACCGCTGCGACCGCGGCAGCGAGTGAACGCTGCCAAGCCAGCACATCATCCTTGGGACCCGAGACATCTCCCGCATCAAACAGCGAGAAAGCCGACGGCGCAGGCAGGTTGGAACATGCGGTCCGCAGTGCGCTCGGACCCTCCGCGGCGCCCGGGCGACCTTGATTCGCGCGCACGCCCGCATCGGACGGATACCCGATGACCACAAGCGGGCGCAGACGCTGACGCTCCGCTGGTTCCGCATCCCAAGGATGAATCGCCTGGTGCCACCGCCGTGCCTCGGGCTGCGGTCCATCATCTCGGCCTCGCCACTGCCACGCCATGTGCGCGATCCTACGGTTCCAGCGCGAGGGCGGCGCGGATCACCGAAGGCCGCTACTTGCCGCCGCCGTCAAAGATTGACTTGAAGGTGTCCCCGACTTTCTGCAGCCCGTCCCCGATTGCGTTCCCGCTTTTCTCCAAGACGCCACCGAGTTGGGATGCGGCGGACTGCAGACCATTCGAGAACGATGCGGGCAATCCTTCGATCTGCGCCTTCGCGATCGCCACGATGAGCTGATCCATCAGTTTCGCGGAGATCCGAGACGCCACTTCGTCCACCGAGGTCTTCGTGCCGATGTCCTGCACCACGATGTCGGGAATCGTTGCATCGATGGCCTTGCCTGACGCGAGTGCGTTCTCGAGCCGAGCCTTGACACGAATGCCCGTGATGCGGAGTTCGCGCACGGTCACCGTCGACTTGGACGGCTCTGCAGGCGCGCTCTTGCTCGGCGCATCCGCGGCTCCGGCGCTCGAAATGTTGTCTGCCACCACCTGCAGGTTGATGCGTCCATTCACCTCGGAAATGTCGACTGCCACACCGCTGATCGCCACTTGGTCGATCACGATGTCATTGCTGATCAGTTCGCGGAGCCCAGCGCGCACTTCGACGCGGTCCACCGAAAGCATGGCATCGCCCGTAAAACCAGCTGGCTGCGCCACCACAAGTCCATCGACCGATGTCGATCCAGACAAGAGCCCCAGATGCACGCCGCGAACCGAAGTCGCGACGCCTAGGACTCGCGTCCCCGCGGTCGACACCAGTCGCGCGGCGACCGCATCAACGAACAGCACGGCCATGACCGCCGCCGCCACCAGCAGCACGGCGAGACCGATCACGACCTTCTTCAACATCGATGACTTGCTTGCCTTCGAATTGCTTGGCGCATGCTGGGTGTTTGCGGAGTAGCTCATGCGGGCGAAGCCTATCATTGAAGCCTCATGGACCGCGATACTCCTCTCGATGCCGAAGCCAATGCCGCACTCGAACATGTTCGTGCGCTACTGAAGTACATCGGCGAAGATCCAACTCGCGAGGGGCTGGTGGATACCCCGCGGCGCGTGGCCCTTGCGCTGCGCGAGCACTTCGTCGGTTACACGATGGACCCAGCGAAGGAACTGCAGCGAACCTTCTCGGAGATCGAGGGCTACGACCAAATGGTGCTGCTCACGGGCATTGATGTGCACAGCCACTGCGAGCACCACATGGTTCCGTTCGTCGGAAAGGCGCATGTGGCGTACATCCCGAGCGGACGCGTCGTGGGGCTCTCCAAGCTGGCAAAGGTCGTGGAGATCTTTGCCAAGCGACTGCAAGTACAGGAAAAGTTGACGGCGCAGATCGCCAACAGCATCCAAGAACACCTGCAGCCACTTGGGGTTGCGGTCGTCATCCAGGCACGGCACTTCTGCATGTGCTATCGAGGCGTTCGCCAGCCGCACGCATGGACCACCACCAGCAAGTTGACTGGCGTTTTCCTCGAAGATCCTGCCACGCGCGGTGAGTTCCTCAGACTCATTTCCATCGGACAGGAACCAGCGACGGGCTTCTGAGGACCAACCCCCGCGTCAAGCGGTGCGTCCGACCGCGTCGATCGCGATGCACTCGAAGGCCACATGCGCCGCCAGCAGCGCCGTGATTCCAGCGACATCGCGTGCGGGACACACTTCGACCACATCGGCACCGACCAACTGTGCCCCCGCGAATGCGCGAACCTGCGCGAGCAGATCACCTGACGACAACCCGCCACACACCGGCGTTCCAGTGCCAGGCGCGAACGCGGGATCCGCGCAGTCCACATCGCACGACAGATAGAGCGGCGCATCGGCGATGCGGCGGCGGAACGCCTGCACCTGTTCCGCCGCATCCGCTGCATCGGCATGGAACGCAGCTGCAGGAATCGTGGTCATGCCACTGTCACGCGCGAACACGAGATCGTCGAGCGTGTTCAGTCCCCCGCGCTGACCAATGAGCAGCGTGCGAGTCGGATCGATGCATCCATCCTCGACGGCCCGCCGCAGGAACGATGCGTGGCTGAATGGCTCGTCCCACACGCGGTCCACGCTGTCGACATGCGCATCGAGAACGACGAGCGCGAGTCCGCTCGCGGGTCGCCCGCAGTGCTCCCACGCGGCACGAATGTTCGCGAGCGAGACGGAGTGATCGCCGCCGAGCGCCAGGAGATGCGCGCCCGCGCCGCCGAGCGTTTTCGCGAAGTCCGTCACCATGTCAAGGTTGTCCGCACAGGAAAAGGGCGCCACGGGCGCGTCGCCGGCATCGGCGAGGGAAAACACCTTCGCGGCATCCACCTGCAGCTCGATGCTCGCGGGCTTCACATATTGGCTCGCCTCGCGCACCGCGCGAGGACCGAATCGCGCGCCTGGATGGAATGTCGTGCCGCCGTCGAAGGGAATGCCGTACACGATCCAGTCGTGCGTTCCTGACGCATCGGACAAGCGCGGAAAGCGCATGAATGTGGCGAGCCCCGCGAATCGCGGCTGGACCCTTCCGCTCGGCAGTTCAGTCGCCATCGGCGCAGGATAGGCGGACGCGCATCAGAAGGGATCCATCCCCGGTGGCAGCGGGGCCGCGTCGGTGCGTTCCTCCAAGTGGGCCACTGGGAACGCGCATGAGTCCACGCTGAACGCCGCCGCCGGTCGATGATTGCCCGACAGACCAAGCCCACCAAAGGGCAGTCGACTGCTCGCGCCCGCGGTGCCCACATTCCAGTTCACGCAGCCCGCGCGCAGGCGCGCTCCGATCGCATGCCAACGCGCCTCATCCGCCGTGAATACCGCTGCAGCAAGCCCGAAGCGCGTGGCATTCGCTTGCTCGACCGCCTCCGCATCATCGTCGACCACGGCAATCTGCAGCAGTGGACCGAATACTTCTTCATCCGCATCCGCACTGAACCGCTCCACGCGAAGCACGCCAGCCGTCAGGAACCATCCAGCACGCGCAGGCGCACGCGCCGCGAGCAGTGACACGCAGCCCTCGCGCACCCGCCGTGATTGGAACGCGACGACTGCCTCACGCGCGGCTTCGCTGATGAGCGGCCCCATGAACACGCCTGGCTCATCGCCGCCGCCGACGCGAAGGCGCGATGCGACTTCCACCAGCAGACCAGTGAACGCATCCGCGATGCGCCGCTGCACGATCACGCGGCGCGTGCAGGTGCAGCGCTGCCCAGCAGTCGCGAACGCGGATCGGACGCACTCCACCACTGCCTGCTTCAAGTGACAATCATCGAGCACAACGGCTGGATTGCTGCCACCCATTTCGAGCGCGACGATTCGCCCCGGCCGATCGATGTTCGCCTGCAGTATTCGACGGCCGACCGGCCAAGACCCAGTGAACAGGATGCCGTCGACATGCGCATGTGCAGCGAGCGCGGACGCCCCCGCAGCGGCCGCTTGCACCACATTGAAGACGCCAGGCGGAAACGCCGCTTCTTCGGCGAGTTCCGCAAGGAGTTGTCCCACTGCAGGCGTGCGCTCGCTCGGCTTCAGCACGACGGTGTTTCCAAGCAGCAGCGCCGGCACGAAATGCCCGTTGGGCAAGTGAGCAGGAAAGTTGAATGGTCCAAACACTGCCATCACGCCGTGCGGACGGAACGCACAGACGCCGCGCCGCGAGGGCGACAGATCGATGCCGAATCCGCGCACGCGCTCGAGGGTGCGTTCCTCGATCGTGATCGTCACCTTCTCCGCAAGCGCCTTCGCCTCGAGCAGCGCCTCGCCACGCGTTTTCCCCGCTTCGAGGAGCAGCAGATCGGCGATGCGCGACTCATGCTGAACCACGACATCGCGCCAGCGCAGGAGTGCAGCGTGCCGAGTCGCCGCGGGCGCCTCCGCCCACGCGCGTCCTGCTGATCGCGCCGCGGTGACCGCACGATCGATGTGTGTTGGCTCAGCGGCCGCCTTCCACACGGTCGTCGACGGCTGCGACGGATCAACGCTGCAGATCTGCGCCTCTCCCCCCGCCCCGGCGGGAAGCGGTTGCCACGAACCGCCGATGAAGTCCGATGGGGCGTGGCGCAACAAGCCGCGCCGCACTGCCTCACTCATGCGCGGCTCCGACGGCGCGTCGGCGCGCCACTGCGGCGCCGCCCACCGACCACGGGCACTGCACGCCCCTGCGCATCGAATGCGGTGACGGCGATCTTCGTCCCCTTGGAAGCGCCGAGCGACTCGATGACGCGCTCGGGCAGGACCACCTTCCCTGCCCGCAGCGAAAATCCACTTCGCACGGCACGGAATCCCTGAGCGCCGGCGCACGACACGATCCCGCGGTGCGAAGCGAGTGCGCCCGCACTGCCGAGCGGCAGCACCGCTGATGCCTTCACGATCGGGATGTCCGCCGTCACCGCCTCGAGGTACGGACCACCATCGAAGGGATCGACATGCTCTTGCGGACGGAATCCGAGTTTGGTCAGCATGTGCAGTGCAGGAATCGTCTCCTCGCCGACCTTCCCCACGAGCTGGCGCGCTTCAGGCGGCAACAGCGATGTGTAGATCTCCACCGACGGGAAGAGCTTGAGGATGAACTCCTTGCTGCGTTGATTGAAGGTGTCCGCCTCGGTGTACGAAAGATTGATGAAGCGTCGACCGAGGTAATCCCACAGCGTCGATCGGCTGTCCGGCGTGAGCGCGCCCATCATCTCGGCGATGATGCGCTTCTGGAACTGCTGCGGGCGCGCAGCCATGAACTGGAAGCGCGTGTGCGAGAGGAATGCACCGAGCTTCTGCGGATGGCCGCGGTATCCAGGCGCGAGGATCAGCCCGCCGATCTCGCTCGGTCCGCTTTCGTCGGTGTCAAGTTGGATCGTGACATGCACCTGCCCCGTTCCGAGGTCCTTGCTGTAATGCTCGCGGCGACGCACGCGAAAGAAGAGGTGCGGGTGACCAGGCCACGAAATCCGCGAATACACCGAGCTGGTGCCGATCACCGAGCCCGAATCCGTGTCCTCGAGCACGAACACGAACTCGCGACCGCGCGAATCCGACACCGACCCTGCGAATGCGCGGTGGCTGCGGTCGAGCTTCGCTGCGAGCGCATCCCGGTCATGCGGCAAGTTGAAGGAATGAACGAGTCGCGCCAGCTTCAGCAGCTGCGGCATGTCTTCGATGGTCGCTTCGCGGATGACGAACATGTCAAGCCACCTTGCCGAGTGCGCGCTCGATGATCTCGAAGACGGGATGGAATTGCGCAGGCTCCATCACCCCGATCGGCGGCAGCAGACGCAGGTGATAGGGACCGTGACCGCATGTAAGCGCAATCACACCCTCATCGAACATCGCCTTCAGCAGTGCGTTCAAGCGATCCTTGCTTCCGCCGAGCGGCGAAAGGCGCATCATGCCGCCCGTGCCGCCGACATGCGACGGCTGCGGGCGTCCGAAACTGTCGAGCACCGGCGGGAAGAACTCTGGGCGGCGCCGCACCAGATCCTCGGCCCGCTCGCGGAACGCACGGTGCAGCGCCGCGATGCGCCCATTCGGGCCGTAGTAGCCGCCATCGCGCAACGTTTCCAGTGCGCACCGACCGACATGGAATGCGCTCGCGCTCGAACTGAATGTGCCCGCGAGCAAACCGGGCTGGGGATTGAATTCCTCGCGGAAAAGGCACGCGCACACTTGGCTGAGCTTTCCGACCGTCGCGACATCGATGTACTCGCCGAGCCCAAGCGCGTCGAACGCGAACATGCTTTCCGTTCGCCCGAACGACTGCACTTCGTCAGCCCAGACAGGGATTCCGCTTTCACGGCAGATGCGCATCAGCGCTTCAAGATAGGAACGCGGCGCAACGCGGAACCCACCCTCACCCTGCACCAGTTCCATCACGAAGCACGCGTGCTGCTTCGGATACCGCGCGACAAGTTGCCGCAGATGCCAGACCGCGATTTCCGTCGACCGCGCGCCGAGTGCCTCGTCGTAGTACGGCATGTAGTCGACGAGGATGTTCTGCACGAGCCCTTGCCGATAGCCCGCGGTGTCTCCGATCTGGCTCATGGTGGTCGAACGACCCATGAAGCAGTCGGCAAACGCGATGACGCGCGGCGCACCCCCCGTCTTCTGCTGACAGACCTTCAGGGCGTTCTCGTTGGCCATGCAACCTGAATTGGTGATGAAGCAGTGACGCAGTGCGCTCGTGCGCGCGGCCTCCGCTTGCAGGATCTCCGCAACCGCCAGCACATCGGCATTCGGCTGCAGGTGGCCGCCCATGCAGATGTCCGTGAGCGCCCCGACGATGGCAGCTTCCACCATGCGCGGATCGGAATGCCCAAACATGTGAACGCCGATCCCGTTAATCATGTCCCACTTGACGCTGCCATCCGCGAGTTGAACGAGCGCACCGTTGCCGATTCCAGCACCGACATACGGATACATCGTCGGTCGGCCTCGCAGCGCGTTGTGACGCTGCAGCCACGCGGACGCTGCTGCTGCGCGCTCGGGGTCTGCCGCGCGAACGCCAGTGATTCCAGCCTGCAGCCGACGCAACTCCATCACGATCGCCTGCACCGCCGCACGGACCGCTGGTACTTCGAGAAGCGGTGGCGTCCCATCGATCGCAAGCGCGTTCGCGCCGGGCGCAGCGGGTTGGGAGGGCGCCGAAGTCATGGTCGGCATGGTACGGGCGGTCGCTCCATGATCCGCCGAATCAGCAGCGCAAGAATCGCTGCTCGTTCGCAAAGGCTGTCGATCACCACGAACTCATCCGTGCGGTGCAAGTTGCCTCCGCGGACCCCGAGTCCATCGAGACATGGAAGGCCCGCATGTTGCAGGACATTCGCATCGCTGACGCCACCCGTCGACACCGCGCGGCATGCACAGCCCACCTGCGCCGCGCATGCCACCGCCAACGACGCGAGCGCCTGCACCGAATCCGTTGCCGGCTTTGCGGGGCGGTTGTGCACGACTTCGACCGTCAACCGCGGCAGCGCAGCCTCCTTCGTTGCAATCGCGCCGAGCACCCGCTCCACCTCTGCGCGTGCGGGCGCCGTGAAGTAGCGCGCGTTGCCCCACGCCGCGGCATCAGCAGGCACCACATTGGTCGCCGCGCCGCCCTCGAGGGGACCGATGTTCAGGATGCATCCGTTTGCAGGATCGTTCGCGGCAAGCACCGTGCAGATCGCCTGCGCCAGCGCGTGCACCGCTGAAATCCCCTGCGCTGCGTCACGCCCCGCGTGCGCCGCGCGTCCCTTCGCATCAATGCGGAACTGCGCGGAACCGGGTCGCT
The DNA here is from genome assembly GCA_009926625.1 of Planctomycetota bacterium. Lineage (GTDB taxonomy): Bacteria > Planctomycetota > Phycisphaerae > Phycisphaerales > SM1A02 > F1-60-MAGs104. The sequence continues at coordinate 54,073 of RFON01000013.1, forward strand.
CCATCACGAAGTCGTTGCCGACCGCTGGCTCGAGCACGAGCCCCACATCACACTCGCGCGCCACGCGCTCCAGGATGTGTGCGCTGCAAAAGCTCCCCGTCTCCTCGTCGGCGTTCAGCACGAAGGTCCAGCGCGGGTGAACGCCCACTTCGGCGAGCACTTCGAGTGCCGCGAGCGCGACCACCAGCCCACCCTTCATGTCTGCCGCGCCGGGACCGTGCCGCATGCCACCCTGTTCTTCGCCGAGCATGCGAAACGCACCCTGCGGATCATGCACGGTGTCGATGTGACCGCTGAGCAGGATCCGCGGCCCGCTGCCACTCTCGCCGCCGCGTGCAATCAACACATCGCCCTCATCGTCGCCCGCAGCACTCTCGCGCAACCACGGCGGCCGAACGCCGCCCTTGACGCGTTCCACACGCGCACCGAGTGCCTCAAGTCGCGCACGCATCCAGACCCGTGCCGCATCAAGCCCGTGCCGATGACCGCAACCCGTGGGGATCGCCACCAGTGCGGCAAGATCCAATTCCATGGAACCACGCCGCCGATGGGCCGCATCGATCACGCGTTGCACGGCGGCAGCAGCGGTTGCCTCAGCGTCCACGACACGGCTCCACAACGGACCCCCAGATGCCATCGAACGCATGCGTCGCAGGGCCTCGCATTCGCACGGGGCGGTCCGCCGCATCCCACTCGATCCGCAGCCGACCTCCAGGAAGATCGATGTCGGCCGCACGCGCGCAGCGCCCTTCCAAAGCGCCGGCCACCAGCACCGCGCTCGCCCCGGTCCCGCACGCAAGCGTGATGCCCGACCCGCGCTCCCAGGTCCGCATGCGCAGATGATCGCGTGCGACCACCGCAGCGAAGTGCACATTGATCCGCTGCGGAAAGTGGTCGTGATGCTCGATCGCTGCGCCGACGCGCTCGAGCGGAACACCGTCGAGGTCGCTGCACCAGAACACGATGTGTGGGTTCCCCATCGAAACGAGCGTGGCGGTCGGTTCAGTTTGCGATGCACTCCACCACGCAAGATCAGTGTCCACGATGCTGCCCGTGCGGGAACCATGCGCGGCGATTGCGTCGCGCCACATCGGTGCATCGAACCGTATGCCCACCAGCCGCTGCTCCCCCGTCACGCCCGGCCAGCGCACGCCCATCTGGGAGGCACTGAGCATCGGTTCACCCATCTCCACCTCCGCTTCCGATACCAGCCCATCCGCGCCGCACCACCACCGCACCAGGAGAACGCCACGCCCCGTCTCGATGCGCAGCGGATTGGCGGACGACATCCCGCGATCAATCACGAACTTCGCGACACAGCGCAGTCCGTTGCCGCACATCTGCGCTTCGCTGCCGTCGGCATTGAAGATGCGCATCCGCGCATCGGCCGCGCAACCGTCGCTCGGACGAGCCACCAGGATCACACCGTCCCCACCAATGGCCGTGTGCCGATCGCACACCGCGCGTGCGAGCGCAGCGGGATCCCGCACGGGTTCTGCATCGGCATCGATGTACACATAGTCATTGCCGATGCCGTGCATCTTGCTGAAGCGAATGCTGGTCATGCGTCGGGTCGCGGCACTTCGCCAAGGTCAATGACCACCTTGCCGCGGCGATAGAAGTCGGCGTTGATGCGGTCACGGTCGATGAATGTGAACACCAGCCCATTCACGCCCGTTGCGTCCGCATAGGCGAAGTCGCCCCAGTGCGGACCTGCATATCGACGGTTGTCGTAGGCCTGTGCGTGGTTGTGGAAATGAAAGAGCGCGTCGTAGCCGGCTTCGAACATGTCGTTGGATGCCTCGAAGCGCACATCGCTGCCCACCTGGACTGGGCCGAACTCCACCAGTTCGTAGCGCCCTTGGGGATCGAGCCGCAGCAGGCCGCCGTACTCGGTGCGGCGATCCGCCTGATCGCGGTCCGCGATCTCGAACAAGTGTGCCCGCAGCGGCGGCTGGCGCAGCGCATCACGCGCGACCAAAACTGCCGCGCAGTCGCCCCAGTCCAGGTGTTTGGCGTGCGCGCGCGGCGTTTCAGCGAGTTCCGTGCCGTAGCCCTCGAACGATGCGCTGTACCGCTTCTCATCTTGCGCTGCGAGGGCAGCGGAGATGTCCGCAAAGAGTTCGTCGCGCGACCGCGTGAGCAGCGCGGGCTGAATTCGCGCCACCGCTACCAAGACGGGGATGTCGCGAGGTTCGAGCGTGGCGCGCGCCTCGGGCGACAACCGTGCTGCGGCCGCACGCGCCTCATCCCAGAACGCACGCTTGTCCGGCTTCAGCAGCGCGCGCATCCAGAGGATTTCCTCGCGGTTCGCGGGGATCACGCCGAGATCGTTGGCACAGCGGCGCATGTCAAGCACGAACGAATCCGTCGTGGCAAGCGTCGTGTCCGCGAGCAGGTCGAGGATTCGCTGGCGTTCACCTGTGGCAAGCAGCAACTCCCAGCAGCGCGCGCGCAGGTTCGCTTCCTTGATCGGGTCGCTGCGCAGCAGCAGATCGAGCAGCACCTGCGGAACGCGCTCCTCTCCCCAGAGCTTGCAGAGCGCGTGGTACTCGGGGCGATCCTCGAGCTTGACCGCGAGGATCGGCAGCGGGACCGCCCATGCGCGCACGAGCGTCTGCGTCATGTCCTTCCAGCCGAGCGCAGCGATGCGGCGGCACACTTCTGTGCGCCACTCATACTGCAGCATTCGCGGCAGGTTGATCTCGAGCACCGACTTCAGTCCATCCGGGTCGTGCTTGATCAGGCGCTCCCACGCTTCATCGCGCAGCGCACGCACATAGTCGGGCTGCACCACGATTCGCCGGAGCGCCTTCAAGTACGCGGGGTTGGTGGGATCCGCATCGAGCAGTTGCATGGCGGCAAGCTGTCGCGCAGGCACCAGATCGGTGCGCCCAAGCGACTCCAGAGGGTCGCCTGCAGGGGTTGCGGCGCACGAAGCAATCCACAGGCACGAAAGTGCAACGAACGCTCGCCAACACTGACGCAGCTGCCGCGCGCGCGTGCCTTCCGTGGCGTTCATATCGGCAGTGTAAGGAGTTCGATCTACACTTCGCTCGCTCGCATGCCAGCTTCGCGCTCAACTCAAGGTGAAGCTCCCATCGAAGGCGAAGGCGCCGAGGAACTGCTGCCTCGCGTCCGTGCCGTCGTGGATCTCATGCGCCCTGACATCCAAGCCGACGGTGGCGATGTCGAAGTCGTGGCCGTTCAGGCGGGCATCGTGCAGGTGCGGCTGCATGGAGCGTGCGTGGGCTGCCCATCGAGCCGCGTCACACTGCAGGATGGACTGGCGCGACTGCTCCGCGAACGGGTGACGGGCATCACGGGCGTCGAAGCGATCAAGTAATCAAGCAATCAAGCCCACCTGCGGGGCCCAAGACCGATGTCAGGCGCCGCCTTCGGCCGGACGGATCTGACCAATGACATTCTTCGATGGGTCAACGGCCCCAGCAAGGATCTGCTCCGCGACTTCCTTGCGGTGAACGGCGACCTCGCGTGGAAACTCGAAGGCGATGCGCACACGGTCACCCTTGATGGAGGCGATGCGAACGATGCCGATCGGGGACGCGGGGTTCCCGATGACGACCTCTTCGCCTTCTCTTCGAGTGATGACCAGCATGCCGGTGGACCTCCTGCCCATTTTGCAGCGGGACTTCGCCCGCCGACTAAGTCGGTTCGCCTCCGGCGCACCATGCGCCTTCCCTGCGAACAACTTGGACGAGTGTCATCGACCAAGTATCCGACCTTCTTGAAGGGTAACCAAGATGGACCTGCGCACGCGGAAACTGCGGCAAATCCCGCGAAAAATGCCCGTTATCGGAGCACAAAAAAGCCCCCGCGTCGGGCCAGTGACGCGGGGGGCGCAATAACAGTGGCTCCACGCCGACTGTTCGTGCCATGTCGCCATCCTGGCTTCGGCACACCCAAGGGCCATCCGTGGCCCGATGTTCGTGCTTGAGCGGCGCGTCCCTGCAGCGCCCAAGCGTTGTCGATCCGCGCCGGCTTCCCTGCCGACGCGCGATTGCTAGCGAGCGTGGCGGTCCTTCACCGCGCTCCTGTCTGACGAGCGTTCATCAACTGATTGGCCTGCTGCCACAACGATGCCGTGGACGCAGACCTGTCCTTCGCCCCAGCCTTCCATGCCGCGGATGCGATGAGTTCGAGATGATCGCGCACGCCGAGAATCACGATGGATCCTGCCAAGCCAAAGCGCGTCAAAAGCCGATCTGGAATGCGAACGCGGCCAGCCGTGTCGAGCGGGCAGCGCGCGGCCTGACTGTAGAACGATCGCTCGAATCGTCGCAGCACATCGTCGCCGATCAGCGATCCCTCCTGACTCATGGCCAAGCGCTCGAAGGTCTTGCTCGGCCAAAGTGTCAGCACATCGTCCGCTCCAGGCACTGCGACAAAGTGGTCGCCGTTGACCGCTGGGTTGAGTACTTCGCGCAGCTCGCTCGGAATGGCAAGACGCTGCTTCGCGTCGAGACTGTGTTCGTATTCGCCGAGGAAGAGCATTTGCGAGGTCCATGAGTGGCTGTGTGAACTATACCCACTATGCCCCACCTTGCAACACTTCTCCACAAATTTTGAAGTTTACGCCACACATCGAAGCATTCGATCATGGTCCGAGAAGACATTCGAATGTCCGCATCGAATCATAAAGCTCTGAAAAATAGATAGTTGTGGACAAAGTTTTTTATCGCCCTACACTCGGCTCGGGCGTAAAGATTTTTGGAGACGCAATCCGCATGCAGACCGACAGACCCGCAGCCGTTCGTTCGAGTGTTGCGCACGTGCTTGATCTCGTGCCCGCATCCACATTTCTTCTGACCGCTGCATTCGGCGAACTGCGAAGCGCAGTCACGGTGCGCTTTGTGCAGCAAGTCGCAACGCAGCCGCCGATGCTGCTCATCGCGATGGAGAAAGGGCAAACGATCTCGCCGATCATTCGCGACGCACGCAACTTTGCTCTGTGCGTCCTCGACCGACAGGAACGCGTCTTGCCGAGGTTGTTCGCGCAGTCACCCGATCAAGGCGTGGATGCATTCCTGACCGTACCGCACATGACCGTGCCTGGAGGCGCGCCCGTGCCAACGCGAGCGCTTGGCTTCATCGCGTGCGAAGTGGTGCGACACCTTGACATCGAAGCTGACCACGAGGTCTACATCGGCATGGTGCATCATGCGGCCCTGCTTGATTCGAGCCGTAACAGCGGACCGCGCCCTGGCGGATCAGGCGCTCATCGATCTGCTGCGAAGCGCTCCAAGGGAACGGCGCGCGTCACGCGCGTAGCATCCCGACGCCGCGGCGCCTGATCGCTCGCGGTCGGACCGCTGACCCGAAGCTCGGCAGCACTCGCGCACCCACCCCGCCTCTCCCGCCTCGATGACTGCGCACGACTCCAATCTGTTCGCGTGGGATTACCGCGCGCTGGCCGCGCAACTCGGTGAGCCGATCGTGCCGATCATCGATGCTCACGCGCATGTGGCTGGGCTGGATGCTGCACCGATCCTGAAGGAGGCGATGGACCTCTACGGCATCGAGCAGATCTGGAGCATGACCTCGAACATCGACGAAGTCGAGGGGCTTCGCGGCATTCTGGGCGATCGCATCGCCTTCATCGCCATTCCCAACTGGCGCGCCACGGACCTGCGCGAGAGCCACGGCCATGGCTACGCGCAGCAGATCCGCCGATACCACGCACTCGGCGCGCGCGTCGCGAAGTTCTGGGCTGCACCGCGCGGCATCGACATGGGACTGCAGGCGGGCGATCCTGCGCTCATGCGCCTCGATAACCCCGTGCGTGTTGCGGCGATCGAGACAGCAGTCGAACTCGGCATGACGCTCATGGTGCATGTGGCCGATCCAGACACATGGTTCGCCACGAAGTACGCCGACGCCGCGAAGTACGGCAGCAAGCGCCAACAGTATGAACCGCTCGAGGCGCTGATGCAGCGCTTCCCCGTTCGATGGATCGCTGCGCACATGGGTGGTTGGCCCGAAGACTTGGCATTCCTCGACGGTCTGCTCGAGCGGCATCCGAATCTCGTGCTCGACGCGAGCGCGACGAAGTGGATCGTGCGGGAGATGTCACGCCATCCACGCGAACGCGTTCTGCAATTCTTCACGCGCTGGCGGGAGCGGCTCCTGTTCGGGTCAGACATCGTGACGAGCAACGCGCATCTCACGGAAACGCCTGGCGGAACCGAGATGGACTCGAAGGCGCAAAGCCGTGAGAGCGCATTCGACCTCTACGCAAGCCGCTACTGGGCGCTGCGAACGCTGTGGGAGACAGCATGGAGCGGCCGCAGCCCGATCGCGGATGGCGATCTCGCGCTTGTCGATCCGAGCCGTTCCCCGAAGGATTCGCCGATGCTGCGCGGCGTGAAGCTGCCGCGCGAACTTCTGCTGCCATTCGTGCGGGAAAACGCCGAGCGCATCATGCGGGAGGCGATGCAGGGTGGCGTGAGCGCGGCGGATTCGAATCAACCTGTCGATGCGAGTGCCGCCACAGCACTGCGCGAGTCGCTCCACGCAAGCAGCCAGCGCACGAGCGCCAATCGGTCCCCTGGCGCGTAACAGCCTGCCGCACCCGCGCCAGGAAAGCATGATGCGTGCACGAGATCAGCGCCCGCTGCAAGCGCCCACCAACCGCAGTGCCCCCACCACGCGAGCGGCGCGCCGAACACGCGGCCGAGCACGGGGGTCAGCGCGGGGCGTTGCAGCAGCGCGACATCGGCAGCGCGCCAGATCTCGCTCGGCGTTCCACACATGTCCGACACGATGAATCGGTCCTGCATATGCAAGCGGCGTGCATGCCGCTGCGTCTCCGTGACCCACCGCGCAGAGGCAGGAACCATCAGCGCGAGATCGGCCCCGGCGAGCACGGCGCGCCCGACCGCTGCGAGTGCCTCCGCTGCATCGATCGCGCTCGGCCGATCACCGATGGCGAGCACAAGCCCCGTCGATTCGGCAAGCCCAAGATCCGCGCGAATGGACGCATCGAGATCCGCCCGAGCCGCAGAGCCGGGACCTGGCACCTTCCAATCGCCGCCAGCGCATGAACGCGCGAACAGCGACGACGCCGACTCACTGCAGCGCAGCGCGAATCCCGCGGGCGGCTGCGCTGCAACATCGCACGCCACATCACCAAGCGCAGCGCGCACGAGCGGCGCCACTGCGGGTCCATGACAATGCACATGCCGCGGCATGACGCCGCGTGCACGGACCCAGTCGCGCAGCCGACGCGCACAGAGCGATGGGATTCCCAGCGGCGGAAGGATCACGCGCGGCACACAACCCCGAACGAGCGACGCCGCGGCGCCACGCCCTTCGGCACCAATCAGCACGCACGCTTCCGCATTGGCGGGCAAGGCCGCTGCAGCTGTCCAACCCACCGGCTCGGTTGCCTGCACCACATGCAGCACGCCGCTGCGCGGAAAATGCGCCAGCGATCGCGCCCCCATCACTTCTTCACGCCCAGCCGTCCTCCGAGTTCGCGGCGCGGATGCTCGTAGAACAACTTGGCGACATCCTCCCCGATCTGCGCAGCAAGCTTGTCCTCGATCTCGCGGCGACCCGCACTCGTTTCAAGCAGCGACGGATTGATGTCGAGCAGGTCGCTCTGCACTGCTTGGGCACCCACCGACGGCCAGAGGCGCGTTCCATTCGCCGCATCGATCACCTTGACGAGCACAACCGCCTCGGGACCGCCCTCCTTGCGACCGCCCGCGAGCACGAACTCGTCGACCTCCACATAAATGACTTGTTCCGCTCCGAGCGACTCACCAATGCGCTGGATGGACACGGGCTTTGCAGCGGTGTCGAGCCGCCGTGCAAGCGCAACCGAATCGCGCGTCGAGATCACCTCGGGCACGACATCGTTTTCGAGCAGTTCGGTGCCCGCCGCATCGCCGATCTCCACCCGCAGCGCCACGCGCGACATCCGATTCTGCTTGTCGTCCACGACAACGATCGTCTTGCGCGACTGAAGCGCGTAGGCCGCTGGTTCCTTCGGCGGTCCTTGGAGGATGTAGTTGGCAGGAATGATGTAGTTGCAGCCGACGACCGCGGCCGCCGCACCGAGCAGCGCGCACGCCATTCGGATGGAAGCGCGGGACGCGTTCATTTGCGCTTGATGCCTCGGTCGGGATACTTGTCTTCGATGTGGTCGTAGAACAGGTACGACACCATGTCGACGAAGGTCTTCTGCAGGCCAATCTCGATTTCGCGCGCACCTGCCTGCGCTTTGCCGATGCCTTCCATGTCAGGGAACTTCGCGATCACCTGGAACTCCTCGGCGTAGGAGTCGGGGTCGATGCCGTCCCGCTCCACGATGCCGACATTCGCGGCGGCCACGCCATCCCACAGAAAGCTGTTGCCGAGCGGGTTGAGGCGATACTCGTAGATGTCGATGACCAGCACGCGGTCGACATCCAACTCATTCGCAAGGTCCGCGAGAGGCGTCGTCGGCCACCCAGGCGTCTGATGCATCCAGGTGATCGAGTACCTCGGATCCATCACACGAACGCCTGCGACATTCTGCGTCAGTTCGCTCGCGACATTGCCAACGACATTCGGGATCGCCGTCGGGTACTCGTAGGCGCTTCGCTGGTCCGTGTGCGCAAGCACCGCGACCGACTTGTTTTCCAGCCCGCGGTACTTGGCAAGGACCTCGATCTCCTTGTTCTTCTCGATGTTCGCACCGACGGCGCTCGCGATGCCTGCTGCGATGCATCCGTCGCCAGCCGCGAGCAGCGACCCTGCCATCAACGCGGCGACGATTCCACGGACGCAATTCTGGATGCGCGGGCGTTCCATCACAGCACACCCCGCATCACGAGGATCTTGTAGCCCCACGCGGCAACCGCGAATGCTCCGAGCGCCCACCAGGCTTTCGAGCCGACCATGCCCCACAGTATGCCGACCGTTCGCGCACCCGTCGCAGCCGAATGCGCGCTGGCGATCGCGAGCGCAGCCGTGCCGATGGCGAGCAGGAGTCCAAGCGGCTGCGCATGAAACGCGTCGATCAGTCGGCCATCCGCAGCCAATGCGAACGCCGTCGTCATCCCGCAGCTGGGGCATGGAATGTTCATCGTCGATGGCCAGGAGCACGAAGGGAGTCCGAGTTGCCGATGCGTCCCGATCCCGGCAGCCGCGGGTTGCAGCCACGCCGCGATGCCAAGCAGCACTGCACAGGCGAGCGTGACCAGTGCCATCGCAGCGCGTTCACCGCGTGCGAGGCGGTCCTGCATCGCAACGGGGACTGCAGCGGCGGTGGGGACTGTGCCAATCATGGACCGCAACATCGTAATCGACTCACACCCAACGGAAGTCGCACCAGCAGTTGTACGCTGCGAGGCAATGCAGTCGTGGATCGATGGGCATCTTGACCTCGCCTACATCCATCAGGGGTGCGGCGACATCCGCAGCGCGCCATCCAACAACGAGACTCGTTGCATCAGCATCCCAGCGCTGAACGACGGCGGTTTCCGCATCGTCATTGCGACGATCTTCATCGAACCTGGCGTGGATTCGGCCACGCACGCCTGGGGATACGGTGGTCCCGACGATCTCGAGGGTGCGCAGCGCGCGGCGCTCGCACAGCTGGCAATCTACGAGTCGCTGGAGCGGGAAGGGCTGCTGCGAATCATCCGCACCGCACACGACCTGCGTGCGGGCGGCCCGCTCGGCGTCGTGCTGCTCATGGAAGGCGCGGATGCGATCGCCGGTGGCGCGGACGCCGCGCGCTGGCACGCGCGCGGACTTCGGATGTGCGGGCTGACATGGGCGAAAGGCACGCGGCACGCTGGCGGGAACGCAGCCGGCGGCGGACTGACCGCGCAGGGCCGCGAGGTCATCTCCGCATTCGATGAACTCGGGATCCTTCACGATGCGAGCCACCTCTCGGACGCTGCGTTCGACGATTTGCTGGCGCACACATCGCGCCGCGTGGTCGCATCGCACTCGAACGCGCGCGCACTGCTTGGTGGCGGACAGCGGCACCTCACCGATGCCCAGATCCGCGAGATCACACGGCGCGGAGGCGTCGTCGGCTTGAACCTCTTCGGCAAGTTCCTCGCGGCAGGGCGCGCCGCAACGAGCGACGATGCGCTCGCGCACATCGAACACATGTCATCGACGGCCGGCACTCGCACCATCTGTGCGCTCGGCTCGGACTTCGATGGTGGCTTTGCGCCGACCGATGTACCAGAGGGATTGCGGTCACCGCAGCAGGTCCGTGCGCTCGAGCCGATGCTGCATTCACGCGGCTGGAGCGCCGCCGAGTGCGCTGGATTCGCGGGCGAAAACTGGCTGCGCGTTCTTGAAGCGTCGCTCGCCGCCTCGGGAGGCGGCGCATCGACCCCAAGCGC
>RFON01000014.1 GCA_009926625.1 Planctomycetota bacterium
GCGCGCGCGGCAAGGGCGGCGGTCAGGGCCAGCAGGATGGCAAGAAGGCGCTGCATCGGGGGACGAATCCTATTACCAGTCTCGATCCACGGGCGTTGGCCGACTGCGCGACTGTTCAGCCTTGCGCTCGGCGTTTCGGGACTTCTCCTTGTCTCGCACGAGCTGCAGCAGCCGATCCGCCTGCGTGCGATCCATTCGCTCGCCGGCGGCCGTGCCGGTCTGGCCTTGTTGCTGTGACGGTTGCGGTTGCTGCCCCTTCTGCTGGTTCTGCTGCTGCTGCTGCTGCTGTTCGTTCGGCTCCTGCGCCTTCGGCTGGTCCTTTCCAGTCTGTTGCTTGGGATCCTGCCTCGACTCGGGCTGCTTGGGATCGCTCTTCGAGGATTCAGGCTTCTGTGGGGCCGAATCCTTCTGTTGGGAGGGGTCCTGGCTTGCCGGAGGTTGAGACTGGTTCTGCTGCTCCTGCTCGTCCTGCTGCTCCGCGTTCTGCTGCGGTGACTGCTGCTTGGAATCGGACTTCGATTGCTGTGATTCCTGCGACTGCTGCTGGTCGCGCTGATCCGCGAGCAGAACATGAAGGGGGTCGTGGTGTATGTGCGAACGAGGCGCCGCGCTGGGTGGGTTACGCAAGCGCTTCGGCACCACAACATCTCGGTGGATGTGCTGCATGGAGACCGTTCACAGCGTGCCCGCAATGAGGCGCTCGCTGCGTTTGCCGGGGGAACCGTGGACTGCCTCGTGGCGACGGATGTCGCGGCCCGCGGTCTTCATGTGCCGCGCATCAAGTCAGTGGTGAACTATGACGTTCCGCTGATGCCCGAGGACTTCGTGCACCGCGTTGGTCGCGCTGGGCACGGAGGCGGGGAAGCGGAGAGTTTCACATTCGTCGATCGTGATGAGTTCGGCGCTTGGCGTGCGATTGGTGCGCTTTCAGGCGTGGAGACGAAGGCGTTCACGCTGCCCGACTTCACGCCCTATCAGCGCGCAGGGGGCAGTCGGGTGCAGCGTCGAACCAACAAGGCGAAGGTGGACTTTGGCGGCGGTGCGCCACGGCTTCGCGGTGGCGTCGGAACGAAGCCGCTTCACTGGGAGCGGGCGAACGATGGACGCAGCAAGGGCGGTGCCGCCAAGTTCTCCGCGAAGAAGAAGCGCCAACGATCCGCTCCCATCACCTTGGGGCAGAAGAGCGGGTCGGGCGTGCGGCGTGTCAGTCCGCGCGGAGCAGGGGAATGACGAAGTACACGAACAGGTAGATGGCGAGCGCGAGGGAGCCAAGCACCGCGTTCGCCTTGACGGTCAAACGGAGCACGCGCGCCCAGTACCCATCCATGTTTGGATCCTGCACTGCGCGGTGCACGACGGCAACCCCGAACACAAGCGGCACCATGAGCAGCCACCAGGCGTTTCCCAGCGCGGTCATGGGCTGCAGGAACGGCAGCCACGCAAGCAACGCGCTCATGCAGTCCACGCCCCCTGCGTTGCCGATGGGCGCCGAAGCGCGTCGAGGATCACCACCACATTCATCAGTCCAGCCGTGAAGCAGAAGAGCGTCCCAACTTCGTTCGACATCGTCACGGTCTTGAACGAAGTGACCTGCGGCGGAGGAAGACGGGGGTTTGATGGCGGCGATGGAATCAAGCGCCCCACCTTTCCGGTCTTCAGCAGGGCGCTGTTGGCCCAGTCGGCAGCGAACGCAATGGGTCCAGCTCCCGCTTGAGCGTAGAACCACAGTGCATCCTCGCGGCGGTCCACGCAGTCGACGCCTCCGACAAGCACGCCACTCAAAAACAGCCCAAGAACGCCGCCCATTGCCCGAAATCCGCGCTGTCGGTGTCCAAGGAGCACCTGCCCAAGCCCTGGCAGCACCCACCCCATCAATGCCGGGAACCAGTTGAGCGGACCATCGACCGATTCGGCTGGATGACTCATGAGGATCGCCCGCGCAGGAGGCTACAGTACGCGTTCACCCATGGAGGCAGCAGCGATGGCGACCCAAGATGCGAACAAGCCGACAAACCCGCAGGAAAACACAGTGATTGATCGGCGAGTTGGAATCGATCGGCGAGACATCAATCCTGCCTCTCCAACCAACTTGGAGCGCCGCAGGGGTCCGGGTCGGCGACTCACCGACTTCGTGAAGTCGGCGGAAGAGGGGGAGATGAGCCGCGAGCAGTACACCTTCCTGCTGGCGATCGACGCGTTCAAGCGCGTCAACCACAAGACATTCCCAACCTGGACCGATGTGTTGGAAGTTGTCCGCAAGTTGGGCTACCGCAAGACGATGCCATCGGAACTCAGCCTGGGCGACACAGTCCAAGATTGGACCGAAAAACCAACTGCAGCGAGCAATGTGTCCAAGCTCGCGCATGAGGCGGAGTGACGGTTGGGCTGACCTGCAGGCAGGCGGGGCAGGGTGGTCACGGCCGGGCGACCCAACGAAGCGACTAGGTCGACTTCTTGAAAAAATCTGCGTTGATCTGGATGTACTTGGACCACTCCTTGGGCAAGTCATCCTTTGGGAAGATTGCCTGGACTGGACACTCATCAACGCAGAGACCGCAGTCGATGCAGGTGTCGGGGTCGATGTAGAGCTGCGTGCACTCAGAAAACTTCTCACCCTTCTTGGTCGGGTGGATGCAGTCGACGGGGCAAACTTCAACGCATGAAGCGTCTTTCGTACCGATGCAGGGTTCAGCAATGATGTGCGGCATGAGAGGTCGGGATAGTAGCGAAACCAGCAGAAATCAAGCCCAAAACGCACCGAAAGCCGGCACTGTGCCGGCTTTCGGTACAAATCATCCATTCACTGCGACTTAGCGGCTCTTCTTAGCCTTCTTCGCAGCCTTCTTCGCAGCCTTCTTCTTCTTTGCCATGGTGTGGCTTCCTTTGTCGTTACGCTTATGCGTCGGAGAGAGCCTGCGCCAGCGTAACGAAGACGCACACTCAGGAACAGTCAGTAGTGTTATCGACTGTTCACGTTCGAATCTTGACATGATGATTTCACAATCACCCTCTTCTTGTCAAGACCTTCACCGAAAAGTTTTTCTGTGTGGCGCGTCCGGGAGGATGGGACAACGCATCGATCGACTCTGCGCATCATCATCTGGGCGCTTTGAAGTGGTCGGTCGATTCGATCGAGACCAGCATCGTGACGCCTGTCCCTCCCATGTCGATGTGGTCATCGACTTTTCGTCCAACGATGGCACTCCAGATGCAATTCGATGCGCGCGAACAGCCAAGGCTGCCCTGCTCGTCGGCACGACGGGGCTGACGGCAGCCACGATCAGTCTTGTGCGCGAGGCATCCCTTGAGATCCCCGTTCTCGTGTCACCCAACACATCCCTTGGGATTGCGGTCATGCGCCATCTGACGACCGAGGCAGCGCGCCTGCTCGGTGGCGCCTACACGCTGTCGATCGAAGAGGTGCATCACACGCGAAAGCTCGACAAGCCTTCGGGAACTGCGCTTGCGCTCGCGGACGCTGCTGCCCGAGGCGGTCATGCGATCGACCAAGCGCAGATCGAGTCGATCCGCGAAGGCGATGTCGTGGGCGATCATGCGGTCATTTGGGAGGGATCAGCCGAACGAATCACGCTGCGCCATGAGGCGAAGGACCGCGATCTCTTTGCGCAAGGGGCTCTTGAGATGGCGCGGTGGATTTCCCTCCAAACGCCTCGGATGTACGGCATGGACGACTGGTTCGCATCATGGAGGGAGTCGCGAGCATGAGTGATGGCGTTTCACTGAGCACGGTCCGCATTGGCGAGATGCCACTCGTCGTGGAAACGGTCCCCGACAGCAGCACGGCGACTGTGGCTTGGCTGTTGCCTGTTGGTGCCGCGGGCGACGGAATCGGTGCCGCCGGCGAGGGCGAGTCCGCGATGCTCGCGGAGGTGATCCTGCGCGGGGCTGGAAGCCGTGACAGCCGCGCATTCTCTGATGCGCTCGACCTGATCGGCGTGCAGCGAGGCGTGGCGAGCGCCATGCACCACATCGCCATCACGGCAACCTGCCTGACGGCGCATGTACCCACCATGCTCGAGCTGCTGACCGACATGGTGCGTCGTCCTTCCATCGGCGACGATGCGGTCGAGGCTGCGCGCGACTTGGCGCTGCAGACGCTTGGATCGCTGCGCGACGATCCGCAGCACTATGTGTCCATGGTGCTCGGTGGCATCGCTCATCCTGCCCCCTTCAATCGGCATGGCTTCGGGACGGAGGAAGGACTCATGGCCTGCACGCAGGCGTCGCTTCGTGCGGCGTGGACGAGGCGGGCGAGACCTGGTGGCAGCATTCTTGGGGTCGTCGGTGGGGTGGACGCGGCGAGCGTTCGCGCCAAGCTGGAGGCGCTGCTCGATGGGTGGAGCGGACGGAGCGAGGAGCCGAGCGAAAGTGCTCCGCCGCGTCGAGGCACGGCCTTCGAGCGGCAGGAATCTGCGCAAACCCATATGTGCATTGGCCTGCCGGCACCAAAGGATTCGGACCACGCAAGCATGCTGCACCGGCTGGTGGTGCGCATCCTCGGTGGCGGCGGCATGGCCAACCGACTTTTCACCGAAGTGCGGGAGGCGCGCGGTTTGTGCTACTCCGTTGGCATGAGTTACGCCGCGGGCCGCGACCGCGGCTTGTCATCCATCTACGCGGGCAGCACGCCAGAGCGGGCGGGACAGACCATCGAGTGCATCCGCGGCGAACTGCGCCGCATGGCCGAGGGCGTTTCGGCGGACGAGTTTGAACGCGCCATCATCGGGCTCAAGAGCAGCACGATCATGAACGGCGAGCGATCGTCTGCGCGCGCATCCGCCATCGCTGGTGATGTCTATCGGATCGGTCGCGCACGCTCCCTGAAGGAAGTCGTTGCGCAGGTCGATGCACTGACCATCGATGCGGTCAACGCCTATTGCCGGACGGCGTTCTCGCCTGCCGCATTGGAAGCGGCATCGTTGGCGGTGGTGGGACCCGAGCCACTCTGATCGACCGCAAGAGGGGTTGTGTCCCATCCCTATACTGCGTTCATGTTCGAAGGCGTTCCCATCGAGGCTGGCAAGCGAGTTCGTGTGACCCAGCAATTGCCCACACCCGAAGGTGCATGGACAACGGCGGTGGAGGGGACCGTGCAGCGATGGCGTCAGGCGACCACTGGTTCGTGGTTCGCGCACAGCAAGGACGATCGCCTCTGGCTCGATCGGCTTGAGATGCGCCTTGATGACGGCGAGGTCACTGTGCTGAACCTCGACCAGTACTCACTCGTCGAACCCGCGACTGCCTGAGCGATTTCGCACGAAGGGGGAAGCGTTCACGCTTGTTCATCCATGCGGCGAATGCCGATCATCGCGGCGCGCGCGCCGAGCCAGCCCGATAGCCACAGCATCACCGCAGTTGCCACGAGCATCCACAAACCGACCTTGACATCGACATGGATGACGCCCTGACCTTCCATCAGGAACAGTCCCAGGGCCAGCGCCAGCACATCCAGCATGCACCACTCGCGAATCCACCCGATCCAACGCCAGCGCCGTCGATGCACATGCGGCGTTGCTGGAACGATCCATGCCCAGATCTCTGCGGCAAGGGTCAGCGTCGGCATGGCGACCAATCCGATGGCGGACAGAACCGCGAGCGGCCAGTTCTTGTCGTGGACCATGGTGGTGGGGATCGATCCAACGCCATACGCGGAGTCGTGAAGCAGGAACTGGTTCACTTTGAGGAACGGCTGGGTGATCGCTGCGATGAAGAGTGCGCTGGCCAGCCCGAGGACGAGGATGGCGACCACCCCGAGCGAGCCGGCGCGGCGCGCGAGCGCTTGGCGTCGCCTCGCTTGTTGCGCCTGCTCGCGGATCTCGCGCGCATCGAGCGCTGACGCGATGATCGACAACCACATTGTCATGGCGATGGCGGTGAGGAAGCAGTAGACGCCGATGTAGGTGGTCGTGGACACGGCCCACTGGTCTGTCGCAAGGAGCACCAGGATCAGGACGCTGAGTGGATCCAGCATGCTCCACTTTCCGAGGATCCCGAGCCACTCGAGCACATGGGTTCGGCGCGCCCCTGATGGGAGGCCGAGCCACGCCCAGGCAAGCAGCAGGATCTTCACGAACGGAAAGACAATGCTGAATCCAGCGATGAGCAGGACGAGCACATAGAGACCACCTTCCCACAACAGTGAGACGGAGCGAAGCAGTGAGTAATCCTCGCCGCCCTTGATGAAGACGGCGATGCGCAGGAACGGCAGCAGCAGCCCTCCGATCTGCAGTGCAGCAGCGATCACGAGTGCCGACAGCCATACCCAACTCCATGCCCCGAGGCTGCGGTGCAAGGTGGTGCTCTCCGCGCGCGCCATCATTCCGGTGGGGAGGCTACTGGTCTTGCATGTGGGGACGGGCAATAGCATTGCATCGTGGCGCAGCCGCGGCGTTTTGAGTCGGAGACAGACGACCTTGTTCTCACGCGGGGATCGTTCCTGCAGGTGTTCATTCGGGAGTTGGCACCCGCGCCGGGGCGACTGGCGTCAACGATCAGGGCAACAACTGCGGTGTTGTCGGCCGTGGTGCTGACGGTTTGGGTGGGCAACGCTTCGTTCGCGATGTGCCCGTTGGCCGCGTTGACCGAGTGTTCTCCCGGCACGGTGTGGACCCTCGGGCTCGCGATTCGGCGCATTCTGGTGAGTTTGGCCTGTGCGCTCGTATCGATCGGCATCGTTGCCGCGGTTCCCCAATCGCAAGCAGTGCTGTTCGTCCTCACCCTGCTTGCCGTCTGGTTTGGGTTGTATCTGACGCGAGTGTTGCCGGTTGGGCAGTCGGGGCTTCGCGTTGTCGTGTGGACACTGAGTCCGTTGGTGGCGGTGCCGCTCTATGACCCGCAGGACTTCGAGCAGAGTGCGCTCATGACGGCCTTCGGCATCTCTGCTGGGATCTTGCTGGCCTATGCGGCGGCGCTGTTCATCTTTCCGCGCTCGGACTCAGTTCGTGCACGCGATGCGGTCATGGCGTTGCTCGCCGATGCAAGCCGACAGCTCCGTGAACTGGCAGTGCTGTGTCGAACGGACACTGTGAACGCCGACGCCGACCTGCCGCTGATCGCGGAAGCGACCTTCACGCACATCACGGTCTTGACGCAGGAGCTTGGCGTTGCATCGCAGCCGAAGCAGATGTTTCCCGAGTTGGCAACGCTGACGAACATGGCATCGATCGCCGATGCGGTGGTCCCTCATGTGCATCGGATGTCGATCGACCTCAACGCGTCGAGCGCGGCACGGGTGGCGCTTGCCGACATTGCCGACGAGACAGCGAGCATCTTTGAACGCACGCGCGGGCTGGCACTGGAGTGTCACTGGGCGCGCCCTGGAGACAAAGTCCCGGAAGTTGATGACCTCGTTGCGGCCGCGGATGCGATCGCGTTGCGCTCCAAGCGCATGCTCGAGGCGCCAGATTCAGCGCAGGACGATGCGGTGCTGGTGGTGGCGGGGTTCGGCAGACGAACGAGCGGATTGATTCGAGGCGTGCTTCGAGCGCATCACGCATCGACGGATACTGCAACAGCGATGGCAATCCCTGCGCGATTCGACGTACCGGCATGGAGCGGGAGAGTGGGAACCCTGTGGAATGCGCTCAGCGCATTCCAGCCTGCCGCCGCGGTGAGTGCTGCCGCATCGATGGCGGGACTGGGAATAGCGCTCGTTGTCAGCGCGCTGTTTCTTCGAAGTGACCCCGGCGCGGCAGCACTCGGCGGGGCGTTCGTAATGCAGTCCACCATCGGGGGATCAGGGCGACGAGGCGCACTGCGGCTCCTCGGCACGGTCTTGGGCGCGGTTGCATCGCTGCTCGCGATCCTGCTCTTCGCGGGCGGCCTCCAGGGGCTCGAGTCATTCATCGTGATCATGTCAGTGCTGTCGTTCATCTCGTCATGGATAGTTGTCGGCAGCGCGCGAACGAACTATGCAGGCCTGATGTTCGGTGCCGCCTGGGTGACCGCGATCGTCGTCAGCCCATCCCCGCCGGATTCGATTGTCCCAAGCCTGGAACGGCTTGCGAGTGTCGTGGTATCGCTGCTGAGCGTGACGGCGGCAATCTGGCTGTTCGCCACGATCTCCGCGCGCGCAGCGTTGATGGAATCGATGGAGAAGGGGTGGCGGCAGATTGCAGCACTGATGCGCGCAGCCGAAATGAAGCCGTTTTCCGCGGCGGATCTTGCGGCCTGGGCTGCGACGAGCGTTCGTGCGGCAGAGCAGCTCGCTACGACCGCGGACTGCCGAGAGCAATACGCATTCGAGCGACGCTTGGCGCAGTCGACATTCAAGCCGGTCCTCGCCACACTTGCCGAGCAGCAGCGATTGGTCGTGCTCTCAAGGATGATGGCAAGTGGGCGCTTCCTCGATCATGCACTACCGCCAAGTGCATCCGTGTCGCTCGACGAGGCGCTTGAGCACGCGGCGGGGCGAATCGATCAGCTGGCGGATCGCTTTCGCACACCACACAGTGGCACAGAAGCGGCTGTGCCGATCCCACCAGCATCCGTGGTGCGTGCGCAGGCTGAGGCGGCGGGATGCAGCCGTGAGGATGTGGCGCGGCTGCTGTATCGGCGCGAGGCGCTCTGCGTGCTCGAAGCCACCTTGCGCCGCGCGGAGCGCATCTTCGAGCGCGGCTTCATCTGGATCGATGGAACGCTCCACAGCGCGCAGGAGCAGGTGGATGGCGAAGTCCCGCAGCGAAGCACGGCTATGCTCATGGCCTCCTCGTGACGGGCGAACGATTGTCGAACAGAAGCCGCCGATGCCTGTGGATTGCGTGCGCCGCCGTGCTGGCGCTGGGCTGCGCGGGTTGCAATCCGAATCTTGACATCGATGGCGCACTGCTGCCGGCGTGGATCATCGCTGGTGGGATCGGCATCGCACTGACCGTCGCCGCCCGCGCCCTGTTCGCGCGAACAGGCGTTGATCGACACCTGATCGCTCGCCCTCTGGTGTATCTCGCACTCGCCATCACATTCACATGCGTCACCTGGCTGACGCTGTTCCGCTTCTGACTCCCATGGCTGAACCCGCAGCACCAATCCAGATCGACCGAGCGCGCGATCCGAAGCGACAGAGGATTGGGCTGGTGGTTTCTGTTTGCGCTTTTCTGGCGGCGACGATCAGCCTTCTCTCGGTGTGGGAAATCGTGCAGCGGTATCCGCGCACGGATGACGCCTACATTCGTGCAAACACCATTGGCATGGCGCCGCGGGTCTTCGGACAGATCGTGGCGCTCCCGATTCGCGACAATCAGTATGTCGAAGCAGGCGACCTGCTGTACCAGATCGATCCGCGGCCCTATCAACTGGAACTGGCCCGAGCCGAGGCGAATCTCGCTGTCGTCGAGTTCGAGGTGCGCGCTCTGCGTGACAGCGTGTTGGTCGCCGAGGCTCGCGAAGCATCGGCGGGCGCGGAGGTGAGCAGGGCGGAGGCGGAAGTGCTTCGGCGGAGTGCGGAGATCGATGCTGCGAAGGCGCGCTCGAACTACGCGAGTGATTACCTCGCGCGCATCCGCCCGCTCCTCGAAGAGCAGTTCGTCACGGCGGATCGGGTGACGCTTGCCGAAAGTGAGGCGCAGGCGGCGAAGGCAGCTGTTGCCGCGGCGGAGGCGAATCTTGCCGATGCGGCAGCGACGGTCGCATCGGCGCGTGCGAATGTGGTGAGTGCCGAGGCGGAACTGAAGCGCACTCGGAACTCCCTGGCGCAGTTGGGCGATGTGAATGTTCGCGTCGCCGCAGCGAAGGTCGAGGTGGATGATGCTCGGCTGAACCTGCAGTACTGCGAGGTGCGCGCAACGGTGGGCGGGTGGGTGACCAACCTGAACACCAATGTCGGCGCGTTCGTGAAGGTTGGGGACAACCTCTTCTCGATCGTGCAGAACTCCGAGTGGTGGGTGATGGCCAACTTCCTCGAGACGGAGATTGAGCAGATCAGGATCGGTCAAGAAGTTGCTGTGTACATCTTTGCGTATCCCGGGCATCGCTTCCGCGGCACCGTGCAGGGAATTGGATGGGCGCTCTACCAACCCAATGGATCGACGCAGCAGACACTGCCCGATGTGAAGCCAACGCTGAACTGGGTTCGACTGGCGCAGCGATTCCCAGTTCGAATCACGCTGCAGCCGTTTGATCCGCAGTACCCGTACCGCATGGGCGCGACGGTGACGGCCATCGTGAAGACGGATGGGCGTGATCCGATCCTTGAGCAAGTGGGCGTGGTGGGATCGCCGTTTTCTGCCACGGCGGACGGATTCCCGCCGTCAGGCTCTGGGCCAACGCTCTTGCCGAAGCAGTGAAGTTCAGCGGACTTCGCCGAACCCAGACCCGGATGCGTAGATCAGCTGTGCGCTCGCGCACAACACGCCTGAACGCGCTTCGATCCGCTCAGCGCGTGCTTCGGAAAGGCTCTGCTCGATCTCCAGCAGGTCCGGCAGCGTTGCGAGACCGAGTTCGTATGCCCGCTTCACTGCGGCGAACGCCTCTGCAGCAGCGGCGAGTCGAGCCTTCGCCGCGTCGTACTGGGCGCGGCTGCTTTGCAGGCTGTAGTACGCGCGCCAGACTTCCTCTGCGGCATCGAGTCGTGCGCGCGCCAATCGCGCTGCTACCGCTGCGCGCTGCGCGGTTGCCTCGGCAAGAGCCGCATCGCGCGCGCCGGCGTCGTAGAGGAGCCAGCGACCACCCACGATCGCCGATCCAGAGAAGCCCCAGCCCTGACCAAGGATGCTGAAACCAGGTTGATCGAAGTAGTACCAACCGCCGCCGAGCGTGCCGCTCACCGCCACTTCAGGCAGATAGTTCGCCTGCGCCCTCCGCACATCGGCCTCGCGAGCCCGAACCTCCATGACAACCGACGCAAGATCGGGCCGCTGTGCGAGCGCTTGGTCGATGATGCCATCGATGCCACTCGTCAATATCTCTGGGATGTCGCTCTCGGGCGTTGGATCGATTGGAAGGGCACATGACACGGGAAAACCCGCGACATTGCGCAGTTCACCTTCGGCGATGAACACATCCGCGCGCCGCTTCTCCAAGCGGGAGAGCGCTTCTGCCATGGATTGCCGAGCGACGAGCAGATCGGGCTTGGTGGCAAGGCCGAGTCCGAGGCGGCGTTCCGTCGACTTCAGCACGCTTGCCGCGGCAATCACATCTTGCTCAGCCGCCGTGCGAAGCCCGAGTGTTGATTCAAGCTCGAAGTACGCATCCTGCACTTCGTAGACGGTTCGTTGAAGCGAGCGGTCATGGCTTAGGTTGGATGCAGCGACTTCGGCTCGGGCACGATCGGTGTCCGCATCGCGTCGCCCGAAGTCCAAGAGCAGCCAAGACGCATACATCTGTGGTGCGAAACGGGACTCGTTGTCAGCTTCGGCCTGTGGGCTGAACGACTCGCCAGGCTGAGTCGAGTAGCTCATGCTCGCCTCGATGCCGACGCGCGGCGCATAGGCTGCGAACGCAGATTGTTCGCGAGCCGCAGCGGCCCGCGCGCGGTACCAAGACTCGCGCGTGGCGGGGTTCGCTTCAAGAGCCGCTGCCGCGAGATCCGCGAGGCCCCACACGCGCTCGATGCCAGGACCAGCGCCATCGCTTGGCACAACAGAGGCATCAGCCGCCGCGTCTGCCTGTGACGCAACAGCGGATCGAATGCCGCGGTCGATGAACGCTGCCTGATCCGCATCGGAGGCGCGTCCAAGCGCGCCGAGTTGGGCGATGAGCGACTTTGGATCAGCCGCCACTGGTCGTGGTGACTCTGCAGACGGACTGCGCGCCACCTCGACTTCGATCTTGCGTTCCATGTCGGCGAGTCCCTGCCGCCAGAGTGGATCGCCGCCCTGGCAACCAGCGATGCACACGAGTAGGAACACGATTCCCCCACATCGTGGAAGTTGACGCATCGCGGAGGAGGAAAGGTTCATGCGCATCGCAATCAGTTGTTCCAGTATCGACCATCCCCGATGCGGAACTCCAAGTCGTGGGAATGCACGGGTGCAAAAGAGTGCCGCTTGGGCAAAAGTCAGCCAGCGATTCGCGCGGCGGCAACGCCATGCCGCGTGAGGTAGCCGTCCATGCCTGTGCCCATGTACCGCTGCAGGATGCGGGGCTGGATGTTCGGGACATCGATGGTGATCAGCGCATCGATGCATTCGCCGAACGCGTCGTCTCGGTTGAAGGCCAACACCTTGGCATCAAGGCGCAGGTAGTGACGCAGCAGTGGCGGCATGCCGCGTGCGCCGCTCTCGAGTTGATCCACCAAGTCGTCAACATCGGAGACGGAACCCGCCACCGCGCGCAGGACATCGGGCTTGCCGAGCAGGTTCGTCAGTCGCGGAGGGGTTCGTGGTCGAACGAGCTTCGCGAGCGCAGCGTCGAGCCGATTCGCGGCGAGGAATGCCGTCATGATCTCCTTGCTCATCGTGGAGAACTCATTCGAGATCGACACAGGGCCAAAGAGACATCTCGTGTGCGGCCTGATGAGGATGAATTCACCGATGGCGCGCCAGAGCAAGTGAAGCGGCATGGACTCCCGCTGCCACTCCGTCACGACGAATGAGCGACCGAGTTCAAGCGCAGGCCCCATCGAGTCGAGCAGCGTTCGCGAGTACTCAAAGAGTGTGTGCGTATAGAGCCCTTCGGGACCGCGCTGTCGCACGACCTCATCCACCACGGCAATTCGGTAACTGCCGATGATCGCATCCGATGCATCATCAAGCAGCAGGAGGTGCCAGTAGTCACGGTCGAAACCATCCAGATCGATCGCCTTGCCGGACCCCTCACCGACTTCGCGGAAGGTTCGCTCGCGGAGGCGCCCGACCTCGTGCAGCGAGTGTGGGATGTCTCGACCATGGGCCGCGAGGACACGAAGCGTCCCCTGCCTGACGAGTTCGCGCGGCTGCAATGCTGTTAGTTCGAGCCGCCATGCATCAAGCGGCGGAGCGATCGGCTGGCTTGCTGTTGCTGCGGTCGTGCGCCGCGTCTCCTGCACTTCGCAGCGATCGGCACCGGCGAGTTCGGCGCGTGCGCGGAGGAACGCGGTCAGTTGACCGCGCTGCGCGTGGCGTGCCCAAGACTGGCGCGGAATGGCTGGACCGATGGAGATGTGAACGCTGCTGCCGCGGCGACGGCGCAACTCGGATGGGAGCAGTGCCGTGCGGAGCAGGGGATGAATGCGACCAGCGGCATGGAACGCAGTGCTGTTGCTGCCATGCACCCAGAGGGGGAGCACGGTCGCCATCGTCTTTTCCACGATGCGTGCGATGATCGGATTCCACGCAGCCTCGACTGGTTCTGAACTGCCCGCTGGCGTGGACATCACTTCGCCGGCTGGAAAGACCGCAAGGCACTTTCCTGCGGCGACCCACGCCATCGCATCACGCAGCGCACGCGCATTTCCAGATCGGTCGGCGCCGAACGCATCGACAAAGAAGCATCGACTGCGCGCAAGCGAAGAGGACTGCAGCATGCGGTTGGCGATGAACCGAACATCGGAGCGCTGTCGATCAAGCAGCCAGCACACGCTCGCGGCGTCGAGAAATCCAAAGGGGTGATTCGAAACCACGATCAGCGGACCGTTCTTGGGGATGCGTGCCATCTCACGCTCATCCACCGCCAACTTGACTCCCATGGCGCGGGCAAAGCGTTCACCCTCTCGTGCATCGGGGTCATCGATGAGCAGGCCTCGTGCCGCTGTGGCATCTACGAATCGGAGCCCGCTGATGACTCGGACCGGATCGATCACCAGACGCGCGAGCGGAGACGCAAGCAACGCGTCGATCGCGGGCGGCAGAACAACTGTTTGTTCGCGCCGCGACGAGGACACCACGGAGGAAGAAATCTTGGCTTGACTTTCGATGGCTCGATCCATGCGCCCACCTCCAATCTTCAGTATGTCATCCGATTCGCGTTCAGAGTGCTGATGCAGGAGTGTGAAGGTCGTGTGAAGGCGCCGAGGGGTTGCTTCGGCGGGTCAATCGCCGCGACCAAACCAGCCCTTCATGTTCAGGAAATGTTCAGCCACCAGTCGCCGTTCTCTGAGGTGAAGCCGCTGGTCGACCGCGGTCGTTGGTTTCCGTCGGCATGTTCGGCGTGCCCGGAATCCGTGGAGAGGGCATTGGACGCGTCGGCTCGGGCTGCAATTCCGCAGGAAGCGGAATGTGCTTCCACGCGACGGATTCCACGACGACATCCTTCGAGACCTTGCCACGGCGCACGGTGAGTGTGACGGACTGCTTTGGCAACATGCCCTGAAGGACAGAGCGGATGGCGAGTGGTGTTGCAGGCGTCTTGCCGTTGACGGCTGTGATGATGTCGAAGTCTTCGATGCCCGCGCGGTAGCCAGGGCCGTTTGGCATCACGCTGACCACGAGAGCACACCCGCTGACTTCAGAACCGAAGTGCTTCACGAGGGCTTCGCCTGGATCTTCGAAACGGATGCCGAGCATGACGGGTGGATGCTCGGGAGGCTGCGGAATCGGGATGCTCTGCAGTACCTGTCCCTGTGTGCCGATGATCTCGACTGCAGTGTCTGTGCGACGCACATGCTGCTTCGCGACTGGTCGACCGTTGATGGTCACATGAATCTCGTCGCCAACGAAGTGAAGGTCAATCTGTGGGGGGAGTGGCGGCGGTGCAGGGACTGGTGCGGGAGGCGGCTCAGGGACCGGCGCGGAAGCCGGCGCCTCAATCTGTGCTGGTGGCGGCGCGGTTGGTTCGGCGCTCGGTGTCGATGCTTGCTCCTCGTGCGCCGGCTCGGGTGCGGTGACCACTGTCGCTGCGGGCTCGGGCTCCTTGCGCGCCTCAACTTGAGCGGTTGGGACGCGCGTGATGCGAACATGCTCGACTTCGGGCTCCGCAGTTGCCACCGCTGACGCAGTGTCGTCTGGGATCGTCAGTCCGCCCGGTTCAGGTCCAGGCACCTGATCCTCTGGCAGATCACGCATGCCAAATGGCACAGGTGCATTTTCATCGGTCCGAGTCGGCGTTGGATCGGGCGTGCTCGCACAGCCTGCTGTGATGACGACCGCCAAGCACCCTGAGATGAACGATCGAGGAGTCATGAGCGCAGCGCGATCCTACCCGTAGCATCGCAGCCGATGGCGAAGAGTGAGCGTTCGAACTTCGCGGCGCGGTCCGCTTTCGCAGCGGCGCTGCTGTCGATCGCCGCGTGCGATGGCGCACCGAAGTATCGGCTTCCTGACGGGACCGCGTACCCATATGGACCTGAAAAGGCGGAGGTTCACCGTCTGTCAAGGCTCCAAGCCGGCGCTGATGGGGTGTCGAACGGGGCGGCGGTGTTCATCGAGTTCCGCGATGTGGATGGCGAAACCTGTCGCGGGATCGGCGAAATGGAAGTTGCGCTTGTCGTGTCTGGCCGACAGCCGCAGACGACTCTGGTGAGTCTCGACAGCCGAAGCGACAACAGCGCGCGGTGGAATCGCGCGGTACGCATGTATGAACTTCACTTCAAGATCGATCCGCCTCTCCCAGTTGACCCTCCGCCGATCGTGCGGGCTGATCTGAAGTGGACATGCGGCACGAGGCCCGCAGTCAGCGACTCTGCACACCTGGACGCGCCGCCGGCGCAGTGACAGCGGCCGGCTGTTCGGGGCGCACCTGCGTTGTGCCGCGCGATGCCCCGTCATTCCCCTGATACTTGCGTTCATACTTGTCCCGCAGCAGGGACTGGTGGCTCTCGAGTTGCACGGGGCTGCCATCGATCCACGCGGCGGTCACGGATGTCGTCACTTCGAATGGATCCGCGGAGTGGATGAGCAGGGTGGCACTGCGCCCCGCTGCGATTGTTCCGTAACGATCGGCGGCGCCAGACAACTCTGCGGGGACCCGCGTGATCGCCGCAAGTGCTTCCTCGCGAGGCATGCCAAACGCAGCCGCCATCGCCGCATGCTGAGCAATGTTGCGGTCATTGCTTGGCTCATCGCCACACGCGATCGCGACGCGAATGCCGCGAGCGACGAGCCGCGCGGGCAGCGTGTACGCCTCGTCGTACGGCTGATGCGCGAAACGCGGAAGTTGCAGCGTGCCGAGCACGATCACCGGAACCTGGTGCTGCACGAGGAGGTCCGCGACCGCCTCAGCACCCTGCCCGCCAACGATCACGGGCCGAAGGTTTCGTTGGCGAGCCCAGAGCACCGCAGACTCGATCTGTCCAGCGCTCGCAGCAGCGATGAGCAGCGGGCGTTCACCCGCAAGCACATCCGCGAGTCGATTGAATCGTGCATCCAACGGCAGCGATGGATCTGCGGTGCGCGCGCGGATCGCAGCGGCCGCATTGTCGAAGAAATCGTCGAAGCGGCGCAGCGCCTTCACGCGCTGCTTCTCCTGTTCCTTGGCGCTTGTACTGGCGTACCACGCGGGCGCAGGTTCTGTTGCCGGCCACTGGATGAAAGTGCCAGCGTCGGGGACGACGGTCATCTGTTCGTTCGTCCAACCGTTCAGGCGAACGAGACTGCTCTCTCCGCACACCTGACCACCTTGCGGGAAAACCCACGCCAAGAGAACGCCGCCGAGTCGTGCGACGGGGAACAGGTTGCTGTCGGGGTTGACGGCGATCCATGCGCTGACCTCAGGGTGGAAGGGGCCAAACTCGCTGGTGTCATCGGTCGCGCGCACAGCTTGCACTTCGATGAGCCCAAGTGTGGTGGCGCTTGAGATGAACGCGGGTGTGACATGCCGTCCTGTGCCATCGATGCGCAGCGCATCCGCGGCGATGGGTTGCCCATCGATCGCAGTGGGTGTGCCTTGGCCAACCGAAACGACCTGATCGCCTTGCATCACGACGAACGCGTCCACCAGAGCAGCTTGGCCGGCAACGGCTGTGTGCACCGTGGCGTGCTCAATCACCGTCTGTCGCTGCGTGGCGGGAGGCGCAGGCAGCAAGGTGCTCTGCGCGATCGCGGCCGCGATGATCAAGGCGGTCGTGGTCATGGCAGTGTCTCCAAGCAGCCGCAATCACCACGCGAGAAGATCGACTCGATCGGACGCCCGCTGCGCCATGAGCCAAGGATGAACGTCTCTCGCGCGTCGATCATGCGGTGGAGCAACCGCGATGGCGGCGTGACGGGCTGATCTGCGCTGTCCGCCTCTGCGCCTTCCGCGTCTCCACCACGACCACCGTCACGCGCGGCCCCGCGCGTCTTGCGTTCGGCCGCCATGGCCAACAGGAGGTCACGCCGCTCCTTCTCGCGCCTCGGCCGAAGCGCCAAGTCGGCCTCACGATCGAAGTGCATCGCGCCATCGATCCAAGTCTGCCGACAAATGCTCATCGGACTCAGCGGATCGCCCGACCAGAGTGCGAGATCCGCGTCCTTGCCGACCTCGATGCTGCCCGTGCGTTCACCCAATCCGAGCTGACGCGCAGGGTGAATGGTCACGAAGCAGAGTGCCGTTGCAGGATCAAGTCCGCCGTACTTCACGGCCTTTGCTGCTTCGACATTGAGTCGGCGCGCCAGTTCATTCGAATCGGAGTTGAAGGACACTACGACATCCTGGTCGTGCATGATTGCTCCAGCCCATGGAATCGCGTCCATCACTTCCATCTTGTATGCCCACCAATCGCTGAAGCAGGATGCGCCTGCACCGTGGTGCGCAATCGCATCGGCGACCTTGTAGCCCTCGAGGACATGCTGCAGCGTGCCTATCCGGAAACCGAACTCATCCGCGAGCCGCAGCAGCATGAGGATCTCGTCTTGTCTGTAGGAATGACAGTGAATGATGCGCTTGTGTTCGAGGATCTCGGCGAGCGTTTCGAGTTCGATGTCCTCGCGCACCGGCGCGAGCCGATCGCGCTCTGGGCGTGCTTGGAACGCAGCCTGCGCGGCGCGATACTCGCGAGCAGCCTGGAAGCGGTCGCGCAGGAATGCTTCGACCCCCATGCGGGTCTGGGGATATCGACCGCGCGGCCGCACCACATTCTCGCCGAGCGCGAACTTGATCCCTGGCTTCGCGCCGCTGGCAGGCCACTGAGAAAGCGGCGAGCCCCACTTGAGCTTGACCACGCTGTTCTGTCCGCCGATCGGATTCGCGCTGCCGTGCAGTTGATTGACGCAGGTCACGCCACCTGCGAGTTGGCGATACCAGTTCACATCATCGGGGTCGATCACATCGCCGATGCGTACCTCCGCGGTACACGCTTCCGTTGCCTCGTTCACGGACCCTTCCACGCCAGTATGGCTGTGGCAGTCGATGATGCCCGGCGTGAGATGCATCCCGCGGCAGTCGATGGTGCGGGTATTCGCGGGTTGTTGGAGCCCTTGACCGACCGCCGCAATGCGCCCACCTTGGACGAGCACATCGCAGTCGCGGATGATTCCACTCGCTGTGCTTGTCCACACCATGGCGGACTTGAACAGCGCATCCTCCGCGTGCGGCGGAGCGGGCTGCCCGAAGTCGCCGAACGGAGTGGTGACAGCGAGAGATGGGCGCGGCGCAGGCCATCCATCTTCCTTCTCGCTGTCGTCGTTCCCATCGTCGACCTTCGGTGCAGTCGCCTTCGCTGCGTCCGTCTTCGCGGCATCGTCCGCAACTACCTCCGAGGCAAGCATCGTCAGGCGCTTGCCATCTTCGCACTCCGCCTCAAGCGTGATGGTGCGCCCATCGCTTCGGAAGTTGCAGCGCAGCACGCCCTGCAGCTCAAGCGCCTCGCCATCGAGAATGCACGAACCTTGCCGAGGCTGCAGCATCACTTGCCGACCACGGCACGCGCTGCTCTTCCCTCCATCTTGCATCGCAGTGACGGTGACGCTCTTCTTGCGTGAGTCGATCTCGAGCAGGCGGGTCTGCCCCGAAGGCAACGCGATCGATGCGCGTGCAGGTCCCGCGAACTCCCGCCCTGCGTCGCTGTCCGATCCGCCCGTCGTGTCGATGCGGCGACCAGCAACCCACACCTGCAGCACTCGGGACTTCGGTGCGAACGGCGATCCATCGCATACCGTCAGGTTCGCCGTCTTGCCCACTTCGATCGTGCCGAGCGTGTCATCGAGTCGAAGCAGCGCGGCAGGTTCCGTCGTGAGCGACGCGATCAGTTGCGGTTCGGTCAGTCCTGCGACCATCGCGTCGCGAACGCGCGCGGGAAAATCGCTGCGGCGTTCGAGTCGCGCCGTCGTCAACGACACGGGAACGCCAGCTGCGATGAGCCGCGACGGATTGGCGGGTGCGGTGGCCCACAGCGCAAGTTCGGTGAACGAAACTCCCTCCGACTGGCGCTCGGATGGCACCTCGATTGCGGCGGGAAAGCGCAGCGGAACAACGGCGGACACCTTGTGTGCCGCAAACTCATCCAGATGGCGGAACTCCTGTCCGCTTGCAAGAACGACTGCTCCGACGCCACAGTCGCGGCTGACGGCGCACGCTCGGAGCGGTTCCAGCCAACTCGTGCAGTCGAAGAAAACGCGCCCGCCGTCGAGAGCCGGCGCCAGTGCATCGAGCGATGGTGAAGCGGCGGGAGGCACATTCAACTGCGGGTGGCGTTCCCATGCGTTGACACTCTCCTTGCGCCAGCGCGCATCGCGCAGCGTTTGTCGGATGAGGGCAACGACACCCATCGGCGACTGCGGGTAGACGCCAGCGCGGTCATCATCCGACCGACCACCTGCCTCATCGCGTGAACGGTTCATGCCGACAAAGGGCCCAATGCCATCGCCGATCAGCCGTACGGCATCACGATCTTCACCAAGCAACGCAACGCAGCCACGACCGCGGAAGATGCCACTTCCTGGATAGAGCGCGGCGACCGTGAACCCGAGCGATCGCAGTTCGCGCTGCACTTCTTCGGAGGGCGGCGCAAGATCCTGCGCGCGAATCTGCGGCGTGACATTGGGATTCCAGTGCGCAGCGGCTTCGCCGGCAGCGGTCTTTGCGGCCGCGGTGGAATCGATCACGAGGCACGGCTCGATGAATCCTGCGGTGACGGTCCAGGATCGTCCGTCGTGCACAGTCGCGCCGGCGGGGATCGGCGTGGAATCGCTCGGGCCGACCGCAACGATCTTGCCATCGCGCATGACGATCGTGCAGTCGGTCAGTTTTCGATGCGGCGTGATGAACGCCGTGGTGTGCGCTATCGCATCCCAGCGGATGTCGGCAGGGCGCATGCCGTTGTCAGGTGGAAGTTGTGCGGTCGCCTGCATCGCGCAGACGAACGACGCTGCGAGCGCGCAGCGCAGGTTCATCTTTCTCACGGGAATGAGAGTGTATGGACCGCGTTCGACAGGGTGGATGCCTGCCGACAGTCCGCGATCTCACGGTCAGCGGCGTTCAAGGCTCGCGGAGTTCACCAAGCATTTTCTCGATGGCAGCGTTCAACCGCTCAGGTGTGTCGCACTTTCCCTCGGCGATCAGTTTCTTCATTTGAGCAATGCGGTCTGCGCGGACATCGGGCAGCGACTTGATCGCTTCAACATGCTTCGCGACAGTGCCGTCTGCGAGTCGGTCAAGACTTGATGGAGTCGTCGTGACGGAATCGCTCGATGTGTCGGCGCGACCACCGATCCCTGCCTTGGGCGCCTGCGTTTGCTTGGACATGACGCAACTCCTTCGACCGCCGCCTCAGGTCCATCTTCAGCATCGGCCCAACTGTTCCGCGACTTCCGTGTGGTGAGCCCGTGACGGACTCCAAGGTAATCATCGTCACTTCGCGCTCCAAGGGTTCAACAATTCAAAGATCGCCGCCGCGGCGAGTTATGATCCCGTGGCGATGTCCATTTTCCCGGCACTTCGGACTGGACCTTTGACGATGGCATCACTGGCGTTGACCGTTGCAACCGCATTGTGGGGGGGCGGATGCGCCTCCACGGGACCCAAGGACAAGACAAAGCCGAGCAAGGATCAGGATGCCGAGTCCCTCTCGCTCGATAGCGACATGGACCTGGACTCTCCGACAGCGACCAAGCCGGCGCCGAGCGCCGCGGCGGCCAAGGAGAGCCAGAAGTCGGAGGCAAAGGCAAGTTTCGCAATCCCTGGAAGCCCTGGCGGGGCGAGTGGATCTGCGGTGGACCGCCGAGGCGGACGAGCGGCGGGCGCTGCAGGCACCGCGGCGGCTGCCGCGCCGGACAAGACAGTGGTCAGCGACGACAAGGGAGGTCGATGGGGCGTTCTCCTCCTCAGCTTCACTGGTGACGAGCACTTGGAATCGGCAAAGGCTGCGTGCCGACAACTTAGGCAGCGCTACCCGCTCTTGAAGGATGCGTATGTGCGGGAGAAGTCCAACGGATCCGTGGTGCTTGTGGGGCGCTTCAATGCGCTCGAGGATCCCGCAGCCAAGCCGCTCGCCAAGCAAGTGCAAGCGCTGCAGGATGGAGGTGATCGACCATTCGCGCGCGCGTTCCTGACACGGGTCGAGCCTGCGAAGCGCGGGTCCAGCAGCGCACTCGAACTTCGGAAGCTGCGCGAGGAGAACCCGGATGTGCGCGAGTTGTATTCACTCGAGGTCGCGGTGTGGAGCGACTTCGGCTCGGGCGAGATCTCGCTTGACGAGATTCGTCGTCAAGCGGAAGCACACACGAAGCGGCTGCGCGCGCAGGGCTACCTCGCGTTCTACCAGCACGATGACGACAAGCGAATGAGCATGGTGACGGTTGGCGCGTTCGGCAAGGATGCGTATGACGCAAAGACGATGGTGTATTCCGACGAGGTCGAGGCGATCCGCAAGAACTTTCCGAAGTTGCTTGTCAATGGCGAGGAATTGCTTCGCCCAGTGATGCGCGGTTCGAAGGAGACGACCCCCGAGCGGCCCATCCTGATCCTGGTACCCAACTGATGGCGACACGGCAGCCTGCGAAGAAAGGGACGCGACCGCGCTCGGCGGAAGAGCCGCCACCCGCGGGTGGCGACGCGCTTGTCGCGGCGATGGCCGCTTCTGCAATCGGCGGTGGGATCGCCCGACCGCTCCTCGGCATGCAGCGGGTGTTCAGCACGCTTGGGTCGGCGTTGGCAACGGGTCACTGTCCACATGCGTGGATCTTTCACGGTCCAAGTGGGATCGGCAAATGCACTGCGGCCATGCGCCTTGCAGCGTTGCTGGTCGATCCGCAGTCGACATCCGCTGAGCGCGCGACGTGTTCGCCGCTGACCGACTCGCACAGCGCCGATCTCCTTCGCGCGGGCACACATCCCGATGTGCACCTCATCCGTGCCGACCTTGCCGGATCAAGTGCGGACCGCGAACTCCGCGACCGCAAGCAGGTCAACATCCCGATTCAACTGCTTCGCGAACACATGATCGGTGGAACGAGCAGTTCGGGTGCGCCGATCGAGGGTCCCATCTTCAAGTCCAGCGTGCTGGGTGCAGGCAAGGTGTTCATCATCGATGAAGCGGAGCGGCTTGAAACGGATGGGCAGAATGTCCTGCTGAAGGTGTTGGAGGAGCCACCTCCAGGAACGGTCATCGTCCTTGTCACGAGCAGCCTGGATCGATTGCTGCCGACGATTCGATCGCGCTGTCAGTCGCTTGGGTTTTCGCCGCTTGGGTCCGAGCACATGAAGCAGTGGCTCGACATGAATCTCGGCGAAGTGACTGGGACCCACCGAGCGTTCATCGAGCAGTACGCCGCTGGATCGCCAGGTGCCGCCGTGACGGCCGTGGCGATGGAGTTGCAGGCACTGCACGCGAAGATCGTGCCCATGATGGATCGGCTGGAACGCGGGGAGTGCCCGCTCGAATTGTCGGATGTCATGAACGACTTTGCATCCGAGGCTGCGGAGGCGGCGGTGAAGGCCAATGAGAATGCGAGCAAGGAGGCGGCGAACAGACGCGCAGCCGGCGTCGTGTTTTCCGTGATCGGAGCGGAGGTCAGGCGTCGCATGCATGCGGCGAGGAGCCAGCCGAGCCGACTGCGCTACTGGGCGCGAGTGCCGATGGTGATAGCGGACACTGAGCGAATGCTGCAAGCCAATGTCAATCAGAAGTTGGCGCTCGCGGAGTTCGTGGCAGCATGGGCCGCGATCGGTTCAGCGGCGGGATCCGAGACGGGAACGCGCGGCGCGGCGTCGGCTGGAGGTCAACGCGCGTGAGCGGATCGCTCGAAGTGGAGCGTGTGTTTCTCCTGCGCTCGATGCCCGAAGTGACCGCAGCCGAATGCTGGCGGATTGAGCAGGGGTACCTCGAAGGCAGCGAGGGGGTTGGTGGACGCCTTCGTCGCACCACGAAGCCTGATGGGTCGTGCGTGCATCACCACACCCAGAAGCGCGGGGTTGGCCTCGTGCGGGTGGAGCACGAGGTGACGATCACCATGGACTTCTTTGATGCGCATTGGGCGCGGACGATCGGTCGGCGGATCAACAAGATTCGTCACCGCGTGCCGTTTGATGGTTTGCTGTGGGAAATCGACCAATTCACGGATGTGCCGCTCGTGCTCGCGGAGGTGGAGTTGCCGAGTGAACACCACCCGCTGCGAATCCCAGCGTGGATGGAGCACCTGATTCGCCGGGAAGTGACGGAGGATGAGCGCTACCGCAATTTCATGTTGGCAGTCCACGGTCTGCCCGATGATGCGGCGCCCCGATAGACTCCTGCGGTTGGGAATCTCCACCATGACCATGTTCCAGTGCCAGATCGTGACCCCTTCGGAATCGGTCCTCGATGAAGAGGTCAAGTATGTGACCTTTCAGGCGTTTGACGGCCAGCGCGGCGTGATGCGCGGCGCGTCGCCATTCCTCGCCAAACTCGGAGGAGGGGAGTGCCGAATCGATGCGGCTTCGGGCACGAAACGCTATGTGCTCCATGGCGGCTTCGCGCAGATGAACGCCAACACGCTTGTGCTGCTTGCGGATGGTGCGGAAGATGTCGGAGCCATCAAGCTCGATGAGGCCACGAAGCGAGTGACCGAAGCGGATGCCAAGGTGACCGCGCTGAACGACAGGCCGCTGCTGTTGGCGCAGCGCGAGAAGATCGAATCGGAGCAGTCGCTGGCGCGCGCGCGCCTGGCGGCTGTGCGCCGGGCGTGATCATGGCTGGATCAGGGAAGTCGGCGCAGGATGGAACCGCGCACGATCAGGCAGGGCCGTTGCCCGAGGTTCCATGTGCGGACCAGCCGCTCTCGCGCCGAATCGAGGCGCTTGTCTTCGCGGCGGACCGTCCGCTGCCCGACGGTCGCATCGCGGATTTGCTTGGCATTGCAGGGCAGGCGAAGGTGGGGGCTGCGATTCGCGAGGCGATCGACTCGCTGAACGCCAACTACGCAGCCGCAGCGAGTGCGTTCCGCATCGAGCAGGTCGCGGGAGGAAGGCAGGTACTGACGCAGCCAGTCTTCGCACCAGTTGTCGCGCGGCTCCGCGGCGAGCGACAGCAGGCGCGCCTCACCCAGCCAGCGATCGAAACGCTGGCCATCATCGCGTATCGCCAGCCGATCCAGCGCTCAGAGGTCGAGGCGATCCGCGGCGTGGCGTGTGGCGAGGTGCTGCGAGGTCTCCTCGAGCGTCGTTTGGTGCGAATCGCCGGGCGAGCCGAAGAACTCGGTCGGCCGATGCTCTACGGCACGACCAACGAGTTCCTGAAGGTGTTCGGACTTGGAAGCCTCGCAGACCTGCCGCAGTCTCGCGAACTCAAGGTCTGAACCGTCTGGGGGGGCTGCCCACGAAAACAATGTTCGACTGCGGATGCGGTCAGCGCCGACGAAGGCGTCGCCCAAACATTCCGGCGACGGTGATCAACGCGATGGCACCTGGCGCGGGAACGGCTTGGAATGCGAAGGTGCTGGTGAAACTGGCCTCAGACCCAGCGGACATTCGCACGCTCAGCCGAATGGCAAGCGTTGAAGCTGTTGAAGTCGGCACGACAACATTCGAGAAGTTCGCGTTGCCAAGAGAAATGATCTGGAATGGCTGTGCAAAGACGAGCGTGTTGTTGAACTCGTTGCGCGCGGTGGCGCCATCAACAAGTGCGGACCAAAGGGGTCCGCTGCTCGTCAGGCTGCCAAGTCCGAAGGAAGTGTTCAGGAATTGCCCGCCGACAGAACCGCTGACCACAAGGGGCCCTGCAGCAACGCCGGTCATTCCGATCGTGATCGTGTAGTCCTGCGCCGCGGCACTTTCGTTGCGGATCACGACATTGCCGCTCGTGAATCCAGTGCTGGTGAGTGAATTCCAGCCTTGGGTGTTGTTGGTCCAACTGACTGATGCGCCGCCAAAGGTCCAGCCACCCGTTGCCGCCCAAGTGGTTGCAGAGACGGGGGCAACGGTGTTCGTCGGGGTCGTGCTTCCAGCCGTTGAAACGACCGCAACGGAAAAGCCGCCAGGAGCAAATGCTCCGAAAGCGGGACCCGACACAAAGAGACCGACCAGCAGAGCCACGCTGGTTGACCGGACTTGCGAGTGATGAAATGGATTGAGAGTCACCCTTTTCCTGTTCCTTCCAATCTGCGAATCCCGAGCTTTACGATCGCCGCGCAAATCTATCGGCGTAATCGGTCACTCGGGTATCCCTTTTCCGTGATCCCACTCCCAGCAAACAGCCCACAACAAGAACTGAAGGCGCCGGGATTGGGTTTGCTACAAAGACGCTTGAAAACGATGCGGAATCGCCCGCGCTCAGCGAGAACGCAAAGCGAATGCCGATCGAGGAGTTGATCGAAGGACCCGACACGGGAACTGGGAAGCCGAACGATCCACCAGAGAAGGATGTCGTCCCGTTCACCGAGGTCACCTGCTGCAAAGCGTTTGCCATGAGCCCTTGGACAATTGAGTCATCCGCGAGCGCGGAGTAAACAAATCCCCCACTGATCGAAGTGAGCAGTGCAGAACCCGATCCGTCGGAGTCGGTTAGTGTCCCTGAAACTTGGCCCGAAAGGAGGCTCGCAGTGAGAGCGGGGCTGACGGGTAAGACAAAGTCGAGGACGTAATCACGGGTTGTGGTTGTCTCATTCGTCACGGTGAATGTCCCGGTGACGAATGGATCCGGGTCAACCAGGTAGATCCACGAGAGCGCCGTACCGCTATTCCCATGGTAACTGCCCTGAAAGAGCCACTCGGTTGGCGCGGTTTGGACCACCGTTCCGAAGTCGGCAACATTCCCTCCACCCGCGACGCCGTCCGCTGCGAGCGAGAACGAGAACGGCGGCGCTGAGACCGCGCCGAGAGACACAGAGGCGGTGAACAACGCAACGCCAATTGAGCAGCACCATGCTGAACGCATACCCTTTTCCTCTCTGAAAGCGCTTGTGAAGCGCCTGAAAACGATCGCTAGCGACGGTACAACCATCACCAACCGCTTTATAGATAGCCCCAACCGAGGCAAAAGCAACTGCCGACTGCCAAATCTACGCACATTTCACAATCGATCCCCTGGCTTTGAGAGCGAAGTTTGCAGGGGATAACTTGCGTCAACTAGCGTTTTCGCCGAGCTTTGAAGCTGCTCGAACGCCGACAGCGCGTCCCTCATTACACGGATTGAAGGGGCTGTTCTGAACGACTCCCGCAGCGGCTTGGCGTTTGGAATGGTCTTGCCGTACCAGCCCATGCGGAGCTTCATCATGTGAATTGCTTGCCGTTCCGAGTAGTGATGCGACTCCAAGAGCGCTAGGTGGCGTCGGATCATCGCAAGTTTATCGGACGTTGATGGTTCGCGCAGGAGACTCGGGTCGGGCACCGACATCTTCAGGAGGTCGAAGGCGAGGCGGAAGATCCACGGCGTCCGAAGTGCTCCGCGCCCGATCATCACTCCCTGGCAACCAGTCTCACGAAGTATGGAGATCACATGCATGGGTTCGGTGACATCTCCATTGCCGATGACCGGGATGCTGCGCACCGCGCTGACCACTTCGCCGATCCTCGCCCAATCGGCTTTGCCAGAAAAGAACTGAACTGTCCATCTGCCGTGGACGGTGACCGCCTGAATGCCGACCGATTCGAGATCGCGCGCGAGCCGTGGTGCGACGAAATGCTCGGGGTCCCAGCCGAGCCGCATCTTTGCAGTCACAGGAACGCGCCCGCCCGTGTGGCGCTCCACTGCCTTCACGATGCGTTCGGCGAGCATCGTGGTCGCGCTGCAGTCGCGCAGCAGCAGCGAGCCTCCGTGCTTCTTCGCGACCTTGTCGACTGGGCAACCCATGTTGATGTCGATCAGGCGCGCCCCGTGGTCGACCGCCCAACATGCAGCCTCGGGAAGCGGATCATCGCCGTTGCCGTAAAGCTGCATCCCGCACGGCTCGTCTGCCGGCGATGTCGCAGCCAGTTCGATGGTCTTTGCGGACCCATTCAGGATTGCTCGTGAATTCAGCAGGTCGGTGCTTGCGAGCCCAACGCCGCCCTGCTCTCGGCAGAGCACTCGAAACGGAAGATCGCAGTGACCTGCAATCGGCGCGAGCAGCAGCGGCGTCTTCAGCGTGAGCGGACCGATGCGGAGCATCGCATCATTGTCCTCTACGATGCGGTCATGCCAAGCCTTTCTCGGTTGGGAATCTTGCCCTGCATCGCAGTCGCAGCGCTTCTCGGTGGTTGCTCAAACGCATTCCTCTCGAGTTATCAGGGCGATCGCTTTCCGGCGACCGAGAGCGTGAAGGTCGTCGCTGCGCAGCCGCAGGGCAGCGGACTCATCGGAACTTCATCATTTTCCGCTGGAACAGGCTTTGGTGAACCCGAGGCGATCGCCGCCGCCTGTGCAGTCGGCGCCAACAGCGTTCAGTGGGGAAGGGGACTTGATGACGGCAACAGGCCCGCTGGCGAGGGAACGGTGTCATCGACGCTGACGCCGATGCCGCCAACATCTTCCTGGTCTCCCGCTCAGCCAGGTGGACAGGTCTACCGCTATGTCGCTCGCTATTTCCGCGAGGGCGTTCCCAACTCGCCCAATGCGGCGCGAGTCGCGGATGTGCCGAATGGGGGCAACACCAATCAAGTCATTGAGGACTCGACGGCTGCGACCAAGGAAGCATCGGGTCGCTGAGCGCATCGCAGGCAAACACGCGGTCACGCTTGCGTCCCGTGACCTCACGCAGCAGTCCGTGTGACGCGAACTTCTCGATGATCGCTTGAGCCGCTCGAAAGGTGATGTCGAGTGTCCGCGATGCATCACTGACCGTGGTCTGCGGGCGCTCCACGAGCGTGTGCGCAAGCAGCAGGCAGTGTCGCGGCGCGCGCATCGCTTCGGCAGCGCGAAGCAGTTGCGCACGAGCAGCGTCGAGCCGCAGGAGCAGCGCGAGAACCTGCTGAGCTTCGTCGGCAACGAGGCGAAGCCAGAAACGATGCCATGCGGTGAAGCGCTCGCGATCAAGCGCGCCGCCGAGAAGTTGTCGATGCTCGGCATGCGACTCCGCGCAGGTCGGGATGCCGGCAACCATCGGGACGGCAGTCGCCGCGGCGCTGCTTACCATCCGAGCGGCGTGGGAGTGGGCAACGGCAAGTGACGAATCGCCGTACGGCTGCAGGAGCGCAAAGAGCCAAATCGTCCAGGATGCGCCGCAGAGTTGGCGGTGCAGCGTGGTGCAATCCTCGACAGTGCCGTGCGCGCACTCGCGCACCGTGCGTTCCCACTGCGGCATGATGGTGGCAAGCCATGCGGGCGGCGCAGGAACATGCGCGACGCCCGACTCGCCACTCGTCGCAGCTCCGAGCCAAGCTTGCGTCGTCCTGATCGGCGGCGCATGGTCGCCAAGCGAATGCCGAAGCAGCAGACGAGCCTTCGCCGCGGCGCGCCAGTCCGCTGCGTCGACCCATCCCGCGAGCCTTCCGACTGCAAGGATGGCGTGTGCTGTTTCATGGCACGGATCGATGTGTGGAAGGTGCGCGTGTGGTCGCAGCGCCCATGTCGTGACGGGCAGTCGCCGCACGATCTCGAACGAACCAAGGTCACTCGAGGGCAAGCGATCCGTGCTGCGCGGTGCAATGGAATGGGGTGTGACTGTCATTGCACTGGTGGGCGGGAAAGTACATCAGCGGTCAAGCCCGTCCACAGTGCCTTCCTCGATTCGGTACAGCCCAAGGAGATAGCGCCCGACGCGGAAGGGTTCGATGCGCAATCGGCCTCGGATGGTGCCGTAGGCAATGAGGTGCCGCCCCCGCACGGGCACCGACTGTGCGAGCGTTGCCTCGACGCAATCGAACGCCGTGGGCGGAGTCCCGATGCAGCACCCGTCCCACCTGTTGCGCATCACGAGCAGTTCGGATGTTCGATCGACTGCCACGGGCGGCGCGAGAAAGCCGCTGATCTCGACATGCGTGCCGTCGTACTTGGCGATCTCCTTTGGAACGGTGATCGATCCGTCGGCGGAAACTGCATGCTCCGCGGCAATCAGCAGCGGCCAGTTGAGTCGGTACGGATCACGCTCGGATCCCGTTCCGTTCGGTTCGGTCGCGCTGATCTCCGCCGCCTCGACAGGGGGAGTCGGAGGTGTCGTAGCGGGTGGCGACGACTCTGCAGCGTCTGCGCGTGTGACGACGACTTCGCTTGTGAGCGCACCTTCATCGCGCGTTCGATGGAGCAGCACTGCCACCGCAGCAATGATGAGCAGGAAAACGGGAACCCAGAGTCGTCGCACGCAGCGTTCCTAGGGCTTCAGGATCGCGCGAATTGCATTGACGCACTCGTGAACGCCAGCCTGATCGGTGCGCAGGTGAAGCGAAGGTGTCGGCGGCGGCTCATAGGGTGCGCTTACGCCCGTGAACGATGGAAGTTCGCCGCTGCGAGCGCGCGCGTAATGCCCCTTGGGATCGCGCGACTCGGCGACCTGCACGGGCGCATCGATGAAGACCTCGTGGAACGCCAGCGATGTGCTCTCGTGGCGGCGACGGACCATCGCGCGGTCCGAGGCAACCGGGCTCACCATGCTGACGATCGCGGTGGAACCGCTCTCGGCGATCAGCAGCGCCGCTTCGCCGGCACGACGGACCGCTTCGGCGCGACCACTCAAGGAAAAATCCAAGCCCGCGTTCAACCCATGTCGCAACGTGTCGCCATCCAAGACGATGCACGGTGTGCCGGCCTTCAGCAGCGCGTCCTCGAGCGCAAGCGCAATCGTGGTCTTTCCCGATGCGGGAATGCCCGTGAGCCACACGGTGCAGCCACGCCTCCCGAGTCGGGCGAATCGTTCTGCCGCACTCGGTTTCGCATGCGGAACCGCTTCAGGAGTTGGTTGGGGCGCAGTCATGCCGTGGTCATGCCGTGATGCCGTGGATCCTCTCGGCGTCGATCCGTGAAGCGTAGTCAAATCGCTACGATTCCTGCCGATGCAGGAGCGGCGCTGGACTCACCTTGACGAACTCGAAGCGGAGGCGCTGCACATCATCCGCGACGCAGCGGCGTGCTTCGAGCGACCAGTCCTCATGTATTCGATCGGCAAGGACTCGACGGTGCTCCTTCACCTCGCGCTGAAGGCATTTTGGCCAGCGAAGCCGCCGTTTCCGCTGCTCCACATCGATACCACATGGAAGTTCCGGGAGATGATCTCGTTCCGTGACGAGACCGCGCGCAGGCACGGGCTCGATCTTCGAGTGCACACCAATCCAGAGGGGCTGCGGCAAGGCATTTCACCGATCACGCACGGAAGCCGTGTGCACACGGATGTCATGAAGACCCAAGCGCTGCGACAAGCGCTCGAGGCTGGACGGCACGATGCGGCGATCGGCGGTGCGCGGCGTGATGAAGAACGCAGCCGTGCGAAGGAGCGCATCTTCAGCTTTCGCGACCGCAACCATCGTTGGGATCCGCGGCGGCAGCGCCCTGAACTGTGGAACATCCCCAACACGCGTGTCCATGGCGGGGAGAGCATGCGCGTCTTCCCACTGTCGAACTGGACCGAGCTCGATGTCTGGCTTTACATCCTGCAGCATCGGCTGCCCGTGGTGCCGCTGTATCTGGCGAAGGCGAGACCCGTCGTTGAACGCGATGGGCTGTTGATCATGCGCGATGACGATCGGCTGGATCTTCGGGCTGGGGAGCGGGTGCAGGAGCGCCTCGTGCGGTTTCGCACGCTCGGCTGCTATCCGCTCAGTGGCGCAGTGGAAAGCAGTGCGGACACGCTCGAGAAGGTGGTGGAGGAGATGTTGCGCGCACGCACGAGCGAACGGCAGGGGCGATTGATCGACCACGATCAGTCGGGCAGCATGGAGGAGAAGAAACGCGAGGGGTACTTCTGATGTCGTCGCTGTTGAACGAGGGGGAGAGCCTCGGCGCGTTCATCGAGCGCTACCGATCGATGGAACTGCTGCGTTTCCTGACCTGCGGTTCCGTCGATGACGGCAAGAGCACGCTGATTGGTCGCCTGCTGCATGACACGGACCGCATCTATGACGATCATCGCAAGGCGCTCGAGGAAGACAGCAAGGTCCATGGGACGCAGGGTGGTGCCGTGGATCTTGCACTGCTTGTGGACGGACTGAAGGCGGAACGCGAACAGGGCATCACGATCGATGTGGCGTGGCGCTACTTCTCGACTGCGCGGCGCAGTTTCATCATTGCGGATTGTCCTGGGCATGAGCAGTACACCCGCAACATGGCAACGGGCGCGAGCCACTGCCAACTCGCGATCACGCTCATCGACGCGCGCCACGGCATGACGCGCCAGACGCGTCGCCATGCGTTCATCGCATCGCTGCTTGGCCTGCCACAGATGGTGGCCGCCGTGAACAAGATGGATCTGGTGGGTTGGGATGAATCGCGCTTTCGGGAATTGGAGCGGGACTTTCTCGCGTGGTGTGCGCGGCTTGGGACGCCAGAGCCAATGGTCGTTCCGATCAGTGCGCTGCACGGCGACTGCATCGTTCATCCGAGCACGAATGCGCCGTGGTATCGCGGGCCGACGATCCTCCAGTTGCTCGAGGGAGTGCCGGTGATGACGCCATCCGCCGACGCGCCGTTTCGCCTGCTTGTCCAGCATGTCATCCGCCCATCGCTGGATTTCCGCGGATTTGCGGGGCGAATCGAGTCGGGAAGCGTCGCCGTCGGCGATCGCGTTCAGGTGCTGCCGTCTGGTCGACAGACGCGCATCGCGCGCATCGCACGCGACGAGCTGTCCGGCGGTGACCTGCAGTTTGTCGCCGCGCCGAGCAGCGTGCTGGTGACGCTTGCCGATGAGGTCGATTGCAGCCGCGGTGATGTGATCACATGTGTCGGAGGTGTCGGCGGTTCGCAACAGCCCGCGGTGTGCACTTCCATCGAGGCGGATCTGGTGTGGATGGATGAGACGCCGTTGGTCGCGGGCGCGTCATTCCTGATGCGGATTGGAACGCGGACGGTGCCCGCAACGGTGGTGCGAATCCGATATGTCGTTGATGTCGACACGCTTGGGCAGCATGTGCGGGATTCCATCGAGTGGAATGAGATTGGACGCGTCGACATCGTGACGCAGCAGCCGATCGTCGTGGAGCCGTATCGCAACATGCGCGCGCTCGGTGCGCTCATCCTGATTGATCGCGTGACGAACGCCACCGCTGCGGCAGGCATGGTGCGAAGCGGTGATCCGCATGAGCCCAGCCCGCGCCGTGCGCACTGGATGACGAGTCCTGCCCCGACACTCGACCCGCCTGCCAGTCGCGGTGCGGGCGAGGCGTTGGAGCGCGCCGCCCGTTGGCGGCAGCGACCCGCGGCGATACTGCTGTTCGGCGCGCCGAAGTCGGGAAAAACGCGCCGAGCCTTTGCGATCGAGCGTCACCTCTGGCAGCAGGGACACGCGGCGGTCGTGATCGATGGTCAGGCACTGCGCAGCGGTCTCAGTCGCGATCTCACCTTCAGCGATGAGGACCGAAGCGAAAACCTGCGGCGCGCGGCGGAAGTTGCGCGACTGCTGCTCGACCAAGGGATGGTCGTCATCTTGAGCATGGTGGCACCGCAACCGTCGGCGCGCGATCTCGCGCGCGATCTCATCGGCACTGATCGCTTCCTCGCGATCGACTGTGGCGAGGCGAGCGGGGATGACGCTGCGATGCTCCGCGATGTCGAGGCGTTCATCCGCCCCGACCGAACACCTGGCGCAGGATGAATGGCAAGACCTGATGTGCCTGGACTTCGAGTTCATCGGAGTCAGGGTCATCCACCATCAAGACTGGGCGCAGCGCGTGCGCGCCTTCGATGCGGCCGTGTGATCCGCGCACGAGCGATGCATCGAGTGGGATGACATCGAGCAGCGCACGCTGCCCGAGTCGCCGCTGCAGCAAGCGAAGTGCGATCCGTACCTTCGGGAGCGCCTGCTGCGGATCGAGGAACAGTTCGCATGGGTCGTACCCAGGCTTGCGGTGGATGTCGACCGTGCGCGCATAGTCGGGCGCAAGCGCGTCGTCGTTCCACCAGGGATAGGCGAACCAGCTGTCGCCCGCAGCGATGGCGACGAGATCGCCCGCGCGTCGGTGCGCGATGCCGGCTGCCTGCTTGGCGGGGTCATCGAGCAC
Organism: Planctomycetota bacterium; assembly: GCA_009926625.1. Classification (GTDB taxonomy): domain Bacteria; phylum Planctomycetota; class Phycisphaerae; order Phycisphaerales; family SM1A02; genus F1-60-MAGs104. The sequence continues at coordinate 33,322 of RFON01000014.1, forward strand.
ATGGTCGACACCCGGCGTGCTGCGCAGCAGTTCAGCCACGGCCGACTTGTCGCCTTCACGCGCCACACGAATGTGGGCGACTTGGTGATCGCACACGGCGAATGCCCGCGACGCGCCGATATCGGCGTGTTCCAGACCGCGTTCACTCCGAAGGGCAAGGAAGCCGGCGCTTCGAAGGACACGATTCAGGTGCACGGGCCGAGTGACAGTGGCAATTCCGTATTCGCTCAACACGATCACGCGGATGGAGCGGTCGTCGAAGAAGCGCAGGAGCACGCCGAACACATCATCGATCTCGCGGAGATCCGCGCGCAGGTGTGGGTTCGCGGCATCGCCACCAAGTCGCTGAAGCGGATAGTCGAGGTGCGGGAGGTAGACGAGCGTGATGGTCGGCTCGAAGCGCGCGACGGTCAGCATGGCTGCGCGCGCGATCCACTGTGTCGATCGGATGTCTGCAGAAGGACCCCAGAAGTGGAAGAGCGGGAACGCGCCGAGCTCCGACTGCAGCTGCTCGCGCCAGGAGGATGGTGTGGTCCAGATGTCTGGGAACTTTCGACCATCGGCGCAGTACACGGGGCGCGGGGTCACCGTGACATCAGCGCCAGAGTGCATCGCGTTCCACCAGAAGAGGTTGGCTGTGGAGACCAGCGGATCGCGCTGCCGTGCAATGTCCCACAGCCGCGGTCGCTGGACGAGTGCGGCGGACTGCTTCCAGAAGTGCACCTCATGGAGGTCGCGGTCGAACCATCCGTTTCCCACGATGCCGTGCTCGCTTGGGCGCGTTCCCGTCAGGATGCTGGCTTGCACGGTGCTCGTGACAGCGGGCAGATCGGGGATCAGGGATCGAATGCCGCCGCAGCGCCGCGCGAACGCGACGAGGTTCGGCGTGGAATCGCCGAGTAGATGCGGCGTGAGACCGACGACATTGAGGATCGCGACGCGCTGTGCCACGGGGGCGAGAGGGTAGGGCAGGCGATTCTCGTGCGGTCAGCTGCCCGCGGTCTTGCGCTGCAGGGTTCTGGTGGTGAACCACAGTGCGATGCAGACTGGCAGCAGCAGCGGTTGTCCCAGCACGGCGCAGAGGCAGCCGTCAAGGATCGCAAGCGCCGCAATCAGTGCGGCAACTCCAGCGGGTCGACGCGAGGGATGGTTGATTGCAGCGGTGAGTCCGCGCATCGAGATCCACACGAAGCCTGCGGCTGTCAGGACCGCAGAGGCACTGGCGAAGATGACTCCTCCCCCCAACCTGCTGATGGAGAGCATCAGCAGCGCGACGGCCGGCAACAGCCCAACTGCCGCAATGAAGGGCAGCCATCGCCGCAGCGGCTCAGGAATCGGACGGCTACACACGGGCGCATGCACCGCGAGATCACAGCCGCACTCGCCGCAGCGACTCGCCGCCACATCATGCAGTTGATGATTGCAGCGTGCGCATCGCGCTTCAGTGAAATGCACATCCACTTCGCGCCGCGCAACGACGGAGAGCATCAGCGTGTGCAGCGCAATCGCGAGCGGGGGCAGCACCAGGACTGGAGTGATCGCCGCCGCTTTCAGGGAGAGAAGGTTTGTATCGAGTGAGCCTGCTCGCGCCAGAAGTGCAGCGCACACGCACACGGGAACCAGCAGGCGGCACGCCGCGAGCAGGAGCACCGACCAGCCAGCCCGTCGATGCAGCAGGTTGTATGCAGTGGCGGCGACAGTGAGGGTGAGCACGGGGATGGTCATGGCGCGCCAGCCGATACGAATCTGCTCTGCGCGGTCAGGCTCGAAGCCCGTGAGATCGAATGGGTCGATCAGCAGCGTGACGACGAGCCACACAGCGGCGCCGACGAGCGCAACGGCGATCCACATCCATCCGAGTCGCCGCAGTGTGATGGAACGCGCCCGATCCGACTTGTCGAGGGTCCACACGCCGACGAGGGCAGCGACCGCGAGTGGCACGATTCCGCTGGTCATGCCGATGCCCAGAGACAAGCCGAGTGTCACGAGAACAATGAAGGCGGTCCATGCGGTTGGAACTCGGATGCGTCCGCTCGCGACAGGGCGTGTCGGTCGTTCGATCGCATCGACATCGCGGTCGACGATGGCGTTCAGCACCATGCCCGAGAAGTAGATGGCGCACATCGCGCACGCGGCTTCAAGCAGTCCGTCGAAAATCAACCCGGGGTAGGAGAACTGCGCACGCACGGCCGCGGCCATCGCGAGTCCGACGGCGCAGTCGGCGAGCACGGTCGGGGCATTGGATGCCCGAAGAAGCGCCATCCACTCCCAAAGCGCTCCCCCGGGCGTGTTCTGCTGGGAACTCATGATCGGAGAAGTGCGTTCAACCGTTGCCGGGTCCATGCCAGTTCATCGGCAATGCCATGCGCCAAACTGTCGCGGCGGAGATCAATTGGCAGCGCGTCCCACGCATAGGTCTCGACCTCGAACAGTCGGACGCCATCGCTTGGCTCGATCGCCTCGAAGCATGCCTCGATCTCGCGGCGAGTCGTGCTGAGCGGTCCCACGAACTCCAGGTCGACTGGGACATGGAAGTGGACGCGCCAGACTCCATTGGGGGCGTCATCGAATGCACGCTCGAGGTCCTCGAAGAAGTGCACCCGTGCTGCGCCGTCGAGCACGCAAGTTTGGTGCAGGAAGCGCGGCTCATCGAAGTGCCGCAGTGCACGGAATGCGCGCTCGGATCCATCGCACGCGAGGGCGTTCGACACCTGCACCTTGCCGATGCGAATCCCCGCGCGCCGATAGTTCAAGAGGACCTCTGCCTGCGACTCGAACATGACCGCGGCGTGGCAAATGTCGTGGCAGACCCGCACATGCCGAAACGGATCGGGGAGCGCTGCGCTTGGACGAATCGACTGCTCGAAGAAATCGACGACATCGCGCGATCGGTCGAGCATGCAACCCGGCTCAGGCTCGATGTCGAGATGGATGCAGATGCCCGTGCGATCCTCGAGCGCTCGCAGGTGGCGCGCCACTTGATCGATGTGCGCGGCGGCGAGGGCTGCATCCTGTCCACACCCATCGCTCCCGAACCCATCGCGCCACGCAATCGGGAGGGTCGAGATCGATGCTTCCTGCATGGGCGTTCCATTCGGCGCTGCCACGCCACCGCCGCCGCAGAGCACCGCGAGGATGTCGGCAAGCGCAATCGTGTACTGCGCGCGGCGCGGGTCGCGCCAATCCGGCTGGTAGACGGCCTTCTTCACGACCGCGGCGCGGAAGTCGCCGAATGGGAAGCCATTCATGGTGAACACGCGCAGCGCGCGTTTGCCGAGCCAATCGCGCAATCTCGCTGCGCCATCGGTCGCCGCGAGAACCTCCTGCGCGGCGTGCGCACTCAGCCACAATCCGATCGGCAGGGGATCGCTTCCGCCGCGCAACCGACGCACGGCAACGGCGTGCCGCTCGAGCCCATCGAGGGTTTGCGCGAGCGATTCACCGCCATGCACATTCGTGCAGTAGCCAAGGATCGGCGCTGTCATCGAATGGCCGAGGAGTTCGCGTGCTCGCGCGCGGCATCGACCAACTGGGCGATGACCCCATCGCCCATGGCGTGATCCGCGGTGCGTTCGGGATGCCATTGCACGCCGACATAGAAGGGACGCTTCGGCGCGCGGATCGCTTCGAGCACGCCATCGTCACTCCATCCGATCGCATCGAATGGTCCTGATTCCGCGAGCGCCTGATGATGCCAACTCGCGACGGGCCCGCTGCCGATCGCGCTCTCGACCGCGTGCACATGATCGAAGCGGTGACGATCGGCATCGGGCTTCAGATCATGCAGATGCTGGATGAGGGGACAACCCGCGTGCACACCCATCAACTGCATGCCAAGGCAGATGCCAAGGACGGGGACGGCGGGCTGAGCATCGAGCGCCTGCAACAAGGCGAACTCCGCATCCTGCCGCGCGGGCTCCATGACCTGCGCCTGCGGATGGAGCGCAGCGCCAAAGGGACGCACATCGATGTCATCGCCGCCCGTGATCACCACGCCATCACAGCGCTGCAGCAGGGCCGCACGACTGTCGGCAATCGCGGGAAGCATCATGGGAATGCCGCCCGTCCGCACGACCGCATCGAGATAGGTCTGCTTCACCTCATGACGAAGGCGTCCTTGGGGATCGCGTACGAGGTTCGCCGTGATGCCGATGACAGGTTGGTGCATGCACCCATTATGGTCGATCGACGCTCGACGCACCTCCCTGCGGATTTCGTCGGCGCGAACCTACTGCGCGATCGCGTATCGAAGGGAGACGGTGGCACGGACGGTCTTCCGAATCGCGCGGGTGTCGCTGTAGCCCGAGTCGCTGACATCGGTCGAGCCTTCCGGCACGATCTGGAAGACACCTTGCGAGGCATCGAGCAGATTGCCGACACCCTTGCTCGATCCAGCGGCCAGCAATCGAGCGCGCTCGGCCGCATTCTCGGTTGCCTCGCGAAGCAGGTCGAGTTTCGTTTGTTCAAGTGACGAGACCCAGAACAACGGCGCGGACGATTCGATCTCGATGCCATCCTTGATCAGGTCTGTGCAGCGCCTGGACATCGCCGCGATCCCGTCGACATTTTCGCTCAGGACGCGAACGCGTTGCTCGAGCACATACGACTCGATCGTGTTCGACTCAATACCCTTGGAGTTGCGGGAGAAGATCCTCGTGGTGTCGATCTCCGACACCAAGATCGTGTCCTTCGAGAGTGGCGATGCGGCAAGCATGTCGGTGAGCGCTGCGGTGGATCGATGCTGCAATTCAAACGCCTCTGGGAGCGTCTTCGCGCGCGCAGTGACGGTGGCTGTCCACGAGGCTCGGTCCGAGACAACATTCCGGCTTGCAACGCCGCGCACATCGATCGGTGCAGCGCGGTCGTTCATGCGAGCGATCGAACTGCCGAGCGATTGCGAAGCGAGGACAAGCCCGACGGCGAGCGATCCGCCGAGCATGAACATGCCCCAGCCCAGACCGAGTTGTGCCGATGGTGCGGACGAAAGAGTTGATGAGGATGAGGAAGACGACGCTTCGGACGGACGTGATGACATGATGAGCCTCCATGCTGCAGGGTGTCTGCGGGGTGTGTGTGGCGCGCGTGCATCCGTGCAACGCGCAAGTGCGCAGCGAGGCTAGGAGCAGCCTCGCGCCTGTAAAGTGGCGTTGTGAAGATTTTTCGTCTCGTGCTCGGTGTCGCCCTCGGCTACGCAGCCGTCGTCGTCACGGTGATGCTTCTCACCGCACTGGTGTCGCTTGTGCTCGGCCCGAGGTTCTTGGACGCAGGTCCAACTTCAGCGTGGTCGTTCGGACAAGTTGCTGTCGTCCTCATCGTCGCGGTGCTGAGCGCCTGGTGCGGTGGATTCGCCGCAGCATGGTGGGGCGGTGGGCGCGTGAGTGGTTATCTGCTTGCGGTGCTGCTGCTCCTTGTCGGCGCGATTGCGTTTCTCGCTGGTGGAGCGAGTGGCGCGACGACCGCTCCGCCGCTGTGGCTCGCGGCGCTTGCACTGTTCCTTGGCGCCGCATCCGCGGTCGTCGGCACGCACTCCCCGCGCGCCGCACACGCACGCGCTGCTGCACGGGAAACAGCGCAGGTGGGTTCGCCATGAACGCGCAACCTCAAGCAGATGTGGTCATCGTTGGAGCGGGCCACAATGGGTTGGTCGCGGCAACGATGCTCGCGCGCGCGGGGCTCCGCATCCTGGTGGTCGAGGAGCGAGCAATCATCGGCGGCGCAACGCGAACCGAGCGACCGTTCAAGCGAGTCCCAGGGCTCGCCACATCGACGGCGTCGTATCTGCTTGGTCTGATGCCGCCCGAGATCGAGCAGCGCACGGGGGTGAAACTCGAACTCATTCGACGGGACCCGCACTACTTCCTGCCGATGCTTGATGGGCGATACCTGCTCTTTGGCACGGATCACGACGCGATGCGAAGCCAGTTTCTCGCCATGTTCTCGGAAGCAGACTGGCGTGCCAACCGAGCGCTCGCTCACGAGGTGAGCCAGTTGCGTGACGATCTCGCACCGAGCTGGTTGGAGGAACCACTCTCTGCCGAGGACACGGCGGCCCGCTGGATCCGCCCGTCGCTGCAGCAGGTGTTCTTGGACCTCGTTCTCGGCAAGGTGGAGGACTACCTCGCACGATTCGGATTCGCGAGCCCGTTGCTGCCGGCGATGTATGCGGTCACCGATGGGTTTTCGGGCCTGTGTGGGAGTTTCGGAACTGTTGGCACGGGGATGAACTTCCTCGTTCACAACATGTGCCGATGGCCAGGCAGTGATGGCACATGGATGGTCGCGCGCGGCGGCATGGGAGCGATTGCGCAGGCGTTCGCGACCGCCGCCGCATCGCACGGCGCCTCGATCGAGTGCGGCACTGCGGTTGAACGCATCACGCTGCAGGGCGATCATGTGGATGGCGTGGCGCTCGCCGACGGTCGGCACATTCGCGCGCGGTGCGTCATCAGCGGCGCAGATCCGTTTCGTCTTCGAACGCTGGTTGGACGAAGCGCGCTGCCGGGTCCGCTGAACGCACGCATCGATGGTTTTGAACGCCCCGGCACGACCATGAAGGTCAACATGGCGCTGCGCGGGCTCCCGGTGTTTCGATGCTTGTCAGAGGAGCGCGGTCAGCATCGCGGCACGATGCACCTGCTGCCGCAGGGCGGCGATCCTGTCGCGGAGATTCGTGCGAGCTTCGATCAGGCCATGCGTGGTGAACTGCCGGACTTCCCGACGATCGAGTGGTACATCCATACGCAGGTCGACCCATCCCTGCGCGATTCAGCGGGACACCACAACGCCGCGTTCTTCATCCAGTGGGTTCCGAATCGGTTGCGCAGCGGGTCGTGGGAGGATCACGAAGAGTCGTATGTGCGTCACCTGATCTCCGTCGCGGAGCGTTTCTGTCCAGGGTTTGCAGCGCAAGTGGTTGACACTGCCGTGCTGACCCCACCGCGGATCGAGCGCGAGATCGGCATCACGAACGGGCACATCCATCATGTCGACAACACCTTTGGGTTCGATCGGCGGATGCCCTATGCGGCTGGCGTGCAGGGGCTCTACGCGTGCAGCGCAGGATGCCATCCGGCAGGCTCCGTGATCGGAGCGGCAGGGCACAACTGCGCCATGCGCGTCCTGCAGGACCTTGGCGCGCGTTGAGCCGCGCGTCAGTGACCAGTCGAGAAACGACCTGACTGCGAGAGAAATCGGAAGGGATTCTCGAACGACACCTTGCGGATGGCGGCTTCGAGGTGGCCGCGCGCGCGCATCTCCTGTTGGCACTTGGGGACGGCGAGCGGATCGCTCACTCCCCAATCCGCGGCGGAGTTGATCCACAACCGATCGGTCCCGTGCATCTCGAAGATGTCGACTGCGCGCTGCGGTGTGCACTTCGTGTCTGGGTACAGCGTCATGCCTGCCCAGAATCCGCGCCGCAGGACTTCACCCACCGTGTGCTCCTCGACATGATCGATGAGCACACGACCAGGATCGATGCCATGTTCGCGGATCGCATCCATGATGAGGCGCGTTCCCTTCAACTTGTCCTCCAGGTGCGGCGTGTGAACGAGGATCATCAATTGGTGCTTCGCCGCGAGCGCAATGTGCTCATGCAGGACCGTGAGTTCGTTGCGCGAATTCTTGTTCAGCCCGATCTCGCCGATGCCGAGCACGCTCGGGCGGTCGAGGAATGACGGGATCTCGGCGAGCACTTCGCGCGCGAGCCCGATGTCCTCGCTCTCCTTCGGGTTGATGCAGAGCCAGGTGTGGTGGCGAATGCCGAACTGTGCCGCGCGTTTCGGTTCCGTGTCGGTGAGCAGGCGGAAGTAGTCGACGAAGCCCTGGGCGCTCGAGCGGTCGTAGCCCGCCCAGAACGCCGGCTCCGTGATCGCCACGCAACCCGCAAGTGCCATCTGACGGTAGTCGTCGGTGGTCCGAGACACCATATGGATGTGCGGATCGATGTACATGGATCACTCGTCCGGCAGCGGCGCAACACCAATCGCGCCCTTCATCGGCGCGCGGTCGATCGGGTCGGTCGAACGATCGCTCCACAGTTCCAGCACGCGGCGGGCTCGTTCCGGCTTTCGATCGATGAGGAGGTGGATCGCCGCCAGCAGGGCTCGCACGCGTCCATCGTCGATCCGATCGGTGGCTGCATGACCCTCCGCCTGCGCTGCGCGGTCGTACCGATCGAGGAATGCCGCAAGGTCAAGCACCTTCGCGCGGTGCTCGAGGAAGTAGCGATCGGCGATATCGCGTGCCTTCATCGGGATCGACATGCCGTTCATCCTACGGAGCGAGGGAACGCACCGCCGCGCGGATGGCGTCTGCGTCCATCTCGTGCACATCGATCGATGCGCCGATCGCCGTGAGTTGCGTGATCGTGAGAACGCCCCCGAGGTGTTCGCGGAACTCCTCAAGCCCGTGCGTCATCGCATCGATGTCCTCGAGCAGCGGGTGCCATGTCGGCAGGTGCAGCGCACGCAGGCAATCGGTGATGCGCGCTGCATCTGGCGCGGACAGCAGTCCGACATGCCGCGCGTACGCACAATCGAGTGCGATGCCGATGGACACCGCCTCGCCGTGGGGCACCGTGAAATCGCTCATGGATTCCAGTTTGTGCGCAGACCAATGCCCGAAGTCGAGCGGTCGCGCCTCCCGCACCTCGAATGGATCGCCCCCGCGCGTGATGTGTTCCAGATGCAACTGCGCGCACCGAATGATGGTCGGCATGGATGCGCGGATGTCGCGCGCTGCGATGCGTGAGGCGTCCCGCTCCATCTGCCCGAGCAGCGCTGCGTCGCGAAGGCATGCGATCTTGACCGCTTCACTGAAGCCCGCGCGGAAATGACGGCTGTCGAGTGTCGTCAGGTAGGTGTCGTCGCACAGCACTGCCCACGGCACCGCAAACGCGCCGACAAAGTTTTTCTTGCCGAAGCGGTTGATGCCGTTCTTCACGCCCATTGCCGCGTCGTCCATCGCGAGCGTGGTGGTTGGAATGCGAACGAGTCGCACGCCACGGTGTGCAAGCGCCGCGCCAAGTCCGACCGCATCGAGCATCGCACCGCCACCGATGGCGATCACGAAGCTCCGACGGTCGATGGCGTGGCGCTCCGTCGCGGCGATGACTTGATCGACAATGACGGAATCGTTCTTGGCTGCTTCACCTCCTGGAACGACATCCACGCTGCAGAGATCGGGCAGTGCGTGACCCGCTCTCGACTGCGCATCGAACCAAGCTGCAAGGGCGCGCGCCCCCTGCGGATTCGTTCGTTCCACGCCCTCATCGATGAACGCGATCGCCCGTCGGGATCCGCTGCCCGCAATCACATCGCGAAGCGCGCCGTTGGCGGGGTCGAGCAGCGCCGAGGAAAAGACCACGCGGTGCTGCAGCGGCAGTTGAAATGTTTCTTCAAACCGCATCGGACCGCGAAGGATAGGTCGGTGAATGCGCGGCGTCGTTCGCGGAAAAGGAGAAGGCCACGGCAGAGGGCGTTCTGCCGTGGCTGGTGCCCGCGAAAACGCTTCGCAGGTTCCCCGCCTTTGGGGCGGGGAGAGTTGTCGGTGTTCAGGGGATGGGCTTCACCATCGTGAAGCGTGTGCTGCCTTCCCGTTCGATCAGGATCCGAACCATGCCACGCGAACCTGCGCGTTCGAGCATCGTTTGCAGTTGCGCCACGGTGCGCACTGCAGAACCATTCACTTCGCGGATCACATCGCCCGCTTGCAGTCCAGCCTGCGCGGCGGGACCTCCATCGAGTGTCGAGGCAATCACCACGCCGGGCTGCTGTGCCTGCAGCGCGGCAGCTGTCTCCGCATCAAGATCCTGCACCTCAATTCCCAGTTTCTCCGCAGCCGATGCCGTGACCGCAGTGTCGTCTTCGTCGGTCGCGATTCGGCCTCGATTCGGTCGTTCGCCAAGGATCGCTTGCACTTCCACTCGCTCACCAGCACGCAGCAGCGCAAGCGTGACGCGTGCCTGTGGTTCGCGCGTTGCGATCATCCGCATCATCGTGGCTGGAGTGGCTGCGGGCGCACCATCGATGGCGACGATGATGTCGCCACTCTCGATGCCTGCACGCGATGCAGGAGTGCCCGGCAGTACCGCGGACACCAGCACGCCGTTATCCGTGGAATGCCCGAAGCTTGCTGCCAGATCGCGGTCGAGTTCCTGCATCGACACACCCAGCCAGCCGCGGCGGATCTGCGTGCCCGATGCGATTGCCGATGCAACGCGCTGCACGACATGTGCGGGGATGGCAAAGCCAACCCCCATGTTCCCGCCATCGCGCGATGCGATTCCGCTGTTGATGCCGACCACCTTGCCATCGAGGTTGACGAGTGGTCCACCCGAATTCCCTGGATTGATGGCCGCGTCTGTCTGGATGTACTCCTCGAGCGTCGACAGGCCAACACCGTCGCGTCCCTTCGCGCTCACGATGCCTGCAGTCACGGTCTGACGCAGTCCGAAGGGGCAACCAATCGCAAGGACCCAGTCGCCCGTGTCGATCGAGTCACTCGTGTCGAACTGTGCCGCAACGAACCCGTTCCCATCGATTCGCACGATCGCAAGATCAGTCTCTGGGTCGGTTCCCACGACGCGCGCCGCGAGTTCGCGCCCATCATCGAGGCGCACGAGCACCTCATCAGCGCCGTCGATCACATGATGATTGGTGACGATCAACCCATCCGCGGTGTAGATCACGCCGGTTCCCTGCCCACTTCGCGGGGCGCGCTGCGGCGCAGATGGTGAGTGTGGTATCGAAGGCATCCGAGGCTGCACAGTGCTGCGACCGAAATCTTGTGAGTAGGGGGGACGGTCGATGCAGGTGATCGAAACCACGCTTGCCTGCGCCGAACGCGCAACTTCGCGGAATGCGCGCGAGAGAGATCGTGCGTGTTGCAGTTCCCCCCGGCTGTCCGTTTGTGCTTGTCCTGAATCAGGATCCGTTGACGCTGCTGCGCGCGGCGACTGCGCGGCGTTGAAGAGGCAGGTCAGCAGCAGAGCAGGAGCGAGTGAGCGTTGCCACGGTGCGAAGATCTTTCCACCGTTCAGCCAACCCATCGGACCGGCATGGGCATTCCAAGTTGACTTCCCAGCCATCCCAGCCATCCCAGCCATGCCATTCGTCCCAACGCCCTCGATTCGCATTGCTGTCTCCTTTCGACCCCTCCATTACGCCAGCGTGCCCGAGGTGGTTCGAAGAAGTTGTCCATCAATTCACCATGACTTCCCGCCGATTCGCGAAAGCCGATGCAGACAGATGCCCGCCGCAACGCCGGCGTTCAAGGAATCGACCCCCCCAGCGATTGGGATTCGCACGGCTTCGCACGCCTCCTCGCGGACTGCCGCGGAGACGCCCGCGAACTCCGCGCCGATGACCAGCAGTGTGGGCGGCGGATTGGGCTCGAGGGCGACGGGATGCGTTCCTGCGCAGACATCATCGATGGGAATGGCGCTGCTGCCGGCATCTGCCGCGAGAATGCGGAGTGCGGGGCGTGCCGTGCGTAGTTCACGCAGCGATGCAGCCAAATCGTCACACCATGCGAACGGCACCGTCAGGGCATGCCCCATCGACACGCGAATCGCCTTGCGATAGAGCGGATCGTGCGAGTTGCGAGAGAGCAACACGCCATCCACGCCGAAGGCAGCGCAACTGCGAAAGATGGAGCCGACATTGTCCATGTTGCTGACTTCATCGAGTGCGACGAGGAGCGATCCAGTTCGGAAGGGATCACTCTGGCAATGATGCCGCTCGATCGCGCTTCGAACGCCGATGGCGAGCGCGCCGCGGTGCACATGGAATCCTGTCAGCGAAGCGAGGGTGGATTCCTCGGCGATGAAGTGTGGGGTGGCTGGGCTCGCCGACGCAGCGATCGTCGCTGCGGCGCGCGCTGCGAGTCGTGGCGAGGTGAGCACACTGCGCGTCAGTCCCGGCACGCGCAGCATGATGTCGATGATGGGGAGCGTTTCCCCGACGAGCAGCCCCTCGGCTCGGCGCGATCCGCTCAGGTCGCGGTCGCGGAGAAATCGGTAGTCGTCGAGTCGCGGATCACTCGGATCAGCGATGGAGTCGCCGGTGCCGCTGGTCATGTGTCGTCAGGTTGCGTCCCAGTGCAGCGTGCGGCGGGCGCTCGATGCGTCAGGAGATGAACTCGTCCGGGTGCTCGAGGAGCCTCACGACTTCACCAAGGAAGCGCACCGCCGTCACACCGTCCACGACGCGGTGATCACAGGAGATCGAGAGTGGCAGCACAACGCCTGCGTAGAACTTGCCATCCTTCACCAAGACACGCTCGCGCCCGCGTCCCACCGCAAGGATGCCGACCTCCGGGTAGTTGATGATCGGCGTGGCGAAAAGACCGCCGTGTGATCCCACATTCGAAATCGTGAAGGTGCCCCCGAGGGACTCTTCGCGCGTGATGGAACGGTCGCGACAGCGTGCGGCGAGATCGGAGATGCTTCGGCGCAACTCCAGCAGCGACTTGCGATCGGCATCTCGGATGACGGGCACCATCAGCCCGACATCGGTGTCGACGGCGAGCCCCATGTTGATCACGCCCTTCAGCAGGATCTCGCTCGCGGCATCATCGACATTCGCATTGAGCGCGGGGAATGTTCGCAGCGCACGGCATGTCGCCATGATCACGAATGGAAGGAGCGACAACTTCTCGCCGGTCACGCGCGAGTACTCGCGCTTCTTCCCCTCGAGCGCCGTGACATCCGCCTCGTCGGTCGCCGTGAAGTGCACGGCAGTCTGGACAGAACGCGCGAGAGCCTCCGCGATCTTCCGTCGAACGCCTCGGAAGGGGATGCGCTGCGCGATGCCGTCACGGTCGACGGGCGGCGCAGCGATGGGCACGGGAACGGCGCGCGCCGACACTGCCAACGGCGCAGCATCCATCGTCCCAGTTCCACGCCCAGTCCGTGCACCGCGCGCAAATCCTTCGACATCGCTCGCCGTGACGCGACCGCCGCGACCCGTTCCAGGCACATGGTTGATGTCGATCGACAGTTCGCGTGCGATGCGCCGCACGGCGGGCGTGGCAAGCGACTTTCCGTTCTGCTTCGGGGTCAGGTGTTCGCTGCTGCGGCGTGCAAAGCGGCTCGAGACATCGAGCGTTCCCTGCACGCTGCCGACCACCGTTCCCTGATCTTCGCTGCTTGCGCCCGCGGCGACCTGCGCCGACATGCACGCAGCCGCGGCGGGCTGCGGCGCTGCGGTGGAGGTGCCGTAACGCACGAGGACGCTCGCCACCTTGATGATCTCCCCTTCCTTGCCGCAGAGTTCGCTGATCGTGCCAGCCCACGGACTCGGCACTTCGACGAGCGCCTTGTCCGTTTGCATCTCAGCGATCGGCTGCGACTCCTTCACCTGATCGCCGACATGCACGAGCCAGCGAATCAACTCAGCCTCGACCAAGCCCTCGCCGAGATCGGGGAGGAGGAAGTGGCTCTTGTCTGCAGGTTGCTTGAGTCCAGCCATGGGGGGCGCAGGATAGAGGGGTGTCGGGCTCTGCTTCAGAAGGTCAGCGCGTCCTCGATGGCGCCGCTGATGCGCGAGGCATCCGGCATGTACGAGAGTTCAAGCTTGTAGTACGGCATGATCGTGTCGAAACCACTGACACGCTGCACGGGCGCCTCGAGGTGGAGGAAGCAATGTTCCATGATGCTGGCGGCGACTTCCGCACCAAGCCCGCACATCCGCGGCGCTTCGTGCACGACGACGCAGCGGCCGGTCTTGCGGACGCTTTCGGTCACGGCATCGACATCCATCGGATAGATCGTGCGAAGGTCGATCAGTTCGATTGAGTGGTTCGACTTCTCGATCGCCTGCATGCACTGGATGACGCTCGCGCCCCAGCTGACGATCGTCAGGTCAGTGCCCTCGCACACCGTGCGCGCCTTGCCGATGGGGATCGTGTACTCGTCCTCCGGCACTTCCTCGCGGAATGCGCGGTAGATGCGCTTGGGTTCGAAGAAGATCACTGGGTCGGGATCACGGATCGCGCTGATGAGCAGTCCCTTCGCGTCATAAGGAGAACTGGGCATCACCACCTTGATGCCTGGCTGGTGCGCGTAAATCGCTTCGGGCGAATCACTGTGCAGCTCGGGTGCATGGATGCCGCCGCCGACGGGGACGCGGATCGTCAGTGGAACGGTAAACGCGCTGCGCGTGCGCGTTCGCATCCGTGCCGCATGACTGCAGATCTGGTCGTAGGCAGGGCCGAGGAAGCCCTCGAACTGGATCTCGGGAACGGGCCGCAGACCGCCCATCGCGAGACCGATCGATGTTCCGATGATGCCGCTTTCCGCTAGCGGCGTATCGACGACGCGTCGTGCGCCGAAGCGAGCCTGCAAACCTTCGGTGACGCGGAAGACCCCGCCGTTCAGCCCCACATCTTCGCCAAGCAGCAGCACGCGTTCATCGCGCTCCATCTCTTGGATGAGCGCGAGGTTGATCGCTTGCACAAGATTCAGGTTTGCCATGGTTCAGTGCCCTTCCGTGTGCACGGCTTGCTCGCCCGCGAGCGAATGCGTCTGCAGTGAATCGCGCTGGCGCAGAAGATCCGGCGGAAGCTGCGCGAAGGTGTGATCGAAGACATCGTTCGTCGGCGGCGCGGCAATCTCCTCAGCCCGCGCGACGGCAGCGTTCACGCTGACCTCGATGCGCTGGCGCATCGCATCCTCCTTGGATGAATCCCACAGGCGCCGTGTCTCGAGCAGCTTCCGCGTTCGGATGAGCGGATCGCGCAACTTCCAGAGGTCGACCTCAGCCTGATCGCGGTAGCGCCGCGCATCATCGGCGGTGGTGTGATCTGATAATCGGTAACAAATAGCTTCAATCACACAAGGCATGTTTCGCGCGCGCGCGCCGCCGCGGCCTTCACCGCGTACACGCACGCAAAGATGTCGTTCCCGTCAACCTGCATGCACGGCATGCCGTACGCGATGCCGCGCTGCGCCACGGTTGGTGCGCTGCACTGGATGCGCTGCGGAACGCTGATCGCCCAGGAATTGCTCTGGCAGCAGAAGATGACGGGAATCTCGAGGTTCGCCGCGAAGTTGGCTGCCTCGTGGAAGTCACCTTCGCTCGATGCGCCATCGCCGAAGAACGTGCAGGCGATGCGCGACTCGCCGCGGTACTTGCTCGCCCAGGCGAGCCCCGTGGCGTGCAACATCTGCGTGCCGATCGGCACGGCGATGGGCGTTGCAAAGTGCGCGGCCGGCATCGCATTGCCCCGCTCATCGCCCATCCAATGAAGGAGAATCGACTCCATCGGAACGCCGCGCCAAAAGAGCCCGCAGTTTTCGCGGTAGCAAGTGACGAGCCAATCGTCGTTGCGCAGCGCATAGGCGGCGCCGAGGCTCGTCGCCTCCTGTCCCATGTTCTGCGGATAGGTGCCCATGCGTCCTGAGCGCTGCAACTTGAACGCCACCTCGTCGAGATAGCGGCACGACGACATCGCCTCATACAGGCGCACGAGATCTTCGTCCGGGATCAGTCCCGCACCGAGCTTCTCATCGAACTGGCAGTGTTCGTCAAGAATCGAGATGCGCTCGATTTCAGCCTTGAAAACCGTCTGGATGGGCATGCCGCGATTGTAGCGCAGCGTGTTCAGTCAACGCACACACGACCATCAGCACGAGGGACGCTCGAACCCGCGAGGCACGACAGACGATCGCGAACGCGCCGACGCCCATTCCGTCGCGATCGCTCAGGGCTTGGGCGGCGGGGGAGGCGAGCTGTCCGCCTCATCCGAGAACTGCACGATCACATCGACATCCGATCCGACGGCCTGCGAGAACAATCCGCGGAAGAATGTCCGTGCGGTCGTTCGCGCCTCGATTCGCGCCTCGGCAAGCGCTGGGCGTGATCCGCCCGTCTCGATCACGGCTGCCCGAATCAGCGCCTTCGCCTTGTCGATGTCGCCGCCGTTTGGAATGAGATGTTCCGCCCAGTCGTTGTCGATACTGACGCGGATGCGCGATGGATCGGACTGCACCTCGACAACGCGGTCATTGACCACTGGCGGTGGCACGGTGAGCACGACGGTCTCTGCATCGAGAGCGCGGACGTTCCAGCCGTCACCCGCAGGGAGCAGGTACTGCACACGGTTGCCGGGGACATCCAGCTCGATGCGGACCGATCCGATGGGGACTTGAACGCCGAACGCGCCGATCGATGTCGTTCGGTCGGTGAGCACCCGCGCCTGCACTTCGCGCCAGCCGACGATGAGCCCACCATCAGGGCGCAGATCGCCGAGGGCGGTGGTGAGCGACTGCTGCACCGTGACCTGGATCGGACTCAGGAGCCCGCGCATCGACGATCGGAAGCGTTCCGCTGCGCCGAGGGGATCGCAGCGGACGGCAACGATCACGAGAACGCCAAGCACGAGCAGCGCAGCGATTCCCCCACAACCGCAGCAGCCGCCTCGTGATCGAGCAGTCGCCATTCGCGCAGGATGTCAGTGCGCGGCGCCGACCGTCGCCGCATTCTTGCTGCCGCGCGCAGCGTCGATCTTGCGGCGGGCATACGCCACCGCAGCGTCCGACGTGCTGTGCGCATGGGCAGACTCATGCAGCACGGCGAGCGTGGTGTCCTCAATGGCCGCGACCTTGCGATCGATCTCCGCTTCGGTCAGCCCGAGGTGGAGCCCGCCGAGCCGGATCAGTCCGCCCGCGTTGGCGATGAAGTCGGGCGCATACAGGATGCCTCGCTTCTTCAGATCGGCACCTTCCTGCTGCGGGTTCAGCAACTGGTTGTTCGCCGTGCCGCAGATGATCTCGCAGTGCAGGTTTGCGACCGTGTTGTGATCGAGCACGCCGCCCATCGCGCAGGGGGCAAGGATGTCGAGTTTCTCGTGGAAGAGGTTCCGATCGTTGCCGAGCGCAACGCAGCCGAGTTCCTCGACGGCGCGCTTCATCGTGGGCACATGCACATCGGTCACCATCACGGCAGCGCCCGCAGCGCGCAGCAGCTTCGCGAGCTTGTAGCCCGTTGCGCCGCATCCTTGCACGCCAACCGAGAGATTGGAGAAATCCACCTTGCGGCCGAGGTGGCGAAGGCACGCCTTCATCGAGTGAAAGCAACCCAGCGCAGTCCACGGCGACGGGTCGCCTCCGTGTGAGACCGCCTCGCCGCCCATGATGTGGCGCGACTCCTGCGCCATCCAGTCGCAGAACTGCGGGCTGACGCCCACATCTTCCGCAGCGATGTACGCGCCATTGAAGCTCTCCACGAAACGACCCATCGCGCGCCCTTGAGCCTCGGTCGGCTGTTCGCCCTGCTTCTTGAGAAGGATGACGCTCTTGCCGCCGCCGAGTGCGAGATCCGCTGCGGCCGCCTTGAAGGTCATGCCTTCCGAGAGGCGCAGCACATCGAAGATCGCATCGTTGTCGTTCGAGTAGAAGAATCGCCTCGTGCCTCCGAGCGCGTTCCCCAGAACCGTCGAGTGGATGGCGATGATGGCGCGCAGGCCGGTCGCGGGGTCGTTGCAGAAAGCGACTCGTTCGTGACCGTGCTGAACCATGCTCTCAAGAATGTGCATGCGTGACTCCAGTGGTGGGTGGCAAAGGTGGAAGCAGAGGCGGGAGGGTCTGACTCAAGCGGCCTTACGCCGCGGGAAGGAAAGGGTAACGGCAGGGGACGGTCTGATTCAAATCACGATGTCACAATTCATTTCAACGGTGAACGCTGGTGCACCAGGCAAGTCAGACCTTCGAGCCATGGAATGCGGACCCGCTGCCGAACTGCGTGATGCCTTCGGTGGGCACCGGGCGACCTGTCCCACGCGCCGCCATCACGGGCGTGCGCTCCGGGATCGAATAATCCGCATTGCTGAGCAGGTCGGCACGGTCCAGGACCGATTCCGCGCAACTGCGCGCAATCGTGTCGTGGTTCCAGCGGAGGGCGCGGGTCGCATCATCGATCTGCGCGTTGGCGATGGCGCACACCTCGTCCACCACCTTCAGTTCGTGTGCAAGGTCAGCACCCTGCAGCCCGCCACGGATGTTCGCATCGCATCGGCTCAGCGTGCAACTCATCGCATGGATCCAGAGGGCGCAATTCGAAAGCCGCGCCTGAACGAACTGGTTGTTGATGAGCGACTCTTGATGCTCGAGATTCATCATCTTCGTGTTGTACGAGTGATCACGAATGCGGAACATCAGTTCCTGCGCGTGTCGCTGCAGCTTCGGATGCACCTTCGTGCACTTCGGGACTGAGCGACGCATGGACATGAACAGTTCGCCCCCGAGCCGCGCTGCGGCGCCGAGTTGGCGGATGGGGTTCTTCTTGATGCTGAGCATCCACTCACCGAGCTGCTTCGAACCCCATGCCCACAGGAAGGTGTGCATGACTTCGTTCGCGCCTTCCACGATGGTGTTGATGCGCGAGTCGCGCCAGATGCGCTCGACATGGTTTTCCGTCATGTACGACTCGCCGCCCATGATCTGCAACGCGTCGTTCACGGTCTGGTAGCCGTACTCGCTGCAGAACACCTTGCACATCGCCGTCTCGAGCATGATGTCGCTGTCGCCGCGGTCAAGGAAGCCGGTGGTCATGTAGAGCATGGCATCCATCGCGTAGACATAGGCGGCGCAGCGTGCGAGGCGCTCCTTCACGAGGTCGAACTCGCCGAGCGGACGGTCGAACTGGTGGCGGTACTTCGCCCACTTCACTGCCTGCTCGAACGCGTAGCGCGCGCCGCCGAGCATGCCCGCCGAGAGCGTGCAGCGACCGTAGTTGAGGCAGGTCAGCGCCACATTCAGGCCGCGCCCCTCCTTGTGCAGGAGATTCGCGCGCGGGACCCGCACATTCGTGAACTTGATGCGCGCTTGCCAGGTGCCGCGGATGCCGCACTTCGACCGATTGCGGCTGAAAATATCGATCCCCTCCATATCGGGGGTGCAGATCAGTGCGGTGACCGCTTCCTTCGTCTTGCCGGTCTTCGGATCGGTCACTCGCTGCTTCGCCATCACCGTGAAGAGTCCGCTCAGCGCGCCCGAGGTCGCCCACTTCTTCTCGCCGTTGAGCACGAAGTGCTGACCATCTTCGCTCACTTCGCAGTGTGTCTCCTGTCCACCCGCGTCGCAGCCGACATTCGGCTCGCTGAGGCAGAACGCACTCAGCGTGTCCTGTGCCAGTCGCGGCAGGAAGCGCTGCTTCTGTTCGGGCGTGCCGAACAGCATGAGCGCCTTGCATCCGATGGACTGGTGTGCGGACACAAGCACGGCGGTCGATCCGCAGGTGCGCCCGATACGCTCAAGGACGCGGTTGTAACTGGTGATGCCGAACCCGCCGCCGCCGAATTCGCGGCTGATCGTCATGCCGAGGACACCGAGGTTGAACAACTTCTGCACAACCCACTCAGGGATGTTCTGCTCCTGATCGATCTGGTGGGTCGGATGCTCGGTGCGCAGGTATTGGTCGAGCCCCGCGAGCAGTTCGTTGCACCGCTCGGTCTCATCGCGCGCCAAGACGGGGTATGGCAGCACGATGTCCTCGCGGAAGTTCCCCCAGAAGTAGTTCTTCACGAGCCCCATCGTCTCTGGATCCGGTCCGAGCATCTCCTGTGCAGCTTCGATCTGCTTGCGGTCCTTTTCCGAGATGTTCTTGAGGTCGTTCGAGAGTGACGATGGGCCTGGATGGGTGGTCATGGCTGAAGAGGATGGGTTGCGAAATGGTCTGAGCTGGGTCGAGACCCTTCAACAATAGCCCAAATGGGCTATCGAGTCGCGGAAGGTTCGGGCGTCATTCGCCGCCGCGGTGCCTGCGCTGGACCTCGGCGCGGGTTCCTCGCCGTGGTTGATCCGCGGGTCAGCCGCGCAGGAACTGCTCGAGCTTTTCCCGTGCAAACGGGGTGTGGCGCAGTGCGATCAGCCGCGCGCGCTCAAGCGCGAGTGCGGCGGTCCAACCCGATGAGCAGCCTTGCTCGATGCAGTCGAAAACCGCACTCGCGGCGTCGGAGGCAACCACTGATTCGCGGGCCTGAACCAAGGCTGCGCGGAACCGTGCGGCATCGGATGGAGCGATCGCACGCGGTTGGGCGAGCGGGTGTGTTCGCGGGTGTGCCAGCAACCAGGTGCGTGCGGCTGCAAGTGCATAGGCGGGGGCGTTCACCGAGACATCAAGCAGTCCGCTTGGTGCCTCGAGTATCGGGAAGGTCGTTCCACGCGCCGTCGCCGCGATCGCCGTGGCTGCATCGATGCGCGCGGGGAGCATCTGGGTTCCGCCCCAACCGGGGCAGATACCAAGACCGCATTCGGGGAGACCGATCCGCCACGGCTTGTCAGTCGCGCTTGGAAGGACGCCGAGCACGCCATCGCAGTGCATCGCCACTTCCAGTCCGCCGCCGAGCGCTGCCTTGTGAACGATGGCGATCGATGCGCAGCGCATCGAATGCAACTTGGAGAACGCGATGCTGCCGGCCCGAAGGTATGCATCGAGGGCGGCGTCATCGAGCGCATCGATCTCCGCGAGGTCCGCGCCCGCAATGAAGACGCGCTCGCTCGCAGATCGCAGGATCAACCCGCGCGGCTCGGACGCGGCGATGGTGTCGAGCGTCTCGGTCATTTGGGCGATGAGCCAACCGTCGAGCACCACGACACCGCCGCGTGGCTTCGTTGGATTGGGCGTCAGCGTGACGATCGCGATTCCGTCGGTCGTGGTTTCGGTGGGGAGCATCTGGGGAAGTTCGTTGCGCAGCGCGGCGCGATCAGCGGGAGGGGTTCGCCGCAGGACCGCCCTGTGGCTTCGTTGCGAAGAGGCGCGCGAGCGAAGCCTGCGCTTCTGGACCAGCGATGACGCGCGCCGAGAGTTCAGCCGCTTCTGCAGCGATCGCCTCGTCGAGTGAACCGTCGAGTTCGTTCAGCATGCGCTTGGTGCACGCGAGCGCTTCCGCACCGCCCGTCGCAAGTCGCGCGGCAAGTGCAGTGGTTTCGGCGTCAAGGTCGGCAGCGGGAACGCAGCGCGTGACAAGTCCGCGCGATGCCGCCTCCTCGCCGCCCATCGTTCCGCCCGTGAGCAGCAAGGCGCGCGCGGGGCCCGCGCCGATGCGGCGCACCAGCCAGGGCGCCACGACGGCAGGACACACGCCGAGGTCGACCTCCGGGTAACCGAGCTTCGCTTCGGGATGCGTCAGCGCGAAGTCGCACACGACCGCGAGTCCGCAGCCGCCGCCGATCGCGGCACCCTGCACGCGCGCGATGGTCGGCACTGGCAGCTTCCGCAGCGCCAGGAGTGCCGAGGAAAGTCCGCGCAGCATGTCACCCATCCGAACAGCGTCATGCAGCACGCCCTTGAGGTCCATCCCCGCGCAGAAGCACTTTCCCTCGCCCGCAAGCACAACTGTGCGAATCCCGCTCCGCTTGCTGCTGCAGTCGCTCGCCGCCGCATCAATGCAGCATCGCAGCGCATCGATCGTGTCGCAATCGAGCGCGTTTCGCGCTTCGCTGCGGCGCAGCAGGATGGTCGCGCATCCATCGGCAATCGTGAGAGTGGCGCGCTCGCTCATGGCGCTGGCAAGGGTAGTGCAGCCGCGCGTCTCGCGACCCTTCGACGCTCGCGGGTCACTTCGTTGAACGCCGCTGCTTCCAGAAGGACTCGAGCAACTGACGCGATTCGTCGGTTCGGCAGAGGTCGATCGTCGCGTGCGCCGCACGCGCTGCGGACCTGCCAAGGCGGCCACTCGATGCCGTGCCATCCACCGTGTTCAGCCAGTCCTTCGTGGCGCGAAGCGCATGCGGGCTCTTCGCACAGAGTGACTGCGCAACGGCGTTCACGGCTGCATGGAGCGTGGCTTCATCAGGGTGAACGCACTGGACCAAGCCGAGTGATGCCGCCTGCTGCGCACCGATGATCTCGCCGGACAGCGCGATGCGACGGGCTGCACCGAGACCTGCAGTGGCGAGCAGCACGGGCAGGTTCACCGCGGGCGACACGCCGATTCGGTGGACGGGATAGCCAAAGGTCGCGTCGGTCGTGGCATGCACGATGTCGCAGGACATCACGAGAGCGCATCCGCCGGCAAGAGCGGCGCCCTGTACTTGGGCGATCACCACCGCCGGCAGCGCGCGGATCCGCGCAGTCAGCCGCCTGAGCCGATCGACGAAGATCGGCAGCATGGCAGCGTCCTGCACGCACGCTTCGAGGTCGAAGCCCGCACAGAATGCGCTGCCGCTTGCACGAAGAACAAGGACCGACGGCAGTTCACCGAGTTCAAGGGAAGCGCATGCCTCGAGCGCGCTTTCGAGTTGATCGAAGAGCACTAGCCCGAGCGCATTTCGGCGAGCGGGATCATGCAGCGTGACGGTCAGCAGCGGGCCTGTCCGCTCGCTGATGACCTCTGGCTGTCCACTGTGCGTCGTGGGTCGATGCTCGGGCATTCGGGTGCGGTGCAGGGTAATGTTGGCGCTGTTCCAATGCCGTCACGAGCGAAGCAGATCTGGTTGGTGCGTCACGCGGAAACGGAGTGGAGTGCCAGTGGGCGCCACACCGGGCGCAGCGACATTCCGCTGACCGCGTCGGGCATTGCCAAGGCGAATGAACTCGCGCCTGCGTTGGCTGCTGAGCGATACAGCCTTGTTCTGTCGAGTCCGCGCAGCCGCGCGCTGGAGACGGCGCGCCACGCAGGCTTCGGCACCACCGTCGCCGTCGACGAGGCGCTCGCCGAGTGGGACTACGGTGACTATGAGGGATTGACCTCTGCGGAGATCGCGGCGCGTTCGCCTGGCTGGGACCTTTGGCGCACGGGCTGTCCAGGTGGCGAGTCGATCGCTGCCGTTGCCGCGCGTGCCGAGCATGTGATCCAGCGCTGCCTCGCATCGCCTGGGAACGCGCTG
Organism: Planctomycetota bacterium; assembly: GCA_009926625.1. Taxonomy (GTDB): domain Bacteria; phylum Planctomycetota; class Phycisphaerae; order Phycisphaerales; family SM1A02; genus F1-60-MAGs104. The sequence continues at coordinate 56,153 of RFON01000014.1, forward strand.
ATCTTCTCCCACGGTCACTTCACCCGCATGATCGCAGCGCTGTGGATCGAATTGCCGCCCTCGCGCGGGCGCAGTTTCGGGTTGAAGGCAGGCTCGATCAGCGTGCTCGGGTTCGAGCACTCCAACCGCGTCATCTGGCAGTGGGACCGCGTGGACGCATTCGAGGGGCATTGAACATGTCCCCAGACCAGTTGCCCGACGAGCATGGCATTGTCGATCCGACCATCGAGAGCGCGGAAGATGTGCGCGTCGATGACCTGATCGAGTCGGACGCGCCTGTCGAGCAGATCGCGGAGGCGGTGGAAGCTCAGGAGGCAGCGGATGCCGCGGACACGCTCGAGACGCTCCCGAAGGACGAGGCGTCTGAGGTCGTCAGCGAGATGGATGTGGACGCGGCGGCCGATGCGTTGAGCCACATGGTCACGCCACTGGCGGTCAGCGTGCTCGAGGACCTGATCGACGACGATCCTTCGTATGCGGGTCTCGTGCTCGCCGAGATGGCACCCGACGATGCGACCGACTTGCTGCAAGCGATGCCGAAGGCAGACCGCGACCGATTGTTGTCACTGATGGGACCCGACACCGCGTTGCGCATCCGCGAACTGATGGTGTATCCGAAGGAGAGCGCGGGCGGCATGATGACCACGCAGTACCTCTCCGTGCGTGAGCAGGAGACCGTCAGCGAGGCGATCGAGCACATCCGGCGAGGCGAGCCCGTCGAGAGTGCGCAGCAGGCGTTCGTGACGGATCGGAAGGGGCGACTGCTGGGGACGATCGGTCTGCGGCGGCTGCTCGTTTCGCGCAGTCACGAGCGCATCGGCGACATCTGCGAACGCCGCGTGGATGCAGTGCAGCCGGAGATGGACCGCGAACTGATCGCGCGCGAGTTCGAGAGGTACGACTATCTCGAATTGCCGGTGGTCGATCAGGCGCAGCGATTGCTTGGCATCGTGACGGTGGACGATGTGATCGACATCATCCGTGCGGAGGGGACCGAGGACGCGCAGCGCATGGTGGGCGCGGGAAAGGAAGAAGGGGTTTACTCCACGGTCCGCCAGAAGCTCCGCGGTCGTTTCCCCTGGCTGATCGTCAACCTCTTCACGAGCGCTCTCGCGGCAATTGTCGTTCTGCAGTTCGAGGGAATGATCGCCGAGATCGCGCTGCTTGCGGTCTTCATGCCGATCATCGCCAATCAGTCAGGCAACGCAGGGCAGCAGTCCCTTGCCGTCACGCTCCGCGGCATCGTGCTCGATGAGATTTCCAGCACGCGCGCCTGGACGCATGTGCGGCGCGAGTTGACGGCGGGTTTGTTGAACGGTGTCCTCTGCGGCGTGCTCGTGGGCGGTGCCGTCGCGGCAATTCGCGTCGCCTCTGGATCGTCGTGGCATCTTGGGGCGGTGATTACGGCGAGCATGAGTGTGACGCTGATGATCGGCTGTGCGACTGGAAGCGCGATGCCGATCATCGTGCGGCGCCTCGGGTTCGACCCCGCGACCGCATCGACCATCTTCCTGACGATGGTCACCGACAGCATGAGCTTCCTTGTTTTCCTCGGGCTGTCGAGCCTCTTCAGCGCGTGGATCATGCCGTAACACCGATGGTGTGGGTGGGTGGATTAGGATGCGGACTCGAAAGGTCCCTCCGATGGAAGAGCGATCGCAGCACCCGCCGCTACCGTCGATCACACCAGACGCAGTCCCCGCGGCTCACACGCGCATTCATCTGGCCCTTGGCGATCGACAGCTCGGTTCCTTCGACATCGCCGAAGTGAACGCCAAGCTTCGCACGGGTGAACTGCCGACGCTCGGCATGCTCGGCTGGTACCACGGGCAGCGCGAGTGGGTTTCGCTCGATCGGATTCCCGGCGTTCACATGCCGATCGCGCCGCCGCAGTTCGGTGGGGCGGCACCGCAGATCGGCACCCCAACTGTTGCTGGCGATGCAACGGGCGGGGTCATTCCGTACAAGAATGCGCCTGCGCTCGTGGGCTATTACGCGGGCATCGGCAGCCTCATTCCCGTGCTCGGGTTCGTCGTGGGTCCTGTGGCAGTCGTGCTCGGGATCATCGGACTGCAGCGTCGCGCAGCGCAGCCCGCGGTTCGAGGTGCCGTCCATGCGTGGGTCGCGATCATCCTCGGCGCCGGATCGTTCTTCGTCCACCTCGTCATCATCGTCGCCATGGCCGTGCGGTAGCCTCAAATCCATGAGAGGAGAGCAGTTTCACTTCGTGACGCAGCGATCCATCAGGGCGATCGCGGTCCTGACGCTGCTCTGTGCCTCGCTCGTCGGTGCGCAGCCGCACGCAAGCGATGCGCCAGAGCCGCCAGCGCAGGATCCGCCCGCATCTGCAACACCAACTGAGCCCGCGCCATCACCAACGGCACCGGCAGCGGCACCGACAACGGCACCCGCCACGAAGTCCGGCGCGACCGTCAAGGGCAAGTTGCCCATCGTGCCGCGCAAGCGACCGCAAGTGAAGGAGTACGGCGCACAGCCTGCGATCAAGGTCGAGCCACCCGATGTGTCGATGAGCGTTGTGTGGATCGGATCGGGTTTCCCGCCGATCGACGGCAACAGCGTGCCGGCGCGGACGATCACGCAGTCGGGCTATCAGTTTCGGCCTGAGGTGACGGTGATCCAGTCGGGAACCCGCGTTTCGTTTCCCAACAACGACGAGAACTATCACAGCGTGTTCAGCCTCTCCGACCGTCAGCAGTTCGATGTTGGACGATTCGTGAAGGGCGAGGAACCCGCGGCAAAGCCGTTCATGACACCAGGCGTGGTCGATCTGTTTTGCGATGTGCACGATCACATGCGCGGCCACATCATCGTGACCGACACGCCATGGTTTGCACGAAGCGATGAGGCGGGACAGTTCGAGATCGCCGGCATCGCACCCGGGAAGCACTCGGTGCGCATCTGGGTCGGTCCGCGTCGCAAGTTGATCGAGAAGGAAGTGGAGTTGCAGGAGGGGCAGGTCCTCGAAGTGGACTGGTCGTCCATTGACGGATCGCCAAGCAAGTGACTTTCTCCGTCAAGCTCTCGATCGCAATCACGCTGGTGGTCGTCGTTGCATTGAGCGTTGCCGCAGCCGTGGGCGGACCTGCCGCGCGGGCGTCCTATGTCACCGCGCTTGAGAACACGCTTGCCGCGCAGGTCGACGGTGCGATGTCCGCCCAGCGCTTGCGGGTGGAGTCGGTGCGGGGCGAAGTGGAACGCCTTGCACAATCGCCGCGCGTTGTCGCCGCCATGGGTTCCGCCGATGGTTCCGTCGTCGCGAAGACCGCGGAGGATGAACTGCGCTTCGCGCTGCAGAGCGGTGGGCGCGGTTCCACCTTCGTGTTTCTCGACCTCGACGGAGCGGTCGTGGCAGTTCGTCGCGGCGCCGAAGATGCCACGCGCCCGATTGCAGCGACGCTCGGCCCGCTCGTGCGTGGGCGCGCGGAAACCGCGCTGCTCTATCTCGCGGTGGATGGGCGCGTCATCGAAGCGGTCGTCGCGCCCGTGGTCGATGTCGGCGTCGACGAGCAGCTCGGCTTTCTCGCGCTCTGCGTGCCGTTCACTGCGCCAAGGCCGCTTGAGTTGCCCGATGGTGCCGTGCTGCGCGTCGGGCTTCGAGTCGGGGATGAGGTGTTCGGCGGTGACCTCGCTGATGCGATGCGAGCCGCTGCTGCTGCTGCGCTGAACGCCGCAGGAATCAACGACGGTCGCATGGACGTGGAGTTTGCGGTGGCGGATGAGCCGATGATCGCGTATGCGCAGACGATCGCGGAGAAACCGCTGGCGCAGTATGTGGCTGTGGCCAGCTTGGCGGGGACATCGCGCGCCGTGCAATCGCTGATGGTTCGGCTGCTGATCGCGGGCGCCGTCGCCCTGGTGACGGGACTTGTCATTGCGGGCTGGATTGCGCGCAGCCTGTCGCGTCCCGTTGCGGACATGAGTACGGCAGCGCGCGCCATCGAGAAGGGGGATTACACCGTGCGCGTTCCCGTGCGTGATCGCGGAGAACTCGGACAGCTCGCGACGCGGTTCAACGAGATGGGTGCAGGGCTGGCGCTGCGCGACCAGTACCGTCGCGTGCTCGATGTGGTCACCGATCCGGAGGTTGCCGAGGAACTGCTCGCCGGCAAGCTCGATCTCGGCGGCACCAGCAAGGATGTCGGCGTCCTCTTCTGCGACATCCGCGGATTCACTTCCCTCACGGAACACATGGACCCGCCGCAGGTCATCGCGATGCTGAACGAGCACATGACGCTGCTGACGAAGGTTGCCTATGACCACGGCGGCGTGGTCGACAAGTTTGTGGGCGACCTCATCATGGTCACATTCGGCGCACCGAAGGGTGCACCTGACGATGCCCAGCGCCTTGCACGCTGCGCCATCGCGATGGTGCGCGCGCGCGCGGCGGCGAACGAAGGCTCGGCGCGCCCGATCCGAATAGGGATTGGCTGCGCGTTCGGCACCGTCGTCGCAGGCTGCATGGGCAGCACGCAGCGGCTCGACTACACGGTGCTCGGCGCGCGCGTCAACCTTGCCGCTCGCCTGTGTTCGAAGGCACCTGCGATGTCCGTTTACATTGATGCCGGCGTGATGGACCGAATCGAGTCAGCATCCGTGCAGGAGTTGCCCCCGCTCGAGGCGAAGGGTTTCTCAGAGCAGATCCGCGCTTTCGAGTTGATGGCAATCGGTGATCTGCAGGCGCTGCAAGTGGCGCGAGGCCACGGATGAGCCCAGCGATCGGTCCCGCACTCGGGTACCCGCTGCTGCGCGCGTGCGCCGCGTGGCTCGTGTGCGCTGCCGCGTGTGCAGGAGACCCGCTTGACGATGTGGTCGACCAGATTCGTGACATGACTTCCTTCCAGAGCGAGAAGGGCGATGTGTCGCTTGATTTCGACTTCTACGCAACGGTCGACAACTGGGTCATCTCACAACCACCGCCGGGCATCATGGTGACCGGGCAGAACTACCTCAATTCGCCGCGACTCAGCATGCTCGGCACGCTGCAGGTGCAGGAGTGGCTCTCCATCTTCGCACTCGGCGATGTCGACCGCGGGTTCGATCCAACCGATGGGTCCATCCAGATTCGACCCGATGTGTACTACGCCAAGATCAGTCCGTTCGGCGGCATCCTGCAGGGCAAGTTTGGCGCCATTCCGACGAGCTACGGTCAATGGGTGAACCGCCACTTCAGTTGGCAGAATCCGCTGGTGAACGCCCCGCTTGCCTATGAGTGGTTCATGGGGATTCGGGGGGACACGGCGCGCATCACGCCGAAGACCGCACCCGCGAACCGCAGCACATGGCTCCCGATCATCTGGGGACCGAGTTACACCAGTGGTGGACAATTCAACGGAACGCTCGACCGCATTGACTGGGCATTCGAGTTCAAGAATGATGCGCTCAGTTCCGCGGTGCCTTACTGGCAACTGTGGGAGAACCCACTCGATGGGAGCGCGCTGACCTACACGGGTCGCCTCGGGTGGCGCCCGACCACGGAATGGAACATCGGCGCAAGCGGGAGCACGGGTTCGTATGTCGTGCCGAATTCGTTTCAGGGCTGGCAGAATTACCTGCAGAACAATGTTGGGGTCGATGTGTCCTGGGCGCATGGCGACCTCGAGTTGTGGGGCGAGGCGCACTGGTCGAACTTCAACGTGCGATCTGGTCCGCTGTCGCCGGCTGGAACAGTCGGTGTCGTGAGCTACTTCATGGAAACGCGCTGGCGCTTCGATGCGCAGTGGTGGTTGGCGGGGCGCTGGAATCAGCAGGTCTACGGCGATGCACCCGGCAGCAGTGAATCGTGGGACAACGACGTCTGGCGCATCGATGCGTGCGTGGGGTGGCGCCTCGACCGAACGCTGACGGTCAAGACGCAGTTCAGCTACACGGACGAATCAGGCCCGCCGCCGACAGGTCAACCGAACAAGCAGGGGCAATATGTGTTTGACCTTCAACTGGTGTTCGCGTTCTGATCGCCGTCAGCGGTGGGCATCCATCCCATCGCAGGTGCACACGAGATTGCGGTCACCGTAGGGATTGTCGACGCGCCCCACCGATGGCCAGAACTTC